>NZ_JBVIDX010000025.1:99945-120533 GCF_055572155.1 Streptomyces sp. NPDC030814
CGGACCCCCATCCGAAGCCGAAGCCGCAGCGGACCCGAAACCCATATTGGAGCGAACCCGAACCCCGAACCCCGAACCGCAGCGGCCCTCAAGCCGAATCAGCGCCAAAGCCCGAGCCTCATCCGCAGCGGACCCCGACCCGCGGTCGGCACGCGAGCGCGGTCACACCGCTGCCAGCGCGGCCAGTGCCCTCCTCCCCACCTCCCGCCCGATCGGCAGTGACGCCGTCGCCGCGGGCGACGGCGCGTTCAGCACATGTACCGCCCGCGCACCCTCGCGGATCATGAAATCGTCCACCAGCGTCCCGTCCCGCAGCACGGCCTGCGCCCGCACCCCGGCCGCGGCCGGTACGAGGTCCCCCTCGGAGATCCCGGGCAGCAGCCGTCGTACGGCCGTCGTGAACGCCCGCTTGGACACCGACCGCCGCAGTTCCCCGGCCCCGTAACGCCAGTGCCGCCGCGCTATCCGCCAGGC
The DNA here is from genome assembly GCF_055572155.1 of Streptomyces sp. NPDC030814. Lineage (NCBI taxonomy): Bacteria > Bacillati > Actinomycetota > Actinomycetes > Kitasatosporales > Streptomycetaceae > Streptomyces > Streptomyces sp. NPDC030814. The sequence continues at coordinate 100,420 of NZ_JBVIDX010000025.1, forward strand.
TCCGGGCCACGCCAGCGTCGCCCCCAGCTCCCGCACCCGTACGGTCCCCCAGCCGTATCCCTCGCGGGCCAGCGCCGGCACCGCGTTGGGGCCGAGATGCACGCTTCCGTCGATGCCCCGGGTCAGATGCACCCCGAGGAACGGGAACGCCGGATCGGGCACCGGATACACCAGCCCCCGCACCAGCTCGGGCCGCGCCAGCTCGTAGTACTCCCCCCGGAACGGCACGATCCGCATCCCCGGCTCCTCCCCGGTCAGCCGGGCCACCTCGTCGCAGTGCAGTCCGGCGCAGTTCACGAGGACCCGCCCCCGTAGGACGTCACCACCGCGGATCCGTACGGCAACGCCCAGCGAGGCCCGCCGGTCGATCCGCTCGACCTCGGCCCCGTACCGGATGTCGGCGCCCGAGGCCGCCGCGAGCTGCCGGGCGACCCCCACGAAGTCGCAGATCCCGGTGGTCCCGACGTGTATGGCGGCGAGCCCGCGCACCTCCGGCTCGTACTCGGTGATCTGGGCGGGGCCCAGCTCCCGGACCGGTATCCCGTTCTCCCGGCCGCGCTGCACCAGGGCGTGCAGCCGGGGCAGCTCCGACCGCTCCGTGGCGACGATCAGCTTCCCGGTGACCTTGTGGGGGATGCCGTACTCGGCGCAGAACTTCACCATCTCGGCGGCGCCCTTGACCGCGTACTGGGCCTTCAGCGATCCGGGCCGGTAGTAGATCCCGCTGTGGATGACCCCGCTGTTCCGCCCGGTCTGGTGCCGGGCGGGGCCAGGCTCCTTCTCCAGCACGGTCACCCGCGTCCCCGGCGCGGCACGTGTGATTGCGTACGCCGTCGACAGCCCGACGATCCCACCGCCGACCACGAGCACATCACAGTCGTAAGCGCCCAGCCTCCGCACGCGCCCCACCTCCCGACTTTGATAGTGCACTGCACCACTGACAATGCCCTCAAACCCGGAAGACGTCTTCATGGCCTCGGTCACGTCCCCGAGACCGGCGCCCCCGAAGGGGCGCGAGGAACCGCACGAAACCCACCACGCACCCGCACACGCAAGATCACAGGAGCCCGGCCACGCGAGCGGGCGCCCCGCCACCCGGGGTCGATCCGCACTCGCAAGATCACAGGAGCCCGGCCACGCGAGCGGGCGCCCCGCCACCCGGGGTCGATCCGCACCCGCAAGATCACAGGAGCCCGGCCACGCGAGCGGGCGCCCCGCCACCCGGGGTCGATCCGCACCCGCAAGATCACAGGAGCCCGGCCACGCGAGCGGGCGCCCCGCCACCCGGGGTCGATCCGCACCCGCAAGATCACAGGAGCCCGGCCACGCGAACAGGCGCCCCGCCACCCGGAGTCGATCCCGCACCCGCAAGATCACAGGAAGCCAGCCACGCGAGCGGGCGCCCGCCAGGCCGAGACCTGTGCGCCCGGATGCCGTGGCTGACCACCGGGGAGGCCGAGGACGTCACCGACCCCGGAGTCGATCCGGCACCGGGAAGATCACAGGAGCCCGGCCACGCGAGCGGGCGCCCGCCACCCGGAGTCGATCCGCACTCGCAAGATCACAGGAAGCCGGCCACGCGAGCGGGCGCCCGCCAGGCCGAGACCTGTGCGCCCGGATGCCGTGAGTGACCACCGGGCAGGCCGAGGACGTCACCGACCCCGGAGTCGATCCGGCACCGGGAAGATCACAGGAGCCCGGCCACGCAAGCAGGCGCCCCGCCACCCGGAGTCGATCCGCACCCGCAAGATCACAGGAGTCCGGCCACGCGAGCGGGCGCCCGCCACCCGGAGTCGATCCCGCACCCGCAAGATCACAGGAGCCCGGCACCCGAGCAGGCGCCCCCACCCGAAGCGGAGCGCCTACGCCGGTGTCATCAGCAGCGGCCGTGCCCTCTCCCGCAGCTCGATCACCCGCGGTTCGTCCCCGTACGGCTCCAGCCGGTGCAGAAGATCCTTGACGTACTCGGTCGTGCGGGCCGAGGAGATGCGCCCCGCGACCTCCACCGCCCGTACCCCCTGCTCGCATGCCGCGTCGAGGTTGCCGGACTCCAGTTCCGCGACCGCCGACACGACGAGCCGCAGGCCGTGCGAGCGTACGAACTCCTCAGTCGGCCGCGACAGCGCCTGCTCGGTGAAGCGGCGCACCTGTCGCGGCGCCTTGAGGTCGCGGTAGCACTCCGCGGCGTCCGCGGCGAACCGGTCGTAGCCGTAGAAGCCGAGCCAGGACGGGTCGTTGTCGCCGTCCCGGGCCCGCTCCAGCCACCCCTCGGCGGCCTTGAGGGCGGCCCCGGCGGCCACCGCGTCGCCCGCACGCGCGTGTGCCCTCGCCTCGACGAGCCGGAAGAAGCTCATGGTGCGGGCGGTGGCGAGCCCGCGGTTGCGCTCCAGCGCGGCCTGGGCGAGGTCGACGCCCTCGTCGCCGAACCCGCGGTAGGTTGCCTGCAGGGACATCGTCGCCAGGACATACCCGCCCAGCGGCACGTCGGCCGCGGCGCGCGCGAGCCGCAACGCCTGGATGTAGTACCGCTGGGCGGCCTCCTGTTGACCCGTGTCAAAAGCCATCCAGCCTGCGAGGCGGGTGAGTTCGGCGGAGGCTCCGAAGAGCGCGCGGCCCACCTCGTCGGAGTACGACCCGAGCAGCAGTGGCGCGGCCTCGACCCGCAGGCACTCCGGGACCATCGACGAACGCCAGTCGCCGCCTCCGTACTTGGAGTCCCAGCGCCTGGCGTCCTCGGCGGCCTCGCGCAACTTCTGCACATCGCTGTGGCCGACTTTCAGCGGCGACCCGGAGCCCTCCGCGGAGCTCGCCTCGCGCGCCACCGAGCTGTCGGCCGGGGTTATCAGCCAGCGGGAGGCGGGCGTCGCGTACGCGCTGACCGCGAACGACCCGGCGAGTGACTGCCAGATGCCGCCGGAGCCGGCACGACGGCCGGCGAGGTCGAGGCGGTACAGCTCGGTCGCCGACCGCACGGCCTGTCCGACGTCACGGGGGAAGGCGAGGCCCACCTCGGGTGCGGGATCCGCGTCCGCCAGGCCGATCTCGTGCAGCGGCACGGGTCGGCCGAGCTTCTGGCCGATGGCGGCCGCGATGAGATGCGGCGCGGCGCCCTGGGGGACCATGCCCTTGGAGACCCACCGCGCCACCGACGTCTTGTCGTAGCGAAGTGTCAGCCCGCGCTGAGCGCCAAGATCGTTGACGCGACGCGCGAGTCCTGCGTTGCTGATTCCCGCGAGGGCGAGAACGGCGCCGAGCTTTTCGTTCGGCCCGCGTTGCTCCCTGGACATGCGCCACCCCTCGAACAGACGGCTGCCGCGGCGGCATAGGCACGCGGCATTCGTAAACCCAGCGTAGTTCGCCGCATCCCAAGCGTTAAGGGGCCTAAATCCGGATGGCGGGAATGTGGTCCGTACGAAAGTACGGACAGAGTACGGACGGTTGCGGCGTGCCCCCGCTGTGTGGCCGTGCGCCCGTCCGTGCGCTCTTCTCCGGCCAGTGGGGGAGCGGTTCCATGGTCGTGCGTGGGTCGGCCCGCTGTACTGGATCCAGTGGGCTGGGGGACACCGCCGCCTTCATCCCCGCGGGTGGCGGACCGGTCCGGGAGGTGAACTCCGCCTCCCGGACTGTGCGTTGACACTGAGTCGCCATCGGGGCCGATAGGGAGGGTGTGTGAGTTCTGTCCCACGATCCCGATTTGGCCGAAAATCGATGGTGGGTACGGGGGGTCAATACCCCTCCGACCACGTCTCTTGAGGGCGCGTTAGGAGTTTTGGGGGAGCGTATCGGGGGCGCATTCGCGTCGTAGACCCGGGGTCCACCTTTGTCGACCACCCCGCTCCAGACGCCGTTCGACGGTGTGCCGGGGGAGCGTTGACGGCTCCCCAGGGGCGCACTTGGCGGTGCGCAAGCCGCTCCGCACGCCCTCCCTCGAGCCTCCTTCGTGGCAGCATGGGTGCCGTTCGTCCGGTGCACTGGTTGTCCACAGCCTGTGGAGGCGTCGATGCGGTGGTTGGTGGGATGGAGCAGTACCGCCGCTGGCTCGCACGCCCTCGGCTCCGCCGGAGCCACCGGCCCGGGCGGTGAAGCGGTGCATCCGGTCGGCTCCCACCCGCTGTGGGGCGATCCCGATCCGCTGTGGGCCGTCGGCGACTGGCGCCCCGACGAGGTGCGTGTCGTGCAGGCCGACGCCCAGACCAGGATCGCCGTCCTCGGCATCTGCGGAGCCTCCGACGAGCAGCTGCGCGTGGGCCTGTTCGCCGCCCGCGGCGGTGCCCTCCGCCATCTCACCGCCTGGCCCGGCAGCTACACGGCCGTCGTCCAGGTCGGCCGCCGGGTGACCGTCTGCGGTGACCTCGCGGGTGCGCGCCCCGTCTTCTACACGCCCTGGGCCGGCGGCACCGCGTACGCGACGGCGGCCCTGCCCCTGGCCGACCTCGTCGAGGCCAACCTGGACTTCGGGCACCTCGCGGCCCTGCTCGCCGCCCCCGACGTACCGGACGCCCTCCATGACTCCACGCCGTACGACGGCGTGCGCCGCATTCCCCCGGGGCATGCGCTCATCCTGCGCGCCGGGGCGCGTGAGATCGCCGGCTACGAGCCCGTCGCGTCCCTCGCCGTCGCCGCACCCGCCGCCGACCCGGCCGGCGCGGTGGACGCGGTGAGGGACGCTCTCGTAGAAGCAGTACGCACACGCCTGTCGGCTCCGCGCCACGTCCCGGACGTCGATCCGGGCCCGGTGCCCGGAATGGGCCCCGCGGAACGCCGCGCCGCCCGCGGAATGCCGGTTCCCGGCATCGGCGCCGACCTCTCCGGCGGCCCCGCCTCGGGCACGCTGGCCCTCCTCGCCGCCGGCCTCCCCGGCGCCCCGGGCACGGTCCTCGGCCATGGCACGGGCGCCGGCGAACGCCTCCTCGCCGTCACCTTCAACGACCTGGCGACCTCGGGCCGCGAGGCCGAACTGGAACGCGCGGGCATCCTGGCCGCCAACCCCCGCCTCCACCACGTGGTGGTGACCGGCGGCGAGGACGACCTCCCGTACGCCGACCTCGAAGTCCCGCTGACCGACGAACCGGGCCCCTCCCTGGTCATGGCGGCCCGCCACCGCGTCCGGCTCGCCGCCGGCAGCGCCGACCACTTCACCGGCTACGGCGCCCGCCAGGTCCTGGACGCCCACCCGGCCCGGCTGGCCGACCTCCTGATGGACCGCAAACGCCGCCACCTGGTCCGCCCGGTCGCCGCCCTCGCCAAGGCGGACGGCTCGGTGATGGTCCCCGCCCGCGTGTACGGCGCCGCCCGGAAACTGGCCCGCACTCCCTACCGCGTGGGGGTGGAGGTCCTGGCCGACCGTCTGATGCGCCGTCGCTTCGAGGAACCCGGTGGCGCCGTGGGAGCCTCGCTCGCCGCGCTGACCTGGGCGAGACCCGGGCCCGCCGCCCGCTGGCTGACGGGCGAGGCCCTGGCAGAAGTATCGATTCGCCTGGGTGCCGTGTCGGGCCGCCCCAGCGTCGGCCCGGGGCAGCGCCCCGGCGACTTCCGGGCCCGCGCGGCCCTCGCCCGCCACGCCGCCGACCTCCGGGTCCTCGAACAAGCCGCCGAGATCCGCTCCCAGCGCCTGCACACCCCGTTCCTCGACAACCAGGTCGTCCGCGCCTGCCGAGCCCTCCCCGAGGCCCTGCGCGTCCAGCCCGGCGCCCGCGCCGCCATTCTCCGCACGGTCCTGGAGGGCGCCGGTGTCACCGACCTCCCGCCCGGCTGGGGTGCCCCCTCCCACGCCACTTCCGCCGCCGCGGCCCGCACCGGCCTGCGGGCCGCCGCCGACACCCTGATCGGCCTCTTCGACACACCGCTCCTCGCGCAGGCCGGCCTGGTGGAGGCCCGCGTCGTCCGCAAGGCCCTCCGTGCTGCCGCCGCCGGTGAACCCCTGCCCCTGGACGGCCTCGCCGACCTCGTCTCACTGGAACTCTGGCTGCGCCGCCTCCTCTCCCGCCGGGGCACCTGCTGGACGGGCACCCCGGCCAGACAGCGCGCGGTCCCGGCCGGGATCACCCCCCAGCGGGGCGCCCTCGGCGCGGGGGCGACGGCACGACGGGGGTAGCGCCGGCCCGGTCGTCGAAGACGTGACCGGCGTCGAGCCCCGCCCGAAGCCCGACACCCGTGAGCGGACGCCCGCCACAGCCCCAACGGCGAAGCGGAATCCCGACATCCGGACGTGTACAACCAACCGGGCCCGTGGGCGGTCTTCCCTCGCGATCGGACAGACGTCCGGCTCCCCGGCACCTCACGTGCACGTACGCGCCCCCCGACGCAGGGCACACACGAGGTGCCCGTAGCCCTTGTGCCTGGAGAACCATGCGTACACGTACGGCCGCGGCCGCCACCCTCGGCAGCTCGGTGCTGCTCTCGCTGCTCGTGCCCGCCGCCGCCCACGCGGACACCGCGAAGGGCGACACGGTCTTCACCTCGGTGAACTTCAACCAGAAGACCTTCAACGTGGGCGCCAGCGCGGCCCAGACGGTCACGGTCGCCGCCACGGCCAAGGACGGGTCGGGCATACAGGGCATCTTCGGCGCGAAGCTGATCAGCTCCGACGACCGGATCATCCACGCCCACGCCGCCGACTGCACGCGCCCCACCTCCACCACCATGAAGTGCGTGTTCAGGTTCACCCTCGACCCCGACGGGACCGACTACTACGACCTCAGGAACAGCTCGGCCGGCACCTGGCGCTTCACCGCCGAGGCCGTCGCCAAGGACAGCGACTTCTACGACCTGGAGACCAGCGCCAGGATCCAGGTGAAGCGCCTCGCCAAGCTCACCACCACCCAGGCCGGCCCCGAGCCCGTGGCCAAGGGCGCCAAGCTCACCGTCACCGGCGCCCTGACCCGGGCCGACTGGAACACCAACACCTACGTGCCCCACACCGGCCGGTCCGTGGCCCTCCAGTTCAAGAGGTCCGGCACCTCCACGTACACCACGGTCAAGACGGTCGCCACCGACGCAAGCGGCAAGCTCAGCACCACCGTCACCGCCGGCACCTCCGGCACCTGGCGCTGGAAGGCCACCGCCACGTCCACGACGAGCGGAGCGACGGCGTACGGCGACGCGGTGACGGTGAACTGACCGCGGCGGCGCCCTGCCGAGGGCCCGCGGCGCTGCCCCTGGGGACGGGGAGGGAGCGGGCGGGAGGGAGCGGGCGGGAGGGAGCGGGCGGGCAGGGGCGGTGGGGCGCGAAAGTCCCCCACCCCCTCACCCGGGCGACAATGACCCGGTGCGCTACGCGATCCTGGGACCCGCCCGTGCCGAGAACGACCAGGGCACCCCCATCCCGCTCGGCGGCCCCCGGCTCCGCGCGCTCCTCACCGCCCTGGCCCTCCGCCCCGACCGCCCCGTCCCCCTCCCCACCCTCATCGACGACATCTGGGCGGCCGACCCGCCCGAGGACGCCCACGCCGCCCTCCAGGCCCTCGTCGCCCGCCTGCGCCGAGCCCTCGGCCGACACTCCATCACCTCGGAGCCTGGCGCCTACCGCTTGGCCACCACCCCCGCCGACGTGGACCTCTTCGCCTTCGAACACCTGCTGAACGACGCCAAGGCGGCCCTCGCCCAGGACGACCCGACCACCGCCGCCGACACCCTCCGCGAGGCCCTCTCCCTCTGGCGCGGCCCGGCCCTGGCCGACCTCCCCGACCGCACCGCGGCCGCCCGTCCCGAGGCCCTCCACGCGGAGGCGACCCGCGTCCGGATCGAGGCGGACCTCCGGCTCGGCCGCGCCACCGACCTCGTACCGGAACTCCGGGAACTCACCGGGGGGCACCCCTACGACGAGCCGCTGCACGCCCTTCTGATCCGGGCCCTGCACGAGGCGGGCCGCACCGCGGAGGCCCTGACGGCCTACGAGAACGTACGGCGGTCCCTGAGGGAGTCCCTGGGCACGGATCCCGGCCGGGACCTGCGCACCCTCCACGCGAACCTGCTCGACCCCGGGGCGGGCCGCCCTTCTTCGAACGGTTCCCGCTCCAGCTCTTTCCCCAGCCCCGGCCCCACGGGCGACCACCCGCGGACCGGGCACCCGGCGACTGCGCACTCCTCGACTCCGCAGCCGCCGGGCCCCGCACCCCGAGCCGGGAACATCCGCCCCCGCCTGACCTCCTTCGTGGGCCGGGAGCGTGAACTGAAGGCCATCCGCTCCGATCTGCGCAGGACCCGCCTCGTCACCCTCACCGGCCCCGGCGGCTCCGGGAAGACCCGTCTCGCCGAGGAGGCCGCCACCACCCACCCCCGGGCCTGGCTGGCGGAACTGGCCCCGCTCGACGGGCCGGAAGCGGTGCCGGGTGCGGTCGTCACTGCCCTCGGCCTGCGCGAGACTGCCCTGATCACCCATGAGCCGGTGGCAGCGCAGGACGACCCGGTCGCCCTCCTGGTGGAGCACTGCGCCCAGCGCGACCTGCTCCTGATCCTCGACAACTGCGAACACGTGATCGAGGCTGCTGCGGAACTGGCGGAGACCCTCCTCACCCGTTGCCCCGGCCTGACGATCCTCGCCACCAGCCGGGAACCCCTGGGAGTACCGGGCGAGACCGTACGCCCGGTCGAGCCCCTCCTCCCGGCCTCCGCCCAGCACCTGTTCGCGGACCGGGCCGCCTCCGCACGTCCCGACGCGGACGCCGTGCTGCGGGCCGACCCGGACGCCGTGGACGAGATCTGCCACCGCCTGGACGGCCTCCCCCTGGCCATCGAGTTGGCGGCCGCCCGGCTGCGGCTGCTCACACCCCGCCAGATAGCCGACCGCCTGGACGACCGTTTCCGCCTCCTCACCTCGGGAAGCCGTACGGCACTGCCGCGTCAGCAGACCCTGCGCGCCGTCGTCGACTGGTCCTGGGACCTGCTGGACGAGGCCGAGCGCACGGTGCTGCGCGAGGTGTCGGTGTTCGCCGGGGGCTGGGATCTCACGGCGGCGGAGGAGGTCTGCACGGGCGGCGCCGCGGCGGCCGACATCCTCGGCGCACTGGTCGACAAGTCCCTCGTCCTCGCCGCGCCGTACGAGCACGACAGCCGCGTCATGCGCTACCGCATGCTGGAGACGATCCATGAGTACGCCACGGAACGTGCCGCCGAGACCCCCGCGCTCCGCTCCGCCGCCGAACTCCGCCACACCACCTGGGTCCGCACCCTCCTCGACCAGGCCGAGCCCCGGCTGCGCTCCGCCGAGCAACTCCCCTGGATCCACCGTCTGGAGACCGACCTGGACAACATCAGGGCCGCGCTCCACCGGGCCCTCACCAGCGCCGACGAACCCACCGCCACCGACCTCGCCCTCGCCATGGGCTGGTTCTGGTGGCTCCGCAACTTCCGTCAGGAAGGTGCCCACTGGGCGGACCGCATCCTCCGCCTGGGCATCACCCTGGACGAAAACAACGCAGCCCCACCGGATGGGAACCGGGACGACGGCGAAGCCGAGGCAGCCGACCCCGTCACCGCCTTCCTCAACGACCCGACCCCCACCCGACACCCCCGCCACCACCCGCGCATGGCCCTCCGCCTCCTCCACCTGGCCCTGCTCGCGGAGTCCGGCCCCATCGGCGTGCCGAACGACCCCGACGCCCGCGCCTACGTAGCCCGCCTCAGAGCCCTGTCCGGCCACACCGGCCCCGCCGCCGCCCGCTTCCCCGGCCTGGTCTGGCCCCTCACCGCGTACATGCTGGACGGTCCGGCCACGGTCGACATCCGCGCCATGATGGACGAGGCGGTCGCCAACTGCCGTGAGCACGGCGGCGACTGGGAACTCGGCTTCACGCTCATGCTCCGCACCCACATGCTCGTCGACTCCGCCGGCAACATGCTCGGCGTCGAGGACGACCTCACCGAACTCCGTGCGATAGCCGACCGTGTGGGCGACCGCTGGATGCGCGCCCAGGTGCGCAGCGCAGCGGGCGAGGCCGCGATGGCCCGGGGCCGTTTCGCCGACGCGAAGGGCGAGTACGAGGAGGCGCTGCGGCTCGCCTACGAGGTGGGCGCGAACGCCGAGTCACCGTTCCTGATCGCCCGCCTCGGTGAGATCGCCTACCGCTCCGGTGACCGCGCGGCGGCCCTGGCCGCGCTGGACGAGGCCACCATGGCCGCCGATCGCTTCGGTGTGCCGGACTCCCGTGCCTTCGTCTGTCTCCTCCGCGCCCATATGGCGCTGGACGACGGCGATCACGTCCACGCCCGCGAGCTGTGGCGGTCGGCCCGTGACGAGACGCGTCGCGGCACACCGCCGCCGCAGTTCAAGGCCTTCCTTGACCTGGTCGACGGCCTGGTGACGACCGCCGAGCGGGGCCCGGCGGCGGGACTGCGCAGCCTCACCGAAGCCCTGCGGACCGCGGTGGACAACCGTTGCGCCGAGACGGTGATCGCGGCCCTGGCCGACGGCGCGGCGACCCTAGTGTCCCGTCTCGGCGACCACGCACGCGCCGTCCGCCTTCTCGCCGCCGCGACCCGCTGGCGCGGCGACCACCCCTGCGCCCTCCCGGAGCACCACGAACGCGAGCGGACCCGGACCGCCGCCCTCACCGCCCTCGGCGGCCACCGTTACGACGCCGAGGCCGACAGGGGCAGGGCCCACACCCCGCTCACGGCCCTCGACGACCTGAGGCAGTTCCTCGAAGCACTCTGAGGCCCCACCCGGTCCCTGAGCCCTCCGCGGCCCCCACCCGCTGGGCCCTTCTCGGGTCCCTACGCGCAGCTGAACCGTGACTCCGCCCGGCCCGCCGGCGTCGCCCTGTCGAGATGACCGTGCGGTTCGGCGACCAGCCGTACCGCCTGCCGCCCGGCGACGTCCACCCGTACCGGAACCGCCGCGTCCCCGCCCTCGGCCAGCCGCGACTTCCACAGCAGCACTCCGTCGCCGTAGACGGAGAAGCGCGCCTTGCCGTGGCCGAGCGCCATGTCGTCCACGCCGACGAGCGCGTCGTACGAGGTGCACCGGCGGTTGAGATCGACGGCGACGGAGGAGCGGCCGTGGACCGTCACCCCGTGCGCATACCGCTTCTCGGCGATCGTCATCCCGTACCGCTGCCAGACCCAGCTGCTCCCGCCGAGCCGCGTCTCGTGCTCGGTTCCGGCGCCGGAGCCGAGGGGGCCGTACCGCAGCTCGTTCCACGGGTACACGGCCGGCGGCGGAGCGGGCGCGGGAACGCGCGGGGGAGGCGGTGTGCGCGACGGCTTCGGGGGCGAAGGAGTCGGCGTGGGCGCCGCGGCCGGGGTGGGCGGCGCCGCCACGGGCGGCGCGGGAGCCCTGGACGGCTTCGGGGTCGGCGTGCGAGCCGGGGACGCCTTGGCCGGCGGCGCCCCGGCCCCCGGGTCTCCGGTCCCGGGCTTCTGCGTCGGGTCTCCGGTCGCGGGGTTCTGCGTCGGGGGTTTCGACGGCGCCGGCTCGGGCGAGACGTCGGCGGACCGCGGGGGAGGCGGCTCCGCCAACGGCTCCGTGTCCTGGCCCTCGTGGCCCGCCAGCGCCAGCGCTACCGCCGCGGCGGCCATCCCGGCGATACTCACCGCGATACCGGCCTTCGCGGGCGTGCCGAACATCTTCGCCGCGGTCCCTTGGCCGGCCTCCGCTCCACCGGAGCCCCCGCTCGTCGCCGCGCCCGCGGCCCCGGCCGCACCGACGCCCGCGCCCCCGGCGACGATCGCGGCGGCCTTGCCGTATCCGGCGGGCCCGAACCACCCGATGACCGCGAGCGGTACGACCGCCGGGATCCCGCCGGCGACTTCCTTGATCTGCCCGGCGGCCAGCCGGCACGCCGCGCACTCCGCCAGGTGCTTGCGCAGCCCCCGCTCGGCCCGAGTCCGCAGTGTGCCTCGGGCGTACGCGCCGAGCCGGTCGGCATAGCGCCCGCACTCCGCCGAGTTGCCGGCGAGGGAGGCACTGACATGGGCCTGGAGATATGCCTGCTTGAGCCCTTCCCGTGCCCGGCTGGCGAGCACCCGGGTCCCGTTGGCGTCCAGCCCGAAGAACACCGCCACCTCGCTCGGCGACTCGTCCTCGACCTCGGTGTGCCACAGCACGGCCTGCCACCGCTCGGGCAGCGATCTGAAGGCCCGCATCGCCATCGACCGGTCGGCCTCGCGCATCGTCCGGACGTCCGCGCCGAGATCGAGCGCGTCGGTGTCCGAGCCCCCCGTGCCGCGCGCCGCCTGCGCCGCGAAGACCGCGAAGTCGTCGACCAGGTGCTCCCGCCTGGCCGAGGTCGTCCAGTTCGCCGCGACCCGCCGTACCGACGTGAGCAGATAGGCCCGTACGGCGTGCTCGGGACCGGAGCCCCCGCGCACGGCCTGGAGCATCCGGGCGAAGACCTCGGCCGTCAGATCGTCGGCGGTGTGGGCGTCCCGGCAGCAGGTGCGCGCGTACCGGCGCACGGCCTCGGCATGACGCCGGTACAGCTCCTCGTACGCCGAGTCCTGGCCCGCCCGCATCCGCTCGATGAGATCGGCGTCGGCCGGCGCCCGCTCGGCGTCCCGCACGCGGGGAGGCGGCAACGCCCCCGAGTCGTACCGTTTCCGCTGCGCCGGAACCTCGCCACGACCCCCCTGGGCGGGCACCTGGGGCCGGTCCCGCCGGCCTGCCCGCGCCTGAGGAGGCCGACCACCCTCACCCGGCGATCCGTCCCGCCCGTCCACACCCATCGCGGAAGCCCCCGCCGCCTGCCGACACAGTCCCGAACACCGAGTCACCCTGCCATATTGGCTTTTGTTCGGCCTTCGTCCCGAAGGGCATATCACCCGTCCGAGCGCCTTCTCGGCTCTTGCGTACGAGTTCACTCATACGGGTCCTCAAGCGCTTCGTCCGGCCAAAGGGGCACAGCCGTCGGTGACGGAATCAGGAAGGGGCGGTGTGGGCCGAAACGCCCCACACCGCCCCCAAGGTGGCGAACCACCCTCACCCTCAAGCCGGGCGAGACCGCAGCCCCTCCAGCAAGATGTCCAGCAACCGTGCCGAAGCCGCAGCCTGCTGCGCCGCGTCCGGCAGGGACGGCGCCGCCGTGGCGATCACCAGCAGCACATCGGCCACGGTCACGTCCTCCCGCAGCTCACCCGCCGCCCGAGCCCGCTCCACCAGCTGACCCACGACCTCCAGCAGTGCCGAGGCCCCGGCGTCATCGGCGGGCCCGGCACCCGTCGGTGCCGGCGACGCCACCAGCCGCAACTCGGTCCCCGCCGCCTGGCCCCGCTGCTGCGGCACCCGGTGCTCGTCCGCGGTCTGGCCGACACCGACCTCGGTACCGTCCTCCGCGACCCCGACCCGCAGTACCTGCGGCGGCAGCAGCCGCCCGGCACCGGAGGCCACCGACGTCCGCAGGAAGCGCGACAGCGCCGACCACGGGTCTTCTTCCTGCCCGAGCGCCACCCGCGCCTGGTCGGTGAGCCGGGACGTCTCCTCCTCGGCTATGCGCCGGACCAGGACGTCCTTGCTCGGGAAGCGCCGGTACACCGTGCCCACGCCGACCCGCGCACGGCGGGCGACGTCCTCCATCGGCGCGCCGTACCCCAGCTCGCCGAAGACCTCGCGCGCCGCGCGCAGCACGTGCTCGAGGTTGCGCTGTGCGTCCACACGGAGCGGGGTCGACCTCGACCCCTCCCCGCGACCGTTGCCGCCCGCCGTGGCGATCGCGCCGCTGGGCGCGAGAGCGGAGGCGGACGACCAATGAGAGTCCTGAATATGCATATGTGTTCCCCCGGTAATGACGTCTCCCCCCGGAGACTCTCCCCGTCATCGGAAGCCGGAGCGGCGGAACGAGCGTTCGCGGTTCTCCTCGGTTCGGAGCCTGAACCCGACCGAATCCCGCGAACGCATCCCCCCTGTACCCCGTCAACACACGAACATAGTTGAGAGGGAGTCAATTCAGAAGGGGCACGTTCCGCAGCGAGCGCACCTCGATCGGAGTACGGGCGGTTTAGGTACCGTTTGCGCCCCCCGCTGCCACCCGGCTCACACCACCTGACCTGCGCACCTGCCGCTCACACCGGCGAATCGGCCAACCCCGCGCCCCCAAGGGAACCGGTCACACAAATTGCCGGGGCTGTGGACAAACCAGCGAGAGAGGTGCGTCATGGGATGGTGAAGGAACGGATGCGCATCCTCATCGTCGGCGGCGGCTACGTCGGGCTGTACACCGCGCTGCGTCTGCAGCGGCAGCTGAAGCGGGAACTGAGTAGCGGCGACATCGAGATCGTCGTCGTGTCCCCCGACCCTTATATGACGTATCAACCCTTCCTTCCGGAGGCCGCCGCGGGTTCCATCTCGCCCCGCCATGTCGTGGTCCCGCTGCGTCGTGTCCTGCACCAGTGCAAGGTCGTCATCGGCGAGGCCACCGAGATCAACCACGCCAAGCGCATCGCGACCCTCACCACCCTCGCCACCGAGGAGGAGGGGGCGAGCGCCGAGCAGTTGACGTACGACGAGCTCGTCCTCGCGCCCGGCTCGATCTCGCGCACCCTGCCCGTCCCCGGTCTCGCCGACTACGGCATCGGCTTCAAGACCGTCGAGGAGGCCATCGGCCTGCGCAACCACGTCATCGAGCAGATGGACATCGCCTCCTCCACCCGCGACCCCGCGATCCGCGACGCCGCCCTGACCTTCGTCTTCGTGGGCGGCGGCTACGCCGGCGTGGAGGCGCTCGGCGAGCTGGAGGACATGGCCCGCTACACCGCGCGGTACTACCACAACGTCAAGCCCGAGGACATGAAGTGGATCCTCGTGGAGGCCTCCGACCGCATCCTCCCCGAGGTCGGCGAGGAGATGGGCCGCTACACGGTCACCGAACTGCGCCGCCGCAACATCGACGTACGCCTCCACACCCGCCTCGAGTCCTGCGCCGACCGCGTCGCCGTCCTCAGTGACGGAGCCCGCTTCCCGACCCGTACGGTCGTCTGGACGGCCGGTGTGAAACCGCACCCGATCCTCGCCGCCACGGACCTGCCGCTGAACGAGCGCGGGCGCCTGAAGTGCACCCCCGAGCTGTCCGTGGAGGGCGTCTCGCACGCGTGGGCGGCCGGCGACGCGGCCGCCGTCCCCGACATCACCGCGAACGAACCGGGCAAGGAGACCGCCCCCAACGCCCAGCACGCCGTACGCCAGGCCACGACACTCGGCGACAACATCGTGCGCTCGCTGCGCGGACAGCCACTGGAGGCGTACTCCCACAAATACGTCGGTTCCGTCGCCTCCCTCGGACTGCACAAGGGCGTGGCGCACGTCTACGGCCGGAAACTGAAGGGCTACCCCGCCTGGTTCATGCACCGCGTCTACCACCTCAGCCGGGTGCCGACCTTCAACCGCAAGGCCCGCGTCCTCGCCGAATGGACCCTCGCCGGGCTCTTCAAACGAGAGATCGTCTCCCTCGGATCACTCGAACATCCCCGTGCGGAGTTCGAACTGGCTGCCGGTGGAAAGGCTCATGACGACCCGAAGGGGTCGTCCTGACCGGATCCAGGAACTCCACCGTTCAGGCCGACGTCTGACGGATGTCGGCCTGGTCGGACAGACTGGTCCGCGACATGATCCATGATCTCGGGCGGGGCCACCCCTGCCCGAGCAGGACACGACGTAGCCCGTACGAAGGACCCCCGAAGTACCCACTCGCCATTGACGACCAGGCGTCCCCACCGCTGCACCCCGGAGCACACCCCCGGACCACCGGCCGGATCCGGAGCCGGCCACAGACAACACCACGAGGCACGAGGCAAGGATTCGGTGAACTTCACCCGTTGGAGCGCCCGGCTCCCCGGTACGCAGCGCCGCGCCGCAGCGCGGACCGAACACACGGTCACCCCGGACCGGCGGGGGGAAGGCGCCGTGCCTGCGGCCCGCGCCGAACGGCGGAGCGACGACCCACCGGACGACACCCCGCCCGTGCCCGCCGTCGACGACCTTCCCACGCGCGAGATCCTCGACCGCATCCCGGCCCTCGTCGCCCTCGTACACGGCCACGACCACCGCACCGCCTACGTCAACGACGCCTACGTCGCGGCCTTCGGCGTACGCCCGCTCGGCGCACCGGCCCGCGAGGCCCTGCCCGAGCTGGAATCCCTCGGCCTGCTCCCCCTCCTCGACCAGGTCCTGCGCAGCTCCAAGCCCCGCACGGTCAAGTCCCGCAAGGCCCCCTCCGGCCGCTCGTACACGATCACCTGCACACCGGTCGATGTCCCCGCCGGTACCGGGCCCGGCGAGGGCGGCGTCCTCATCTTCGCCGCCGACGTCACCGACCACGCCGAGGCCGCCGAACGCCTCCGCGCCAGCGAACGCCGCCAACGGGAAACCGCCGTCACCCTCCAGCGCTCCCTCCTCCCCCAGGAACTGGAGGAACCCGACGACCTGCGCATCGCCGCCGTCTACCACCCGGGCGGCACGGAAACCGCCGTCGGCGGCGACTGGTACGACGTCATCACCCTCGGTGGCGGCCGCACGGCCCTGGTCATCGGCGACGTCATGGGCCGAGGCGTACGCGCCGCGGCCGTGATGGGCCAGCTCCGCACGGCGGTCCGCGCCTACGCCCGCCTCGACCTCCCGCCGCACGAGGTGCTCCAGCTCCTGGACGGCCTCGCCACGGAGATCGACGCCAACCAGATCGCCACCTGCGCCTACGCCGTCCACGACCCCAACGAGGGCCGCCTGGTCTACGCCTCCGCCGGGCACCTCCCCATCCTCGTCCGCGACGAGAACGGCACGGTCCAGCGCGCCCACGAACCGATCGGTCCTCCGCTCGGCACCGGCGGCTGGATGCACGCCTCCGGCTCGATCGCCCTGGGCCCCGGTTCCACGGCCGTCCTCTACACCGACGGCCTGGTGGAACGCCGCAACGAGGACCTGGACGAGGGTATCGCCGCGCTGGAAAGAGCCCTGGCCGGTGCCACCGGCACGCCCCAGGTGATCTGCGACCGTCTGGTCCGCTCGACCGGCGTCACCGCCGACCACGACGACGACGTCGCCGTCCTCGTCCTCCAGCACCCCTCCCGTACCGGCCCCGACGGCGAACTCTTCCGCAACGCCGCCCTGGAACTCCTCGGCGGGGTCGAAGCGGCCCCCCGGGCCAGGGCTTTCGCCTCCGGCGTCCTGACGAGCTGGCGCTTCCCGCCCGACCTTCACGACCTGGGCGTCCTCGCCGCCAGCGAACTGGTCGCCAACTCCCTCCAGCACGGCACCCCGCCCATGCGGCTGCGGCTGCGCCGTACCGACCGCCGCCTGATCGTCGAGGTCACCGACGGCAACGACCACCTCCCCCGCCGCCGCCGAGCCGAACCCGGCGACGAGTCCGGCCGAGGCATCGCCATCATCGCCACGATCGCCTCCAACTGGGGCAGCCGCCGGACGCCTGGCGGCGGCAAGGCGGTCTGGTGCGAGTTCGCCCTACCGCGGTCCACGGCGTAGGGGTGGAGGCGGGGGTTCGTGGGCGGCTGCGGGTGGGTGGGGGTTGCTCGCGCGGTTTCCCGCGCTGCTGAAAAGCGACCGGGGCTGCGCCCCGTGCTTTTCGACGGTGCCACCTGAAGGCCGGGCCGCAGGCCCATGCCCTCATGGGCGCGGGGAGCTGCGCGAGAAACCGCGACGAACCCGCACCCGCTAACAACGGGCGCACCCCTGAGCTGGAAGGCGCCGAAGTGGGGGCGAAGGGGCGGCAGCCCCAACTGGATGGGACGGGTAGGGCGGCGGGGCGAGAAAACTCAGGCCCGAGCCACCGCGGACTCGATCCCCGCCCCACCGCGAGCAACCACACGACTCTTTTTTCCAGACCCGGGCAGATCCTGCACCACCGTGAGCTCCCGCCCCAACCGAACCGCAAGCACAACGATCCCAAGGGAGAACACCAGAAACACCACGACATACGCCACATGCCATGACGCCCCCATGGGCCCACCCACCGCCGGCCCCACCGCCAGCGCCAACTGCTTCACCAGCGCGAACGCGGAGTTGTACTGCCCTGCCATCCCCTCCGGCGCAAGATCCGCCACCAGCGGAGCAACCGTCGGCGACAACATCGCCTCACCCAGCCCGAACAGCGCGTACGTGGACACGAATGCAGCCGTGGCCATCGTCTGGCTCACCTGCCCGAGCCCCGCGACCGCGGCCACACCCCACGCCACTGCCCAGATCAGCCCGACAGCCGCGATCACCCGAGACCGCCGACGCCGCTCCACGAACCGCAGCACGACGAACTGCGCGAGCACGATCACCGCGGTGTTCGCCGCCAGCGCCGTGCCGAGCGCGGACGTCGATATCCCGGCCGCCTCGACTCCATACGCACTGAGCCCCGACTCGAACTGCCCGTAGCAGGCGAAGAACAGCACGAACCCCAGCACAGACAGCTGCACCATGGCCCGATTGCCGAGCAGCTGCTTCCAGCTCGCCTTGGACGATCCCGCCGCCACCTTCGCGACCTTCGCCGCCCGAGGCATCCGCATGGTCGCCATCACACCGACGAGCAGCAGGAACATCGCCGCCTGTATGGAGAACAGCAGGGTGAAGGATCCCGCGCGCGTGGCGTCCACCAGGTGCCCGCCTATCAGCCCGCCGACACCGAGCCCCAGGTTCTGAAGGAAGAACTGCGTCGCGAAGGCACGCGACCGCGTCTCCGCACCGGAGCAGTCGACGATCATCGTCGCCAGCGCCGGCTGCGTCACGGCCTGCCCTGCCCCGAGCGCGGCCGCGGACAGCAGCACGGTCGTCGCCCCGGTGGCCAGCCCGAGGCTCATCGAGCCGATGGCAGCCATGACCAGGGCGGCGAGCAGCACCGGAAGCGGACCGCGCCTGACTATGGCCCGTCCGGCGAACGGCAGCACCACCAGCGCGGCCACGGCGAAGATCGCGAGCACGACCCCCGCCGTCGTCGCACCGAGATCCCGCACCTGCGCCACATAGACGTACAGATACGGGACGGTGAAGCCGAGCCCGAACGCGCCGAGCGCGTTGCCCACATGAATCCGACGCATCGCTGCGCCCATCCCCCTGGTCACGTTCACCTGCCTAGGTAGGGGAAGCCTCCACCCAAACATTAGAAGTGAAGACTTCGAAGCTAAAACTTAGAAGCTAAACACTACACCTCGAAGGACTTCGATGCCAAGCGATGGCATGCCATACTGCGGCCATGGGCGACACCTCTGGCAGCAACGGCACCGCCGAGCCGACACTCGAAGAGCAGATCGCCGCGTACCAGCGCGAGTTCCAGGACCTCGACCCCCAGGTCGAGAAGATCGTCTCGGCGCTCTCCCGCCTCAACCGCCGGATGAACGTCGCCTACGGCCGCCAGACCGCCGCCCTCGGCATCAGCAGCGCGGAGTGGGAGGTCCTCAAGGCCCTCGTCCTCTCCGGAGCTCCGTACCGCATGGGCCCGAGCGACCTCGCCAAGCGGCTCGGTCTCACCCCGGCCGCCATGACCCACCGGATCGACCGCATGGTCGCCGAGGGCCTGGTGACGAGGGAGCGGGACGAGAGCAACCGCGTCCGCGTCATCGTGGAGCTCACCCCCGACGGCCGGGAGAAGTGGCTGCAGGCCATGCGCCTCGCCTCCGTCTTCGAGGAAGACCTCCTCCAGGACCTCTCTCCGCTGGAACGCACCGTCCTCGGCGAGGTGCTGACCCGACTCCTGCGCCGCGTCGAGGACGCCCAGCCGGACGCCGGCGGCAGGCTCACCGACCTCGACTGAGGTCGTACGCTTGAGGGGTGCCCGAGGTTTGACCAGGGGACGCCGAGGGGATGCTTGACAGTCCACCCGCAGATCCGTAGAGTTCTTCGGGTTGCCGCGGAGCCGTAACGGTTCTGCGACAGCACCTCCGCCGCTGAAGCGGCACCCAAACCAACCAGAGCGATCTCCCAGCCGGGATGAATTCGGCGTGCCCGAATTCAATTCGATTTGGGTTCGACAGGCCCGATTGGGAACTGCCGAGCAGATCCGCTAAGGTTTGGGACGTCGGAACGGCCCAACGGCCGTGAAGACAAACCCCGCTGACTGGGAATCAGGCCCGAAAGGATCTGATAGAGTCGGAACCGCTGGAAAGGGAAACGCGAAAGCGAGAACCTGGAAAGCACCGAGGAAATCGGATCGGAAAAAGATCTGATAGAGTCGGAAACGCAAGACCGAAGGGAA
>NZ_JBVIDX010000026.1:0-119795 GCF_055572155.1 Streptomyces sp. NPDC030814
TGTCGCAATCCACACCAGGCCAGAAGGCCCTCACCCATTTCAAGATCGGTCAGCCGTGAGCCCTGTCACCGTCCACAACCTCCCGGGACAGAACACCTAGGGCCCCCTCGGCTCACCCCTCCACGTCGATCCCCATCGCACCTGCCAACACCGGTGCCAGATCCATCAGTTGTGCCGCGCTGATCACCGCCCCCGACAGCCGCTCCACTCCGCGGGCGATCTCCACGGAGGCGGCCCCGCGCAGGTCGACGTGTTTCAGGGTCGCCCCGCTCAGGTCGGCGCCCTTCAGCGCGCACCCGACGAACTCGACCCGCTCCAGCCGCGCGCCCCCGAAGTCCGGCTCGACGAGGACGCAGTCCTCGAAGACGACGTCCTTGAGCCGGGCATCGCGCAGATTCAGATAGTCGATCTTGCCGCCCCGGATCAGCACCCGCTCCAGCACGGCCCCGTGCAGCTGCACGCCGCCGAGCCGCGCGTCCACCAGCTCCACATCACGGAAGGTCGCCTCCGCGAGATCCGTGCCGACACCCCGTATGCCGGTGAGGACGGAGTCGAGCAGCCGGGCCCGGTGCAGCCGGGTCTCGTCCAGCGCGCAGCCCGTGAGCGCGCAGTCCATGAAACGGGCGCCCCCGCCGTCCTGCCCGGCCAGGTCCCGGTCGCGGAACTCCAGCCCGTCGTAGTCCCCGTCCGGCTCCAGCCCTGCGCCCTCGTACGCCTCCAGAGCGGGCAGCCGCACCTCCGGCCGCCGCGCCCCCTTCACCACCGACTTCGCCCGCACCATGCGCTCATCCTGCACCCCACCGCTGACAACGACCCTGACCTGCGAAGACCTCTCCCGTGCGAGTTGCCCACCCCCCGATGTCACATTCCGGCCCCCTCGACCGGTCGTACCCGCAGACAGCCGGCACCGACGCGAGGGAGCCACGAACCATGCAGCGCACGCCCATCCACCTCACCGTCATCGGCGGCGGCTTCGCCGGCCTCACCGCGGCGATCACCGCCGCCGAGTCGGGCGCCCGGGTCACCGTGTACGAGGCGCACCACACGCTCGGCGGCCGGGCCCGCACCAGCGAGGAGCCGTACCGGACGAACGAGGGACCGCACGCCCTCTACAGTGGCGGGCCCCACTGGACCTGGCTCAGCAGGCGCGACCTCATCGGCCCGCTCGCGCCCCTCCCGCCTCTGGAGGCGTCCCGGCTGCGGCTGCACCACAAGGGGGCCCTGCGCCGCACCCCGCCGTTCGGGATGCTGAAGCTGCTGCGCCCGCGCCGTACCGGCGGGCGCGCCCCGATCGACGTCGACTTCCTCACCTGGGCGACCGAACAGGCCGGCGAGGAGGCGGCGCGGGCCGCCGCCAACTACGCGGCGGTGGCGCTGTTCCACCACGCCCCCGGTGCCCTCTCCGCCGCGTTCGTGCAGGAACGGCTGCGCCGGGCCACGAAGCTTCCCCCGGAGGCGCACTACCCGCGCGGCGGCTGGGCGAGCGTCATCGACCGGATGGCGGCCCGGGCCTGGAACGTCGGCGTGCGCATGGAGACCCTCAGCCGGGTCGACAGCCTGGACGACGTACGCGGCCTCCGCCCCGGCCCGGTGATCGTCGCCACCTCCCTCGACGCCGCCCGCCGCCTTCTGCGCGATGACTCGCTGACGTGGCCCAGCGGTCGTACCGCGCTGCTCGACCTCGCCGTTCGAACGCGGCGGGGCGACGCGTTCGCGGTCTCCGACCTGGACGCGCCCGGTTGGATCGAGCGCTTCACCGCGCAGGACCGCACCCTCGCCCCGGCCGGTGAGCAGCTGCTGCAGGGCCAGTTCCCGATCGCACCGCACGAGTCCCGCGCGGACGGGGTGGCCCGCGGCGAGCACCTGCTCGACCTGGGGTTCCCCGGCTGGCGCGACCGGGTCACCTGGCGGCGCGAGGCCACCGCGAACGGCCGTACGGGCGCGGTCGATCTGCCCGGCACCAGCTGGCGCGACCGGCCGGCCGTCGACCGGGGCGAGGACGTGTACCTCGCGGGCGACCAGGTCGCGGCGCCGGGCGTGCTGTCGGAGGTGTCGTTCAACAGCGCCCTCGCGGCCGTCTCGCTCGCCCTCGGCCGCCGGTCGAGGAACTCCCTTGACCTCAAGCATGCTTGAGGTCGAAGGCTGGGGTTCCACGCGAAGCGAAGACCCGAGGGGGAGCCCTTCATGCACGCGATCCGCCTGCACGCCTTCGGCCCGGCCGAGAACCTCGTCCACGAGAGGGCCGAGGACCCCGAGCCCGGCCCCGGCCAGGTCCGTATCGCCGTCGCCGCGGCCGGCGTCCACCTGCTGGACGCGGCCCTGCGCGAGGGCCACCAGGGTCCCGGGCCCGCCCCGGAACTGCCCACGATCCCCGGCCGCGAGGTCGCCGGGGTCGTGGAGTCCCTCGGCGAGGGCACCCCGGAGTCCTGGCTCGGCAAGCGCGTCACCGCCCACCTGGGCTGGGCGCCCGGCGGCTACGCCGAGCTGGCCGTCACGGAGGTGGGACGGCTGCACGAGATACCGGAGAACCTCGACTTCGCCGAGGCCGTCGCGATGATCGGCACGGGCCGTACGACGATGGGGATCCTCCTCTTCGCCGATCTCGGCCCCGGCGACGTGGTCCTGATTCCGGCCGCCGCCGGCGGTATCGGCACCCTCCTCGTGCAGTACGCCAGGAACGCGGGCGCCACGGTCATCGGCCTCGCCGGCGGCCCCGAGAAGACGGCCCGGGTCGCGGCGAACGGCGCCGACCTCGCCCTCGACTACACGGATCCCGCCTGGCCGGAGCGGGTTGCCGCGTACCGGGGGAAGGTCACGATCGTCCTCGACGGGGTGGGTGGCGAAGTGGCCCGCGAGTCGGTCGCGCTCCTCGCGCCCGGCGGCAAGCACCTCGTCTTCGGCTGGTCGGCGGACGGCATCAAGGGCGGGGGACCGTATGTCGTCGAAGGCGTGACCGAGTCGGTGCTGGGCGAGGAGATGCTCCGCCGGGCAGGCGGCCCCGACCCCCTCCGCACCCTCGAACTCCGCGCCCTGGCGGAGGCCGCCGCCGGCCGCCTCGCCCCGGCCGTCCACCGCTTCCCCCTCGCCGAGGCGGCCGCTGCCCACCGCGCCCTGGAGAACCGCGGCACGACCGGCAAGGTGGTGCTGGAGCCATGACGCCGACCGGCAGCCACAGCCGTCAGCCCGCCTGACCGGCCTCCGGCGAGGACTCTCGCGAAGGCCGGGACAGTCGGACGGCCCCCGCCCGGGCAGGGCGGGGGCCGTCGCGGCACGGGTGTCAGCTCACCTCACGACCGCCTTGGTCGCCTTGCTCACCGCCGACCCGTCGTGGTGCCCGGGCCGCCGCGCGGTCACCTTCACCGTGATCTTCTTGCCCTTCTGCGCGGCCTTCAGCGTCAGGGACGACGTGGTCGCCCCCTTGATCGCCCTACCGCCCGCGTACCACTGGTACGCGTACGACCTGGCGGCCGGGCTCCAGGTCCCCTCGCTCACCTTCAGGGTCTTTCCGACCTTCGCCCTCCCGCTGATCACCGGCAGTTCGGTCACCTTGGGCGCGGCCCCCTCGGCGACGGTCACCGCGGCCGAGGACGCCGTGCCGTCGTCCCAGCCGGATCTGGCGGCGGTGACCGTCACCGTCAGCTTCCGGCCCGACAGCGCCGCCGGGAGCGTGTACGTCGAGGCCGTGGCCCCCTTGATCGCCTCACCGTCCGCGTTCCACTGGTAGGTGTACGACGACGGGGTCGAGGACCAACTGCCGGGCGCGGCCCTGACCTTGGCGCCGACGGCGACGGCGCCCATCACCTTGGGCGCGGCGGTGTTCCGCAGCTGGGCCCGTGTGACGGTGAAGGTGCCGCGTGAAAACTGCCAGCCGCGAGCGATGACGCTGACGCTCCACGTGCCCGGGGAAGCATCGGTCAGGTCGAGGGTGGCCGTGAGCGTCCGGTGGTCCGCGGACACCGACTCCGTCTTCGCCGTCATGGTCCGGCCGCCCTGGTACAGCCGAACCTCGGTGTCGGAGGGCAGCGCGGTGCCGGTCACCGTGAGCGTGACCTTGCCGCCGGCCGCGCCCGTGTCGGGGCCGACCGACGTGACGCCGACCTTCTCCGTACCGCACATCGACGGCGCGCAGACCAGCCTCGCCCTGTAGGAGGTGGTGGACGCCTTCTCCGGCAGGCCCAGCAGGAACAGGCTCGGGGCGCTCTGGCCGGGCGAGCCGTCCACGTTGCAGCGGTAGCCGTCCGAGGAGTTCACACAGCCGTTGGACCACGAGGACATGGTGTAGAGGGCGGGTACCGCCGTCGTCGTGACGCCGGTGGTGTCGCTGATCTCGGCTTCGAGGGTGTCGGCGCCGGCGGTCGGCAGCACCGCGCACACGGCGGTCCGCGACTCGTCGAGCCGGCCGGTGACCGGACCGTACCCGTACGCCACAGTGGGTGCCTTCTCGCACTCGGCGGCCGGACCGTCGGCCGTGGCGATGCGCAGGGCGTCCAGACGGTAGTGGGGTGCGGTCTTGAGGCGGGCGGGCACCTGCACGAGGACCTGATGGCTGGTGGACCCGCTCACCGCGCAGGGCCGGTTGCGGAACGAGCACTCCATGGCGCCGTCGTCGCCGAACACCGCGATGTTGCCGGTGCCCAGCTCGTCCCGTACGTCGACGTGGACGACGTCGGTGGTGGCACCGGTGGTGACACGGTGGCAGCGCAGGCTGCCCGGCACCCCGTAGGTCCCCGCGTGGGAGGCCCCTCCCACTTTGGTCGCGGCGCTGGTGACGCAGCCGGCCGAGGCGGCGGACGAGGTGACGTCACGTCGTGCGAGCGTGTACGCGGCCGCCTGGTCGCGGCCGTTGACGAGCACCGTGTGCGCCTTGCCCGGGGTCAGCGCGCACAGCGTCCATCCGTGGGTGGAGGCGCTGCGGTCGCAGACCTTCCTGCCGTCGGCGTCGAGCACGGAGAAACGGGCGGCGACACCGCCGGACGTGGCGATCAGCTGGAAGACCTCGTGCTCCGTGTGCTTGCCCGCCGGGACGGTCAGACAGTGCGAGAAGACCCCGCCGCCGGTACGGATCGTCGCCACGGCGCCGTCATCGGCGAAGCTCCCGCTCGGCAGTTCGGCGCAGCCCTCGGGGGCGTCGGTACGCACGAGGTCGAGGGCGTAGGCCCCGGTCGTGCCGGAGTCCGCGTGGACGAGCAGCCGGTGGGGTGCCGTGCCCGTCGGCTCGCAGGTGCCCGCGTCCAACGCGTCGTCGGTGCACTGGGTGTCGCCCTTGGCGTCGACGACCTCGACCGCCGGCCGTGGCCCCGGTCCGCCGAGCCGGATGAGCGCCGCGAACCGCACGCCCTCACCGCGGGGCAGCAGCAGGCAGTCGTACTCGCCCGCGCCGCCGAACTCGCCCTCGTACCGTCCCCAGCCGACCGAGCGGCAGCCCTCGGTGCCCGTGCGGTCGAGGAAGGCCGTGGCGTACTCCGGGTCCGTGACGCGGTTCGGGTCACCCACGACCAGGCTGTAGCGACCGGCGGCGGGGAAGGCGCACCAACGGCCCGCCTGGCAGACCAGCTTGCCCGCGCCGTCGTAGACGTACGACCACAGGGTCTCGTTCTGCTCGGGGTTCAGCGGGTTCACCAGGAACCGGCCCGCCGCGGGCACGGTCAGCGAGCGGCAGCGCAGGGTGCCGGGCGCGGGCGCAGTGCCGTACACGCCGGTGGTCAGGACAGGGCAGCCCTCGGCGGCGGACAGCCGGCGGATCTGGATCTGCTCGTCGACGGGCAGCCCGCCGTCCGAGAAGCCGTACGCCAGCACCCGGTACGGCCCGTCACCGGGCAGGACGCAGCCGTGCTGATCGTCCTCCTCGCGCACACAGATGTCCGTGCCGGTCTCATCGGTGATCCACTGCCGGTTCTCGCCCCCGTACACGGTGACGCGCTCGCCCGGTTCCCCGCGGAACGGCCGGCAGTCGACCTGTACCGGGCTGACGACCCTGAACGTCGCCGGAGGGAGGTCCCACGACGTGCCCACGGCCGGGGCGCAGCCCTCGGACCCGGCGAGCGGGACGACGCTGAGCTGGAAGTCGGTGGGGTCGAAGCCGCGCGCGTTGTCCACCACCACGGTGTAGGTCCCCGAGGCCGGGAAGTCGCACCAGCGGACACCGTGGCTGGGCGCCGTGCACTCGGCCTGAGCGCCGTCGGCGCCACGGACGTCCACGAAGGCCTCGTGCCGGGGATCGGCGAGCGACACCTGGTGGCGGCCCGCCTCGACGGTCACCGCGCGGCAGGTCTTCGCGCCACCCGCGAGCGTGCCGCGCGCGACGGCGTCGCCGGGGTCACCGAAGGGCGCGAGCGCGAGCGGCGCGCACTCCACCGGGTCGTCGGCGCGGGCGGGCCCCGCCCCGGCCAGGGTCAGCGACGAGCTGAACAGCGAGAGGAGAACGGTCAGCACGAGCAGCGGTACGACGGACCGCCCGCGTCTCCGTCTCGCGGGCAGGCTTGAGCCGGACATGGGTTCCCCCCGGAAAGGCGAGAGCCCGCGGAGCGGTCGGATCCGGGGCTCAAGTGGTCAGTGAGCCGATGTTCGCACACAGGTGTGACACAGCACTCACGAGTTTCGGCCGTGCGCGTATCGGCCGTGCGCGTATCGGCCGTGCCCTTCGTTGCCGGCCGTGCCCTTCGTGCTGGCCGTGCCCTTCGTGCTGGCCGTGCCCTTCGTGCCGGCCGTCCCCTTCGGTGCCGGCCGTGCCCGTCAGTGCCGCCCCGCCACCCGGTCCGCCCAGCGCGCCAGCCGCGACGACTCCGCGCGCTGCGAGGCCGTCTCCCGCCGGTCGGCGGTGCGGTACGTCGCGTACATCCCCTGGACGCCCGCCCAACGCAACGGCTCCGGCTCCCACTTGCGCACCCGGTGGTTCACCCACGGGAGCGTGGTCAGCTCCGTCTCCCCGCCCTGCCCCGAGTCCCGCTGGACGAGGTCGCGCAGGGTACGGGCGGCGAGGTTGGCGGTGGCCACGCCGGAGCCCACGTAGCCGCCGGCCCAGCCCAGCCCCGTCGACCGGTCCAGGGTGACCGTGGCGCACCAGTCGCGCGGCACGCCGAGGACACCGGACCATGCGTGGGCGATCTTCACCCCGGTCAGCGAGGGGAAGAAGCGGACGAGGATCTCGTTCAGCGCCTCGATCGTCGCCGGCTGCGTGCGCCCGTCGTTGTCCGTCCGGGACCCGAAGCGGTACGGCACCCCGCGCCCGCCGAGCGCGATCCGGTCGTCGTCGGTGCGCTGGGCGTACATGTAGGCGTGGGCCATGTCGCCGAGCGTCTCGCGTCCCTCCCAGCCGATCGTCTCCCACTGTCCGGCGGTCAGCGGCTCGGTGGCGATCATCGACGAGTTCATGGGCAGCCAGGTCCGCTTCTGCCCCTTGAGGCCGGCCGTGAAGCCCTCCGTGCACCGCAGCACATAGGGCGCCCGGACCGTGCCGTACGGGGTGACCGCCTGCCGGGGCCGGATCTCCGTGACCGGCGTCAGCTCGTGCACGGCCACCCCCAGCCCCTCGACGAGGGCGGCCAGCCCGGTCACCAGCCGCACCGGGTTCAGCCGCGCCCCGTGCGGCGTCCACGTGGACCCCACGGCGCCCGCGACCCGGATCCGCTCGGCGGTCTCCCGGGCCCCGTACAGCTCCCGGTCGTCCTCCCCGTAGGCCACCTCGTGCTCGTGGAAGGCCTTGAGCCGGGCCGACTGAGCGGGTGTGCAGGCGACTTCGAGCACCCCGCCCTGGTGGACGCCGGCGTCCACACCCTCCTCGGCCGTCACCCGGACCACTTCGGCGACCGTGTCGTTCATGGCCCGCTGCAACCGCACGGCGGCCTCCCGCCCGTGCAGCCGGGCGTACCGGTCACGCCCGGCGATCCCGTTGTAGAGCCAGCCGCCGTTCCGCCCGGAGGCCCCGTACCCGCAGAACCGCTGTTCCAGGACGACGATCCGCAGCGACGGCGCGGCCTTCTTCAGGTAGTACGCCGTCCACAGCCCGGTGTACCCGCCGCCGACGATCACGACGTCGGCGGTCGCGTCCCCGGTGAGCGGCTCCCTGGGCGCGGGGACGCCGGCCTGCGCGTACCAGAAGGAGATCCCGCCGTTGACGGTGGAGGCGGTCGCGTCCGTGCTGCTCATGGCCGGACGCTAACCTCTGCCGACGGGCGTTGTCTCCTACGGATTCCGTCGTCCTCGCCCCCTCGCAGGGCCGCAAATCCAAGGGACTCCGCGACGCCGCGCGCGTAGTGTCGCCCGCATGATCGATGTTCCGGAGGAACTGGCCGAGACTCAGGAAGAGATCAACGGAGCGGCGGGCCGGAGGTTCATCGCCGGCCTCCCCCGGCTGACCACCGAGTTCCTGGACCGCTGGGGGCTGCGCCTCGACGGCCGCCCCATGCACGGCATGTGCGCCCTGGTCGTCCCCGTGGTCGACACGTCCGACGGCACCCCGGCCGTCCTCAAGCTGCAGATCCTCGACGCGGAGAGCGAGGGCGAGCCGGTCGCCCTGCGCGTCTGGGCCGGCGACGGGGCCGTACGGCTCCTGCGGTACGACGACGAGACAGGCACCATGCTCCTCGAACGTCTCGACCCGGCCCGGATGCTGTCCCACGAGCCGGACTCCCGCAAGGCCGTCCTGGTCATCGCCCATCTGCTGGCCCACCTCACGGCCACACCCGCGCCGGACGGCCTGCGACGCCTGTCCGACATCGGGGCCGGCCTGCTGAAGCGCACCCCGGCCGCGCTGGACCGGATCGCGGACCCCGGGGACCGTCGGCTGATCGCCGACTGCGCCGCCGCCCTGCGCGACGTGCTCGACGAGCCCGGCGACCGGCTCCTCCACTGGGACCTGCACTTCGACAACGTCCTGGCCGCCGACCGCGCCCCCTGGCTCGCCATCGACCCCAAACCCCTGGCCGGCGACCCCGGTTTCGACCTCTGGCCCGCCCTCGACAACCGCTTCGACCCCGCCGAGGTCCGCTGGCGCTTCGACGCGATGACCGACGTCCTGGGCCTCGACCGGCAGCGGGCCCGCGCCTGGACGCTCGCCCGGCTCCTCCAGAACGCCGTGTGGGACATCGAGGAGGGCCGCTCCCTCCAGCCGGACGACCTGGAGATCGCCCGCCGCCTGCGCTGAGGCCGCTGAAGGCCCTGGGTCGGTCCTGGTCCTGTCACACCCCCTTGCAAAGGTCCGGACCAACCGCTACTCATCTCTGTTAGGAAGGTTTCCTTCTAGTTCACCTCGTACGACCGGCAATTCGGCACGACTGGCACCACCGGCAATTCGGCACGACTGGCACCACCGGCACCACTGGCATGCCCGGCACCACTGGCACGAAGTGCCCCTCCGTCGATCCCTCGACCGCCAGGAGCCCCCCATGAGACCGGCACGATCCGTCCTGCTCACCGCCGCGCTCCTCCTGCTCGGCCTCGTCCTCGCCCCCGCGTCGGCACAGGCCACGCACCCCCCGTCCGACTCCCCCCGACCCGACGCCGTCCAGGCCGCCCCGGCCGCCGTCACCCCCGTGGCCGCGAACGGGCAGCTGAAGGTCTGCGGCACCAAGCTCTGCAACGCACGAGGAAAAACGATCCAGCTGCGCGGTATGAGCACCCACGGCCTGCAGTGGTACAGCCAGTGCGTCACGAGCGGTTCGCTGAACGCGCTCGCCACGGACTGGAAGGCCGACGTCCTGCGCATCTCCATGTACATCCAGGAGGACGGCTACGAGACCGACCCCCGCCGCTTCACCGACCTGGTCCACTCGGTCATAGAGCAGGCCACGGCCCGCGGAATGTACGCCATCGTCGACTGGCACATGCTCGACCCCGGCGACCCCCACCACAACCTGGCCCGCGCCAAGACCTTCTTCTCCGAGATAGCCCAGCGCCACCGCGACAAGAACAACCTGCTGTACGAGATAGCCAACGAGCCCAGCGGCGTGAGCTGGTCCCGCATCAAGAGCTACGCCGAGCAGCTCATCCCCGTCATCCGGGCCAAGGACCCCGACACCCCGATCCTCGTCGGCACCCGCGCCTGGTCCTCACTCGGCGTCTCGGAGGGCGCGAACGAGTCCGAGGTGATCAACAACCCGGTGAACGCGTCCAACATCATGTACACGTTCCACTTCTACGCGTACTCGCACCGGGACGAGTACCTGCAGACCCTCTCCCGCGCGGCCGACCGCATCCCCGTCTTCGTCACCGAGTTCGGCACCCAGAACTACGCCGGCGAGGGCGCGAACGACTTCGCCATGTCGCAGCGCTACCTCGATCTCCTCGCGGCCAAGAAGATCAGCTGGGTCAACTGGAACTTCTCCGACGACGACCGCACCGGCGCCGTCTTCAAGACGGGCACGTGCGACGCCAACGGCCCCTGGACCGGCACGGCCTCCCTCAAGCCGGCGGGCACCTGGATCCGCGACCGCATCAGAACCCCGGACGACTTCTGAGCCCCGACCAGCACAAGACCCCCGGGCCGGAGCGAACTCCGGCCCGGGGGCCCGGAACAGGAGCCCCCTGTCGGATTCGAACCGACGACCTACGCATTACAAGTGCGTTGCTCTGGCCAGCTGAGCTAAGGAGGCGTGGCCCCGCGCGGGGGCGCCCGTGCAGTGTACCCACGTCAGGGGGCGCAGCCGTCGAAAATTTCCGCGAAGTTCACAGGCGTCGAGGTACTGACAGACGAGGTGAACGCCAGGTACCGTCCTGAGCCAGTCCCTCGCATGGACTACACCACCGTGGAACCGTCCCCGGTGGATCACCACCTTTACTCGGATCGTCCGGCACGTTCCTGCCGGTGAAGGGGGTCTACGACCCATGGCCACTGTCACGTTCGACAAGGCGACCCGGATCTACCCGGGTTCCACCAAGCCCGCCGTCGACCAGCTCGACATCGCGATCGAGGACGGCGAGTTCCTCGTCCTGGTCGGACCGTCCGGTTGCGGCAAGTCCACCTCCCTCCGCATGCTCGCGGGCCTGGAGGACGTCAACGGCGGCGCCATCCGCATCGGTGACCGCGACGTCACGCACCTGCCGCCGAAGGACCGGGACATCGCCATGGTGTTCCAGAACTACGCGCTCTACCCGCACATGACCGTCGCCGACAACATGGGCTTCGCCCTCAAGATCGCCGGCGTCAACAAGGCGGAGATCCGGCAGAAGGTCGAGGAGGCCGCGAAGATCCTCGACCTCACCGAGTACCTCGACCGCAAGCCGAAGGCCCTCTCCGGCGGTCAGCGCCAGCGTGTCGCCATGGGCCGGGCCATCGTGCGTGAGCCGCAGGTCTTCCTCATGGACGAGCCGCTGTCGAACCTCGACGCCAAGCTCCGTGTCTCGACCCGTACGCAGATCGCGTCGCTCCAGCGCCGCCTCGGCATCACCACCGTCTACGTCACCCACGACCAGGTCGAGGCCATGACGATGGGCGACCGCGTGGCGGTCCTCAAGGACGGTCTGCTCCAGCAGGTCGACACCCCGCGCAACATGTACGACCGCCCGGCCAACCTCTTCGTCGCCGGCTTCATCGGCTCCCCGGCCATGAACCTGGTCGAGGTCCCGATCACCGACGGTGGTGTGAAGTTCGGCAACAGCGTCGTCCCGGTCAACCGTGACGCCCTGAAGGCCGCCGCCGACAAGGGGGACCGCACGGTCACCGTCGGTGTCCGCCCCGAGCACTTCGACGTGGTCGAGCACAACGGCGCCGCCGCCTCCGCCCTGTCGAAGGACTCCGAGGACGCCCCGGCCGGCCTCGCCGTCTCCGTCAACGTCGTGGAGGAGCTCGGCGCCGACGGCTACGTCTACGGCACCGCCGAGGTCGGCGGCGAGACCAAGGACCTCGTGGTGCGCGTCAACGGCCGCCAGGTCCCGGAGAAGGGCGCCCAGCTGCACGTCGTGCCGCGGCCGGGCGAGACCCACGTGTTCTCGACCTCCACGGGCGAGCGTCTCTCCGACTGACCCGGACGCGACGTCCGCGAAACCACCGGCCGGGGATAAATCACCCAGGTTGACGAAGAGGGCCCCGCAGACCGCTGCGGGGCCCTCTTCCGTCCCGCCGAACCCCCCGACAAAATCACCTATTTCGACCCACGTACGTCAACACGGCGCCCGAAGAACGGTGCTGCCGCATCCCCCATACCGGTGACCCAATGTCGCCAAATCACTACCCCGCGCTACCCTCACTCGCGTGAAGCACACCCACACCTACACCCAACGGACGCGACGCGGCCGTGGCCCCGCCCGCCGGATCGGCCGCTCCCTCGCCCTCGTCCTGCCCGTCGTCCTGGTTCTGTCCGGCACGCTCGCGGTCACCAGCGTCAACTGGTCGGGGTCCGACCCCTCCCAGTCGGTCCTCGCCGCCTCGGACGTCTCCCGTACGGAGAGCTCCCCCCGCGCCAAGACCCGTGCCCCGCACGAGGTGCTGCGGGACAGGCTCCTGATGGAGCTTCAGGAGCGGAACCCCGGCGTGGCCCTCACCCAGCTGCAACAGGCCGTGAACGAACGGCCGTCGCTGGCGAAGCACTGCGCCTCCATCGCCCGCACCCTCGGCCGCGCCGCCGTCCGCGCCTACGGGCCGACCCAGGCCCAGTCGTACGCCCGCCCCGTCTGCGACACGTCCTTCGCCAGCGGAGTCGCCGACCAGCACCGCTGAGACCCACCGCAGGCCCGAAGGGCCTCCCAGGGGCGCTCGCACCCCCGCTCCCGCCGCCGGCCACCCAGGGCGTGCTCCCGAGAACGGGGCGCCACGTACAGTTCGGGCATGACCGATCCGAACGCCGCGTTGCGCCCCGTTCAAGCCGTGATCCTGGCCGGTGGCCAGGGTTCCCGGCTGCGCCCGTACACCGATGACCGGCCGAAGCCCATGGTCGAGATCCCCGGCACGGGCACCCCGATCATCGGCCATCAGCTCGCCTGGCTCGCCGAGGAGGGCGTCACCGACGTCGTCGTCTCCTGCGGCCATCTCGCCGAGGTCCTGCAGAAGTGGCTGGACACGGCCGATCTGTCCGTCCGCGTCACCACGGTCGTCGAGACGGAACCCCTGGGCCGCGGCGGAGGCCTCAAGTACGCCGCCGCCCATCTGCCCCACCCGGACCGCCCCTGGTACGCCACCAACGGCGACATCTGGACCCGCTTCTCACTGCGGGACATGGCGGACTTCCACACCGAGCGCGACGCCACCGCCACGCTCGCCCTGGCCCGCCCCCGTATCCCCTGGGGTGCCGTCAAGACCGACGGCTTCGGCCGGGTGACCGACTTCATCGAGGCACCGCCCACGACGTACGAGGTCAACGCCGGCGTCTACGTCTTCTCCCCCGAGTTCGCCGGCCTGCTCCCGGAGCGCGGCGACCACGAGCGCACCACCTTCCCGCGGCTGGCCCGCGAGCGCCGCCTGGCGGGCTTCCCGCTCCCCCAGGGCGCCTACTGGCGTGCGATCGACACGGCGAAGGACCTGACGGAGGCGGCCAAGGAACTGGCGGGCATGGGGCGTCAGAGCGGCGCCTGACACACACCGCAGGGGCCCCGCACGAGAGAACGTGCGGGGCCCCTCGACGTAGCAGCGGCAGGCGGCCTACCCGAGCAGTCCGCCCACCAGCCCGGACCGTCCGCCGCCCGAGGAGCTTCCCCCGGAACCCCCGGTGGAGCCGCTGGGGCCCGCTGTCGTGCCGCCGGGGCCCCCGGTGCCTCCGCTGGAGCTCGGCCCGGCGGTGGTACTCGGCGCCTGCTCGACCGGCGCGGACTGCTGCGGCTGCACCTGTCCCACCGTCCCCTGGCTCTGGCTCGGCTGCCCCCCGGTGACCGTTTCGGTGCCCTCGGTCGCGCTCGGGGTCGTGGTCGCCCCCTGAGTGGGGCTCGCGGACGTGGCGCCCGCGGTGGGCGAGCCGGACGCCGAGGGGCTGCCCCCGGCTTCACGGCTCTTGCTGGGCTCCTCCGGCAACGGCGACCCCGGCAGCTCGTTGCGAGGTGCCTCCCCGGGCCCGGGGACGACGATGCGGTCGGCGTCCCGCACCGCCCCGCCGAGCAGCGACCCGACGAGCAGCGTGAGCCCGACGACGACGGTGGTGACGAGGACACCCCGGCGCAGCACGTACCGGCGCAGGTCCCAGATGTGGGCCCGCGGTCCGAGCCGGCGCCAGGCGCCGCCCGCGAGCCGGCCGTCGACGGAGTACACCGGCGCGCCCGCGATGACCAGCGGAGACCAGGCGGCGAGGTAGATGATGTCGGGCGTCTCGTAGACGGGGACGGTCTTCCAGCTGACGGTCACGAGCAGCGCGCCCGACAGCAGCACCCCGAACCCGGCGGCGATCCGCTGCCACAGACCGAGAACCGTCAGAACACCCACGATCACCTGGGCGAACGCGATGACGAGCCCTGAACCGACCGGGTGCTCCAGTGCGAACTGCCGCAGCGGCTCGGCGACTTCCCACGGGTGCAGCGTGTTCAGCCACTTCACCATGGAGCCGCGCTTGCCGCCGTCGAAGTAGTGCGGGTCGCAGAGCTTGCCCATACCGGCGTAGACGGAGATGAACCCGAGGAACACACGCAGCGGCAGCAGCACCACGCCGAGGTTCATCCGGCGCCCGGGGTAATAGGCGTGCCGGACGGCCTCGTTGCCGTTCCGCCGCTCGGACCACTCGTCGGCTTCGCCCTCGTCCCCGTCGGTGTACGGGTCCGCGCCCTCGTCGTCGGCGTAGGCGTCGTCCCGCACATACCTCGGTTCGTCGTACGCGCCGGCGACCTGCCGCATGGCGGGGAGCAGCCGGGTGCCGTCGCCGACGGCGTGATCGCCGTGCGTGCGCTGGCTGCCGACGGTGGGCGTCTCGACGGTCAAGTCGCCGCCGTAACTGCCGCCTTCGGCGTCATGCCCGCCGGTGTCCGTCCGCGTGACGCCGACGCGCGGGATGACCTGGGTGGCGCCCGCCTGCCTCACCGCCTGGAGCAGGCGGTGGGCTCCGGTGTCGTCGGGCGCGAACTTCCCGCTCCAGACGACGGGGGCGCGACGGCGCCCGACCGCGGGCTCACCGACCCGCCTCGCCGTGCCCACGACGGGGATGCGCGCGGTGTCGTCGGTGGCGCTCAGGTGCCGTGCGATGCGCGGGGAAGGCCGCGTGGAGGTGGCCAACTGCACGCGAAAGCTCACGTTGTTGACGATGACCTGCGCCGGATCGCTCGGCACCTTCACCATGCTCAGCGCGGGAGCGTCGTCGAATCCCGACGAGCGGTCCCCCGTGGGTGTGCGGGGTGTTCTGGTGTCCACGCTCATCTAACCGAGTGACGTGTCGTTAGGACACTGTCTTGACCGCCACGGATCTGTCCGGACCGCGTCAAGGAGATCCAGAACACCCCAAATCCCCAGCTGAGGCGCTTTTCAGGCCCTGCGGCGCGCCGCCTCGTAGAGCACGACTCCGGCCGCGACACCGGCGTTCAGGGACTCTGCCCCACCGGGCATCGGAATCCGCACCCGGAAGTCGCACGTCTCACCGACGAGCCGGGACAGGCCCTTGCCCTCGCTCCCGACGACGATGACGACGGGCCCCTCCAGGGCCTCCAGTTCGCCCACCTCGGCCTCGCCGTCCGCGGCCAGCCCGACCACGACGACACCGGCCTTCTTGTACGCCTCCAGCGCGCGCGTGAGGTTGGTGGCACGGGCGACGGGCGTACGGGCGGCCGTACCGGCGGACGTCTTCCACGCACCGGCGGTCATCCCGGCCGCGCGCCGCTCGGGTACGACGACACCGTGGCCGCCGAACGCGGAGACGGACCGGACGACAGCACCGAGGTTGCGCGGGTCGGTCACCCCGTCGAGGGCGACGATCAGCGGGTCCTCGCCCTCGTCGAACGCGGCGGCGACCAGGTCCTCGGGGTGCGCGTACTCGTACGGCGGGACCTGGAGGACGAGGCCCTGGTGGTTGAGCCCGTTGGTCATGCGGTCCAGCTCGGGACGGGGCGCCTCCATGAGGTGGATGCCGCCGCGCTCCCCGGCGAGCTGGAGCGCCTCGCGCACCCGCTCGTCGTTGTCGATGAACTGCTGGACGTAGAGCGTGGTGGCGGGCACGCCCTCGCGCAGCGCCTCGACGACCGGGTTGCGGCCGACGACCATCTCCGAGGTGCCCTTGCCGCCGCGCCCGCGCGCCACCGGGCGGCGGGCCGTCTGCTTGGCCTTGGCGTTGGCGATGCGGTTCTTCTTGTGTCCCTTGCGCATCTCGGCGGGCGGCGTCGGGCCCCTGCCCTCAAGACCCTTGC
Source organism: Streptomyces sp. NPDC030814 (assembly GCF_055572155.1). Classification (NCBI taxonomy): domain Bacteria; kingdom Bacillati; phylum Actinomycetota; class Actinomycetes; order Kitasatosporales; family Streptomycetaceae; genus Streptomyces; species Streptomyces sp. NPDC030814. The sequence goes on from NZ_JBVIDX010000026.1 coordinate 16,243, forward strand.
GTCGCTGGCCGCCACTGCCGACCTGCGCGCCCTTCTTGCCGGACATGCGGCGGTTGTTAGCGGCCATGACCTACCCGTCTCCTGGAAGCGTTCGTACACGTGCGTGTGTACGTCATTGAAGTCTCGTCTATGCAGTGTGCCGCCCGGAGGGCCGGGCGGCACAATCGATCAAGGTGATCGCGGGTCAGCGCGGACCGAGAGTCCAGCGCGGACCGTCGGGGCTGTCCTCGATGACCAGGCCGGACTGGTTGAGCTGGTCGCGGATGGCGTCCGCGGTGGCCCAGTCCTTGCGGGCGCGGGCTGCCTCGCGCTGCTGGAGGACCAGACCGACCAGGCTGTCGACGACGCCGTGCAGGTCCTCGCCCCGGTCACCGCCCTCGCCGGCCCAGTGGGCGTCGAGCGGGTCGAGACCCAGGACGCCGAGCATGGCCCGCACCTCGGCGAGGCGCGCCACCGCGGCCTCCTTGTCGTCGGCGGCCAGCGCGCTGTTGCCCTGGCGGACCGTGGTGTGCACGACGGCCAGTGCCTGCGGCACGCCCAGGTCGTCGTCCATGGCCTCGGCGAACGCCGGCGGCACGGCGTCCGCGGGCTCGACGACGCCGCCCGCCTTCTCGACGACCCGCTGCACGAAACCCTCGATACGGGCGAACGCCGACTCGGCCTCGCGCAGGGCTTCCTCGCTGTACTCGATCATCGACCGGTAGTGCGGGGTGCCCAGGTAGTAGCGGAGCACGATGGGCCGCCACTGCTTGACCATCTCGCTCACGAGCACCGAGTTGCCCAGCGACTTGGACATCTTCTCGCCGCTCATGGTGACCCAGGCGTTGTGCACCCAGTACCGGGCGAACGTGTCACCGAAGGCCTTGGCCTGCGCGATCTCGTTCTCGTGGTGCGGGAAGATCAGGTCGAGCCCGCCGCCGTGGATGTCGAACTCGCTGCCCAGGTATTTGTGCGCCATGGCGGAGCACTCCAGGTGCCAGCCCGGCCGGCCGCGGCCCCAGGGCGTCTCCCAGGTGGGCTCGCCCGGCTTCGCCGACTTCCACATGGCGAAGTCACGCGGATCACGCTTGCCGGTCTCGCCCTCGCCCGACGGCTGGAGGAGGTTGTCCAGCTCCTGGTTGGACAACCGCAGGTACTCCGGGAAGGACCGCACATCGAAGTACACGTTGCCGTCGGCCTCGTAGGCGTGGCCGCGCTCGATCAGACCGCGCATCATCTCGACCATCTCGGTCACGTGCCCGGTGGCACGCGGCTCGTAGGTCGGGGGCAGGCAACCGAGCGCGTGGTAGCCGTCGTTGAAGGCGCGCTCGTTGTCGTAGCCGATCGACCACCACGGGCGGCCCTGGTCGGCCGCCTTGGCGATGATCTTGTCGTCGATGTCCGTGACGTTCCGGATGAACGTCACGGCGTACCCGCGGTACTCGAACCACCGACGCATGATGTCGAAGTTGAGCCCCGACCGGATGTGCCCGATGTGCGGGGCCGCCTGCACGGTGGCACCGCACAGGTAGATCGAGACACAACCCGGCGTGATGGGGTCGAAGTCACGGATCTGCCGGGCGCTGGTGTCGTACAGGCGAATAGTCACCCCTCCAGGGTAGTGGGCAACCACCGGTGCGCTGCGCCCATCCCGGCGAAGGACCACGAATTCGTGACCCGTGGCCGCGCCGGGCGCCTGGTGACTCCGGGGTGCGGGTTCCTCGGCGTGCGCGGGTCCGTCGTGGTTTCTCGCGCAAGTTCCCCGCGCCCCTGAAAAGCGACCGGGGCTGCGCCCCGCGCTTTTCCGGGGCTATTCAGCAAGGGCGGGCCTCAGACCCGTTCCCTTCAGGGGCGCGGGGAACTGCGTGAACGGCCACGACGGACCCGTGGTCGCCGACGCACCCGCACCCCCGAGCTCTCGTGCGCTCAGACTCTCGCGACCAGCGCCGTCGCGACCGCCATCAGGCCCTCGCCCCGCCCGGGGAACCCCAGCCCGTCCGTCGTCGCGCCGGAGACCGAGACCGGCGCCCCCACGACCTCCGACAGCACCTTCTGGGCCTCTTCCCTCCGTTTGCCGATCTTCGGCCGTGGCCCCACCACCTGCACCGCCACGTTGCCGATCACGAACCCCGCGTCCCGCACGATGCGCGCGGCCTCCGCGAGGAGGGTGACCCCGGACGCACCGGACCACTCGGGCCGGCCCGTGCCGAAGTGCCGGCCCAGGTCGCCGAGACCCGCCGCGGAGAACAGCGCGTTGCACGCGGCGTGCGCCACGACGTCCGCGTCGGAGTGCCCGGCGAGGCCCGGTCCCTCCCCCTCCCACTTCAACCCGGCGCACCACAGCTCCCGGCCTTCCTCGAAGGCGTGGATGTCGGTGCCGATGCCGACCTGCGGAAGCACCACCGCGGGTGTCTCAGAACCCATCGTTCAGCCTCCTGCGGGCCAGGACCGCCTCCGCGAGGACCAGGTCGAGCGGGCGGGTCACCTTGAACGCCTCCTCGTGGCCGGGCACGACCACGACCCGCGCCCCGAGCCGCTCCACCATGCTCGCGTCGTCGGTGACTGCTCCGGTGACCGTCTCGTGCGCCCGGACCAGCGTCTCCCGGTCGAACCCCTGCGGCGTCTGCACCGCCCGCAGCCGAGCCCGCTCCGGGGTGGCGACGACCGGCTCCGGCGTGCCGGGCACGGCCGCCGGCTCGACTTCCTTGACCGTGTCGGCGAGCGGCAGCGCGGGCACCACGGCCGGCGCCCCGTCCCGTACGGCCTCGATGACGGCGTCCACCGTGTCGACCGGGACGAGCGGGCGTGCCGCGTCGTGCACCAGCACGATGTCGTAGCCCGGCGGCAGCGCGTCGAGGCCGAGCCGCACGGACTCCTGCCGTGACTCACCGCCGGGTACGACGAGGAAGTCGGTCCGCTCGGGCAGCGCGTGCGCGTCGAGCAGGGACTTGACCTCGGCGGCGCCGTCGGGCGGCGCCACGACGATCACGAGGGAGACGGCGCGGGACGCGGCCATGGCCCGTACCGCGTGGATGAGCATGGGAACGCCGTTCAGCGCCCGAAGTGCTTTGGGGGCGCCCGGACCGAGGCGTACTCCCCGGCCGGCGGCCGGGATCACGGCTGCCGTACGGGTTCCCGCGCCGGTCCCGGAAGGCGAAGGACGCGAATCGTCAGACATCGGTTCCTGTCAGGTTTGTGTGCTCGGCCTACGTGGGTATGGCCACAGCGTGCCGGGCGCGACATCTTGACCGGACCCTTCCGTGACATCTGGTCGAGCCAGCTGCCCGGGCCCGGCACGCCCAGTATCGGGGACCCCCACCCGTGGTACGGCATCCGGTTTTTCGCGACCGGATACGAACATGCCGCAGCGCCCGGCGACATTGTGTATGTCATCGGGCACCGCGGCATTACATATGCTGCGCTGAGCGGCTGAGCGGGCTGGCTGCCTGCCCCAGTCGGTTCAGGACGCGAGGACCTCGTCCAGCAGAGCCTCGGCCTTGTCCTCGTTGGTGTTCTCCGCGAGGGCGAGCTCGCTCACCAGGATCTGGCGGGCCTTGGCGAGCATGCGCTTCTCACCGGCGGACAGTCCGCGCTCGCGCTCACGACGCCACAGGTCACGGACTACTTCCGCGACCTTGATGACATCACCGGAGGCGAGCTTCTCCAGGTTCGCCTTGTAGCGACGCGACCAGTTCGTGGGCTCTTCGGCGTACGGTGCGCGCAGCACCTCGAAGACCCGGTCCAGGCCGTCCTGACCGACCACGTCACGCACACCCACGAACTCCGCATTGTCCGCCGGTACGCGCACCGTCAGGTCACCCTGGGCGACCTTGAGCACCAAGTAGGTCTTGTCCACGCCTTTGATCTGGCGAGTTTCGATGGCCTCGATCAGCGCGGCCCCGTGATGGGGATAGACCACGGTGTCGCCAACCTTGAACGTCATGTGACAGGTACCCCTTCCGTGGCTATCCAGGGTAACACGGATACGGCGTGTTCTGAATGGCGTTTTCGCAGGTCAGGGCATATCTCGGGGCTTGACAACAGCGACAGGAACGTGCTGCGGGGGGCGAACGGAAGTGGGTATTCGCAGGTCGGAGCGGCTCTCCGGGCGGAGTGAAACGCGTACGTTACACGCATCCGGAGGGCTCCTCGACTGTCCGAACGTCCTACTTTGTCCGACTCCAAGTGTGCGACTTCCGTTACTCCGTTCGGCTGGCGGAGTCGGGTACGAGACGAATCCGGAATTGATCAAGGAGTTCGATCTCCCGGAGATGTTCCGCCGTTACCGGATCGTGTTCGAGAGGGGTTCCGGTGCGGTTGTGACGAGGTTCTGGCAAGGGTTCTGGCGGCTGATCGATTTTCCGTGGCGGTCCGCATTCCTTGCCGGAAATCGAGCAGCGGCGAGGAAGGCATCGCCGGGGTTTTGCGAATGCGGGACGAGCACGCGTGACCCGTCCGCCATTCGCTTCCGGTGACTTGCCGGGCACTTGGGGAGGGTCGGGTGCGGCCGTGATCGGGCGGCTCGGTAACCTAAGCCCGCTACCGATCACGTATCGCCCACGTTCAAGGAGTTGCCGCCGCCGTGAGCAGCAGCCTTCGACGCGGCGCCCTCGCCGCCGCCGCCCTCGCGTTCTCGATCGCCTCGCTCGCCGCGTGCAGCGCCGGCAGCAACGCCCAGACGCTCCAGATCAAGCCGGACAACGCGGCGACGACCGTCGGGGACATCAAGATCCAGAACGCGATCGTGGTCACCCAGCCGGACGCCGCGGCCAAGGGCCCGGCGGTCGTCTCCGCGACCCTGTTCAACAGTTCCACCACCGACCAGACGCTGGACTCCGTCAGCGTGGACGGCGCCGGCACCGCCGAGATCACCCCGGTCAAGGGCGAGGGCAAGGGCGGCAAGGTGGTCGTCCCGGCCGGCGGCTCCGTGATCCTCGGCGGCGAGGGCAACGCCTCCGCCGTCCTGTCGGCCATCGGCTCCTCCGTGCAGAACGGCAACGCCCAGAAGGTCACCTTCACCTTCAGCGAGACCGGTGACGTGAGCCTGCGCGCCTTCGTCGTCCCCGCCGAGCACTACTTCGAGAAGTGGGGCCCGCGCGACATCCCCGAGGCCCCGGTCACGAGCCCCACCCCGTCGGACAAGGCCTCCGGCTCGCCGTCCGCCACCGGTTCGCCGGACGAGGAGGGCGCCGCCGAGGAGGAGGGCGCCGCCGCCGGTTCGACCGGCTCGCCGTCCGCCTCCGAGTCCGAGGCGGGCTCCGGCCACTGAGCGCCGTACCCACGACGCGTCACGAAGGGCGGCACCCCACGCGGGGGTGCCGCCCTTCGTCGTACGACGGAGCCGACCGGCTACGGCCTCCGGCTGACGTCCTGAGGGTGACTGACCTTGGACGCCGACGGCCGGGCAGTGACGGCCTACGGCTCGAATTTGTAGCCGAGGCCACGGACCGTGACCAGGTATCTCGGCGCGCCGGGATCCGGCTCGATCTTGGCGCGGAGGCGCTTGACGTGGACGTCGAGGGTCTTGGTGTCGCCCACGTAGTCGGCGCCCCAGACGCGGTCGATGAGCTGCATACGGGTCAGCACGCGGCCCGCGTTGCGCAGCAGCATTTCGAGCAGGTCGAACTCCTTGAGGGGGAGGTCGACCTTGGAGCCGGAGACGGTGACCACGTGACGGTCGACGTCCATACGGACCGGACCGGCCTCCAGGGCGGCCGGGGTGACCTCCTCGGGCTCGCCGCGGCGGCGCAGTACGGCCCGGATACGGGCGACGAGCTCGCGGGACGAGAAGGGCTTGGTGACATAGTCGTCGGCTCCTATCTCCAGGCCCACGACCTTGTCGATCTCGCTGTCCTTGGCCGTGACCATGATCACCGGGACGTTGGAGCGGTTGCGCAGCTGACGGCACACCTCGGTGCCGGGAAGTCCGGGCAGCATCAGGTCGAGGAGGACGAGGTCGGCGCCGTTGCGCTCGAACTCGTCGAGTCCGTCGGGCCCGGTGGTCGCGATGGCGACCTCGAAGCCCTCCTTGCGGAGCATGTAGGACAGGGCGTCGGAGAAGGACTCCTCGTCCTCGACGACGAGCACTCGGGTCACGGAAGGACCTCCGGGGCGGGATGCGGTTCGTACGGGGATGACTCGGTGTGAGGTTGTCCGTCCTCGTCGTCGAGGTCCGGGTGGTGCGTTGCGCGGTCGCGGGCCGCGCCCGCCTCCGGCAGTCTGAGGGTGAACGTGGAGCCCTGGCCCTCCGAGCTCCACACCGTGACCTCCCCGCCGTGCGAGGCCGCCACGTGCTTGACGATCGCGAGTCCGAGACCCGTGCCGCCGGTCTGGCGGGAACGGGCCGGGTCGACGCGGTAGAAGCGCTCGAAGATGCGCTCCTTGTCCTTGTCGGAGATGCCGATGCCCTGGTCGGTCACGGCGATCTCGATGAGGTCCCCGCCGGGCGCGGTCACCGTGCGGGCGGCTATGCCGACGCGGGTGCGGGCCGGGGAGTAGTTGACGGCGTTCTCGACGAGGTTGCCGAGGGCGGCGGCGAGCTGGCCGCGGTTGCCCCACACCTTCAGCTCGGCGGTGCCGCCGGCGGCGATGGTGATCTGCTTGGTGCCGGCCTGGTGACGGCAGCGGTCGACGGCCTCGGCGACCAGCTCGTCCACCCGCACGGGCTCGGCGTCCTCCAGCGGGTCGTCGTTCTGCACGCGGGAGAGGTCGATCAGCTCCTGCACCAGGTTGGTGAGCCGGGTGGCCTCGATCTGCATCCGCCCCGCGAAGCGCTCCACCGCCTCCGGGTCGTCGCTGGCGCCCATGACGGCCTCCGAGAGGAGGGACAGGGCACCGACCGGGGTCTTCAGCTCATGGCTCACGTTCGCGACGAAGTCGCGCCGTACTGCTTCTATGCGGCGGGCCTCGGTGAGGTCCTCGACGAGGAGCAGCACGAGCCGGGAGCCCAGCGGGGCGACACGCGCGGAGACCGCGAGGGCCTCGCCGCGTCCGGTGCCGCGCCGGGGCAGGTCCAGCTCGACCTGCCGTATCTCGCCGTCCCGGCGGGTGTCGCGCGCCATCTGGAGCATCGGCTCGATGGCGAGCTTCCCGCCACGCACCAGCCCCAGGGCGTACGCGGCGGAGCTGGCCTTGACGACGGCGTCGCCCTCGTCGAGCACCACGGCGGAGGAGCGGAGCACGGAGAGCACGGTGTCCACGCCGGGCGGCAGCACCGGGTCCGTGTGCAGGGAGGTCCTGGTCGGACGCTTCTGCTCGCGCTCGCTGAAGCGGAACGCCAGCATGGCGATCACACCGGTGAGCACACCGGCGATCGCTGCCGCTGCGGCGACCGCCGCGTTCACGTCCATGCTTCAAGGTTAGGCACGAGGTCGGACATCCCCACAGCACTCGAAGGGCGACCTCGAATACTCGTCGCCCAGAGTTCACCTTGGAGCCAGTGATGGTTCATTTGGGATGGCGGAAACGGACGCGTACGGGTCGGAACGTGGGAGCGTGGGGTTCATCGGGGCCCCTGGGCCGGCGTCCGCTCCGGCCCGGCGGAACGGCCGCCGCGCCTTCGCACGGGGGCACGGCTGCCGTCGATGTGACGGTGCGGCTTCCGAAAACGGAATACGGCCGTCGTCGACAGGGCGGTACCGCCTCCGGGGACGGAGAACGGCCATCGCCGAGTGGCGGTACGGCTTCCGGAGAATGGGGGCACGGCCGTCGGTGTGACGGCACGGCTTTCGGGCACGGCCTTTTCGGAAACCCACGAGCAGACGCACGTAAGAGAGGGACACCCTGATGCGGGACGCGTACCACGAGGAACTTGACTCGATCGGTGAGGGCCTGGTCGAGATGGCCCGTCTGGTGGGGTCGGCGATCGGACGCGCCACGACGGCGATCCTCGACGCCGACCTGAAGCTGGCGGAGAGCGTGATCGAGGCCGACCAGAAGGTCGACGACCTCCAGCACGACCTGGAGGCCCGCGCGATAGCGCTGCTGGCCCGGCAGCAGCCGGTGGCGACGGACCTCCGTATCGTCGTGACCTCCCTGCGCATGTCCGCCGACCTGGAGCGCTCGGGCGACCTCGCCCAGCACGTGGCCAAGCTCACCCGGCTGCGCTTTCCGCAGCGGGCGGTCCCCCGCGACCTGCACGCCACGATCCTGGAGATGGGCCAGCTCGCGCAGCGGCTCATGGCGAAGGCCGCCGAGGTCATCATCACCAAGGACGTCGACCTGGCGCTCCAGCTGGAGCAGGACGACGACGCGATGGACCTCCTGCACCGCACGCTCTTCCAGCACCTGATGGACGACCGCTGGAAGCACGGCATCGAGACCGCCGTCGACGTCACCCTCCTCGGCCGCTACTACGAGCGCTTCGCCGACCACGCGGTCTCCGTCGCCAAGCGGGTGGTGTACCTGGTGACCGGCGAACACGCGGACGAACTCCAGGCGGACATCCAGCCGGTGACGGGGGTGGAGCCGGCTTAGGGATGCCGGTTGCCTTGAGCGTGGTGCGGCCTGGGCTGGGGGTCGACGGCCGGGCGCCGGAAGCCGGAAGCCGGAAGCCGGGCGCCGGGCGCCGGAAGCGGGGCGCAGACGCCCGGCGGGTTCGGTGCTCAGTGAGATGAGTGTCCCCGGCTGACTTGTCGGCGCCGCGCGTGGATGCTGCCGGGGGCGTGCGGCCCTGGTAGGAGGGTGGGTGCGTAGCGCCTCGGCCGGGCGTACGGACGCCTCCGTGCGCCGTTGATGCGCCCGGCTGAACCGACATGCAATGGGGCATCCAATGGGCACAGGCACCAGCCTTCGAGGAGGGACCATGGCCGAATCCCCCGCCAGCCCCAGCACACCCGACCCGACACAGACGCGGGACACCCAGCAGCCAGCCGACATCAAATCCCTGCCGCTGTTCGGCGCCTGCGGCTGCGGGTCCGGCTGTGCGTGCGGGTGCCAGTCCGGCAATCCGTGCCAGTGCGGCTGAGCGACACGCGGTCGCGCTGGTTCGGGTACGGGACGCACGAGTCCGTCCGGCGGACGTAGGAGAAGGGGCCTGTCTTGATGACGGGCCCCTTCTCCTCTCGACCGAGCGCCACCGCGGCCGCTGCGCCGCCCGACGGCAGGCAGCCGGGGGCAGCCGGGGGCAGCCCGCGCGGCCGTACTCGAATGGGCGCAGCATGGAGGTAAGGCCAGGAAAGAAGGAGGTGCGAGCCATGGCGAAGTTCATGGACGTCCACCACGGGATGAAGGGCATCACCGCCGAGCAACTGCGAGAGGCGCACAATGCCGATCTCGCCATAGAGAAGGACGAGAGAGTCCACTTCGAGCGCGCCTGGGCCGACCCCGAGTCCGGGACGGTCTACTGCCTCTCCGAGGCCCCCTCCGCCGAAGCGGTCCAACGCATCCACGAACGCACCGGCCACAAGGCGGACGAAGTCCACCCCGTGCCGCTGACGGTCTGACCCACTCCGGCGACGGCGGAGCCGAGGCCACCCTGTGGCGATTCTCGGCCACGTTCAGCGATCCGGACGGCCCCCGATCGACGCGGGTACGGGCCCGGCAGGGACTGCGTACGGCCCGGAATCACCGGTCGTCCACGCGCGGGCCCGTAAGACGCGGCCACAGCCGTGGGCGTGGCCGCCGGCCGATCCCCACACATCCGCCTCCTCTCGGCCGAGGCCGTCCGGGATCATGAGGCATGCGTCCGGATGACTGGCACCTCACTGAAGACGTCGACGAATTCCTCGCCCGAGCCGGAGAGTTCCTGCGCTCGCGCCCCGCCCTGCACACCACGCCGCTCTCGGTGACGGAGAAGCTCCGCACCCTCGGGGCGGACGCGTACGAGGGTCGGTTCCCCGTCCATGGCCGGCTGGAGCGAGGGGGCGAGGTCGAGGCCACGTTCTACCGCTTCCCATCCCGCGGTATGAACGTCACCTCTCTCACCCCGGAGCAGGCCGACACCCTCGCGACCCGCCTGGTGACCCTGGGATGGACCCTGCCGTTCCTCACCGCGGACGAGGCGACGGCCACGGCGTTCACAGAGGCCTGGCATCGGCACACGGGCGCCACGGCGACGCCCCGTGTCCGGCTCCACCTGTACCGCCTCGGCACTCTCACGCCACCGGACCCGCACCCGGAGGGCCGGGGGCGGCTCGTGGGCGAGGGCGACCACGAACACCTGATGCAGTGGTGCCGCGAGTTCGCGGCGGACGTCGAGGAGGACGTCACGATCGACGCCGCGACGTGGCCGAACACCCGCTTCGCCGAGAAGCGCTACACGTACTGGGAGACCCCGGACGGCACCCCCGTCTCCATGGCGGGCGCGAATCCGATGGTCGCCGGCATGGTCCGGGTGGACCCCGTCTACACCCCGGCCCACCTCCGCGGCCGCGGCTACGCGGCCGCGGTGACGACGGAGGTGAGCCGAGCCGCCCTGACCGCGGGCGCCACGGACGTGGTCCTCTACACCAACGCGGCCAACCCCACGAGCAACGCCCTCTACCAACGCCTGGGCTACGTCCGCCTCACCGACGTCACGGTGCACGACTTCACGTACGGCGCCCAGCAGTCCAGGTAGGGGGCTGGTGTACCTCTCACCCGGGCTGCTGGTCCGTAGACGTTCGCGGTCGTCCGCAGGTGTTCGTCGGCCTTGTGACGCAGTTGGACATCATGGCTGCTGTGCAGCTTGCTTCGCTGCCGTGTTCCGGCCGTGAGCTTCGCGTCGCAGTCGGCGTTCGTAGTCCGCGATCTGGCGGGCTATGGGGATGCCGGTGGCAGTCCGGATCAACCGGTACGTAGGCGCCTGACGCGTCGACCGGCCCGGGCCTGACGGCCCAGTACCGCCAAAGAGCCCCCGTCCTGCAAGGAAACAGCAGGTCGGGGGCTCAATGGTGCGGCGTTACTTCTTCTTGCCCTGGTTCTTGACCGCCTCGATCGCCGCCGCGGCTGCCTCGGGGTCGAGGTACTTGCCGCCGGGGGTGACCGGGGTGAACGCGGCGTCGAGTTCGTAGTAGAGGGGGATGCCCGTGGGAATGTTCAGGCCCGCGATGTCGGCGTCGGAGATGCCGTCGAGGTGCTTGACGAGGGCGCGGAGGCTGTTGCCGTGGGCGGCGACGAGGACCGTGCGGCCCGCGAGGAGGTCCGGGACGATGCCGTCGTACCAGTACGGGAGCATGCGGACGACGACGTCCTTCAGGCACTCCGTGCGGGGGCGCAGCTCCGGCGGGATCGACGCGTAGCGCGCGTCGCCCGACTGGGAGTACTCGGTGCCGTCCTCCAGCGGGGGCGGCGGGGTGTCGTACGAGCGGCGCCACAGCATGAACTGCTCCTCGCCGAACTCGGCGAGCGTCTGCGCCTTGTCCTTGCCCTGGAGGGCGCCGTAGTGGCGCTCGTTCAGGCGCCAGGAACGGTGGACGGGGATCCAGTGGCGGTCCGCGGCCTCGAGGGCCAGCTGGGCGGTGCGGATCGCGCGCTTCTGGAGGGACGTGTGCAGTACGTCGGGCAGCAGGCCGGCGTCCTTCAGCAGCTCACCGCCGCGCGTCGCCTCCTTCTCGCCCTTCGCCGTCAGGTTGACGTCCACCCAGCCGGTGAACAGGTTCTTCTCGTTCCACTCGCTCTCGCCGTGGCGGAGGAGGATCAGCTTGTACGGTGCGTCGGCCATGGCCCCGAGCGTAATAGACGGCCGGGAGCCGTCGCCCATATGGCCGACAGGCGGACAGTTCCGGCGGACGGTCGGCCGCGGGGTGCCTTGTCAGTTGACGGTGTCTGTTAATTGGGTGGTCCGGTCCGCGTCCGCGTTCGTAAGTTGTGTTCGCCGCTTTAGCCGCTTACGTCGTGGGGGACCGTCATGCCACTCGCCGCTGCCAGACGCGCTGTCCGGGAGTCCGTCTCGGGGCTGCCCCGTGAGTTCTGGTGGCTGTGGACCAGCACACTGGTCAACCGGCTCGGCGCCTTCGTCGCCACGTTCATGGCGCTGTATCTGACGCTCGACCGCGGCTATTCCGCCTCGTACGCCGGTCTGGTCGCCTCCCTCCACGGGCTCGGCGGTGTCGTCTCCTCCCTCGGCGCCGGGGTCATGGCCGACCGGCTCGGGCGGCGGCCCACCCTGCTGATCGCCCAGGCCTCCACCGCCTTCTCCGTCGCCCTGCTCGGTTTCGTGCGGGACCCCGTCGCGATCGCCGCCGTCGCCTTCCTGGTCGGCGCCACCAGCAACGCCTCCCGGCCGGCGGTGCAGGCGATGATGGCGGACATCGTGCGGCCCGAGGACCGCGTCCGCGCGTTCTCCTTGAACTACTGGGCCATCAACCTCGGCTTCGCCGTCTCCTCCATGGCCGCCGGTTTCATCGCCGAGGTCAGCTATCTCGCCGGCTTCCTCATCGAGGCGGGCATGACGCTCGTCTGCGCGGTCGTCGTGTTCCTGAAACTGCCGGAGTCCAGGCCGGAACGTACGTCGGCCGAGAAGGCGGCCGCGGACGAAGTCGGTCTCGGGACCGTGCTGCGCGACCGGCGGTTCATGAGCGTCGTCGGGCTGTCCTTCCTCGTCGCCGTGATCTTCCAGCAGGGCGCGGTCGGGCTGCCGGTCGCCATGGGCGAGGCGGGCTTCTCCCCCGCCGACTACGGGCTCGCGATCGCCGTCAACGGCGTGCTGATCGTCGCGCTCCAGATCCCGGTCACCCGCTTCATCGAGCACCGCGACACCGGGCGGCTCCTCGTCATCTCCTCCGTGCTCGCGGGGTACGGCTTCGGCCTCACCGCCTTCGCCGGCTCGATCGGGGTATTCGCCCTCACCGTCTGCGTGTGGACCCTCGCCGAGATCGTCAACGCCCCGACCCAGACGAGCCTCGTCGTCCGCCTCTCCCCCGTCCACGGCCGGGGCCGCTACCAGGGCATGTACACCATGTCCTGGTCCGTCGCCGCCCTCGTCGCCCCCGTGATGTCCGGTGTCGTCATCGACCGGTGGGGCGCGCAGTGGCTGTGGGGTCTGTGCGCGGTGGTGGGGACCGTGGCGGGGGCCGGGTACTGGCTGCTGATGCGGCGGATGCCGGAGGGGATCGCGTCGGTGGAGGACCAGCTCACCGAGCAGGCGGTGAGCGAGGCGGAACCCAAGGCGGTGACCGAGACGGTGACCGAGATGGTGAGCGAGGCGGTGACCGAGGCGGTGGCGAAGCCTACGGGTGCGGTTGCGAAGTCTGTCGGCAGGCCCGCCGCCACGACACCGGAGGCCGGTGTCGGCGATCAGCCTTGACCACCGGCCGCCTGGTCCCCCGCGTCCCGTGTCAGATGGCTGAACGCATCCAGGTTGCGGGTGGACTCCCCGCGCGACACCCGCCACGCGTATTCCTTGCGGATCGCGGAGGCGAAGCCAAGTTCCAGGAGGGTGTTGAAGGCGCCGTCCGCCGCTTCCAGGACCTGGCCGAGGAGACCGTCGATGCTCTCGGGGGTGATGGCGGCGAGCGGCAGCCTGGCGGTGACGTACACGTCGCCGAGCTGGTCGACGGCGTAGCTCACCCCGTACAGCTTGAGGTTGCGTTCCAGGAGCCAGCGGTGGACGCCGGCCTCGTTCTCGTCCGGGTGGCGGATCACGAAGGCGTTGAGGGAGAGGGAGTGTTTGCCGACGAGCAGCGAGACGGTCGTGGAGAGCTTGCGCGTGCCGGGGAGCTTCACGACGTAGTTGCCGGGGCCCGGACTCTCCCACTCCAGCTCGGCCTCGGTGAGAACCTGCTCGATGATCGCCGCTGCGTCAGCCATGGGGGCGAGCGTACCCGCCGGTAGGAAGCCGGTGGACGGACGGCCCGCCCGTAGGGGAACGGCTACGGCCACGCTCACGGCGGACGTAACGGCCGCCACCGCGCGTCAGGCGTACGGCCGCCACCACGTACCGCTGCGGGTGAGCGTGGGGACCTCACCCGTGGTGGGCCCGCAGCCCCTGCCGCCGGTGGTCGTGGGTCGCCGCCGTGTACACGTCGGCCGTGGCCTGCGCGGCCGTGTCCCAGCCGAAGGACTCGGCGTGGCGGGCGGCGGCCTCGCCCATGCGGGCCGAGAGGTCGGGGATGTCGGCGAAGTCGCGCAGCACGCGCGCGTACGCCGCCGGATCGTGCCCCTGGACCAGGAAGCCGGTGTGCCCGTCGCGCACCGCGACCGGGAGGCCGCCGACCTCGGCCGCCAGCACCGGCGTACCGGCAGCCTGCGCCTCGATGGCGACGAGTCCGAAGGACTCGCTGTAGGACGGCATGACCAGCACGGACGCCGCCCGGAACCAGTCCGCGAGCTGCTCCTGGCCGACCGGCGGGCGGAAGCGTACGACGTCGGCGATGCCGAGGCGCGCGGCCAGCTTCTGCAGGCCCTCCGGCTTGGCGAGCCCGCTGCCGCTCGGCCCGCCCACGACCGGTACGACGATCCTGGACCGCAGTTCGGGCCGTTCGCCGAGCAGGACGGCCACGGCGCGCAGCAGTACGTCGGGGGCCTTGAGGGGCTGGATACGGCCGGCGAAGAGGGGGATCAGCGCGTCCTGTGGGAGGCCGAGGCGGGCGCGGGCCGCGGCGCGGCCGTCGGCCGGGCGGAAGCGGTCGAGGTTCACACCGGGGTGGACGACGGCGACCTTGGCAAGGTCGGCGTCGTAGTGCCGTACGAGTTCGTCGGCCTCTTCCGCCGTGTTGGCTATGAGGCGGTCGGCGGCCCGGACGACCTGGGTCTCGCCGATGACGCGGGCGGCGGGTTCGGGGGTGTCACCGACGGCGAGCGCGGCGTTCTTGACCTTCGCCATGGTGTGCATGGCGTGCACCAGGGGGACGCCCCAGCGTTCGGCGGCGAGCCAGCCGACGTGGCCGGAGAGCCAGTAGTGCGAGTGGACGAGGTCGTAGTGGCCGGGGCGGTGCCCGGCCCAGGCCTGCATCACGCCGTGGGTGAAGGCGCACAGCTGGGCCGGCAGGTCCTCCTTCGCCAGCCCCTCGTACGGGCCCGCGTCGACGTGCCGGACGAGGACGCCGGGGGCCAGTTCGACCTTCGGCGGGAGGGCGGCCGTCGTGGCCCGCGTGAAGATCTCCACCTCGATGTTCAGCGCCGCCAGCCGCTGCGCCAGCTCCACGATGTAGACGTTCATGCCGCCGGCGTCACCCGTGCCCGGCTGGTGGAGCGGTGAGGTGTGCACGGACAGCATCGCCACCCGGCGGGTTTTCCGGTGCAGTCTCAACCGTGACGCGGCGGTCGGAGAGCGCCGCCCGAGCCTGCCGACGTAGTGGCTCACGTGGCGTTCCTCCTTGCTGCGGGCATGCCGTGCGGAGGGTGTGCGGACCCTCTCGGCAGGGGGAACACCGGACGAGGCGGTTCCATTTCCTCTTTGCAAAACAATTACCGATTCTCGCTCAACTGTTCGACCTCCGGTGTTCGCGGGGTTCCCGTCCCGGAAATGCGGCCCCCGCACAGGGGGTCTGGGCCGGAGCCAAGGGAGCCGGCCACCCCGCATACGCTCAGCCCATGGCAAGACCCGTCGGCACGGTGACCCGCGGCACCACCAACCCCAACCGTCTGCGCCGCATGGACCGCTGGATCGCGGCGACCCACGGCGCCGAACTCCGCCGCGCCGCCACTCCCGTCGCCGTGGACCTCGGCTACGGCGCCGCCCCCTGGACCGCGCTGGAGCTGCTGCGGCGCCTGCGCGCGACGGCGCCCCGCACCGAGGTCGTCGGCGTCGAGATCGACCCGGCCAGGGTCGCGGCGGCGCGGCCGTACGCGTGCGAGGGTCTGACCTTCCGGCACGGCGGCTTCGAGGTGCCGGTGCCGGGCCGCCCGATCCTCATCCGGGCGGCGAACGTCCTGCGGCAGTACGACGAGGAGGAGGTCGCCGCCGTGTGGGAGCGGCTGTGCGCCCGTCTCGCACCGGCCGGCCCGCCGTCACCCGGCGGTCTGCCGGCCCGCACGGGCGGACTGCTCGTCGAGGGCACCTGCGACGAGATCGGCCGCCGCCACGTCTGGGTCGCCCTCGGCCCGGAGGGCCCCCGCACGGTCACCTTCGCCACCCGGCTCGGCTCCCTGGAGCGCCCCTCCGACCTCGCCGAGCGCCTCCCCAAGGCACTGATCCACCGCAACGTCCCGGGCGAGCCCGTCCACGCCTTCCTCCGCGACTTCGACCGCGCCTGGGCCGCCGCGGCCCCGTACGCCTCGTACGGGGCCCGCCAGCGCTGGATCCGCACGATCCGCGATCTGCGCGCGGACTGGCCGGTGCGCGACGGGGTCACACGCTGGCGCCAGGGCGAAGTGACGGTGGCGTGGGAGGCGTTGGCACCCCGGAGCTGAGCGGCACCGGAACACCCCCAGCCTCAGCCCCCGGGCATCCTCCGCAGCTCCGTGCCCATGTCACCCCCAACTCCCCTCCCCGGCCCTCCCGGTGACACGGGGCAACGTTCTCGTGACGCGAGGGAACGGACCCGGTGAGTCGTTCGTCACACAGGCGGGGGTCCGGTCATGTGCGAGGAAGCAGGGGGAAGGGAGTTCTTGCCCGCCTCTGTCGCATTGCGCGACTCCATGGCACGATCACCCAGACACCGGAAGTTACTGACGATTAATCAGTTCTCTCCGGTGTGAGTCGTCAGTGCTGGGACGGGTTGGGGGCAAGGGGTATGGGAGCCGGCAAGCGGAGCCTGACCATGGCGGCCGTGGCCGTGGTCTGCGCGTTGACCGTGCTGGGCGCACCGGTCACCGCGTACGCGAGCCAGACGCAGCCGACCGACCCGACACCGACACCCTCGCCCTCGGGCACGGGCACCCCCGACGCGGACTCCGCGCCGGTCACCAACGAGGAGTTGGAGGCCGTACGCGCGAAGCTGGAGGGCCTCTACCACGACGCGGCGGTCGCCACGGACGCGTACAACGCGGCGGAGGAGAAGGCCGACAAGCAGTCAGCCGAGATCGTCGACCTGGCGAACGAGATCGTCAAGGGGCAGGAGAAGCTGGACAAGTTGCAGGACCTGATCGGCGCCGCCGCCCGCGCCCAGTACCGGGGCGCCGCCTTGCCGCCCGAGGTCCAGCTGTGGCTGAGCGAGAACCCCCAGGAGTTCCTGGAGGGCGCCGACCGGCTGCGCCAGGGCCAGTTGGC
Source organism: Streptomyces sp. NPDC030814 (assembly GCF_055572155.1). Taxonomy (NCBI): domain Bacteria; kingdom Bacillati; phylum Actinomycetota; class Actinomycetes; order Kitasatosporales; family Streptomycetaceae; genus Streptomyces; species Streptomyces sp. NPDC030814. Next base: position 33,293 of record NZ_JBVIDX010000026.1, read on the forward strand.
GACCAAGGGCCTGCTCGCCGAGATGAACCGCACGCAGGACGACCTGGAGCAGTACTCCAAGGACGCCTCCACGCGCTGGGAGAAGCTCGAGGCGAACCGCAAGGCCAAGGAGAAGGCCAAGAAGAAGATCAAGAAGCAGATCGCCGCCGCCGAGAAGCTCGAGGCCGAGCTGGAGGACGACGAGCGGGAACGGCTGGCCGAGCTGGAGGAGGAGTCCGCGCGGCAGTCACAGGCCGCCTGGCTGGACTCCGGCATCCTCGACGAGATCGACGGCAAGGCTTCGCAGCAGGGCAAGAAGGCCGTGAAGTTCGCGACGGACCAGATCGGCAAACGGTATGAATGGGGCGCCGAGGGCCCCCGGACGTACGACTGCTCCGGCCTCACCAGCCAGGCGTGGATCGCGGCCGGGCGGAGCATCCCGCGCACCTCGCAGGAACAGTGGCGGCAGCTCAAGCACATCCCCGTCGAGAACATGCGCCCCGGCGACCTGATCATCTACAACGCCGACGCAAGCCATGTCGCCATGTACATCGGCGACGGCGCGATCGTCCACGCCCCGCGCCCGGGGCGGACGGTGACCATCGCGGGCGCGGGATCGATGCCGATCCTGGGGGTCGTACGCCCGGACGCGTGACCGGCGGCGGCAGGGGAGAAACGCGGCGGGCCCCCGCGTCGGGGGAGCCCGGCCCCCCGGCGCGAGCGGCCACAACTCACCCGTGACGCGCCGGCCTTCCGCTCACGCATTCCACCCGCATTCCGCCCTCAACCCCCTGAAACCACGCGAACCAGCGGGCCGCGCAGCGGCCAAGTGACCCGCCGCACGTGACTCTCACCACCTTCGGCCGTCGCCACAACCCCTATCGCGTGACATTCGTCATCCCGGACGAAAGCCCTGTCATGTCCAAATGCGGTACGTGATGCGGCATATGACGGTGGCCGATTGCCTTCCAGCGCCTCGTCAAGCATTCCGTTGCGGCGGGGCCTGACGCTAAGGTCCCCGTCGGTGGGTCGAGGTCCCTCGCCCCGCCCGTTGCCCTCGGGGGGAGGGAAGGAACCCAAGACGATGCCCGTACCCGTACCGCGGCAGAGAGCCATCCCGGCCGTGGAGAGTGGTCAGGCGCACGCCGTGTCCGCACCAAGCGGCCCATCCGGAGAGGGGGCGGCCTTGAACGCCTCGGCCCAGGCCCCTGCCGACAAGTCCACACACGCCGTCGGTCCGACCGGCGGTGCCGTCACCCAGACCGGCCCCACCAACCTCACGGTGCTGCTGATCGAGGACGACCCGTCCGGTTCGCTCACCGTGCCCGAGTTGCTCGACTCCGCGGGCAAGCCGATCCGCGTCCGCACCGCCCGCAACCTCACCGAGGCCCAGCGGCTGCTGACCGACGACGTCAACTGCATCCTCCTGGACCTGGCGCTGCCGGCCCCGGGCCGCGGCCCCGACACCCCGGCCGCCTCCGGTGGCGGCACCGCCACGGAGACCGTCACCGACGTCGACGAACTCTCCGTCCTCAAGCACGTCCTGGAGCTGGCCCCCCGCCATGCCGTCCTCGCCCTCACCGACTCCGGTGACGCCGAGCGCGGCGCGGAGGCCGTGCGGGTCGGCGCGCAGGACTATCTGTTCCGCGACGAGCTGGACGACCGTCTGCTGAGCCGCGCGATCCGTTACGCGGTGGAGCGCAAGCGGTCGGACACGGCCGAGCGCCGGCTCACGGAGTCCCGGCTGCGCGCCCAGGAGAACGCCCGCCTGGAGCGCGGCCTGCTGCCCACGCCCCTGCTGGAGGGTTCGTCCCTGCGGTTCGCGGCGCGTTACCGGCCGGGCCGTTCCCGGGCGCTGCTGGGCGGCGACTTCTACGACACCGTCCGCACCCCCGACGGCACGGTGCACGTCATGATCGGCGACGTCTGCGGGCACGGCCCGGACGAGGCGGCGCTCGGTGTGGAGCTGCGCATCGCCTGGCGGGCGCTGACGTTCGCGGGACTGTGCGGTGACGAGCTGCTCTCCACGCTCCAGCGTGTCCTGGAGCACGAGCGGGAGAACGACGAGATCTTCGCGACGCTCTGCACGGTCGACATCACGCCCGACGGCCGCCGCGCGGGGCTGTGCCTGGCGGGCCATCCGTCGCCGCTGATCGCCCGCCCCGGCCGGGACGGCGCCGCCCCGCCGGCCGAGCTGCTGCCCTACGACAACAGCGGCCCCGCACTCGGGCTGCTGCCCAACGCGCGCTGGCCCCGCACGCAGATCGAGCTGGGCGGGGCCTGGAGCCTGATGCTCTACACGGACGGGCTGATAGAGGGCCGTATCGGCGAGGGCAAGGAGCGCCTCGGCCAGGACGGCATGGTCGCGATGGTCCGCCGCCAGCTGGCCGCCGGCCTGCGCGGTGAGGAGCTGCTGCGCGCCGCGGTGAACGAGGTCCGCGACCTCAACGGCGGCGAACTCACCGACGACGTGGCCGTACTCCTCCTGGACCGCGAGGGCTGACCCGGGCGCCGGCCCCCGGTCCGGGGGCAGCTCACCACCCGTGGCGTACCGGTCGTGGGATCACCGACCGCCGTTGTACGGCCCGTACGGTCCGTCGCTGCTGGAGCCGCGGCTGCCGCCCCGGCCACCGCCGCCGGAGATCTGCCGCACCGCGGGGCGTACGTCGACGATGTAGACGATGCTGGCGATGAGGCCGATGATCGGCAGGAACGACAGGAGCGGGAACAGCAGGCTCACCACGAGCGCGATCCCGAGGATGATCAGCCAGAACACCTTGGTCTGCTTGTCCGTCGCACGGAACGCGTCCTCACGCCGGAACGTGGCGTCGATCAGCGCGAACGCGGCGAGGGCGCTCACAGCGAGCTGCAACAGCCCCATGAACCCAGCGAAGCCGTCCAGAAGCATGTCGCCCACCACCACCCGTTCTCATCGCTCTCGCGGTCACGGTTGTCCGAACACTCCTACGGGGGCCACCGTACCCGTAGAACGGGCCGGACACCCCAAAGGTGCCCGGCCCGTCCCCGTACCGTGTCCTCCGGCGCCGCACCGCTCCGCGGCGGGCGCGTACCGCCTACTTGGCGGGCGGCGTGGTCTTCTTCGCGGTCGTCGTCTTGCGGGCCGGAGCCTTCTTCGGGGTCGCGGCCGGCTTCGCGGCGGGCGCGGGCACGACCTTGGCCTCGGCGGGCTTCGCCGGCTCGTCCTTGACCGCGACCGGCTCGGCCTTGGCCTCGGGCGTGGTGTTCGGCTCGACGGCGATCGCGAGTTCCTCGATCTCCTCCGCGGCCTCGCCGCGCCAGGTGCGCACAGCCTGCTCACCGTGCTCGGCGACCCGCTCGTACGTCTCGCGGGCCTTCACGGCGTACTCGGCGGCGACGCCGACACCGCGCAGCGCCAGGTCCTGGGCGCTCTCGCCGAGCTTCTTGAGGTCGGTGTCCAGGGTGCCGATCAGCTCGGTGACCTTGCTCTGGAGGGTCTCCTGCGTCTCCTTGACCCGGGCGGTCGCCTTCTCCTGGACGGCCTTGGGGTCGGTGTTGCGCACGGCGTCGATCTTGGCCGGCGCCTCGGCGCGCAGCTGCTCGACGAGGCCGGGCACCTTCTTGGCCTGCTGGAGGGCGAGGTCGGCGGTGCCGGCGGCGAAGTAGAGCGGCGTCGGGTCGGTGACGGCCTTGCGGATGTCGTCGGTGATGGCCATGGTGATGGTCCTCCGGGTCTGGCGTTCAGCTGAGGGTTTTGTGTGGGTCCGGCCCGCGGTCGAAGTCTTCGACGGATTCGGCGAATTCGGCGTCTTCAGCGCGTTCGACGGGTTCGACGTGGCCGGGTCTCCGGTCTGCAGTGGTGCGGGTCTGCGGTGCTGCGATTCCGTGGTCGTGCGGGTCCGTGGTCGTGCGGGTCCGTGGTCGTGCGGGTCCGTGGTCGTGCGGTCCGAGGAGCCATGGCTCCGTCATCCCGCCGTCAGCCGCGGACCGGCATCGCCGGCGTCGGGCGCGGGAGAGCCGGGGCCGGCGGTCCGTCCGGCGCCTTCGCCGGTCTCCGCCTCGGCCCGGTCCCCGTCCCGGACCGGGCCCGTGTCCGAGTCCCCGCCGTCGCCTATGAGGACCTCGAACCCGTTCTCCTTGCGGAAGGACTCGTAGATCTGGAGCAGCACCTGCTTCTGCCGCTCGTTCAGCGTGGGATCGGCGAGTATGACGGCGCGCGTCTCCACCTCGTCCCGGTCCCGCTCGGCGTCGAGGATGCCGGCCCGCACGTACAGCGTCTCGGCGGAGATCCGCAGGGCTTTGGCGACCTGCTGGAGCACCTCCGCGCTCGGCTTGCGCAGCCCGCGCTCGATCTGACTCAGATACGGATTGGACACCCCGGCGGCGTCGGCGAGCTGCCTGAGCGACAGCTGCGCGTTTCGCCGCTGTTCACGCAGGTACTCACCGAGATTGCCGACGTTGAGCGTTGCCATGCCTCCACCATGCCCCACCCACGCTAACTATTGCAAGCACCCGCTTGCAAAAGTGTGCCACGCCACGTCAGCCGGTGTCGTGAGCCTGAGCGCGGTGGTTGTCACTTGAGCAGGACAACTCTCACCGCTCAGCTCGGCGGACTCCCGTGCAGGCAAGGACTGTGTCGGCATCGTTGGCGAGGAAGATCATGAAGGTCCACGTCCGGTCCGGTGTGAAGATGCAGCCGATCCTGACCTCAGCAGCTTCCAGCAGGGTGAGGATGTCGACCGTGGACGGCAGGGCGAGAGTCTCGGTACCTCGCTTCCTCGCCCGTCGGAGGCGAGCCGCGTAGATGCCGGCGAGCTGCCGGCTGGGAACGCTGCCGTCCCACACGACGAAGTCCCCTCCGTCGAGAAGCGCCGACCTGGCGGGTTCGCAGGCCGTGGTCTGGTCACCCAGTGTCCCGGCGAGCTCCGCCCGGTCCATCTGACTTCCTCTCTCGCGGTGCCCCGCTGTCCGCTCAGTCGTCGAAGTGGAGTTCAGGCCGGGTCCAGAGCGTGAGGTCGCTGCTGGTGGCGACCGCGAGGGTCAGGCCGGAGGGCGAGAATCCAGCTGCGCGGAGTTCTGAGTACTTGGAGTGGAAGATGTGCCACCACGTCCCTCCTGCCGGGCCTTTGTGGGAACCGCCGTCGGCGGAGAGGATGACGCGGTCGTGGGGCCACTCGGGGCTGACGACGTCCAGGGTCCAGCCGTCCGGCGTGGTGCTGTGCAGGCCCCCACCGAAGAGCCCGGCAATGCGCACCGAGGCGCCTGCAATCGGGCCGAGCCCGGGGCAGGTGAGGTCCGGGTGGGCGTCGGGGGTGCTCGTTTCGGGGTCGGGATGCCTGTCGCGGGCGATCTGCTCGCCGGTGACCGCGTCGAAGAGTCCATGGCCGTCGCCGGACACGACCATGACGAGGTCGTGTCCACTGCCGGGATGGACGGCGAATCCGATTCCGAGGAGGCCCCCGATGGGAGTCCCGCGGTCCAGCACCGGCTGCCACGGCTCGGGAGTCGGCATGACGGTGGCGGCGAGGTAGCGCTCGCGCAGCTGCTGGTACTCCGTGATCAACTCGTCTCCTCAGTGCGATCCGCGTCGAGGGTCTCTCGCGCAGCGGCCCACGTCGACTCGAATTCCTGGCTGCAGCGTCTCGGCCCTCACCGTGAAGATCGCCTCCTGGGCCTCCTCGCCAACGCCCGGGTGTCCGCCGCTCTTGCGCAGCCATCGGTCGTCCGCGCAGCCGATCAACCCGAAACGGTTGCGGTTCTTCGCCCAACGGAGCAGGGTCCGGTAGCCCACCTCAGTCCGGCGGCGTCCCGCAGCAGCGCCCGGCGGCGGTTTCTGGATCTTGTTCTGGAGATCGTTCCGTTGGAGGGTGAGGCATGCAGAATCTGCCGACATTCGTTCTTGTCCACGGGGCCTTCGCGAACTCGTTCTCCTTCGCGCCGCTGCAGGCCGAGCTCGCCCTGCTCGGGCACCGCTCGGTCGCGGTCGACCTGCCGGGGCACGGATTCGAGGCGACGTTCCCGGCGGCCTACCAGGCTCCCCAGGATCTCGACGCCCTCGCCTCGGAACCCGGCGGCATCAAGGGCGTCACCCTCGCCGACAACGCCGCCCGCGTGATCGAGGTCCTCGAACGGGCCAAGCGGAACGGGCCCACCGTCCTCGTCTCCCACAGCCGGGGCGGCATCACGGCCACCGCCGCCGCCAACGCCCGGCCCGAGCTGATCGACCGGATCGTGTACGTATCCGCCTGGTGCCCCGTCGATCTGGACGTGGCCGACTACTACGCCCAGCCGGAGGTGGCGGACGTCGACCCCGGGGCCTTCGCCACCGCACTCGTCGGGAACCCGGCCGAACTCGGACTGCTCCGCACGAACTTCCGTACCGCCGACCCGGCGGCGCTCGCGGCGTTCAAGGCGGCGTTCGCCGCTGACCTCACGGATGACGAGTTCCGGACCTTCCTGAACACCTTCCAGCCCGACGAGAACCTCGACGTCGGCACGTCCGCCGACCGGGCCCAGGCCGCGACCTGGGGCCGCATACCCAGGAGCTACGTACGCCTGGCCGACGACGCCAGCCTGCCGCCCGCCGTGCAGGACCGCATGATCCGCGAAGCGGACGCGCTCACCCCGGACAACCCGTTCGACGTCCGGACCCTCCAGGGGAGCCATCTGCGCTGGCTCGTCCACCCCGAGCCCGCCGCCGAGTTGCTCGCGAGCCTCGCCGCGCACTGACACGGCTGCCGACGGCCGAGCGGGACAGGGGGGGTCCCGATCGTCCCGCTCGGCCGTGCGCACGCGCACGCCTTCGGAATCTCCGCCGCGCCCCTCCCGGGGGACAGCCCTTAGCGTGAAGTGCGTGATCGTATGGATCAATGGCACGCATGGCGCGGGCAAGACGACGACCAGTCCACTCGTACAGCAACTGATCCCGGGCTCTCGGGTGTTCGACGCCGAGAAGGTCGGCGAGACCCTGATGGACATCCGGCCCGGATTGCCGGGGCGGGGGGCGGAGAACTTCCAGCACTGGCCGCCGTGGCGGCAGCTCGTGGTCGAGACCGCCCGCCGGGTGCTCGACTACACCGGCGGCACTCTGGTGGTCCCCATGACCGTCCTGGTCGAGCAGTACTGGCGTGAGATCAGTACCGGTCTCGCCCACCACGCCATCCCCGTACGGCACTTCGTCCTCCACGCCGACCAGGACACCCTCCGCGCCCGCATCGAGGGCGACACGCTCATGGGTCCCTCCTCCTTCCGCTTCGAGCACCTCGCCCCCTACGCCGAGGCGGCCCGCACCTGGCTCCACGAGGAGGCCGAGGTCATCGACACCACACACCTCACACCAGCGGAGGCCGCCCTGCGGATCGCGGAGTCCTTCAAGAGCTGAGCCCGACCGACCACGCGAGGGCCTGTGTCATGACGTAACCCACCTTCACACCAGCCTGAAGAGGCAAGTACGCCTTGACAATTCCGAACTGTCAAGGCGTACTTGCCTCATGCCACTCCCAGATCTGGACGATCTCATCGCGGAAGTCGACCGGAGGTGCGACACCGCGCACCGCCCCGGTGGACAGGAACAGCCCGACTGGCTGGCGCTGCTGACGGTCGCCGCCCAACTGGCCGGCCAGTTGCAGGCGTTGGCTGACGACCTCGTCGAGGACTATGTCGAGCACTGTCGTATGCACGGCTCGTCGTGGACGGACATCGGCGGGGCCCTGGGGGTGACCCGGCAGGCGGTGCAGCAGCGCTTCCACGCCCCGCACAAGCGCTACGGGCCCGAGACGATGACCGACGAGCTGCGTCAGGCCATGGTCCACGTCAAGCGGGCGGCGGTGCACCACCGCAACAACTACATCGGCACCGAGCACCTGTTGTGGGGACTGACCGCGGAGGACAACGCCGCCACCCGGCTCTTGCGGGCCGCCGGGGTCGCGCCGGAGGCGGTCCACCGGTCGGTCGGGAACAGGCTGAGCATGGGCGCCTCTCAGGCGGCCGAGCGGATCGCCTGGACGCCCTATTCCCGCAAGGCGATCGCCATCGCCGAGGCGCGGTCCGGGGAGCGGGGTTGCGAGCGCATCGACTGCGACGACCTGCTGGTCGGCCTCGCCGGCGTCGGGCGGGGGGTCGCCGCCGACATCCTGAACGAGGCCGGCTTCGACCCGGACGCCACCGCCACCCTCTCCACCGCCGACGCGAGCGGTGCCGCACCCGCCGACGTCACCGCGGCGGAGGCCGGTTGAGCGTCGTCCACCCATCCGCGTACGGGAGTTGACGCGTCGGGTCTTGACCTCAAGTGTGCTTGATCCGCGACTCTTTGCGGGTGACTACGCCTTGGACGACCCGCCTGCTGCCGCCCGCGTACCGGCCCCTGTTCGGCCACACCGAGTTCCGGCGGCTGTTGCCGGCGCTGGCGGCCTCGGATCTCGGGGACGGGATGAGCGTGGTGGCCGTGGCGTGGCTCGCCGTGGAGATCGCGCCGCCCGACCGGTCCGGCCTGCTGGTCGGCGCCGCGATCGCCGCGTACGCGCTGCCCGGGGCAGTGGGGGCGCTGGTCTTCGGCCGGTGGCTGCGGCGGCTGCCCGCTCAGCGGCTGCTGGCGGCGGACAGCTGGATCCGCGCGACGCTCCTCGGCTGTGTGCCGCTCGCCTGGCTGCTGGGAGTACTGCACCCGGTCCTGTACGTCGTCCTGCTCGCAGGATCGTCGGTGCTGCACGCCTGGGGCAGTGCCGGCAAGTACTCCCTGCTCGCCCGGATCCTGCCGCCGGAGCAGCGGCTGGCGGCGAACGCCCTGGTCGGTTCGAGCGGCTCGGCCTCGATCATCATCGGTCCCGCGATCGCCGGGTTCCTGGCGACCGTGCTGAGTCCCGCCTGGATCATCGGGATCGACGCCGCGTCCTTCGCCGTGCTCGCCTTCCAGGTCGGCCGGCTGGGCGGCGCCGCGACGACGGCTCAGACGTCCGCGCCGGTCGACACCGGCCAGTCGGCGGCGGGGCTGCACCTGTTGCGCAGGCAGCCCGAACTGCTCGGGGTCCTCGCCCTGACCTGGTTCTTCAACTTCCTCTACGGCCCGGTGGAGGTCGCGCTCCCGCTGCACGTCACCGTCGACCTGCACGCGGAGTCCAGTCTGCTCGGGCTGTACTGGACGTTCTTCGGGGTGGGTGCCGTCGTCGGCGGTCTTGCCGTCGGCGCCCTGAGCAGGCTCCCGCTGTGGCCGGTGACCCTCGCGATCGTCGCCGGGTGGGGGTGCGTGCTGGTGCCGTTCGGGCTGGGCGCACCGGCCTCCGTCACCCTTGTCTGCTTCGCGCTGGGCGGCGTGATCTACGGCCCCTTCACGGCCCTGTCCTTCACGCTCTTCCAGGACCGTACGCCTCCGGCCTGGCTGACCACGGTCCTCGCCGCCCGCGGCGCCGCCCTCCTCACCGCCGCCCCCGTGGGCACGGCCCTCGGCGGCCCCCTCACCGCCGCGCTGGGACCCCGCCCCGTGCTGGCCGCCTCCGGCCTCGCGACCATCGTCCTGGCCGTCGTGGCGACCGTGATGTGGGCCTGGGGGAGCCGGCATGGGACGGTCGGGGGCGTGGCACCGGCCGGGAGCACGGCGGAGCGGGAGGCGCACGGGGAACAGGGTGCCGCGGCCGTGGCGGATGGCGTCGAGGGCGGTGCGACGGAGCCGGCTGATGCGGGGCCGCAACCCCGCGAGAGCAAGTGAGCGGGACCGCCGACGGAGCCGATGGGCCGGGGGGCCGGGAGGCCGGGGCCGGGAGGCCGGGGCCGGGAGGCCGGGGCCGGGAGGCCGGGGCCGGGAGGCCGGGAGGCCGTCACCGGGGTCCCGCGCCAGGTCCGCCACCGGCGCGGGTCCAGGGCGGTCGTCCCCGGATAACCCGTTGCCCCCGGTCGGCCGTCCCCACTACCGTTGCCCTCATGACTGCCGGGTCGGCCTTGGGCCGTGAGCGGATGGGTTGCCCGGCCTCCGAGTGAGGTCGGGGCGGGCCAGGGGTCCGCCTGTTGAAGCGCGTGTGGAGTACCGCGCCGCAGCACACCACAAGAGACCACGCGCACCGCACCGCGTGACATCGCGTGCGCCACACCGCATGCCGCCGCGTGACATCGCGTGCGCCACACCGCGTGCCGCCGCATGCCATCGCGTGCGCCACGCCACGCTGTTTCCCTTTCCCGCCGTGAGGCACAGCGGCGATCACCCCTGCCCATCACCCCTGCCCGCGCACCACGACACCAGCGATACCCGCGACGCCGCGTCGAACAGCGGCGGCGCGCCCTTGTCGTGGGCCGCCGGCATCGCCATCGACAGAAAGCAGAGAATGCCCAACCCCTTCAACCAGCCGGTCATCGAAGAGTTCCGCGCCAACCACGGCAAGGTGGGCGGCATGTTCGAGGGCGCCCGCCTGATCCTCCTGACCACCGTCGGCGCCCGTACGGGCAATCCGCACACCACTCCCCTCGGCTACCTCCCCGACGGCGACGGCACGATCCTGGTCATCGCGTCGGCCGGGGGATCGCCCAGGCACCCCGACTGGTACCGGAACATCCTCGCCAACCCCCGGGTGACCATCGAGAGCGGGGCGTTCACGTACGAGGCGGACGCCGTCGTCCTGGACGGCGAGAAACGGGACCGGGCGTTCGCGCGAGCGGTCGAGTCCGAGCCGGGATGGGCCGAGTACCAGGCCAAGACGGACCGTACGATCCCGGTCGTCGCCCTCCGCGAGGTCCCCGTGGCCGGCCCGCCGAACATCAACGCCGGCTCCATGGGCGAGGCCATCAAGGTCGTGCACGACGCCTTCCGTCGCGAACTCGCCCTGATCAGGCAGGAGTTGATCGCGAGCAGCGGCAAGGCCACCCTGGGCGCGCAGCTGCGCGTCAACTGCCTCACGTTCTGCCAGGGCCTGCACAACCACCACACCGGCGAGGACACCATGCTGTTCCCGGTCATGGCCGACCGGCACCCGGAGCTCGCCCCGGCCCTCGCCCGCCTCCACGAGGAGCACGAACGGATCGCCGCCCTCGTCGAGGATCTGCGCCGGGCCCTCACGCCCGCGGAGGACGCCGGCACCGGGGCCGTACTCGCCGAAGTCGAGCGGCTCATAACCGAGCTCGAAGCCCATCTCGACTACGAGGAGGAGCAGTTGATCCCGGCTCTGGACTCGGCCTCGGCCACGGGCTGACCCGGCGGGCGGCGGGCGGGCCGCCACCCGGACACGGACAAGCCGGTGAGCGGCGGACGAGCCCCCTGGGGGGAGGGAGATCGGGCTCGTGCGTTCCGCCGCTCACCGGCACACCCGACCGTAGTCACGCGACCCGGCATCGAGGTCCGCGTCCGGTCATGACTACGCCGCCATCCCGTAACACCCGTGGCACCAGGGCCCGCCGGCACACCGTGGCACCTGTCACCAGGGCAGCGCCCGTGCGTGCACCACGTCCAGGCGGGACACCGCCCGGGTGAGCACGACATACAGCCGGTGCAGGCCCCGCGGCTCGGCCGCCACGATCGCGGCCGGCTCGACGACCACGACATGGTCGTATTCCAGGCCCTTCGCCGCTCGCGCCCCCAACACCACGACCCGCGCACGCAGTTCGTCCGCGTCGCCGGTCACGACACCGGCCCCGCCGAGTGCCTCCCGCAGCCGTACGACGTCGGCGTCGGCCGAGATCACCCCGATGGACCCCTCACGGGCAAGCGCGTCACGCACGGCGGCGACCGTCTCCGTGACGACCCCGTCCGCCAGACGGGCGTCCACGGCACCGGCGTCCACGCCACCGGCTTCCTCGCCCCCTGCCCCCTCCGCGGCCCCGTCCCGCTCCCCCACCCTCCGCACCCGCAACTCCCCGTCCCCGCGCAGGGACCGAGCCGCCGGCACGTCCACGCCCAGCCTCTCCACCAACCGGTTGGCCACGTCCACCACGGCCCGCGGCACGCGGAAGCCGGTGGTCAGGGGGACGACGGTCGCGTCGGGTTTGCCGAGGTGGGTGAGGAGGCGAGGCCAGTCGCGGGCCGCCCACGGGGTGGTTCCCTGGGCCAGATCGCCCAGGACCGTCACCGAACCGAACACGGCCCGGCGTCCGATCGCACGGCACTCCATCGGCGAGAGGTCCTGCGCCTCGTCGACGACGACATGCCCGTACCCCTCGGGGTGCTCAAGGAGCCCGGCGGCCTCGTCGAGGAGGACGAGGTCGGCGGCCGACCAGCGTGCCGACCGCCACGAACGCGGCGGCTTCGACCACAGCACGGCCTTCTGCTCCTCCGCGTCGAGCACCCCCTCCGCCGCGACGGCGAGCGCGTCGGGATCGCCCAGCAGCCGCGCCACGACCTCCTCCGGCCGGACCCGCGGCCATACGGAGTCGAGAAACACTCCCACCGGCCGCGACCGGGAGATCCGCCACGCCCAGGCGTTCGACTGCGGCCCGGCCCGTCGTTCCGCCTGCTCCCGCAGCAGCCCCACGACCCGGGCCCGGACCCGCTCCCGCCCGGTGTCGTACGGCGGCCGCGGCTCCTCCGCCCGTACGTCGGCCACGATCCGCCCGAGCCGGTCGCCGGACACCCGCCAGCGGTACGTACCGTCCGGCACGACCAGTGCGTCGGGCTGCCCGGTGTCGATGCGGGCGTAGAGGGCCCGGCGGAGCACCTCCGCCATCCGGACGTCGTGCTTGAGGGCGGCGGCGCGCTCGTCGTCCTCGGCGGTGACCGGCTGCCGGGCGATCTCGTCGGTGACGGTCGACTGGCGCACGCCCACCTCGCCGAGCGCCGGGAGGACCTCCGCGATGTACGCGAGGAAGGTCCGGTTGGGGCCGAGGATCAGCATGCCGCCGCGGCGGATGCGCTGGGGGTGGGTGTAGAGGAGGTAAGCGGCCCGGTGCAGGCCGACCGCCGTCTTGCCGGTGCCGGGGGCGCCCTGCACACAGACCGAGGCCGCGAGATCGGCGCGCACCAGGTCGTCCTGCTCGGGCTGGATGGTGGCGGCGATGTCCCGCATGGGCCCGGTCCTCGGCCGCTCGATCTCGGCGGCGAGGAAGCGGCTGGGGGTGAGGTCCTCGCCGTCCGGTGCGCCGGGCAGGTCGCGGCCGGACCGCGCTCCGCGCCCCGGGGTGCCGCCGCCCAGGTGTTCGTCCTCGAACCCGGTCAGGTCGGCGGAGTCGCCCCGGCTGCCGGGCGCCCAGCCGAAGCGCCGCCGGACGGCCACGCCCCGCGGGTCCCTGACGCTCGCCTGGTAGAAGGCGCGGGCCACCGGCGCACGCCAGTCCACGACCAGCGGCGGCGACCCCGGATGCTCGGTGATCCGCAACCGCCCGATGTGATAGCTCTGCCCGGCGTGCTCGCCGCCGTGCACGTCGTCCCCGAAGTCGAGCCGGCCGAAGAACAGCGGCCCCTCCGGCAGCTCGCGGAGTTCCTTGGCCTGACTGCGGAGCCGGCGTCCCAGCACCTCGGCGTCGGCCCCCGAGGCGGAGACGTCCTCGCCGATCACCACCTGCTCCCCCGCCCCCTCCACCATGGCGGCGAGGGCGGCGCGGCAGGCGTCGTGACGGGCGCGCTCACGGGCGAGGGCATGGCGCAGGGCGGAGGAGGGGTGGGCCGGGTTCTCGGGCGCACGAGTGGACGTCATTCCGCCGAGCGTAACCGAAATAACGTAACCGAGTTAAATTTTTAACCGTGACTCAGTTTCGCTCCACTCTCCTCCCTCACACCACCAGCGTCCGCTCCAGACGCCCGAACACCCGCTCAGCCGCCGCGACCGCCTCGGGTTCGATCTCCTCGACCCGCTCCCCGCCCTCGACCCGCCGCCAGTTCTCCATCGCGAGCACCCGCCGTACGGCGACGAGCTGCCCGGCAGCGACCCGGGCGTCGAGCCCGCCGCCCAGCACCTCGGCGAGCGCCTCCTCGGACCGCTCCAGATGGCCGTACATGCCCGCGACCAGCGACGGCGTGCCGTAGAGGAGCCGGTGGAAGGCCAGCACACGCGCGTGGTCGTTGAGTCCGGTGACCGGGTCGCGGCGTGCCAGCCCGGCCAGGAAGTGGGCCCGCAGCGCCCCCACCACCGACTCGCCCTCGGCCCGGCCGGCCACGACCCGCGCCGACTCGGTCTCGTGGTCGGCGATCCGGTGCAGGACGAGATCCTCCTTCGCCGGGAAGTACCGGAAGAGGGTCGGCTTGGAGATCTCGGCGGCCGCGGCGATCTCGGCCACGGAGACCGCGTCGAAGCCCTTCTCCAGGAAGAGCTCGATCGCGATCTCGGACACCGTCTCGTACATCCGCCGCTTCTTGCGCTCCCGCAGGCCGGTCTCACTCATGGGGCGAGCCTACGCAGACCACGCCGACACCCGGACCCGCCGCCGGGCGGGACGCGCACGCCGGGCGGGGAAGGCACGGCGCCCGGCCTCACGCGCTTCCGCGAGCGCCGCCGTCCGCTGCGCCGGCCTGGTCCCCCTCATGGAGGACCACGGCAAGGTAGCGGTTGGCGATCGACTTGGCGTGCAGTCCCAGTCCCGCCGTCGCGGCCGTCAGGGTCATGACGTACGCGTCCACCACCCGGCGGACATTCGGCGCCCCGGCGCCGGGCGGGACGCGGACGCCGGGCGGGGAAGGCACGGCGCCCGGCCTCACGCGCTTCCGCGAGCGCCGCCGTCCGCTGCGCCGGCCTGGTCCCCGTCATGGAGGACCACGGCAAGGTAGGGGTTGGCGATCGACTTGGCGTGCAGTCCCAGTCCCGCCGTCGCGGCCGTCAGGGTCATGGCGTACGCGTCCACCGCCCGGCGGACATTCGGCGCCTCCAGGCTGTCGCCGGTCACGAGACGGTCGAGGTCGACGTAGGCCGAGCGAACCGTCTCGATCCAGCGGTAGACCCGCCAGTCGTCCTTCCACCCCTTGGTGCACTCCTCCGGCAGCAGCCGGCACCAGCGGCTGAACAGCCGCTCGCGGATGTCCGCGAGGGTCGGGGTCAGGTGCATATGGCGGACCAGGTCGTAGAGCGGGTCGCCCACCATCGCCATCTCCCAGTCGATGAGGGTCAGCCCCGCACCGTCCTCGCGCCGTACGAGGTTCCACGGGTTAAGGTCGCCGTGCAGGAGGGCGGGACGGCGCGGCGTCAGCAGATGGCGCCGGAGGAGTTCGCCCAGGCGACCGCTGCCGGGCAGTCCCAGTTCGCGGGCGAGATCGATGGTCTGCTTGGGGAGTTCGGCGACCAGCCGGATCAACTCGTCGCACAGCCGTGGGTAGAAGTCGTCGAAGGACGCGCCCGGGTCCAGCTCCCAGAACTCCACATGGGTCAACTCGACGAGCTGGTCCACGAGGTCGTCCGCCTCGTGCGGCAGCAGACCGTCCACCGGGTGGTCCGGATGCCGGATCGCTCCCGTGGGCCCCTCGTAGGAGTGAATGGTGAACTGGTCCCCGAGTTCGCTCGTGCCCAGCGCCAGCACCCGCGGGGCGCGCACCCCCCGGCAGGACCGCTCGATGGCCCTCAGGACCGCGTGCTCGTTGAGGAAGCGCCGCTCGCGCGGGCTGGACGTGCCCACCTTGCGCCGCACCATCACCGGACGCGGGAAGCCGGACACCCGGACGGCCGTACTGAGGTGTGCCGTCCCCTTGAACACCCGGTCCGCGGAGGCCGCGCCCTCCTCGAACAGCGCTTCCTGCACCGCGGACGCCGGGAACTCCGGATGCTCGGGCACCCTCGGGTCGCGCTCCCAGGAGATGGCGGAGACCGTCCGCTCACGGCTGTGCCGTTTGCCGTGGGACACGTTCCACCGGAAGAGGACGCGCTCGATGGCGGTCTCGTCGGGGACGCGCTTGAGCCGCAGGGGTTCTTCCGCCGCCACCAGCGCACGGTGCACCGCGCGGGTCGCCTCGTCCAGGTCACGCTGGTCGAAGGAGTCGCCGAGCGAGGTCGCCGCGCGCATGACGTCCGGGTAGACGGACTGGGCCCGCTCGAAGGCGATGTAGTGCCTCAGGTCCCGGTCGAGGCCGTTGACGGCCTTGCTCCGCCGGCGGCCCATGGCCTCGCCCCACGCGTCCATCACCTCCTCCCACTGCTCGCCCGGGTACTGCGTGCGCACCAGATGGGTGGCGAGGTCGTGCAGCGGATCGCCGTAGGTCGCCAGCTCCCAGTCGACGCAGATCAGCGGGGGATCACCGTCGTACGACACGATCACGTTGTCGCGGTGCAGATCGGTGTGCAGCAGGCTGAAGGGGCGGCTGATCATCGCCGGCACCCGCTCCGCGAACCGCACCATGGCGTCGTCGGGGATGCCCAGGGTCGCGAAGAGCCCGCCGAACCTGCCCCAGTTGCGCTGTCTGATCTGCTCCTCCGCCGCGTGGGCCAGCGCCCGCAGGAAGGCCCGGCTGTCCCTGCTCGACCGGGGCCACGACTGCGGCAGCGGGGGCAGGTCCTTCCTGCGCACCTGGGTCATGTCCGCCAGCAGCCCGGCGAGGCCCTGGATCAGATGGGCGTCCACCGGCTTGCCGTTGGGGCAGATGCTGGACAGCGGTACGCCCTGCACATAGCTCAGGATGGTCAGGTCCCGGCGCTGGACGAGACACCGCGGTACGTGCGGCAGGATCCGGTGGATCGCGTGCAGGATCTCCGCCTCGTCCTGCCAGGTCCTGATGACCACGGGCAGCGCCGACCGGATGCGCTGCCGTACGGTGACGGGCTGCCCGTCGTCGCCGCCCACGAGCCGCCGGTCGGCCTCGGTCAGCGTCCGCACCATGTAGTTCAGGTTGTGATGGCCCCGGCCGAACGTTCCCAGGGCCCTTGCATAGCGCACGAAGTCGTCGTACGCCGTCCTCCGGGCACCAGGCATGGGTGGACCATCCAAGGGTCACTCCTGAACAGCCGTGCGTCGCCTCTGATGTTCATGCGACGAAAGTGAGAGTGGGGACACTGTAATGGGCTGGACCCCGCCGCACCCGGTCAATGGCTCGTTCAGGACTTGCGCTCGGCCCGCGCGTCCGGATGCCCCGTTTCGGGAGGTTCGGGAGAAAGCCGCCGCCACCAGGAGTCGAACCAGTCCTGCCAGCTCTCGATGAACACCGACCCGGTCGAGTTCGGGTCGCCCTCGTCGTTGACGTGCCTGGTCAGGGTCGAGCCCAGGCCGAGGACGTCCCACGCGTCGACGTCCGTGTCGTCGTCCAGGAGGATGGGGCGCGGCACCACCTCGTACGGGCCGAGCAGCGCCTCGATGTCGCGCAGCAGGTACAGCTTGAAGGGCGGCGCCAGGGGGACCTCCAGGGTCTCCACCTTGACGGACGGCACCAGGCCCTCGGTCTCCAGGTCCCGCAGTGCCGCGCGCAGCGAGGCCGTGTGCCGCCGGGTGATGCCGCGCAGCCGCTCCTGCAGTACCGCGTTCAGCGCCTCGGCGGCTTCCGGGTCGTCCACCGGCATCCGCACCCGCGGGTACGGCAGGTCGAGCGTCTCGGCGGGCAGCAGCATCCGCAGCTCGATGTGGTCCGGGCCGATCTCGCCGGTACGGATCCGCTCCGCCTGCAACCGGATGTGCGCGTCGAGGCTCTCCGAGGTCAGGGTGAAGACGTCCAGCCGCACCACACGCTGGGCGAAGGCGCGCGAGATGAAGGGGCCCAGTGCCGCGCGCACCCGGGGCGCCGCCTGTGGTCGGGTCGTCGAGTGGATCGGCGGCCCCACCACCCGTGACCCGCTGCCCTGACGGGTCTCGATCCAGCCCTCGCTCCTCAGCTCCCGCAGGACCCGCTGCACCGTGTCGCGCGAGATCTCGAAAGCTTCGGCGAGCTCACGCTGCGCGGGCAGCACGGCACCCGGGGGGTACCGTCCGTCGGTGATGCGGGCACGCAGATGTTCCAGCAGTGCGAATGCCTTGCCGCCACCCTCGCCACGTTCCGCGCTCACATCGCGACCGTACCGTCGGCGGGCGGCCGGCAAACGTCCTCCGGCCACATCAGCAGACCAACTGGACGACTTGCCGCATTCCAAGTTGACGGCCCGTTAAGGGATCTAGCAGGCAGGGCACAACCAATCCAACGCAAGCAGTCCAATTGGATGGGTTGTTGATCGGTTCTCGGAGACGGGCAGGGGTGGGTGCCATGGTGTTCATACAGCTGGTGGGGGCCGCGGTGCTGGTCGGCACGGAGCAGGTGCTCAAGTCGCGGTACGGGGCCCTGGCGATCGCGTTCCTCGTCCTCTTCGGCGTCGGGGTCAAGGCACGCAACACCAAGTGCCTGCTCGCCGGGGCCGCGGTGCTGTTCCTGCTCATGGCTCAGGCCTGAGACCGCAGCACCCCCAGGACGGTTTCGAGTGATCTGACGACGACCCGGGCACCCGCGTCCCTGAGCTGTCTCCCCTTGGCCTCGTCACGGGCGTAGCCGAGGAACGGCACTCCGGCCCGTTCGGCGGCGATCAGGTCGGTCGGGGCATCGCCGATCATCAGGGCGGCGGAGGGGGTGGCGCCCAGTGCGCCCAGCGCCCGGTTCAGACAGTGGGGGTCCGGCTTCAGCAGATGGAGGTCGCTCGTCCGCCCGTATATGTGGGGGCTGAAGCATCCGGTCAGGCCGCGGTCGGCGAGGTAGTCGCCCACGGTGCGGGGCGAGTTGTTGGTGGCCACCGCGAGCCGGCTGCCGAGCGCCGACCAGGTGCGGATGAGCGGATCGGCGTACGCGGTGGGCATGGCGGAGGTGACCGCCTTGAGCTCCAGCTGGGTGAACCGCTCCTCCAGTTCGGCGACCAGATCGCTGCGCGGATGCCTCCGGTTGATGGCGTACAGCACGACCATCGGATCCGGGTGGACCCGTTCCTCGTCGGTGAGCAGGCCGTGCAGCCCCTGCCCCTCCAGCCATGCGACCAGATCCTTCGCCACCCGCTCCGCGGAATGGCCCGCGAACAGCCGACAGATCGGTCCGTCGAAGTCGAACAGCACGTAGCGAACAGGAGCGATCAGCTTTCGCAGGATCTCTGTCTCTACCGTCACCGCATCAGTCTGCGTCGTATCAGGCGTCACTAGGAGAGTGTCAGGTCCGTGGTGATGGTTTCCCAGAGGGCGTCGAACCACTGCTGGGACTGCTCCACGAACGCCTCGTCCCGCCGGCTGGTCTCCCGCTCGAAGGAGAACAGCAGCGACTGGGTCCCGAAGGCGTCGTACATCTCCAGCGGGCCGCCCTCCAGTTGCTCCTCGCGTTTCATGAGCATGTAGTAGGCGATGAGGGCCTCGGTGCCGTTGAGCAGGTACAGCTTCACCGGCGGGGTGAAGGGTAGGGCCCGGAAGGTCACGCGGACGTCGAGGCCGTGGGAGGTGCGCAGCGCCAGGAGGTTGTGGCGCAGGACCCGGATCTGGGCGTTGCGCTGGTCCAGCCAGCGCTTGTGGACGGGGTCCTCCTCGTCGTCCTCGCCGCGGCCCTCGACCGGCACCGGGAAGGCCAGGTTGATCTTGCGGGACGGCAGGAGGATACGGACGTCGATCGACTCGGGGCGGATCCTGCCCTCATGGATGAGGCGGACCGGTTCGCCGAGCGCCAGCATCAGCGTCTCGGCGGTGAGGCAGGCGGCGTCGACACGGACGCGCGGTGCCGAGAACGCCTCGGCGAGCCGGGGGGCGAGGCCGACCATCGTCGGCTGGGGCTCGCCACCGGTGGGGCGGGTGGCCTCGGCGACCCGGGGCGGGCTGCCCTTGCTCACATTGCTCAGCAACCCGTCCTCGTGCAGGGCGCGCAGGGCCTGACGCACCGTGCCGCGCTCGACCCCGAACTCCTCGGCCAGTTCGGCCTGGGTGGGCAGACGCTCGCCCGGCCTGAGCTCGCCGCTGCGGATGCGTTCCCGCAGTGTGTCGGCGATCTCCTGGGACGAGAGCCTTCTGCTGCCGTTCACTGCGACGTTCTCCTGGGTCACGACCAAAACGCTACAACTCTGATCCATCTTTGTGGAGTTCACTGCAAGGTGGTTATGAGTATCGACCAAGTGGGCACCATCTAATCAGAGTTGGTAACCAACTTGGTGAAGTTGGCGGAAGTTCTGCCTCCTCTTGCCCGCCCCGCCTCAGCGCCTCGAAGGAGGTACCACCATGCCCGCCATCGCCCTCCTCTCCGCCATCGCCGTCGTCGCCTTCCAGCAGATGGTCGAGTGGCGCTACGGCACGATGGGAATCGTCGGCCTGCTGTTCCTCTCCATCGGTCTGAAGGCGCGCAACCACACGTGCAGCTCCATCGGCGCCGTCATCCTCGCGCTGGTCTTCGCGGGTCCCGCCCTCTGACCGCCGGCCCTGCCCTCGGCCCGACCGCCGTCAGCTCGTGAGCACCAGCTCCGAGCTGATGGTGTCCCACAGTGCGTCGAACCACAGCCGGGACTGCTCGACGAAGCTCGCGTCCCGGGGGGCCGAGCCGGCGCCCCGCTCGAAGGCGAACAGCATCGACTGGGTGCCCTCGGCGTCGTACATCTCCAGCTGCTCGCTGTCCACCTCCGCCTCCTTCCGCTGCACGGTGTAGTACGCGAACAGCGCCTCACTGCCGTTGAGGAGGTACAGCTTCACCGGTGGGGTGAACGGCAGCGCGCGGAAGGTGACATGGACGTCGACGCCGTGCGTGGACCGCAGGGCCAGCAGGTTGTGCCGCAGGACCTGGCCCTGGGCGTTGCGCTGGGCGAGCCAGCGGCGTTGCAGCCGGCCGTCGACCGAGGCGTCGACCGGCGCCGGGAAGGCGAGCGGGATGTTCCGGCTGGGCAGCAGCACCCGCACGTCGACCCTGGCCGGTTTTATGCGCCCCGCGTGAATCTCGCGCAACGGCTCACCCACGGCGAGCGTGAGGGACACAGCCGTGAGACAGAGGGCGTCGATCACCACGTGCGGGGCGGCGAAGGCGGCGGATATGCGGGGGGCCAGTTCCACCATGGTGGGACGCGGCGGCGATCCGGGGCCGCCGGTGAACGTCCTCGCCAGGTCCGGAGCCACCGTCGCGGGGCTGCCCTTGGAAACGTTGGTGAGCAGTCGCTCCGACTGGAGGATGCGCAACGCCTGGCGGACGGCACCGCGCTCCACCCCGAACTCGTCGGCGAGCTTGGCCTGGGTGGGCATACGCTCTCCCGGTCGCAGCTCGCCGGACCTGATCCGGCGGCGCAACACGTCGGCCACCTCGTGGTGTGACCTCCGGGGCCGCTGTGACGACTTCCGTCGATCGACGGCCGTACGTTCCCGCTCCACGAACAAACATTACAACTTCGCGCCATCTTCCGGCAGTTCATGGAAAGGTGGTTATGAGACGACTCCAAGCGGAGATAAGTAAGGATGAGTTGGTCGCCAACTTTCCTGACATGGTCAAACCTTCAGCTGGTTGGTGACCTCGCTCACACGGACCGACCGATCGACCTCCCTTCCGGAGGGGAGCCGGGAGTTCGACCGGTCCGCACAGTCACAACTGAATGGCACAGCCACAACTGAATGCGCAGCCACAACCACAACTGAATAGCTACGGAAGCAGAACACCCGTACATCGAGGAAAGGTCGAACGACAACTCCCGGGTCCCAGCGGCGGACCCGGCATCAGAAGATGTCCGGGCACCACGGGCGCCTGGACGTCCGCAGCAGGGCGTCGGCGACAGAGGCGGCGCCCTTCCGCTGTTCCCCGACCCGGCCGAGCGCGGCGAGCCGCACCGCCGACTCGTCGCCCAGCCACAGTGCCGCCAGGTCCGCGATGTCCAGCACCAGATCGCCGTCCTCGCTCGTCGGCACACAACTCGCGCCGTCCGGGCCGGCGTCCAGCCGGTAGCGCCCGGCTGCGAACCGGTCCTCGTCGGCGATCTCCAGCACCAGGGCCCCGGTGCCCGCGTACGACCGCGCCTCCAACGCCCGTACGACGTCCAGGATCCGCACCCACAACCAGTCCGCCTGTGCGGTGACGCGCGCGGCGCGCGGGTCGGGGAAGAAGTGCGGGAGGAGGTCGTCGGGGGCCCGCCAGCCCGTCTTGACCTTGGTGATCCAGTCGATCGAGCAGAGGAAGTGCCACAGGGCGCGCTCGGCGGCCGGGGTCGTCGCGATCAGCCAGTTGACGTCGGCCGTGTTGTGCGGCTGCTTGTCGTGCCAGTTGTCGTCCGACTCGTACGAGACGAGGCCCTCGACCTCCCCGGCCGCCGAGCGGTAGACCCCGTAGAACGGCTCGGTCCACGACGAGACGAGGCCCGGCTCACCGGTGTTGAGGCGCCACCAGCGCTCGTCACGGTCCACGGCACCCGGCTGGGCGCGGCGCAGGCGCTCGTGCAGCTCCGGGCCGAGCTTGCGGACGTCCGGTCCGTCGACCAGGTCGATCCGGCCGCCGTCCTCCGGGCCGGACCAGCGGGGGTCGAGGCCGGTGCGGGGCACGTCGATCGTCCACTCGGTGGTCCAGGTGGCGGGGCCGAAGCCGTAGCGGCCGTAGATCGGGTACTCGGCGGCGATCAGCGTGGCGACGACGTCTCCGCGGTCCTT
Organism: Streptomyces sp. NPDC030814; assembly: GCF_055572155.1. Classification (NCBI taxonomy): domain Bacteria; kingdom Bacillati; phylum Actinomycetota; class Actinomycetes; order Kitasatosporales; family Streptomycetaceae; genus Streptomyces; species Streptomyces sp. NPDC030814. The sequence goes on from NZ_JBVIDX010000026.1 coordinate 55,661, forward strand.
CGCGGCGGTGAGGTCCTCGGCCATCATCCGGGTGAGGAGGCCCCGGCGGCGATGCGTGGGGCTGACCGTGACGTTCGAGATGGCGTCGGCGGGGACGGTCGCGCCGCCCACCACCGTCAGCTGCTGCGGGAACGAACGGAACGTCGCGACGCAGCGGTCCCCGTCGAACGCGCCGAGCGTGCGGGCGGGGTCGATGTGCGCGGTGCGGTCCATGAACTCCTGCTCGGACCAGGTCTCCGGCGACCGCAGGAACCCGGTGTTCAGAGCTCGGATCCAACCGGCCTTGTCGTCCTCGGTGATGGCACGCACGGCTATGTCCTGGGAGGGGCTCATGAACCCACGCTAGGGGGTGGGCGGAGGAGCTGTCGCGACGTTTTTCGAGGCGGGGGCGCGGTCGGGGCGGGGGTCCGCGTGCGTGGCGAGTACGGGTCGGTGGGGGCTTGTCGCGCCGTTCCCCGCGCCCCTGAAAGGCAGGGGCTGCGTCCCGTGCCTTTCGATGAAGGGCGGCCCGCAGACCCGATCCGTCAGGGGCGCGGGGAACGGCGCGAGAACCACGACGGTCCCACAGCCACCGACCCGCACTCGCCGACGCACGCGGACCCCCCACCCCGAACCGCGCCCCACACACAGCAGCCCCTCAGAACACCGCCCGCACCTCCCCCACCTCCCGCGCACCCCCGGGCAACGGCAGCCGGCCGATACGGGAGACCACCGGCCCCTCGACCCCCATCAACGTCAACGCCCGCCCGAGCACCGGCCCCAGCGCCCGTCCCCCTCCGTCGTCGATCTTGAACGCGAGGGCGCGGCCGTCGGGCAGGGCCACCGCCTGGACCGCCTCCGCGCCCATCTTGGCGAGGACGCCCGGCACCTCCCGCATCAGCCACGTGTCGTGGCGGCGCGTACCGGCGACGTACTCGGGATGGGCCCGCATCGCGTCGGCCACCCGGCGCTCCGCGGAGCCGTCCGGCGCGAGCACGAACGACCGGAACGCACGGGCCAGCCCGGTGAGGCTGATCGCCATCAAGGGGGCACCGCAGCCGTCCACGCCCACCGCCGCCACCGGCTCCCCCGCCGCCTCCTCGACCACCGCGCGGATGAGCCGCTGGAGGGGATGGTCCGGGTCCAGGTACGACGCGGCGGGCCACCCCCTCAGCACCGCGGCCGCGAGCATCGCCGCGTGCTTGCCCGAGCAGTTCATGGCGACCCGGTCACGGACACCGCCGGCGGCCAGATACGCCTCCGCCTCCACCCGGTCCAACGGCAGATCCGCCGGGCACCCCAACGCATCCACGCCGAGTCCCCGCTCCGCCAGCATCTTCCGTACGAGATCCCGGTGGAACGCCTCCCCCGAGTGGCTCGCCGCGGCCAGCGCCAGCCGCTCCCCCGCGAGGTCGAGTCCCGCCCGCAGCACACCGGCGGCCTGCATCGGCTTGTTCGCGGACCTCGGGAAGACGGGCGTCGTCACCTCCCCCAACGCCCACTCCACGGTCCCGTCCGCCCCCAGCACCACGAGACTCCCCCGGTGCCGCCCCTCGACGAACCCCGACCGCACGACCTCCGCGAGAACAGGCGGTACGGCGGACTCACCCGACCCGAGGCAGGCCGCGGCACCGGCGGCTATCGCGGCACCGGAGGGCCATGCGGTCGTCCCGGACTCATCGGACCCGGCGATCACCTCGGACTCACCGGACCCGCCGATCACCTCAGACTCACCCGACCCGAGGCAGGCCGCGGCACCGGCGGCTATCGCGGCACCGGAGGGCCGTGCGGTCGTCCCGGACTCACCGGACCCGGCGATCACCTCGGACTCACCGGACCCGGCGATCGTCCCGGACTCACCGGACCCGGCGATCACCTCAGACTCACCGGACCCGGCGATCACCTCAGACTCACCGGACCCGGCGATCGTCCCGGACTCATCGGACCCGGCGATCACCTCAGACTCACCGGACCCGGCGATCGTCCCGGACTCATCGGACCCGGCGGTCGTCTCCGGTTCTGGGGGGTTCGCGGACATCGGCGGTCACCTTCCGGTGCGGGAGCGGCGGGGTCTCAATCCGGTACCCCCGCACCGGCCACTCCCCACCCCATGCCCGGTGTCTCGGCTCCGGCGGTCAACGGAGCCGAGGCGGGGGGCCGGGCCCGTGAAGGCCCTGCCCGGTGTCTCAGGGGTCCTTTCACTATGCCCGCCCGGGTCGCTCATAGTGAAAGGACCCCTCAGAGGAGCAGGTCGTCCACCTGGGCCTCGCCCTCGCGGTACCGCCGCGCGATCTCGGTGCTGCACTCGTCCGCCGTCCGCTGGAGCCGCTGGCGGCGGCCGGACACCTGCTGCTCGTAGCGGACGAGGCGGGCGAGCCCTGCGGTGAGTTCGTCGTCGGTGCGGGCCGCGAGGTCGGAGAGCTCGACCTCGGCGAGCATCTCCGCCGCCAGCAGCCGGTACTCCTCGCCGTGCGGCGTCCCCACGGTCACGTGCCGGGCGGACGAACGGTGCCGGGCCGGGGCGTCGGTGAGGATCTCGGAGAGCCGGTCGACCAACGCCGACGTACGCCCGTCGGGGGCGGGCGGCTCCGCCGCGCCCCCTCGGCGGGCCAGCTCGGCCCGCAGGATGTCGATCCGGCCCTGGAGCAGCCGACGCACATAGCTGAGGTCGGCCTCGTCCCGCTGGGCGTTCCGGCGCAGGGTGCGCACCTCCGGCAGCCGCAGCCGGGACAGCTCCTGCTCCGGAGGGCCCGGCGGCAGCAGTGGGCCGCTGTCCGTGCGCTGGACCGGCGGCCGGCGGATACCGGGTGCGGGGGCGGGCCCCGTCCGGGCAAACGTGGCAGTGACCGGGGGCTGCCCGGTACTCGATGTGCTCATTGCGCCTCAACCGTCCCCTCGACCGGTGTGTGTGAGCATGGTGCCACTCCCGGTGGCAGCTATGTGACCGAGTCCCCGCGATCCACCCCCAGATGGTCGGTAATGGATCAATAAGAAATGCCGGGCAAAGCCCGCCTCAAACGCCCGTGATCACAAACCCCCCGTAAGGAGGACCCCCTCACGCGCGGATGATGGACGGCGGCGGCATGATGGTCGGCATGCGTGCGGTGGTGCAGAGGGTCGACGGCGCGAGCGTCGTCGTGGACGGTGAGACGGTCGGGGCGATCGAAGGCGAGGGCCTGTGCGTCCTGGTCGGGGTGACGCACGAGGACACCAAGGAGAAGGCCGCGCAACTGGCGCGCAAGCTGTGGTCCCTGCGGATGCTGGACGACGAGAAGTCGTGCAGCGACGTCGACGCGCCGCTGCTCGTGATCAGCCAGTTCACGCTGTACGGGGACGCACGCAAGGGCCGCCGGCCCACATGGAACGCGGCGGCCCCGGGCGATGTCGCGGAGCCGCTCGTCGACGAGGTCGTCGCCCAGCTGCGGGCGCTGGGGGCGACGGTGGCGACGGGACGGTTCGGCGCGAAGATGCGGGTGTCCCTGACGAACGACGGCCCCTTCACGGTCCTGCTGGAGATGTAGGGCCCCGGGGCCCTGTCCGAGGTGCAGGTCCCCGAGGCCGTGTCCGGCCTACGGCTCGACGATCACTTCCTGGGCCGCCGCCGTCGTGTCCGCCAGGAGCCGCGCGTCCACCGGGACGTTCCGCTTCACCAGGGCCAGGGCGACCGGGCCCAGCTCGTGGTGGCGTACCGACGTCGTGATGAAGCCGAGCTTGCGGCCCTCGGGACCGTCGTCGGCGAGCCGGATGTCCGTGCCGGGGGGCGGCAGATGCACCTCGCTGCCGTCGAGGTGGAGGAAGACCAGCCGCCGCGGCGGCTTCCCCAGGTTCTGCACACGGGCGACGGTCTCCTGACCCCGGTAGCAGCCCTTCTGGAGGTGCACCGCCGAGCCGATCCAGCCCAGCTCGTGCGGAATGGTGCGGTGGTCGGTCTCGAAGCCGAGGCGGGGCCGGTGGTGCTCGACGCGCAGCGCCTCGTACGCCAGCAGGCCCGCCGCCGGGCCGGCCTTCTCGGCGTACGTCTCCAGGTCCGTCCGCGGGAGGAACAGATCACGGCCGTACGGCGTCTCGCGGACGACGACGCCCTCCGGGACCTCGGTGATCGAACCGGCGGGCAGATGGACGACCGCGAAGTCGCCCGTCCGGTCGGCGACCTCCACCCGGTAGAAGAACTTCATCGACTCCAGGTACCCGAGCAGCGTCTCCTGGGTGCCGGGCTCCACGTGGGCCCAGACCGTCTCTCCGTCGTCCACGAGGTACAGGGCGTGTTCGATGTGGCCGTTGGCGGAGAGGATGAGGGCCTCGGTGGCCTGGCCGGTGGGGAGTTCGCTGACGTGCTGGGTGAGCAGCAGATGCAGCCAGCTGAGCCGGTCCTGGCCGGTGACGGTGACGACGCCCCGGTGGGAGAGGTCGACGAATCCGGTGCCGTCGGCGAGGGCGCGCTGTTCGCGGAACAGATCGCCGTAGTGGGCGGCGACACCTTCGTCCACGCCCTCCGCGGGGACGGCGCCGGGCAGGGACAGCAGAGGGCTTTTCATATGACTAAGCCTACGACTCGGTACTTGAATCTTTCAGGTCGTCCGGGGTGCTCCGGCCCGCCCCACCACCGCCGCCCGGCTGCGCGGTCTTCTCGCTCTTCCCGGTCTGCGCGGCCTTCGCGGCCTTCGCCGAGCAGTCCTCGCAGCGGCCGAAGATCGCGAAGTGCTTCATGTCCGTGTCGAAGCCGAACGTCGCGCGCAGCTTCTCCGTGAACTCGGCCGCCACCGAGACGTCGGCCTCGATCACCGTGGTGCAGTCCCGGCACACCAGATGGATGTGGTGGTGCCGGTCGGCCAGGTGGTACGTCGGCGCGCCGTGCCCCAGATGGGCGTGACTGACCAGCCCGAGCTCCTCCAGGAGCTCCAGGGTCCGGTAGACCGTGGAAATGTTGACCCCCGACGCCGTCTTCCTCACTTCCGCGAGGATGTCGTCGGGGGTCGCGTGCTCCAGGGTGTCCACGGCTTCGAGCACAAGCTGCCGCTGCGGGGTCAGGCGGTAACCGCGCTGCCGCAGATCAGTCTTCCAGTCGGTGCTCACCACACTGGAAAGTCTAGTGACTACTTGAAGAAGGCGATGCCGTCGTCCGGCATGTCATCGGGGAGGGCCTTGGCCCAGCGCTCGACGTCCTCCGGAGTGACGACCTTCTTCAGGTGGGCGGACATGTAGGGGCGCAGCTCGACTTCGGGGGTCTGCTTCTCGCCGACCCACATGAGGTCGCTGTTCACACAGCCGTACAGCCGCTTGCCGCCGGTGTAGGGGCCGGAGGCGGCGGTCCGGGCCACGGCGTCGGTGACCAGGTCGATCTGGGGCTTCTTGTCGGCCAGCTCGCCGTACCAGACCTCGACGACGCCGTCGTTGCGGACCATGGTGACCTCGACCTTGCGGTCGGCGTCGATCCGCCAGAAACCGGACTCGGACTCCAGCGGCCGGACCTTGTTGCCCTCGTTGTCCAGCACCCAGGTGTGGGAGTGGTACGCGAGGAAGTCCCGGCCGTCGTGGGTGAAGGAGACCTCCTGGCCGAAGTTGCACTTCTCGGCACCGGGGAAGTCGTGGACGCCCGCACCGGACCAGTTCCCGAGCAGGAAGGCGAGGGGGACGAGGTCCTTGTGCAGGTCGGACGGGATCTCGATCATGAGTGGCGGTTCCTGGGGTGGTCGGTCAGCGCTGGCCCTGGTACAGCTTCTTCACAGCCAGTCCGGTGAAGGCGAGAACGCCGACGCAGACCGCGACCAGCAGGAGTTCGAAGAAGAGTTCCACGGGGTGCTCCTCGAAATGAGCGAAGGTTCGGTACTACACAGGGCCGGCCCCCAGCTTACGCGGCCCGGTCCGGGGACGGTCCGTGAGGTCCGTGTGGTTCCGCCGCCCGGTCGGCGGGCCCCCCGGCCGGGCGGCGGACTACGCTGCGGGCATGGCGAAGAAGCTCGTGATCAAGGTGACGGCGGGGGCCGACGCTCCCGAGCGCTGCTCCCAGGCCTTCACGGTGGCCGCGGTGGCCGTGGCCAGCGGGGTGGAGGTCTCCCTGTGGCTGACCGGTGAGTCGGCGTGGTTCGCGCTGCCGGGGCGGGCCGCCGAGTTCGAGCTGCCGCACGCGGCGCCGCTGCGGGACCTGATCGACTCGATCCTGGCCGGCGGTCGCCTCACCCTGTGCACCCAGTGCGCCGCGCGGCGCGACATCACCGAGCAGGACGTCCTCAAGGGCGTACGGATCGCGGGCGCGCAGGTCTTCGTGCAGGAGACGCTGGCGGACGACACCCAGGCGCTCGTCTACTGAGACGACGGCCCGCCGGAGGTCGCCTCGCGCGGGCGGTCAGGGCTGTCGTCCGGGGCGCTTCTTGCCGTCCAGTTCGTCCCACCACTCGTCGGACTGGGGGTCGCCGGACGGGTCGTCCCACCAGCGGTCGTCGGGCCCACGCCGGTTGGCGACGACGGCGGCCAGCGGCGGGATGACCATGGCGACCAGGCACATGCCGACCGCGACGGGGACCGACCAGAGACGTACGACTCCCCAGGCCAGGACGAAGAGCGTGAGGCACGTCCCCATCATGACGAAGTAGCGGTGGCGCCGCCGGGCGTACATGTCTCCAGGGTAGGACGGACGGGCGGGCATGCCGAAGGGCCGCGCCCCAGGCGTCCAACCCGGGGGGCGCGGCCCTTCGGCCGTTCACGGTGTGCCTCAGACGGCGATGGCGACCTCGGCGAGCGCGCCCTTCTCGGCGACGACGACCGTGCGGTCGGCGGTGCCGCCGGGGACCAGGGCGCGGACGGTCCAGGTGCCCTCGGCCGCGTAGAAGCGGAACTGGCCCGTCGCGGAGGTGGGGACCTCCGCCGTGAACTCGCCGGTCGAGTCCAGCAGACGGACGTAGCCCGTCACCGGCTCGCCATCGCGGGTCACCTGACCCTGGATCGTGGTCTCACCGGGCTTGATCGTCGAGGCGTCCGGGCCGCCGGCCTTCGCTCCACACATGTCTTTCTCCAGAAAGGGTCTGACCGGAAGGAAGGCCGGTCGGGATGAACGGGGGTGTGCGCTTGCTGGGGGTGCTTACTTGTTGGCGCCGAGCTCGATCGGAACGCCGACCAGGCTGCCGTACTCGGTCCAGGAGCCGTCGTAGTTCTTGACGTTCTCGACACCGAGCAGCTCGTGCAGGACGAACCAGGTCAGCGCGGAGCGCTCACCGATGCGGCAGTAGGCGATGGTGTCCTTGGCGAGGTCCACCTGCTCCTCGGCGTAGAGCGCCTTGAGCTCCTCGTCCGACTTGAAGGTGCCGTCGTCGTTGGCGTTCTTCGACCACGGGATGTTGCGGGCGGACGGGACGTGGCCCGGACGCTGCGACTGCTCCTGCGGCAGGTGGGCCGGGGCGAGCAGCTTGCCGGAGAACTCGTCGGGCGAGCGCACGTCGACCAGGTTCTGCGAACCGATCGCGGCGACGACGTCGTCGCGGAAGGCGCGGATCGCGGTGTTCTGCGGCTTGGCCTTGTACTCGGTCGCCGGGCGCACGGGCACCTCGTCGACCAGCTCGCGGGCGTCGAGCTCCCACTTCTTGCGGCCACCGTCGAGCAGCTTGACGTCCTCGTGGCCGTACAGCTTGAAGTACCAGTAGGCGTAGGACGCGAACCAGTTGTTGTTGCCGCCGTAGAGGATCACCGTGGTGTCGTTGGCGATGCCCTTCTCCGACAGGAGCTTCTCGAAGCCCTCCTGGTCGATGAAGTCACGGCGAACCGGGTCCTGGAGGTCCTTGGTCCAGTCGATCCGGATCGCGTTCCTGATGTGGTTCTTCTCGTACGCGGTTGTGTCCTCGTCGACTTCGACGACGGCGATGCTCGGGTTGTCGAGGTTGGCCTCGACCCAGTCGGCGTCGACGAGGACGTCGCTGCGGCTCATGTTCTTTCTCCTCCGGGGCAGTTGCGGCGGGGCGTGCGAAGCGTCTGCCGGCGGTGTGGCCGGGCGCGCACAAATGTGTGCCCTGCGGGGCAGAGCGAAGGGGGGACAAGCGGCCGGCCGAGGGCTGCCGCTCAGAAAGTGCGACAGAGCATGGCGGCGACGCGGCACAGGTCTACTGCCCGCCGCTTCGTGAGATCCGCCTGTCGCTTCATAGTTGTCGATCGTAGGGACGGACAGGCGGGCATGTCACCGGCATGTCGCATTCTGAGACGCGATCGTCCGGATTGTGGGATGAGTTCGTCGGGCGACGGTGCGCGAGGGACCGTCGGGCCGGGGCGGCAGCCCGCCCATCTACGGTACGGACAGCGGCGTCTCGCCTTTCGGACGCCACGGGTAGGGGGAAGGCCGTCCGTCGTCCTACCCGGCCAGCCGGATGTTCGAACCCCGCACGGTGATCTCCACCCCGTCGGAGGCGGCCTCCACCTTGTCGAGCTTGATGCCGCCCGGCAGGTCGTCGATGGCCTGCTGGAAGTCGGTGATCGAGCGGACCGCGTTCTCGGCCAGCTCGGCTCCGAGGTCGGGCAGCGACTCGGCGCGCACCTCCACGGTGTCGCCCTTGACGCCCACGGTGCTCAGTACGGGGAACGTCTTCTTGCCGAGGACCGGGATGTCGGCCTCGATCGCGACCTTGATCTTGCCGTTGCCGCCGTCGGAGAGACCGACCACGCGGGCCGTGGTGCCGGGGGCGACCCGGGTGGGCTCGGACTTTGCGGCCTTGAGGAGTTCGTCGTACGCGATGGTCGCGGTGCCGGTGGCGGAGGCGGCCGTGGCGGAGCTGTAGTCCCCGGAGAACTTCACGCCGCGCATGTGCGCCGTGAGGTCCGCGATACGGATGCTCTCGTCGGAGTCGCCGGTGGTGGCCTCGTAGTCCGAGATGCCGACCTCGACGTCGTCCAGTTCGCCGCCCGCGACCTGGGTGAGGAACGGGAAGCCGTTGATGGACACGTCCGGGGTGACGGTCAGACCCTCGCTGCTCTTCAGCTTCTGAGCGACCTCGTCCTCGGCGAACCCGACGGCCACGCGGTCCGCGACCACGAAGAGGCCGCCCAGGATCACGGCGACGATCACAAGTATCCGCAGTGCGCGCATGTCTCGGTGTTCCCCACGTTGTCCTGTCGGCGGCCCGCCCGTCTCCACGACCAGAGTGGCCGCTTCGGGCGAGGGTAATCGCGGCCGCGACAACCAGGGGTGAGTTCCTGAACGTTGTTGATCACCTGTGACAGGGTCCTCCGCACGGGGACCGGGTTTCGGGTGCGGGTGGGCGGGGGCTGGTCGCGCGGTTCCCCGCGCCCCCGAAAAGCACGGGGTGCAGACCCGCAGGGGCGCGGGAACTGCGCGAGAAACCACACCGGCCCCGCAGCCGCCAACGAACCCGCCCCGAGCCACCAGGCGCTCGACGCTCAGACCAGCGCCCGCCCCAGCAGATAGACCGCCGGCGCCGCCGCGGCCAGCGGCAGCGCCACCCCCGCCGTGAAGTGCACGAAGCGGGAGGGGTAGTCGTAGCTGGCGACCCGGTGTCCGACCAGCGCGCACAGCCCGGCCCCCGCCCCCAACCACGCGCCGGAGCCACCGAGATCGCCGATCCCGCCGACCACGACCCCCGCACCGCCCGCCGCCAGCAGCGCCACCACCACCGACGCCGCCGTGGGCAACGGCAACGCCCGCACCACCACGGCCGCCGCCACCGCGACCCCGCCGACCGTGACCGCGTCCGCGACCGCCGCCAGATACCCGGTCGCGATGATCGCCAGCGCCGCCGAGGCGACCGTCGCCATCAGCCCGTACAGCCGCTCGTCGGGATCCGCGTGGCTCCGCAGCCCGAGCACGATCCCGAGCAGCACCCACACCCCGAGCGTCCCCAGGATGGCCGCGGGCGCGTGCTCCCGCCCGGCCACGAACAGCGCCGCGTCCGCCACGAGCGCACCCGCGAACGCCAGCACGATGCCCTGCCGGGCCGGCCACATGCCGTTCAGCCGGAACCAGCCCGCCGCCGTCACGGCCTGAAGTATCACCAGCGGTACGGCGAGGGCGTACTCCCCGATCGCCGCCGCGCCCGCCAGCAGCAGTCCCAGTACGGCCGTGATCAGCGCCGGCTGCATCCCCGGCTCGATGATCGGCGACCGCCCCTCGGCCCGCGCCCGCTGCGCGTCGGTGATCCGCGCGTTCCCGGTGAGCGTCGGGGGCCCGTAAGCGGGTTCGGCCCCGCCGGGACCGGCCGGGTCGACGCCCTGGGTCTGGGCGTGCGGGGCCACCGGCGCCTGCACGTGGGGCTGAGCGGCGTACGGGGGCACCGGAGCCTGCCCCTGCGGGTGCGCAGGGGCCTGCCCGTACGGGTGTGCCTGGGCCTGCGCTCCGGGCTGGTGGTCCGGGGCGTACTGCGCGGGGCGGCCGTCCGTCTGCGGGGGCAGGTACGCCGTGTCCGTCAGGTTCGCCGCGGCCGGGGCGGCCTTCGGCTGCGTCTGGGTCTCCCAGGTCTGGCCCTCCCACTGCTGCGTGTACTGCTGCGCGTGGGCGGCCTGGCCCTCCTCGTACCCCTGCCACTGCGGCTGCGCCGCGTACGGCGGCTGCTGCTGCGCCTGGTACTGCTGCTCCGGCTGCTGGTGGGCGTCGTAGCCGGGGTGTCCCTGATGGCCCTCGTACCCGTACGGCTGGTTGCTCATAATCTGGGGGTCACCCTCCTGCGAACGGCGGGAGCACCTCGACCGTGCCGCCCTCGGCCAGACGTACCGTCTCATGTTCACGGGTGCCCACGGGGTTCCCGTCGACGAGGAACGAGCATCGCCGCAGCACACGGACGAGTTCGCCGGGGTGACGCTCGCGGATCTCGCCGAGTGCTTCGGCGAGGGTGTCCGCGTCGTAGGGCTCCTCGGAGATGCCGGCGGCGGCTTTGGCCGCGGCCCAGTAGCGGACAGTGCCCTTTGGCATCTGCGTTCCTCTTGGTTAGTCGGGACAGGATCAGGCTACGGGGGAGTCGGCGCCGTGGAGAAACCGTGGGCGCATCGTGCCGCCCAGCCCCTTCTCCACCACCCAGGTCCCCATCCGGTCCAGCAACTCCCCGGTGGCCGCGTGCTCCGCGTGACCCATCCCCTCCTCCAGCCACAGTTCCGCGTGGCTGCCCGCGGCCTCAGCGAGCATCCGGGGGTGGTCGATGGGGAAGTACCCGTCCCTGTCTCCGTGGACGATCAGCAGGGGCGTCGGGGCGATCAGGGGAACCGACTCCACCGGGGAGGGCGGTACGGGATTCCTCCCCCACTGCCCGAAAGCCGCGGGAGGTGCCCCCACGCGGTGGTGGATGCGGGTGCGGAAGCCGTAGCGGCCGACGAGGCGGCCCGCGGGGCGGGTGACCAGCCAGTGGAGACGGCGCATGGGAGCCGTGCCCCGGTAGTACCAGCGGGCGGGCGCGCTGACCGAGACGACCGCGTCGGTGCCGGCGTCCGGCAGGGCCGCGTGGCGCAGGACGACCGAGCCGCCCATGGAGAAACCGACCGTGGCGACGCGCTCGTGCCCCAGCTCGCGGGCCCAGCGGACGGCCGCCGCCAGGTCGAGGACCTCGCGGTCGCCCACCGTGGAGTGGCCGCCGGACCGACCGTGGCCGCGGAAGGAGAAGGTCACGACGGAGCCGTACCGGGTGAGAGCCGAGACCACCCTTCGAACATGCGGCCGATCCACGTTGCCGGTGAAACCGTGCGCGACGACGATCGCCGGATGGCTTCCGAGTGGCTTTCCCGTGTCGTCGGAGAGAGAGTGAGAAGCGTTGTATACGACGGTGCCCGGGTCGTATACGACCTCGATATTCACCCCGTCTTCCGTGCTCAGAAACCTGCGTAAAGGGCTCGTCGGCGGTCGCGAAGCGGTTCCCTCCCCCGTCTCAGAGTCCGGGATACCGGAAGATCGCGTCACATCATCTGCCGGACCAGCGCTCATGTGGGCTATTCTGCTGGACAGAGGACTCGGGCAACGTAGCCCCCGGGTCCTTTTGTGCTTTCGGAAGCGTTGTATACGAAGCGGGAAACACCAGGTGACCGCGGGTGTACGGGGCCCCGGGAACGCAGAGCAAATCGCTGTGAAGTTCCGCAGTGCAGTTCGCAGTGCCGTAAACGTCCTCGCAGGGACCGAGGAGGAACCAGACATATGAGTTCTCTGCTGCTCCTGACCAATGCCCTCCAGCCGTCGACGGAGGTGCTTCCGGCTCTCGGCCTGCTGCTGCACAACGTGCGCGTGGCCCCGGCGGAAGGCCCGGCCCTCGTCGACACCCCGGGTGCCGACGTGATCCTCATCGATGGCCGCCGGGACCTCCCGCAGGTCCGCAGCCTGTGCCAGCTGCTGCGTTCCACCGGGCCCGGCTGCCCGCTCATCCTCGTCGTCACGGAGGGCGGTCTCGCCGCCGTCACCGCCGACTGGGGCATCGACGACGTCCTGCTCGACACCGCAGGCCCCGCCGAGGTGGAGGCACGGCTGCGGCTCGCCATGGGCCGGCAGCAGATCGTCAACGACGACTCCCCCATGGAGATCCGCAACGGCGACCTGTCGGTCGACGAGGCGACGTACTCCGCCAAGCTCAAGGGGCGTGTCCTCGACCTCACGTTCAAGGAGTTCGAGCTCCTCAAGTACCTCGCCCAGCACCCCGGCCGCGTCTTCACCCGCGCCCAGCTGCTGCAGGAGGTCTGGGGCTACGACTACTTCGGCGGTACGCGCACCGTCGACGTCCACGTACGGCGGCTGCGCGCCAAACTCGGCCCCGAGCACGAGTCGCTGATCGGCACGGTCCGGAACGTCGGTTATCGATTCGTTACGCCCGAGAAGGGCGAGCGTACGACCGACGAGGCGAAGGCCAAGGCCGAGCACTCAAAGGCGGAGGATGCGGACGAGACGGCGCCCCTGGGGGCCACCGAGGTCACGGCCGAGGCGTAGTGCGCGGCCCCATCCTGTCCTCGGCGCACGACGGACGCACAGCTCTGGCGCAGACGAGCCCCCGTACGCCCTGCCCAGGGGCGGTCCATCCGCGTAGACTCCGCGCGTGGCCAAGGTGACTCGGGATGATGTGGCGCGACTGGCGGGAACTTCCACCGCCGTCGTCAGCTACGTCATCAACAACGGACCCCGGCCGGTCGCCCCGGCCACGCGCGAGCGTGTCCTCGCCGCGATCAAGGAGCTGGGGTACCGGCCCGACCGGGTCGCCCAGGCGATGGCATCGCGGCGCACCGAGCTGATAGGCCTGATCGTCCCGGACGCCCGGCAGCCCTTCTTCGGCGAGATGGCACACGCGGTCGAACAGGCGGCCGCCGAGCGCGGCAAGATGGTCCTCGTCGGGAACTCCGACTACATCGCGGAGCGCGAGGTCCACTATCTGCGGGCGTTCCTCGGGATGCGTGTCTCCGGGCTGATCCTGGTCAGCCATGCGCTCAATGACAATGCTGCCGCCGAGATAGAGGCCTGGGACGCGCGCGTGGTGCTGCTGCACGAGCGGCCCGAGGCGATCGACGACGTCGCCGTGGTGACCGACGACCTCGGCGGCGCCCAGCTCGCCGTGGAGCATCTGCTGTCGCACGGACACGAGTACGTCGCCTGTATGGGTGGCATCGCCGAGACGCCCCTGGTCGGCGACCCCGTCTCCGACCACGTCGAGGGCTGGCGCCGTGCGATGGAGGAGGCCGGCATCTCCACGGAGGGACGGCTCTTCGAGGCCCCCTACAACCGCTACGACGCGTACACCGTGGCCCTCGACCTGCTCTCCGGCCCGGACCGTCCCCCGGCGATCTTCTGCTCCACCGACGACCAGGCCATCGGCGTCCTGCGCGCCGCGCGCGAGCTGCGCATCGAGGTGCCCGGCGAGCTGGCGGTCGCCGGCTTCGACGACGTCAAGGAAGCGGCGCTGACCGACCCGCCGCTGACCACGGTCGCGACGGACCGCACGGGGATGGCCCGCGCCGCGGTGGATCTCGTCCTCGACGACGGGTTGCGGGTGGCGGGCTCCCGCCGGGAACGGGTGAAGCTGTTCCCGTCGAAGCTGGTCACTCGGCGGTCGTGCGGGTGCGTGTAGCGCGAGGCGTTGTGGGCGGGGCCGGCGCCGTCGGGGCTGGGATGCGTTGTCGGCCGCGGGTTCGTCGTGGCCGGTCGCGCGGTTCCGCGCGTCCCTGAAAGGAAGCAGCGGCCTCGTTTCGCAGCACACCCCGTCCCCGCGCCCCTGAGAAGACGCCTACGTGGCTGTCAGACGCGGTCGAGCCGCCAGGCGATCATGCCGGTCGCCCCTTTGTCGCCTTCGACGTCGATGCGGAGCGGCTTGTCGCCGGTGACGCGTTGATGGACGACGGACCCGTCGCACGGAACCGCGGCCTTCTCACCGGAACTGGCGGGTGTGAAGGCCAGCCGCGCGCTGCCCTGACCCACGCACACCACGTTGATCCGGTACGGCTTGCCGACGTCCAGGAGAGGTTCGGTGTGCACTCCGTCGGTCACCCTCTCCAGCCCGGCCTCCACCATGGTTCCGCCCTGGAAGGCAGCCAGTGCGGACCGTGCCCGTTCGGCGAGTTCCTTGTACGAGGGGCCGACGGCGGTCGCGGCGCCGGAGCGCCGGGGCGGCGTGGGATCGGCCGCACCGTCACCACCGCCGGGTGTGCATGCGGCAAGCAGCACGGGCAATGCTGCGGCAGCGCAGACGGTGAACAACGCCCTGGTACGTGATGAGGTCATGACGAAGTCTCCCAGGAGAGACGCGCCCGACGCACTCACGAGCGCCGCCTGGGGAGTTCAGGGCGCGCGGGACCCAGAACGGTGCGTTGTACTGGTCGCCGTCCGCATCACCACGGCGCACCCCTCTGTCTCCCGTGCGACCGACCGGGGCCGGGCGCCTTTATATGGGGCATACGAGGTTCTGCCGGGCTTCTCAGGGAGCACTCAGGGAGCTCTCATGGTGGCGGGCCAAGCTCTGAGCCATGACCGAGAGCTTCCGCCGCAGCGGCGACCACGAGAACCCCTGCCAGGGTGACCAGCAGCAGCACGGCACCTCTCCGGTGAACCCGGAGTGGCCGCCCCCGCCGGCCTACGATCCGGCCCCGCAGGCTTCTGCCGTCTCGGCTCACTCGACCGAGTACGGCTCCGCCGGGCAGCCCGGGTACGGCTCCTCCAGCCACGGGTCCGCCCCGACCGCTCTCCCCTCCGAGCCGGTCTCCTCCGCCGCGGCTCCCACGGCCGCGTCGAAGAAGCGTGCCAAGGGCCCCCTCGCGCTGGTGGCGGCCGTGGCGATCGTCGCGGCGGCGATCGGTGGCGGTACGGCGTACGGGATCCAGGAGTTGACCGGCAACGACACCGTCGCCTCCAGTTCGACCAGCACGGGTGTGGTGCCGACCAGCGAGAAGGGCACGGTCTCCGGGGTCGCCTCGGCGGTCAGCCCGAGCATCGTGGAGATCAACGCCGGCTCGAACGCGGGTGAGTCCACGGGCTCCGGTGTGATCATCACCAGCACCGGCGAGATCATCACCAACAACCACGTGGTCTCCGGTGCCTCCCAGATCAAGGTGACGACCCACAACGGCAAGACGTACGCCGCCGAGATCGTCGGCACCGACAGCAGGAAGGACCTCGCGCTCATCAAGCTGCGGGACGCCTCCGGGCTGAAGGCGGCGACCCTGGGCAACAGCGACGGGGTCAAGGTCGGCGACCAGGTCGTGGCGATCGGCTCCCCCGAGGGGCTCACCGGCACGGTGACCAGCGGCATCGTCTCCGCGCTCGCCCGTGACGTGACGGTGTCCACGGACGAGGGCCAGCAGCAACGGCAGCAGGGCGGTGGCGGCGGGTGGCCGTTCGAGTTCGGCGGCCAGGAGTTCAACGGCGACACCGGTTCCTCGACGACCACGTACAAGGCGATCCAGACCGACGCGTCCCTCAACCCGGGCAACTCCGGCGGCGCCCTCATCGACATGAACGGCAACATCATCGGCATCAACTCCGCGATGTATTCCGCGTCCTCGTCGGGCGACGCCGGCAGCGCGGGCCTCGGCTTCGCCATCCCGATCAACACGGTCAAGTCCGACCTGAGCACCCTGCGGGCGGGCGGCTCGGACTGACGGCTCGAACGGCCGGCTCGGACCGACGGCTCGGCCGAAGCGCCTCGGCATCCCCCCGCTCGGGCCGACGGCCATCGAGGCGACCGCCTGACGGGCAGCGGCCCGGAACACGGCCTTCCCCCGCGATCAAGCCCGGCTCTTCTCCGACCTGGAGGTCGACATGATCAAGCAGGTTTCGCACGACGTCCCGGCCGCCGTCAGCCACGCCGGAGCAGGTCCCGCCGGACTGGGCCTCGCCCTCGCGGTGGCCGCCGGGCTGCACGCACCGGTCACGCGGGCTCCCGAGGTCCGGTCCGTCGCCCGCGCCACAGGCACCCGACGCAGCTCGGTGACCGCGGCGGCCCGCGCCCACCGCCGTACGACTGTCGGATGATCGGCTGAAGCTCGACTTATCCACAGCCCTGCCCATCCTGAGGCCCTGGAACGTGCGAGGCTGAGTCCGGATCGGCCACTTCTCGCTCCCTCTCCCTCTCCCTCTTCCCCTCCCACCGCACCCGAGGAACGACACGACCATGAGCCCCGCCGAAGGCGACCGTGACCCCCAGCGCATCCTCATCGTCGACGACGAGCCGGCGGTACGCGAAGCACTCCAGCGCAGCCTCGCCTTCGAGGGGTACGACACGAAGGTCGCGGTCGACGGCGCGGACGCCCTGGAGAAGGCGACCGTGTACAAGCCGGACCTGGTGATCCTCGACATCCAGATGCCCCGCATGGACGGCCTGACCGCCGCCCGCCGGATCCGCGGCGCGGGCGACACGACCCCCGTCCTGATGCTGACGGCCCGTGACACCGTCGGCGACCGTGTCACCGGCCTCGACGCGGGCGCCGACGACTACCTGGTCAAGCCCTTCGAGCTGGACGAGCTCTTCGCCCGGGTCCGCGCCCTGCTGCGCCGCAGTTCGTACGCGGCGGCCGTCGCGGAGACGGTCCAGGAGGACGAGGCGCTCGCGTTCGCGGACCTGCGCATGGATCTGGCGACCCGTGAGGTGCGGCGGGGCGACCGGCCGGTGGAGCTGACCCGTACGGAGTTCACGCTGCTGGAGATGTTCATGGCGCACCCGCGCCAGGTCCTCACCCGCGAGCAGATCCTCAAGGCCGTCTGGGGCTTCGACTTCGAGCCCAGCTCCAACTCCCTCGACGTGTACGTCATGTATCTGCGCCGCAAGACGGAGGCGGGCGGCGAGCCCCGCCTCGTCCACACGGTGCGGGGCGTGGGGTACGTCCTGCGACAAGGCGGCGCGGAGTGAAGAAGGTTCTGCGCCGGTACCGGTCGCTCCCGCTCCGGGCCCGGCTGGCGATGCTGGTGGCCGCGGCGGTGGCGTTCGCGGTGGCAGCGGTGTCGGTGACCTGCTGGTTCATCGTGCAGGGGAAGTTGTACGACCAGTTGGACGCCGAGCTCAGCAAGACGATGGACATGCGCATGGTGCGCGACCAGGCCAAGAGCGCGTTCCAGAGTTGCACGCAGAGCCCTCCCGAGAACAACCGCTTCGGCCCCCAGAACACCTACTTCCAGGTGGTGCTGGAGGACGGAACCCCCTGTGTCCTCGACTTCTCCGTCGGCACGCTGGATGTCACCGAGACGGACAAGGAGGTCGTCAGGGCAGAGGAACGCACCCGGGCCGTCTTCCACAACAGCACCGACTCGGAGGGGAACGACGTACGTGTCATGAGCGCGCCGGTCACCGTCACCGACCAGGTCACCGGAGAGGTGTCCAACGCGGCGCTGCTCGTCGCGCTGCCCCTCAAGGGCACCCAGGCCACCCTCAACGACCTCGCCCTGATCCTCCTCCTGGTCTCCGGCATCGGCGTCGTGGGCGCCGGGGCGGCCGGTCTGGCCGTGGCCCGTGCGGGTCTGCGCCCCGTCGACAAGCTCACGGAAGCCGTCGAGCACGTCGCGCGCACCGAGGACCTGGGCATCCGCATCCCCGTCGAGGACGACAGCGAGGACGAGGTCGCCCGGCTGTCGCGTTCCTTCAACTCGATGACGAGCGCGCTGGCCAGCTCCCGTGATCTGCAACAGCAGTTGATCGCGGACGCGGGCCACGAACTCCGTACGCCCCTCACCTCCCTGCGCACCAACATCGAACTCCTCACCCGCAGTGAGGAGACGGGCCGCCCCATCCCGGCCGAGGACCGCAAGGCCCTGCTCGCCTCGGTGAAGGCCCAGATGACCGAACTGGCCTCATTGATAGGCGACTTGCAGGAGCTGTCACGCTCCGACTCCGGTCAGAACGGCGCCCGCCTCCAGGTGGTCGACTTCCAGGAGACGGTCGAGGCCGCATTGCGCCGGGCCCGGCTGCGGGGCCCCGAGCTGACGATCACGGCGGACCTCCAGCCCTGGTACGTACGCTCCGAGCCCTCCGCCCTGGAGCGGGCGACGGTCAACATCCTGGACAACGCGGTGAAGTTCAGCCCCGAGGGCGGCACGATCGAGGTGGCGCTGGAGTCCGGCGTCCTCACCGTCCGGGACCACGGCCCCGGTATCCCCGCCGACGAACTGCCCCACGTCTTCGACCGCTTCTGGCGCTCACCCAGCGCGAGGGCGCTCCCCGGCTCCGGCCTGGGCCTCTCCATCGTGGCCCGCACGGTCCAGCAGGCGGGCGGCGAGGTCACCCTGACCCGAGCGGTGGGCGGCGGCACGCTGGCGACGGTTCGGCTGCCGGGGGCGGCTACGCCTCCGCCGGAGCCCACGGGATGACACCGGCTACGAGGCCGAAGTCGACGTCACCGGTGTTCGGAGAGGCACAGCCCTGGAGGGCAGTACCCGAAGAGACAATAGAGACGTTTGTGTCGGGCTTCGTACGGTGGTCGTCCTTCCCCTGCCCCACCGGGGGATCCAACGGGGACGATCGCTGTGAGGGACGATGCAGAAGATCAAGCTGGTCGCCACCGGCGTAGTGACCGCGGCGCTGCTGGCCGGGACCGGGCCGGCGCAGGCGATGCCGGGACAGGACGCGACGGACGCCGTGGCGGCGAAGGGCTCGTCGAAGCTGAAGATCCTGAAGGAGTTCGACTACTCACGGTCGAAGACACGGACGTTGCCGCTGCGGCAGGGTGAGTACTACCGCAACAGCAAGGGAAAAATGGTCGGCTTCGGCTGGACCAAGATCAAGAAGCGTCACAACATCACCAAGTACGGCATCATCGGCTGGCTGGCCAAGTCGCCCAACATCGACCCGCAGGGGAACCGGCGTTATGGCCTCACCGGGTTCGCCCACCACATCAAGTGCAAGTCCGGCAGCTGCAAGATCGTGGACCGGCGCAAGATGATCCTGGTCACGGACGAGACGGCGACGCCGGTAGGTGAGGGCCCCCGCTTCGCGTACTTCGGCGCGGTGACGTCGTTCTGCTACGACACCAAGAAGACCCTGAAGTGCCCGACCTGGGTGAACACCAAGTTCAAGATCCCGAAGAGCGCGGCGGCCGACGTGCAGGCCATGAACTCCGGCACGGCGCGGGACGGAGAGCGCTACGTGTTCACGTACCAGCCGGTGAAGAGCGTCAAGGGCGCCCTGACCCTGGCTTCGTAGCCGTCGCGGATTTGGGTGAGTCGGTCGACAGCCTGTGCGCCGCTTCGGGCATCGTGTGATGTCCGGGGCGGCGTCGCCCTGTTCGGGACGACCTCGGGAGGACCACGGATGAGCAGGCACGGGGAACCCCACGAGCACGGAAAGCGCGGGGCACCCGGGGAGACGTCGCGGTACGTCTTCTCGTACGAGCCGCTCGGCGAACCGGAAGCGGGGTCGTCGGCCGAGGCCGCCGAGCGGAACCTCCGGGACGCCGAGGTCGGCGCGTTCCTGAGCCACGTCGCCGAGTTGGCCTTCGAGGCCGGTCCGAAGGGGCTTGAGCTGAGGAGTGTGGACGTGGCGTCGCGTACGTGCTCCTTCCGACAGGAACCCGAGGCGGACCCCCGGCCGCTGGTCCGGGCGCCCGGCGGCACGTTCGCGCCGGAGCCGGAAGAGGAGCCCGCCGAGGAAGCCGCCGCCGAGCCGAGCGGGCCGGGGGCGGGGTCGGGGTCGGGGTCGGGGGGAGCCGTACTGCTGGGCTCCCCCTCGTGGGCCCATCTCGCTTACCTGGTCGGCGAACTGCCGTTTCTGTACTCGTTCCGCGAGTATGGGCCCGAGGGCGGACCGGAGCTGCGCGGGGTGGACGCGCCCACACGGGAGTGGGCCGATGTCCTCGTAGAGCACCAGGGCGAACGGTGGCGCGTACGGGTCGCCCTGGAAGGCCGCGAACGCCCCGTCGAGTTCCCCGGAATGGAGATCGGCGAGCTGTTCGGCGAGGGCGGCTACCGGAGGTTCCTCCTGGACGGTACGACGGATGTGCTGGACGCGGGGGTGTAGGGCCGGGGGCGCCCCGCCCTCAGACCTTCACCAGGCCGGGCCGACTTTGACGCCGTCCACGAAGCAGGCCCAGGAAGCGGCCGAGAAGACCAGGGGACGAGCGTGCGGGCTCTTGCTGTCACGGACGGGGACTGTGCCGGGGCGGCCGTCTGCGACTTCGAGGCAGTTGTTGGCACCCCCGTCGCTGTACGACGACTTGCGCCAGGTGGCGGCAGTGAGGTCGGGGGTCCGGTTCATGGTCTGCACTCCTCCAGAAGGCGCTTGATGAACGTCAGCGAGTCCTGAGGAACGGAAGGAAAGCGGTCCACGAGGTCACGCCGAAGACGACCACCGGGCCGTCGGGGAGCTTGCTGTCACGGACGGGGACTATGCCAGGGTGGCCGTCTGCGACTTCGAGGCAGTTCGAGGCACCGCCGTCGCTGTAGGACGACTTGCGCCAAGGAGCGGTGCTGAGGTCAGGGCTGCGCGTCATGATCTGTGCTCCTTCAATACGTCCCTGATGAACGTCAGCGAGTCCTGAGGAACGGAAGGAAAGCGGTCCACGAGGTCGCGCCGAAGACGACCACCGGGCCGTCGGGGAGCTTGCTGTCACGGACGGGGACTATGCCAGGGTGGCCGTCTGCGACTTCGAGGCAGTTGTTGTCTCCCCCGTCGCTGTAGCTCGACTTACGCCAAGTGGCGGTGCTGAGGTCAGGGGTACGCGTCATGATCTGTGCTCCTCCAGTACGTCCCTGATGAACGTCAGCGAGTCCGACGGGGAAAGCGCCAGATCCCGAAGCCGATCGTAGGACAAACGATGGTGGGCCACGTCCTCTGGATCGTCCATGAGCAGACCACTGCTGTCACCTTCCGTGTAAGCGACGGCGCTTCCGTCCCTCTGCCACAACAGCGTCAGTGATCCCCTCGCCATAAGAGGATGCATTCCGGCCGAGAAGGGCAGTACCTGGATGACGACGTTGGGCCACTGCGCGACAGCTTCCACGTGTAGCAGTTGCCCTTCCCAACTCGCCGCGTTGGCCGACGGGCGTCGGAACGCGAGTTCGTCGATGACAAAGCGGACGTAGGGCGCCGGATCCTTGCGCAGCAGAAGTTGCCGTCCCATACACGCGGCCACCTGCTCCTCGACCAGTTCGTCAACCTCAGGTGTTGCCTGAGGCCCAGACAACACCTCTCGGGCGACGTCCTCCGTCTGCAACAGGCCCGGCACGTTCGGCGCGTACTTGTGCATGATCTGCGCCGTCGCTTCCAGCCGCATGAACTCCTTGTACTTGTCCTTGAAGGCGTCGTACCGCGCCACCTTCCAGAGGCTTGCCAGCAGGTCAACGCACCCGTAGTAGCCGTCCAGGTCCTCCATCACCGTCACCTTGGACAGCCGCTCACCCGACTCGAGACGGCTCAGGTAGCTCTTGTCGTACCCCGTCTCGTCGGCGAGCTGCCCGAGTGACTTGCCGGCGTTCTCCCGGAGAAACTTCAGCGTTCGACCGAGCGCGGCACGCCCTGATTCGCGTTCTCCGTCAACAAGTTCGCCCACGTCACCCCTCCCCGTTGTCTGGCGCTCCAGACAACGCCAGGCCTCTTCCCCAACGTACGCCGCAGCCGTGACGATCTGACCGCGAACGGTAATCACCGCTCGTCACACCGACCCTGAAATAACCCTGAGGCGCGAGAAGGGGAGCTTTGCCATGCGCGGATTCGTCGCGAGACTCCGGGAGGTGCTGTTGCCGCGGCGGGCAGCGGACGCGGCCGCAGGCTCACAACCCGTGGACACCCGCGAGCCGTTGGACCCCGTCCCGCTCCCCTCCCCCAGACCCGTCGACGACCTCTGGCCCTTCGAGCCCTATGACAACCTCGTACGGCCGTACGTGCTGAGCCCTGAGGAGCTGTACGTCCACGCGATGGAGATCGAAGGGGTGCCCGCATGATGCCCGGTCTGCGGTTGCTGCCCTGGACGTCTCCCGACGGCAAGCCCTGTTATCTCGACCCGGACACCGCACACCCCGGCGCCCTGTCCCTGCTCGCCGACAACGTGGAGGCGATGCAGCTGGGGTCGGCCGAGGAGGTCGCGGCCGGTGGCAGGGCCGTGCTGGAGGACGCGGTGACCGGGGAGCGCGCGTTGCGGTTCGCGCTCACTCGGGCCGTGGAGTCGTTGGAGGACGTCGTACGGATCGCCGTCAGCCGAGGGCGACGCCTCGACGAGAGCTCAGCCCCCATCCCGGATACAGACTGACCCGACCCGACCGGGCACAGGATGTCGGGTCCGGTGAGGTGTCCTCTTCCTAACGTGAAGGGCGTAAGGGAAGGAGACCGAGGTGCTGGAGCGGCTGAACGAGGCCCTGGACCACATCGAGTCGCGGCTCGCCGAGCCGACCGAACCGATCGAGGTGACCGAGCTGGCCCGGATCGCGGCCACGTCGGAGTACCACTTCCGCCGGCTGTTCTCCGCGCTCGCGGGGATCTCGCTGTCGGAGTACATCCGGCGCCGGCGGCTCACCGTCGCGGGCGCCGAGGTGCTCGCCGGGGAGCGGACGCTGCTGGAGATCGCGGTGCGCTACGGCTACGGCTCGGGGGAGGCGTTCGCTCGTGCGTTCAAGGCGATGCACGGGGTGGGGCCCGGCGAGGCCCGGCGCGACCGGGCGGCGCTGCGCTCGCAGCCTCGGATGTCCTTCCGTCTCGTCGTGGAAGGGAACAGCAGCATGCGATACCGGGTCGTGGAGAAGGAGGATTTCCGTGTGGTCGGGAGGAAGGTCAGGGTTCCGCTGGTTCATGAAGGGGTGAATCCGGGGATCGCGGAGTTCATCCGGGGGCTCGGGCGGGACACGATCGAGCGGATCGCCGCGCTGTCCGACCAGGAGCCCGAGGGCGTCCTCGGGGTGAGCGACAATCTCGACCCGAGCCGGGCGGAGGGGACCGAACTCGACTACTACCACGCGGTGGTGACGTCGGCCGCCGTACCGGACGACATGGACTCGCTCGTCGTCCCGGCGGGTTCGTGGGCCGTCTTCGAGAGCTCCGGCCCGTTCCCGCAGGCCCTCCAGTACCTCTGGCGGGACGTCTTCACCCAGTGGTTCCCGTCCAACCCGTACCAGAGCAGGCCGGGCCCGGAGATCCTCCGCACCCGTCTCTCCGAGGACGCCACCGAGGCGGACGCGGAGCTGTGGATCCCCGTGGAGCGGACCTCGGTCGGCAAGTAGTCGAAACCTGGTCGGGGAGTAGTCGGACTCGGAGCGTGAAAACGCGAATCCCCGCGCCCCGGAGTACACCGGGACGCGGGGAACCGACTGACACTGCGGACCGACCGGTGCGGCGGACCGACCGATACGGCGGACCGACTAGCTGATGATCGTGATCCGGTTCGCCGTCGGCGGGGCGATCGGGTTGCCCGCCGAGGAGTTGGCGAGCAGGTACGCCTCCAGCGCGGCGAGGTCGTCGCCGCCGACCAGGTCGTTGGTGCCCTGGCCGAGCGTGGTGATGCCGTCGCCGCCGCCCGCGAGGAAGCTGTTCGTCGCGACGCGGTACGTGGCGGCGGGGTCGAGGGCCGCGCCGTTGAGCTTGATGGAGTCGACGACGATCCGGTCGGCGCCGGTCTTCGTCAGGTCCAGGGTGTAGGTGAAGCCCGTCGACGGCAGCAGGATCTTCGGGGAGGCCGCGTTGGAGCCGCTGACCTGCTCCTTGAGGATCTGGACGAGCTGGGCGCCCGTGAAGTTCTGCAGGTTCACCGTGTTGGAGAACGGCTGGACGGTGAAGCCCTCCGCGTAGGTGACGACGCCGTCGCCCTCGCTGCCCTTGGCGGCGTAGGTGAGGGGCGCGCGGACACCGCCGGGGTTCATCAGCGCGAGGTCGGTCTCCGGGTCCAGCTTCTTGCCGGCGGCGAGCTGCGCGTCGGCAATGAGGTCACCCATGGGGGACTCGGTGCCGGTGTTCGGGATGTCGGCGGATATGTAGCCGATGGGCCGGTTGCCGATGGGCGCGGCCAGGGTGTTCCACCGGTTGATGAGGTCCGTCATGTCGGCGGCCTTCGCCACGTCACGGGTCACCACGTGGTTCGCGGACTTCACGGCCGTACGGGAGATGTCACCGGTCTTGCGGTCGTACGTCAGCGTCGTGTCGGTGTAGAGGCGACCGAAGGACGCGGCCGAGGTGACCATGCGCGGCTTGCCCGACGGGTCGTTGATCGTGCAGGCGTACGCGGCGTGCGTGTGGCCGGTGACGAGGGCGTCGACCTTCGGGGTGATGTTCTTGGCGATGTCGACGATCGGGCCGGAGATGCCGTCACCGGCGCCGGGCGAGTCGCAGTCGTAGTTGTACGACGTGGAGGCGGGGGCACCGCCCTCGTGGATGAGCGCGACGACGGACTTGACGCCCTGGCGCTCCAGTTCCTTGGCGTACTTGTTGATCGTCTTGACCTCGTCCTTGAAGGTGAGGCCCTTGACGCCCTCGGCGGAGACGACGCCCGGCGTGTCCTCCAGGGTCACACCGATGAAGCCGATCTTGACGCCGTTCTTCTTCCACACCCAGTAGGGCTTGAGGAGGGGCTTCTTGGTCTTGTTCTCGATGACGTTCGCGGCGAGGTACGGGAAGTCCGCGCCCTTGAACTTCTTGCCCTTGACGTAGCAGCCGGCGGTGGGGTGGCAGCCGCCCCTCTGCAGGCGGGCCAGTTCCTTGGCGCCCTCGTCGAACTCGTGGTTGCCGACGCTCGTGACGTCGAGGTCGAGGTGGTTCAGCGCCTCGATGGTGGGCTCGTCGTGGAACAGACCCGACAGCAGGGGGGAGGCGCCGACCATGTCACCGGCGGCCGCCGTGATCGAGTACGGGCTGTCCCCGCGGGCCTCGCGCAGATGCGTGGCCAGGTACTCCACACCACCGGCGTTGATCGTCGTGGTCGTGCCGTCCTCGTGCAGCTCGGTCACCCGGCCCGAGGAACCGGCCGGCGGCTCCAGGTTGCCGTGCAGGTCGTTGAACGACAGCAGCTGCACGTCCTGGTAGCGGCTCGGCTCGGTCTTGGCCGGCTCGGCCTCACCGGCGCTCGCCGGAATCGCGGCAGCCAGCGCACCGACGGTCGCGAGGCCGGCCGCGACCGCGACGATCCGGTTGCGGCGGCTGCCACGGCGTTGCGCGTGGGGTGTGGCTGACATGTGCCCCCCTGGTTCGTAAGAGACGTAAGGAAAACGTGAGAACAGGCCCCGTCGGCCCGAAGCGTAGATTCAACGCGCGTAGCGCGACAGGGGGTTCATGGTTACGACCTGGTTGCCATCGAGGAGGATGGTTGACAAAACGGGGCGTATGGCACGACCGGGAGAGGCGCCAAAGGGCTCCATGCGCCGCCCCGCCGCGGAGGCTTGGAGCACCCCGTGTACGGCTGCGCCGCGGGGGCGCGATCCGGCCACGCACGACCCGTGCCCGCCACCCCGCGGAACCGACCGGGTTCCGAAGCGCCCTCCCGCCGCCGCCCCGGCTAATCTCGAACCCATGACCAGCGACGACACCGCCCGGCCCCACTCAGCCGCCCGCAGTATCGAGACCCGCCTGGAACTCACCCCCGACCAGAAGACGGCCGTCCTCGACCTCCTCGACGCAGCCGCCCAGGTCGACGGCCAGCCCGCGGTGTCCGAGCAGGGCCGCCTCCAACTCCGCGGCGCCGCCCGCGACGGCGTACGCCACCTCCTGCTCACCGTCGGCGACACCCTGGTCGGCTACGCCCAACTGGAGGACACCGACCCCGTCGAGGCCCCCGCGGCCGAACTCGTCGTCCACCCCTCGCACCGGGGCCACGGACACGGCCGGGCACTCGGTGCGGCCCTGCTCGCCGAGTCCGGCAAGCGCCTGCGGGTGTGGGCGCACGGCGGCCACTCGGCGGCCCGCCATCTCGCCCAGGTCCTCGGCCTCACCCTCTTTCGCGAACTGCGCCAGATGCGCCGCTCGCTGGCCGATTTCGATCCCCCGGAGCCGGTCCTCCCCGAGGGTGTCACCGTCCGCACCTTCGTCCCCGGCGAGGACGACGCGGCCTGGCTCGCCGCGAACGCCGAGGCGTTCGCCCACCATCCCGAACAGGGCTCCCTCACCCAGCGGGACCTCGACGACCGCGAGGCCGAGCCCTGGTTCGACCCGGCCGGCTTCTTCCTGGCGTTCCGGGGCGACGAACTCGTCGGCTTCCACTGGACGAAGGTCCACGCCACCGAACAGCTCGGTGAGGTCTACGTCGTGGGCGTCCGCCCCGGCGCCCAGGGCGGCGGCCTCGGCAAGGCGCTCACCACGATCGGCCTGCGCCACCTGGCCGCACAGGGCCTGCCGACCGCGATGCTCTACGTGGACGCTGACAACAAGGCGGCGGTGACCGTGTACGAACGCCTCGGATTCGTGACGTACGAGACGGATCTGATGTACCGCAGCGAAACCTGACGCACGGGCGGGAGCGAGGCTCCCCCGGCGGGAGTTGTCCACAGGCGAGGGGGCGGTGTGTTGACATCGCCCCCTCTCTTGCACCACCCTTTCACTACTCAATTAGTGAAAGGGTGGTTGTTCGAGTGGTCGAGTACCGCATCGACCGGCGCAGCGGTGTGGCCACCTATGTGCAGATCGTCCAGCAGACCAAACAGGCCCTGCGGCTGGGCCTGTTGGAACCCGGCGACAAGCTGCCCACGGCCCGCGAGGTCGTGGAGGCCACCGCCATCAACCCGAACACGGTGCTGAAGGCCTACCGCGAGCTGGAGCGCGAGGGCCTGGTCGAGGCCCGCCGCGGCCTCGGCACCTTCGTACGGAAGTCACTGGGCGCCCATCCGGTCGACTCCCCGCTGCGCGCGGAGCTGGACGCGTGGGCCGTCCGAGCCAGGAAGACCGGGCTCGAACGGGGCGACGTCGAGGCGCTCTTCACTTCGGTACTGGATGAACACTTCAAGGAAGATCAGGGGGACGAGGCATGACCGACACCGCCATCGAGGCGGCCGCGCTCGGCAAGAAGTTCGGGTGGCGGCAGGGCGGCTGGGCGCTGCGTGACTGCTCGCTGCGGCTCCCGGCGGGGCGCGTCTGCGCGGTCGTCGGGCCGAACGGCGCGGGCAAGTCGACGCTGCTGGCCCACGCGGCCGGACTGCTCGCCCCCACCGAGGGCACCATCAGCGTGCTGGGCACGACCCCGTCGGCCGCCCGCGAGCGCATGGCCTACGTCGCTCAGGACAAGCCCCTCTACCCGCAGCTCACCATCGCCGAGACCCTGCGCATGGGCGCCGAGCTCAACCCCCGCCGCTGGGACGCGGCCGTGGCCGAGCGGATCGTCGAGGAGGGCGGGCTGGACTTCGGCTCCAAGGTCCGCTCCCTCTCCGGCGGCCAGCGCACCCGTGTCGCCCTCGCCCTCGCCCTCGGCAAGCGGCCCGAACTGCTGCTGCTGGACGAGCCGATGGCCGACCTCGACCCGCTCGCCCGGCACCAGCTGATGGGCACCCTGCTCGCGGACTCCGCCGAACGCGGCACGACGGTCGTCATGTCCTCCCATGTCGTGGCCGAACTGGAGGGCTCCTGCGACCACTTGTTCCTCCTCGGCGGCGGCCGCGTCCGCCTGGCCGGCCCGCTGGACGCCCTCATGGCCGCCCACACCCTGGTCACGGGCCCGACCGGTGACCTCGGCCCGCACACCGTCGTCGAGTCGCGTACGACCGGCCGTCAGATCACCGCGCTCATACGGCCCGAGGGGCCGGTCGCCGCCGGCTGGCAGACCGCCGAGCCGACCCTGGAGGAGCTGGTCCTCGCCCATCTGCGGGCCCCCGGCGCCCCGTCGCTCACCCTCACCGACGAGGGCGACGAGAGCGACGACGACGGCCGGGGCCGCGAGGGCGAGACCAACGGAGCGGGGACCCGGGGGGCCTCCGTATGAGCGCCGTGACCGTGGTGTCCGCCGCGGCACCGGACCGCCGTCCCCTGCGTCCCGACCGCGGCCTGGCCCGCGCGGTGCTGCGCCCGCACCAGGCGGCGCTGTGGTTCTGGGGGCTGCTGGTGGCGCTGATCGGCGCCGGATTGCTGTGGGCCTCGGGGCCGGGGGTCGAAGCCGCCTGGGAGGCATATCTGAGGAGCGGCTGCCGGGAGACCGACTACTGCGTGCTGGACGCCGCCTACCAGGGATACGACACGCTCGTCTTCCTCGGCCCGGCCGTCCTGACCGTCGTCCCCGGCCTGGTCGCGGCCTGGGCGGGCGCCGCCCTGATCGGCCGTGAGCTGGAGAGCGGCACGGCGCACCTGGCCTGGACCCAGTCCGTCTCCCCGACCCGCTGGCTCACCGCCAAACTGGCGGTCGCGGCCGCCCTGATCGTCCCGGGGACGGTCCTGCTCACCCTGCTGAACCGCCTCGTGTGGTGGCGCGAGGAGCGACTTCGGCACGCGCTGATGACCCGGGACTGGTTCGACCACACCACCTTCACGGGCAACGGCACCCTCGCCACCGCCTACGCCCTGTTCGGCCTGGCCGTCGGCGTGCTGGCCGGTCTGCTGCTCCGCCGCTCGCTGCCCGCGCTGGCCGCCGGGTTCGCGGGCACCGTCGCCCTCATGGCCGCGCTGCAGGCGAACCGGGAGCACCTGTGGCCGGTGGTGGACGCCCGCTCGGCCACCACGGAGCCGCACTGGACCGGGATGCTCGTCGACCGGGGCATCGTCACCACCTCGGGCGACCGCGTCTCGAACGTCCTGTGCGAGGAGACCGACTGCGGCCGCAGCGACGTCGTCGGCCACTGGGCCCAGTTCCACCCCTCGTCCCACTTCTGGCCCCTCCAGCTCGTCGAGACCGGCATCGTCCTCGCCGTCACCGCCCTGCTGGTCCTGGCCGCCTTCCGCCTGCTGCGCCACCGCACAGGAGGCGCCGTATGACCGCCGTCATGACCAGCGCGTCCCGTACGAGAGGCGGCCCGCACGGCCTGACCTGGACACTGCTGCGCCTGCACAGCGCCGCCGTGTGGTGCTGGGCGCTCGCCGTCCTCGTGGCCGCCGGGTCCCTGGTGTGGGCCGCGGTACCGGGCAGGGAAGCCGCCTGGGCCACGTACGACTCGGGGCCCTGCCACAACGGAGTGCCGGACGCGGGCTGCGACCTCAACGCCCCCGCGATCCAGCTGTACGACACGGCCATGCACCTGGGCTCCGCGATCATCAACATCGCGCCGCTGCTCGTCGCCGTCTGGGCGGGTGCCGCTCTGATCGGCCGTGAGCTGGAGTCCGGCACGGCGAAACTGGCCTGGACCCAGTCCGTCACCCCGGCCCGCTGGCTCGCCGCCAAGCTCGTGCTCCCGGCGGGCCTGCTCACCGCCGGTACCCTCCTGCTGGTCCAGTTGCACCGGATGATGTGGCAGGCCCACACCGACCAGTGGAAGTCCTGGGGCACCTGGCGGTGGCACGACAGCCAGACCTTCGTCGCGAACGGCCCCGTCGCCCTCTCCCACGTCCTGCTCGGCCTCGCCGTCGGCGTCCTGGTCGGCCTGCTCACCCGTCGCTCCCTGGCCTCCCTGGGCTACGGCTTCTTCGCCATGGGCGGTCTGATCTACGCGCTCGAACTGACCCGGCCGTACCTGTGGCCGGCGAAAGCCGCGACGAAGCCGGCGACCGAGGGCCACCCCGGCTACATCGGCATGACCGTCGAGGAAGGCGGCATCACCCCCACCGGCGACCGCGTCCCCGACAACCCCTGCCTGACGAACGACAACTGCGTCCTCGGGCGGGACGTCGTCAGCCTTTATCGCGACTACCACCCCTCGTCCCACTTCTGGCCCCTCCAGCTGGTCGAGACCGGCGTCGTCCTCGCCGTCACCGCCCTGCTGGTCCTGATCTCCTTCCGCCTGTTGCGCCACCGAACGGGAGGCACGTCATGACGACCGCCGGCGGTACCACCACTCCCCTCGCCCGCCAGGGCCTCGGCCCCCGCGGCCTGCTCTGGACCGTGCTGCGCGTGCACCGCCCGGCCCTGCTGGTGTGGTGCGCGTACGTCCTGCTGATGGTCGGCTGGATGCTCTGGGTCCAGCACGTCTCGGGCGCGCGGCTGCGCGCCGAGCTGGCCGCCTGCCGGAGACAGGAGGGCGGCTGCATCGACGTGATGACGTTCAGCCACTCCATGAACGAGGGCTGGATCGGCACCTTCATCGCGTACTCCTCCTACGGCATCGCCGCCTGGGCCGGTGCCTCCCTCATCGGCCGCGAGCTGGAGCGG
Organism: Streptomyces sp. NPDC030814; assembly: GCF_055572155.1. Classification (NCBI taxonomy): domain Bacteria; kingdom Bacillati; phylum Actinomycetota; class Actinomycetes; order Kitasatosporales; family Streptomycetaceae; genus Streptomyces; species Streptomyces sp. NPDC030814. Next base: position 86,192 of record NZ_JBVIDX010000026.1, read on the forward strand.
GGCACCGCCCAGCTGGCCTGGGCCCAGTCCGTCAGCCCCCTCCGCTGGCTCACCGCCAAGCTCGCGGTGCCGGCCGTCGCGCTGGCCGTCGGGACCGCCGTCCTGGTCCTGGTCTACCGCTGGTTCTGGTCGGCTGGCCAGGACCTGCGGGGCGGCGAGTGGTACGACCCCGACCCCTTCCTGAACCGCGGCCCGGCGGTCCTCGCGTACGCCCTGTGCGCCCTGGCCGTCGGCGCCCTCGCGGGCATCGCCCTGCGGCGCTCGCTGCCCGCCCTGGCCGTGGCGTTCGGCTTCATCCTCTGGTTCCACCTGTACGTCGACAGGCACTGGCACGAGCTGTGGCCGGCGAGGACCCTCTCCGGCAACGACGGCAGCTGGTTCACCAGCGACCACCCCGCCTCCCACTTCTGGCCCCTGCACCTGATGACCACCGGTGTCATCCTCGCCGTCACCGTCGTGGCCACCGCCGCCGCCTACTGGCTGCTGCGCCGCCGCACCCGCTGACGGCACCCGGACCCGGCACGCCCCTCCTACGGGGGGAGGGGCGTGCCGAACACGTACGGCGAGGCCGGGGGAGGCGGCGCACGTCGAGGGCCGGGTGTGCGCCCGCGGGAACCGGCGGGCCGCCCTGCGCTATCCCGCACGTAAGGTCTCCGTAACCGGCGATTCAGACGACCTTGCGACGCTTCCGCAATGAACCCCGTCGTGCCCGAGCCCTCGCCACCCCCACGCAACGGCCCAAGCAACGGGAAGAGCGCGGGGAGGGGCGCTCGCGCGGCCACCGCCGTGGGCCCTGCCGCGGCCTCCGTGCGCCCCGGCGCCACCGACGACGTCGTCGCGCGGATCGACGCCGACATCGCCGGAAACACCGCCGCGCTCCCACCAGCCCTCTCCGACGCGCCTGTGATGCTCGCGGCGCGGAAGAATGGTGCTATGAGCCAGTCCAACGCCCAGGCACAGGTCCAGCACGCGCAGCCGTCCGTCGGCTCCATAGCCGCCCACCGCCCCCACACGGTGGCGGCGGTCGTCTCCGATCTCGAACCCGACATGGACGCCGACCTCGACGCCTACGAGGAAGCCCCGTACGACGGCGACCGCCTCCCGCAGAACCGCTTCCTCGACCGGGAGCGCAGCTGGCTCGCGTTCAACGAGCGGGTCCTGGAGCTCGCCGAGGACCCGAACACCCCCCTGCTGGAACGGGCCAAGTTCCTGGCGATCTTCGCCAGCAACCTGGACGAGTTCTTCATGGTCCGCGTGGCTGGCCTGAAGCGCCGTATCGCCACCGGCGTGGCCACCAAGTCCGCCTCCGGCCTCCAGCCCCGCGAGGTGCTGGAGATGATCTGGGCCCGCTCCCGTGAGCTGATGGCCCGGCACGCCGCCTGCTTCCACGAGGACATCGCCCCGGCGCTCGCCGAGGAGGGCATCCACGTGGTCCGCTGGGGCGAGCTCACGGAGAAGGAGCAGGCCCGCCTGTTCACGCTCTTCCGGCATCAGATCTTCCCGGTCCTCACCCCGCTGGCCGTGGACCCGGCACACCCCTTCCCGTACATCTCGGGCCTCTCGCTGAACCTGGCCGTGGTCGTCCGCAACCCGGTCTCCGGCCACCGGCACTTCGCCCGGGTGAAGGTCCCGCCGCTGCTCTCCCGCTTCCTGGAGGCCTCCCCCAGCCGCTACGTCCCCATCGAGGACGTGATCGCGGCCCACCTGGAGGAGCTGTTCCCCGGCATGGAGGTGCTGGAGCACCACGCGTTCCGCCTCACCCGCAACGAGGACCTGGAGGTCGAGGAGGACGACGCCGAGAACCTGCTCCAGGCCCTGGAGAAGGAGCTCATGCGGCGCCGCTTCGGTCCGCCGGTGCGCCTGGAGGTCGAGGAGTCCATCGACCGGTACGTCCTCGACCTGCTGGTCCGCGAGCTGAAGATCTCCGAGGCCGAGGTGTACCCGCTGCCGGGCCCCCTCGACCTCACCGGTCTCTTCGGCATCGGCGCCCTGGACCGGCCCGAGCTGAAGTACCCGAAGTTCATCGCCGGCACCCACCGCGACCTGGCCGAGGTCGAGTCGGCCTCGCCGCCCGACATCTTCGCCGCCCTGCGCGAGCGCGACGTGCTGCTGCACCACCCGTACGACAGCTTCTCCACCTCCGTGCAGGCGTTCCTGGAGCAGGCGGCCGCCGACCCGGACGTCCTCGCCATCAAGCAGACCCTGTACCGGACCTCCGGCGACTCCCCGATCGTGGACGCGCTGATCGACGCCGCCGAGTCCGGCAAGCAGGTGCTCGTCCTGGTCGAGATCAAGGCCCGCTTCGACGAGCAGGCCAACATCAAGTGGGCCCGCAAGCTGGAGGAGGCGGGCTGCCACGTCGTCTACGGCCTGGTCGGTCTGAAGACCCACTGCAAGCTCTCCCTGGTGGTCCGCCAGGAGGGCGAGACCCTGCGCCGCTACAGCCACGTCGGCACCGGCAACTACCACCCGAAGACGGCCCGCCTCTACGAGGACCTGGGCCTGCTGACGGCCGACCCGCAGGTCGGCGCCGACCTCTCCGACCTCTTCAACCGGCTCTCCGGCTACTCCCGCCGCGAGACCTACCGCCGTCTCCTCGTCGCCCCCAAGTCGCTGCGCGACGGCCTGATCGCCCGGATCAACAAGGAGGTCCAGCACCACCGCGCCGGACGTCCCGCGTACGTCCGCATCAAGGTCAACTCGATGGTGGACGAGGCCCTGATCGACGCCTGCTACCGCGCCTCGCAGGCCGGGGTGCCGGTCGACATCTGGGTGCGCGGCATCTGCGCGGTACGACCGGGCGTCCCCGGCCTCTCGGAGAACGTCCGGGTCCGTTCCGTGCTCGGCCGCTTCCTGGAGCACTCCCGGATCTTCGGCTTCGGCAACGGCGGCGAGCCCGAGGTGTGGTTCGGCAGCGCCGACATGATGCACCGCAACCTCGACCGCCGGATCGAGGCCCTCGTACGAGTCACCGATCCGGCCCACCGGGCGGCCCTCAACCGCCTGCTGGAGACCGGTATGTCCGACACGACCTCCTCCTGGCACCTCGGCCCCGACGGCGAGTGGACCCGGCACTCGACCGACCCGGACGGCCAGCCCCTGCGCAACGTCCAGGAGATGCTCATTGACGCCCGGAGGCGCCGGCGTGGCACAGCGACACCTTGACCCCGCGAACTCCACGGCCGTCGCCGCCGACGCCCTCGCCGGCTATCTGCGGTGCCAGGCCACCGAGTTCCTCCGCGCGCTGCGCACCCACCGGGAGACCGGTGGGGGCGGTGGGGGTGCCCCCGCTCGAGCGCAGCCGAGAGTGGGGGAGTCCGGAGCCGAGGAGTCGACCGACGCGGCGCTCGCCCTGCGCCGCTCGGCCCGCCGCATCAGCGGCACCCTCCACACCTTCCGCCCCCTGCTCGACGCCGACTGGTCGGAGTCCCTCCGCCCCGAACTGGCCTGGCTGTCGGGCACCCTGGGCCGCGAGCACGCCTACGCGGCCCGTCTGGACCGCCTGGTGACGGCCCTGAACCGGCTGTCCGGAGCCGCCACCGTTTTCCCCTCCCAGGCCGGCGCCGCCGGGGCGGGACGAGCGGGCCCGGCGCAGCCCGGTGCCACCGGCCCCGGCACCCGCCCCCCGGCCACGGCCGACCGCGGCAACCTCACCGTCGGCGCCGCGAAGGCGGGCGCCCTGCTCGACCGCCAGCTCACCCTCGCCCGCACCCGAGCCCACTCGGCGGCCCTCCAGGCCCTCGGCTCCTCCCGCTTCCACGCCGTCGCCGACAGCGTCGCCGTCCTCGCCAGCGAGGTCCCCCTCACCCCCGCCGCGACCACCGCGGACCTGCGCCCCCTGGCCGCCGCCGCCCACGACCGCCTCCGCGACGCGGTCGTCGGCCTGCCCCTGCTGACCGCCGGACACCCCTACAACGCCGAGGCCCTCATCCACGGCCTCTCCCCCGACACCGCCCCCCACCCCCAGGACGCCCCCTGGCACCAGGTCCGGCTCCTCCTGCGCCTCCACCGCTACGCCCTGGAGGTCCTCCACCCCCAGTCCGTCCCCGTGGACGTACGCCTCCTCGCGGCCGGCGAGGCCCTCAACCGCCATCGCGACGCCTCCGAGGCGGCCTCCGCGGCGGCCGCCGCCGCCCGCACCCCCCGGATCGCCCCGGCCACGGCCTACGCCCTCGGCGTCCTGCACGCCGACCAGCGCCACGAAGTCGAAGCGGCCCGCTTCGCGTTCCACCAGTCCTGGCAGAAGGAGGCGGTGAGCACGTCATGAGCGACGATGTCATCCACGCGGCGGGCTGTGTCCTGTGGCGCCGGTCCCCCGCCGCCGGGGAAGTGGAGATCTGCCTCGTCCACCGGCCGAAGTACGACGACTGGTCGCACCCCAAGGGGAAGTTGAAGCGGGGCGAGGCCCCTCTCGACGGCGCGTTGCGCGAGGTGGAGGAGGAGACCGGGTACCTCTGTGAGCCCGGCCCGCGCCTGCCCACGACCCACTACTTCGTGGGCGGACGCGCCAAGCAGGTGCGTTACTGGGCGGCCGAGGCGACCGGCGGCGTCTTCACGCCGAGCCGAGAGGTGGACCGCGTGCTCTGGCTGGACCCGGCCGCCGCCAGTGTCCGTCTCACCCAGCCCCGCGACCGGGAACTGGTCGAGGAGTTCCTGGCGACGCTCCGCCACGCATGACCCTCGGCCCCGCATGCCCGCTCTGAGGGTTCCTTTCACTATGAGCGTCCGATCAGGTCGCGTGGTCTGGTGTCGTGCATCGCAAGGCGCCGGAAGGTCCTCGTAGCGGAGCTACTAGGACCTTTGGGCAACGCGGCGAGGTGCGGCACCAGACCACGCGACCCGGGCGGGCATAGTGAAAGGACCCCTCAGGCCCCGGCCGCGTGTCCCTCGGCGTCGGTCCGGGCCAGGCTGCGGGCCCTGCGTGCCGGGCCGCGCCAGCCGCAGGTGCAGCGGGCCACGCAGAAGCGCCCCTGTTCAACGGTCGTCGTGCGGTGCTCCTGCGGTAAGACCGCCTCGTCGTGCTGTGCCACACCGATGACGTTACCCAGGACAGGTGAACGTCTCCCCAACTCCGCTGCCCCGCCCCCGCCCGAGCCCCCGCCGCCGCGTGACGACCGCCCGTACCCGTCGTTAACCCGGCGACAGGAGGACCCGGTACGGACCGGCCAGGGGGGTTGCGGGCGATGGTGACGCGGCGGCACAGCAGGGCCGGCTCGGTGGTCGTCGCGGCGGGTCTGATGGTCTCCCCCCTGGGCTGTGTGCCCGGCGGCCCCGGCGACGACGCCGTCCCCTCCGACCCCGTCGACCTCCTCCACCGTGCCGCCCCCGCCCTCGTCCGCGAGGGCAGCTCCAAGACCCGTACGGAGATGGAGATGGCCACCGGCGGCACCCGTGTCACCATCCGCGGCGAGGGCGTCTACGACTACGGCAGACAGCTCGGCCGGCTGACGGTGCTGCTGCCACAGGACCCCGCCGGCACCAGCGATCACCACCCCATCACCGAACTCCTCGCCCCCGGCGCCCTGTTCATGAAGAACCGGGGCGCGGGCGTCCCTCCCGACAAATGGGTCCGCGTCGACACCGGCACCCTCTCCGACGGCAACCTGGTCACCGGCGGCGCCACCGACCCGTTCGCCGCCGCCGAGGTCCTGCGCGGCACGCGCACCGCGACCTATGTCGGCCGGACCGAGATCGAGGGCGTCCCCGTCCGCCACTACCGCGGCACCGCCGACCTCACCGCCGCGTCCCGCGCCGCCTCCGAGGGCAACCGGGCCCCGTTGCGCGCGGCGGCCCGGGGGTTCGCCACCGCGCGGGTCCCCTTCGACGCGTACCTCGATGACGAGGGCCGGATCCGCAAGGTCCGCCACCGGTTCAGCTTCGTCAACGGCCGGCAGCAGGGCACGGTGGCCGTCGCCTCGACGACGCTGCTGTACGCCTTCGGCGTCCACGTCGACGTACGGCTGCCGCGGCCCGAGGACATCTACGCCGGGAAGATCGCGGAGTGATCAGGACGACCGGAGTCCGGGGCACTGGGGGACAGCGGGGGGCCGGAAATGGTCCGTTGGTGCCATGCGCGGTCTGTGGGCCGCTGCCTACCCTAGGAGGTCGGTGACGGCGGAGAAGAGGTGATGCGCGTGGCTCCGGCAGGCGGTACGGCTGTTCATGACCACGTGGCCCTCGCCGAGATCGAGCTCTGCGGCGAACTCATCATCGCCGCCTCGGCCACCGACGGGGACCGCCTCAGCCCCGACCGCATCGACGAGGTCCTCCGCGTAGGGGAAGAACGCACCCAGGACACCCCGTAGTTCGCGTCTCCCGGTCCTCCGGACAAGGTGACGGCCCCCACCCGCCGAAGCGTGCGGGAGCCGTATAGGCGGACAGTGGCCGATATCCGATCATCCAGCGCGGCCGGGCGGGCGCTCAGGTCCGCAGCAGCCGGCCGATCGCCTTCGTGGCCTCCTCCACCTTCGCGTCGACCTCTGCACCCCCCTTGAGGGCCGCGTCGGCGACGCAGTGCCGCAGGTGTTCCTCCAGCAACTGCAGCGCGAAGGACTGCAGCGCCTTGGTGGAGGCGGAGACCTGCGTGAGTATGTCGATGCAGTAGACATCCTCGTCGACCATCCGCTGGAGCCCTCGGATCTGGCCCTCGATACGCCTCAAACGCTTGAGATGCTCATCCTTCTGATGGTGATACCCATGGATTCCATGGTCGTGATCGGTCACGACGGGCGGCTCCACGGCCCCTGCGACGGAGGGCGCTTCCGCGCCGGCCCCGGTGGTCGTCATCGCGTCCTCCAGACATATACCCCTACTGGGTATATCGTACCGAACTTTGGCGGGTATACGGCCTGCGGGCGGCCCCCCTGCCGACCGCTGTACCCGATGGGCGACACTGGGGGACGGCCCATTAGCCGTGGCCGGATGATGCACTTAGCATCAGCCTGACCGAAACCGATGCACCCCGAGGACCCCTTGTGCGCTTTCGTCTGACCCCCAGGGAGACGAGCTTCTACGACATGTTCGCCGCCTCCGCGGACAACATCGTCACGGGCTCGAAACTCCTGATGGAACTGCTCGGAGCGGACACGTCCGCCCGGGCCGAGATCGCGGAGCGCATGCGGGCAGCGGAGCACGCCGGTGACGACGCCACCCATGCGATCTTCCACCAGCTGAACTCCTCGTTCATCACGCCGTTCGACCGCGAGGACATCTACTCCCTCGCATCCTCACTCGACGACATCATGGACTTCATGGAGGAGGCCGTCGACCTGGTCGTCCTCTACAACATCGAGGAACTGCCGAAGGGCGTCGAGCGGCAGATCGAGGTCCTGGCGCGCGCGGCCGAGCTGACCGCCGAGGCGATGCCCAACCTCCGCACGATGGACAACCTCACCGAGTACTGGATCGAGGTGAACCGGCTGGAGAACCAGGCGGACCAGGTCCACCGCAAGCTGCTCGCCTATCTCTTCAGCGGCAAGTACGACGCCATCGAGGTCCTGAAGCTCAAGCAGATCGTGGATGTGCTGGAAGAGGCGGCGGACGCCTTCGAGCACGTGGCGAACACGGTGGAGACCATCGCGGTCAAGGAGTCCTGAGCCCTTCATGGACACCTTCGCTCTGGTCGTGACCATCGGGGTCGCGCTCTTCTTCACCTACACCAACGGCTTCCACGACTCCGCGAACGCGATCGCGACGTCGGTGTCGACGCGTGCGCTCACGCCGCGGGCCGCCCTCGCCATGGCTGCGGTCATGAACCTGATCGGCGCGTTCCTGGGCAGTGGTGTCGCCAAGACGGTCAGCGAGGGGCTGATCTCCACGCCGGAGGGCTCGAAGGGGATGGGCATCCTCTTCGCGGCCCTCGTCGGCGCGATCACCTGGAACCTCGTCACCTGGTACTTCGGCCTGCCGTCCTCCTCCTCCCACGCGCTGTTCGGCGGCATGGTGGGCGCGGCCCTCGCGGGCGGTACGACGGTCTACTGGTCCGGCGTCCTGGAGAAGATCGTCATCCCGATGTTCGTCTCCCCGGTGGTCGGCCTGGTCGTCGGCTACCTGGTGATGGCGGCGATCATGTGGATCTTCCGCCGTGCCAACCCGCACAAGGCCAAGCGCGGTTTCCGTATAGCGCAGACCGTGTCGGCGGCCGGCATGGCGCTCGGCCACGGTCTCCAGGACGCCCAGAAGACGATGGGCATCGTCGTAATGGCCCTGGTCATCGCGGACGTCGAGGACTACGGCGACCCGATCCCGATCTGGGTGAAGATCGTCTGCGCCGTGATGCTGTCCCTCGGCACGTACGCGGGCGGCTGGCGCATCATGCGCACCCTGGGCCGGAAGATCATCGAACTCGACCCGCCGCAGGGTTTCGCCGCGGAGACCACCGGCGCGTCGATCATGTTCGTCACGGCCTTCATCTTCAAGGCCCCCATCTCGACGACCCACATCATCACCTCGGCGATCATGGGCGTCGGCGCCACCAAGCGGGTGAACGCGGTCCGCTGGGGCGTCGCCAAGAACATCATCCTCGGCTGGTTCATCACCATGCCGGCGGCAGCCATCGTCGCCGCGACCAGTTTCTGGATCGTGAACCTGGCCTTCCTCTGACGGGAACACCGTCGAAAAGGGCGCGGGCCCGCCCCCCGGGAGCCGGGGGACGGGCCCTTTACCTACCTCGTGGCGGCACCGCCATGCAGCGCCACGAGGGGTCCTGGGGGGCGGGCCGGAACCGGCACGGCGGCTCCGGCCCACGTGTCGGCCTAGCCGAAGCGGCCGGAGATGTAGTCCTCGGTGGCCTGCACCGACGGGTTGGAGAAGATCCGCTCGGTGTCGTCGACCTCGATCAGCTTGCCCGGCTGCCCGACGGCCGCCAGGTTGAAGAACGCCGTGCGGTCCGACACACGCGCCGCCTGCTGCATGTTGTGCGTCACGATGACGATCGTGAACTGTTCCTTCAGCTCACCGATGAGGTCCTCGATGGCGAGCGTGGAGATCGGGTCCAGGGCCGAGCAGGGCTCGTCCATGAGCAGCACCTTCGGCTCGACCGCGATCGCCCGGGCGATGCACAGGCGCTGCTGCTGACCGCCGGAGAGGCCGGAGCCCGGCTTGCCCAGGCGGTCCTTGACCTCGTTCCAGAGGTTGGCGCCCTTGAGGGACTTCTCGACGACATCGTCCATCTCGGACTTCTTCTTGTTGCCGACGAGCTTCAGGCCGGCCGCCACGTTGTCGTAGATCGACATCGTCGGGAACGGGTTCGGGCGCTGGAAGACCATGCCGACCTCACGCCGCACCGACACCGGGTCGACCCCCGCGCCGTACAGGTCCTCGTCGTCGAGCATGACCTTGCCTTCGACGCGGCCACCCGGCGTGACCTCGTGCATCCGGTTCAGGGTGCGCAGGAAGGTGGACTTGCCGCAGCCGGAGGGGCCGATGAAGGCCGTCACGGTGCGGGGCTCGACGGTCATCGAGATGTCCTCGATGGCCCGGAAGGAGCCGTAGTAGGCGTTGAGGCCGCTGACGTCGATTCGCTTGGCCATGGAGATCACTGCTTCTTTCGCGAGGAATTCGCGGGGAATTCGCTGGGGGAACTGGTCGCTGTTTGGCCGCGTCAGCGACCGGTCTTGGGAGCCTTCCAGCGGGCGATGCCGCGGGCCGCCAGGTTCAGGATCATGATGAAGGCGATGAGCGTCAGGGCTGCCGCCCAGGCACGGTCGTACGCCGCTCCGGAGCCTCCGCTGTTGGCGTACTGCAGATAGATGTACATCGGCAGCGACGCCTGCGGATCGGAGAAGGGATTCGTGTTGATGAAGTTCGAACCCCACACCAGCAGCAGGACCGGGGCGGTCTCACCGGCGATACGGGCGACCGCGAGCATCACACCTGTCGTGATACCGCCGATCGCGGTCGGCAGCACCACCTTGAGGATGGTGCGCCACTTCGGCACGCCCAGCGCCAGCGAGGCCTCGCGCAGCTCGTTCGGAACGAGCTTGAGCATCTCCTCGGTGGAGCGGACGACCACCGGCAGCATCAGGATGGTCAGCGCCATCGCGCCGGCGAAACCGGAGGGGCCCATGTCCAGGATCAGGATCCAGGTACTGAGGATGAACAGGCCCGCGACGATCGACGGGACACCCGTCATGACGTCGACGAAGAAGGTGACGGCCTTGGCGAGCCTGCCGCGGCCGTACTCGACCAGGTAGATCGCGGTCAGCACACCGATGGGCACGGAGATCAGGGTGGCGAGGCCGACCTGCTCCAGGGTGCCGAGGATGGCGTGGTAGATGCCGCCGCCGGGCTCGGTGTCGGCGACCACGCCCATCGAGTGCGTGAGGAAGTAGGTGTCGAGGACCTTCACACCGCGGCTGACGGTCTCCCAGACGAGGGAGGCCAGCGGGACGACGGCGAGGAGGAAGGCGACCCAGACGACGCTGGTCGCGACGCGGTCCTTGGCCTGCCGCTTGCCCTCGACGCGGGCGGCGATACCGAAGGTGCCGGCGACGAAGAGGACTCCCGCGATGAGGGCCCACTGGATGGAGCTCTCCAGGCCCAGCGCGGTGGAGATGCCGATGCCGAGGCCGACCGAGGCGGCGGCGACCGCCCAGGAGAACCACTTGGGCAGGGACGCGGCACGCAGGGTGCTGGGGCGCCGGTCGGAGAGAGTTGCGTTGCTCATGCGTTGGCCCCCGAGAACTCCTTGCGGCGGGCGATGATCAGGCGGGCCGCGCCGTTGACCAGCAGGGTGATGACGAACAGGACCAGACCGGAGGCGATGAGCGCGTCCCGGCCCATCTCGGTGGCCTCGCTGAACTTGCTGGCGATGTTCTGGGCGAAGGTGCCGCCGCCCGGGTCGAGCAGGCTGAGGTTGATCTCGAAGCTGGAGGACAGGACCATCGCGACGGCCATCGTCTCGCCGAGCGCGCGGCCGAGGCCGAGCATCGAGGCGGAGATGACACCGGAGCGCCCGAAGGGCAGGACCGCCATGCGGATGACCTCCCAGCGGGTGGCGCCGAGGGCGAGCGCGGCCTCCTCGTGCATCTGCGGGACCTGGCGGAAGACCTCGCGGCTCACGTTGGTGATGATCGGCAGGATCATGATCGCGAGCAGGATGCCGACGGTGAGCATCGAACGGGGGGCGCCGCCCTGCCATTCGAAGATGCCGGTCCAGCCGAGGTAGTCGTTCAGCCAGCCGTAGAGGCCGTCGAGCTGCGGTACGAGCACGAGAGCGCCCCACAGGCCGTACACGATGGACGGCACGGCGGCGAGCAGGTCGACCACGTACGCGATGGGGCCGCCCAGCTTGCGCGGGGCGTAGTGCGTGATGAACAGGGCGATTCCGACGGCGACCGGGACCGCGATGGCCATGGCGATGAGCGACGACACGACGGTGCCGAAGGCCAGCACGGCGATGCCGAAGACCGGCGGGTTGCCGGTGGGGTTCCACTCGAAGGTGGTGAAGAAGTTGCCCTCGTCCTTGCTGATCGCGAGCACGGCGCGGTAGCTGAGGAACACGGCGATGGCCGCCATGATCGCCAGCAGGAAGATGCCGGAGCCGCGGGAGAGGCCGAGGAAGATCCGGTCGCCGGGACGGGTGGCGCCGCGGGCGGCACGCTTCTCCTCCGCGGCGGGGGGCGGCGGTGTGGAGGGAAGTGGAGCGTCTTTGGTAGTCGATATGTCCATCAGGTTCTCCGGTCTGCGGAGCCGTCGTCGTGCGGACGGCGACTCGGGGCGGAGCCCTCCGCGGTGGCGGAACGACTCCTGGCGGCGGTGCACCGGACGGTGCGGCCCAGTCCCGGTAGGGGCTGGGCCGCACTCAGGTCAGCTCAGGCCCGAGATGGTGCTGCGGACCTTGGTGATGATCTCCTCGGGCATCGGGGCGTAGCCGGCGTCGGCGAGCAGGCCCTGACCGTCCTCGGAGGCGATGTAGGTGAGGAAGGACTTGGTGGCGGGCAGCGTGTCCGCCTTGTTGCCCTTGTCACAGACGATCTCGTAGGTGACCAGGGTGATCGGGTAGGCGCCCTCGGCGGTCGGCGTGTAGTTGAGCTTCAGCGCGAGGTCCTTGCCGGTGCCCACGACCTTGGCCTCGGAGATGGCCTTGGTGGCGTTCTCGACGGTCGCCTTGACCGGCTCGGTGGCGCCGGTCTTGATGTCGACCGTGCTCATGCCGTCCTTGGCGTACGAGAGCTCCATGTAGGAGATCGCGCCCTTGGTCTCCTTCACGCCCTGGGCGACACCGGAGGAGCCCTGCGCGGACTGGCCGCCCTTGGCCTGCCAGGCCTTGCCGCCCTCGTACTTCCACTGGTCGGGAGCGGCGGCGATCAGGTACTTGGTGAAGTTGTCCGTGGTGCCGGACTCGTCCGAGCGGTGGTACGGCTGGATCTTGAGGTCGGGGAGCTTCGCGTCGGGGTTGAGCGCCGCGATGGCCTTGTCGTTCCAGTTGGTGATCTTGCTGTCGAAGATCAGGGCGAGGGTCTTGGCGTCCAGGACCAGGTTGTCGACACCCGGGACGTTGTAGCCGACCGCGATCGGGCCGCCGACCATCGGCAGGTCGATGCCCTGACCGCCGGTGCAGACCTTCTTGGAGGCGGTGACCTCTTCCGGCTTCAGCGCGGAGTCGGAGCCGGCGAAGGCGACCTGGCCCTGGGTGAACGCGGTGATACCGGCGCCCGAACCGCTGCCCTTGTAGTTGATCTGGACGCTCTTGCAGGCGGCCGTGTACTGCTTGACCCAGGCGTCGATGGCGTTCTTCTGCGCGGAGGAGCCGTCGGCCAGCAGCTGGCCCTTGGCGTCGCCGCAGTCGATCTTGCTGTTGGCCGGCGCCGTGCTGTCGCCCGCGGTGCCGCCCGTGTCGTCCGACCCACAAGCCGTCAGGGTCAGGACGCCGGTGACGGCGACAGCACCGAGAGAAAGGGCGCGCAGCCGGTTCTTGCGCTGAAGCTTCACTTTCGGGAGTTCCTTCCAGGAGCCGCCGTCCACATGGCGGCGTGCGAAGTCGTCGTATCAGCCTCGGGGGTGCTCTTGCGGGCACCTCTCGCCCCTCAGGCTGCTGTCGTCACGGGACGGGGCCGCGCTATGGGCCCGCACCCCGCACCGGGTAAGGCCGAAATTAGGCAGATCAGGTGAAGCCGCCGATGGACGGAAGTGAACGGCGAGTGAACCCCTGCCGACAGTGCGGTGAGGTAACGGAATGCTTACGGAGCCCGCCACCCCCCTGGACGGGGCACCCACCCGCAGGGCCACCCTGCACTGGGGGAGCGACCAGCGCATATGCAGTTTTCCGGGGCGAGGAAATCCTTAAGAAAAGGAAACTGCACGCATACCGGACACGTCCACCGCAACACGGGCCAGGAGCCCGGGGAACCGCGCGAGGTACCACGACGAACCCGCGCCCTCGGCGGAGGGAACCCGACCCCCACCAACCCCCGTCTCGTCTCACGACCCCAAACTCGCGGCGCACCGGGAGGCGCACATGGAACGGCGTACGTTCATCGGCGGCGGTGCGGCCGCTCTCACCGCACTGACCACCTCGGCCTGCACCTCCAAAGGCGGCTCCGACGCCTCGGCCACGGCCACGAACGCCTCCCTGCGGACGACCACGACGACCACGCGGGCGGGCGGAAAGCCCACCGCGGCCAACTGGTCCGCCCTCGCCCGCGACCTCGACGGCCCCCTCATCCGCCCCGGCGACAAGGCCTGGACCACGGCCCGCCAGCTCTACAACACCCGCTTCGACGTCCTGAAGCCCACCGCCGTCGCCTATGTCGCCCACCCCGACGACATCCGCACGACTCTCGCCTACGCCAGGGCCCACGACCTCAAGGTGGCGATACGCAACGGCGGTCACTCCTACGCCGGCTGGTCCTCCGGCAACGGCCGCCTGATCATCGACGTCTCCAAGCTCAGCAAGGTCCGCGCCTCCGGCGGCGAGGCCGTGATCGGCGCCGGCGCGAAGCTCATCGACGTCTATCGCGCGCTCGCCGCCAAGGGCGTCACCATCCCCGCCGGTTCCTGCCCCACCGTCGGCGTCTCCGGCCTCACCCTCGGCGGCGGCCACGGCGTGACGTCCCGCGCCTACGGCCTGACCTGCGACAGCCTCACCCAGGCCACCCTCATCACGGCGGACGGCAAGCAGCTGGTCGCGAACGCCACCACCAACAAGGACCTCTTCTGGGCCCTGCGGGGCGCCGGCAACGGCAATTTCGGCGTGGTCACCGAACTCCGCTTCACGACGCACGCGGCCCCGCCCGGCGTCACCGCGTACCTCACCTGGCCCTGGTCCAAGGCCGCCGCCGTCCTGAAGGCCTGGCAGGAGTGGGGCCCCACCCAGCCCGACGAGATCTGGTCGTCCTGCCACATCTCGAACGCCGCCGGCGGCACCCCGAGGGTCTCCGTCGCCGCCTTCTCCCTCGGCACCTACGGCGAGCTCCAGAACGCCGTGGACCGGCTCGCCGACCGGGTGGGCGCCCCGGCCCGCAGCGTCTCCCTCAAGCGCCGTACGTACGAGGCCGCCATGGAGGGCTACGCCGGCTGTTCGTCCTTCGCCGACGACGCCCAGTGCCATCTGCCCGGCACGACCCCCGGCCGCTCGCCCAAGGGCGCCCTGGGCCGTGAGACGTACGCCGCCCGCTCGGACTTCTTCGACCGTTCGATCTCCTCGGCGGGCATCCAGACCCTGCTGACCCAGATCACCGGTGTGAAGGGCGGTGCCGGCAGCATCGCCCTCACCGCACTCGGCGGTCAGGTGAACCGCGTCTCACCGACCGCGACGGCCTTCGTCCACCGCCGCTCGCGGATGCTGGCCCAGTACATCGCCTCCTGGAAGCCCGGCACCTCCGGCACGGCCGCACAGTCCTGGCTGAACACCGCCCACAAGTCGATGTCCCGCCACGCCTCGGGCGCCGCCTACCAGAACTACACCGACCCCACCCTCACCGACTGGAGGAAGGCGTACTACGGCGACGCGTCCGCCCGGCTGACCACCCTGAAGAAGAAGTACGACCCGAACCGCTTCTTCAGCTTCCCGCAGGCGCTGTAGCGCCCCGCGGCGGCCCGCGCGAGGCGCCCGAGCCGCCGCGGGACCCCGGACATGACGACGGCCCCCTCACCGGCACTCGGTGAGGGGGCCGTCGTCACGCCGCGTCCGGCGGGCGGCGCTACGCCGCCAGGTCCCGCTCCTCCGTCGAGGACGTCTCGACCCGCGCGCCCGGGATCACCGCGCGCTGTCCGTCCCGCCCGCGCGCCCGGACGAGCCACCCCACGCGGGGCGACCGCTCGATCGCCTTCATCACGGGCGTGAGCAGCGCCATGGCGAGCGGCGAGAGCAGCAGCGCGACGGCGGTGCCGAGCGCGAAGCCGCCGACCACGTCGGTCGGGTAGTGCACGCCCATGTACACGCGGATGAAGCCGCCGAGGAGCGCGACGACGAGACCGACCACCCCGAACTTGCGGTTCGCGACGAACAGGCCGACCCCCATCGCCATGATCAGGGTCGCGTGATCGCTCACGAAGGAGTAGTCGGTCTTGCCGGAGACGAGGACCTCCAGCCCCTCATGGTCGAGGAAGGGCCGGGGCCGCTCGACGAACCCGCGTATCGGAACGTTGATCAGTACGGCGATGCCGGCGGCCAGCGGTGCCCACACCAGCGCGGCCACGGACGAGGCCGCGTCCTCGCCGCCGCGCTTGCGCACACCCCACCAGCACCACAGGATCAGCAGCACCATGGCGAACAGCAGGCCGTACTCGCCGACGAACTCCATGACCCGGTCGAGCCAGGTCGGCGCTTGCTTGGCCAGGCCATTGATGTCGTAGAGCAGCTCGACGTCGGGATTCGATCCGGAATCAGCGGCAAGTGCGGCATGCGCGGCGAGTCCAGCCATCGTGCTGCGGCCCTTTCGTCATCGTTCCCGCGACCGCACCCGTACGTGCGCCGCGCTGTTGCCACCCCCGTGGTGTACGTAGGCGTCAACGCGCTACGTCAAATAGGAACGCACACTTCTCCCGAATGCGTTCCACCCTCCACTGAATGATCACTCAGACGTTATCGAAGAGAGACGCGTCGCCGCAGCTCAGGGCAGGGGTTCACGGAGAACTACGGCCTCGTCAGACCCGCTTGGGCAACGCTTTCGCGCCATCTTCGGTGACCCGCGTGGCCCCGAAGTAGTCGGGGGTGTCAATCGGGTCGAACCGGATGACCGCGCCCGGCCGCGGGGCGTTGATCATATATCCGCCCCCCACATAGATCCCGACGTGCCGAATGGCCCGGGAGTTGGTGAGGTCGTCGGAGAAGAAGACGAGATCGCCCGGCAGCAGTTCGCCGCGCGACGGGTGCGGGCCGGCGTTGTACTGATCGTTCGCGACCCGGGGCAGCGTGATCCCGACGCTCGCGTACGCCGCCTTCGTCAGCCCCGAGCAGTCGAAGCGTCCACCCTGGTCAGCGGTGCCGTTTCCGCCCCAGAGATAGAGCGTGCCGAGCTTCTTCTGGGCGTAGGCGATGGCTCCCGCCGCCTGCTCGCTCGGGTCGACGCGGGTCGTGGGCGCGGCGAAGCTCTCCGACAGCGTCGTGATCGTCTTGACGTAGTTCTGGGTCTCCCTGTAGGGCGGGACGCCCCCGTACTTGATGACGGCGTACGCGCCCGCGTTGTAGGAAGCGAGCATGTTCGCGGTCGGATCACCGGGTACGTCCTTCACGTACGAGGCGAGCTTGCAGTCGTACGAGGCGGCCGATGGAATCGCGTCATTCGGGTCCCAGACGTCACGGTCGCCGTCCCCGTCACCGTCCAGCCCGTGCGTCGCCCACGTCCCCGGGATGAACTGCGCGATGCCCTGGGCGGCGGCGGGGCTCTGTGCCTTCGGGTTGAACCCGCTCTCCTGGTACAGCTGGGCGGCCAGCAACGCCGGGTTGATGGCGTCGCACAGAGTGCCCCACTTCTGCACCAGTGACTGGTACGCCGCCGGCACGGCTCCCTTGGCCAGCCCGACGGCCCTTCCGCCGACCCCGCCCGCGAGGTTCCCGGCGACCATGTAGACACCGACGACCAGCAACATGACGAAACCGAGTCCGGCGCTGACAGCGGAGATCACCACGATCCATGCCTTACGCACCGTCAACCGCCCCTCACCGCACGCGAGTCCGCCGACGGTAAGTGTAGAGGCGGCCCCCCTTCTTAGGAATGATCACTCATGGCACTCCGTCCCCTTCGTCCACAAGGAGAACCCCCCATGTCCGACATCCCACCGGACCTCGACTGGATCCGTGCGGCCCCCGAGGGTGCCACGGGCCCCGGCCCCTGGTTCGAGCTGGCCTTCGGCGAGGGCGACGGCGAGGACGACCCGGAGGCCCCCGTCTACATCCGCGAGACCAGCGCCCCCGACGTCGTCGTCACCACCAACCGCCGCAAGTGGGACGCCTTCGTCCTGGGCGTCCAGGCAGGGGAGTTCGACCATTTCGTGGCAGGGGTCGAGGGGTTCGAGCCGACGGCGGGGCCGGCGGATCAGTAGGTCTCCGGTCGTCCCGCGATCCGGCCGCCCCGGCCCGGCGCAGTACTCTGCTTGAAGTGCCTCGTACGTAGTACTGCATCTGGAGTGGTGTGCATGGTGAGACGGAACGACCAGCGTCGCGCCGCCCTCGTCGACGCGGCGATCGAGGTCCTGGCCAGGGACGGCGCACGCGGTCTCACCTTCCGCGCGGTGGACACCGAGGCCGCCGTCCCGGGCGGCACGGCGTCCAACTACTTCGCCAACCGCGACGACCTCCTCACCCAGGCCGGCGCCCGCGTCTACGAGCGGCTCCAGCCCGACGAGGCCACCATCGCCCGCCAGCGGGCCGCCGGCCGCGACCGGGAGACGTATGCGGAGCTGATGCGCGAACTCGTCGGCCGCGTCGCCTCCTTCCGCACCGGCTACCTCGCACTGCTCGAACTCCGCCTGGAGGCGACCCGCCGTCCCGAGCTCCGCAAGGTCCTCACCGCACGCGTCCGCGCCGACGTCGACGCCAACGTCGCCTACCACGAGGCGTCCGGCCTTCCCGGCGACGCCATGGCCGTCAAACTCCTCATGCTCACCCTGAACTGGCTGATCGTGGAACAGCTCACCCTCCCCGACGTCTTCTCGGAGACCGAGCGGGAGCATCTGGTGACTGCCGCGGTCGAACGCATCGTCACCGCCGAGTAGGCGCACCTCCGGGACCGGCCGGGGCACCCGGTTCGCCCGGCGCCCCCGCCCAGGACAGGAGCAGCGTCCGTCGCTCCCGGTCGACCTCCACGACGGCCACCGTCACCTCGTCCCCCGCCGCCACGCCGCCCCCGGCGGTCGCCGGGGGCTCCGCCGTGGGCCCGCTCAGCCGCACGAGCCCCTGGACCCCGTCGGCGACCTCGACGAACACACCGAACGGAACCTGCCTGGTGACCCGCCCCCGCAGGACCTGCCCCACCGCGGCCCCGTCGGCGAACTCCTGGAACGGGTCCGGCAGCAGCGCCCGCAGGGACAGCCTCGCCTCGCCGTTGGTGGTGTCGAACCACAGGAACGTGCCGGACACCCGCTCCCCGACCCGTACGACGTCCGAGGGGGCCTCGAAGTACCGCCAGGAGAGCTCGGGAAAGGTGATGAACCCGACTCCGGGATGGATCGGATGCGCCGGCCCGTCGTCCAGCGCCACGAACACGCCGAAGCTCTCGATCGAGGCGACGGCGCCGGTCAGCACCTGTCCGGGCTGAAGTCTCCTCAGAAACCGCCAGAGCCGCGGGTGTCGGGTGGCCGCCGTCGACATCAGCACCTCACCCCGGCCCGGATCGACGCCGATCACCTCACCCGTGACCCGCCGTCCCACCGCCAGGTCCGCCTCCGCCCGCGGCCCCCAGGTGAGGTCCAGCGCGCCGACCGCCCCCACCGGCCGCGACGAAAACCCGTCCAGCAGCACGGACACCCCGCGGGACGTCACCTCGGCGACGACCCCGCCGAGCACCTCGCCGACCCGCACCCCGGCAAGGAACGCCCGTAGGTCACCGCGTTCGTCCGCCTCCACCCGCACTCCTTCCGCCGTCGTAACCCCCTGCACCCCCGGCCCCCTCCCGGTGGCCGAAACCGCTCCCTCGGGCCTGCCTCCGGCCCTCGCCCCACCGGCCGAGCCTCCCTCAAGCGCGACGGTACGGCCTAGGCTGGCGACCAAGATCACTTCCATGGGGAGCGGGACAGCAGTGCGCAGAGAACGCCACCAGGTCGACGCGGCGGCGATATCCGCGGTTCGCGAGGACTTCCACAACCGGATCGTCGCAGAGGTCTGGTCGATGTCGAGGGCCGGCGCCATGACGGCCCACGAGTGGTGGTGGATCTCGGACCGGCTCGTGGAGTACCTGGCCGCCCTCTCCGTCCAGACCCCCGACCTCCGTCTCCCGGAGGCCAAGGCGGTCCTCGACGACGCCACCGAGGCGGCGGCCGGCGCGGTCGCGTACACCGTGTACCACCCGCACAACCGGTTCCAGGTGTTCCTCAACTACGTGAACTTCGGCAGGGACTACGAGCCCGAGCCGGGCCACCTCGACCCACCGGCCCCGGCCACCCCGCACCGCTGGCTCGACTCCTTCTGCCTGGCCGTCCTCTCCGACAAGGCCGAATGGCACGGCGAGGCCTTCCACTTCGCCCGCGAGGCCGCCCAGGAGGGCGGCACGGGCCTCCCCTCGGTCGAACTGATCAACGGCTTCACGGCCTACGTCATCGGCGACACCGGGAACGACGCCGCCGGTCACCCGCCGACCAGGGCGGACGTCCTCGCCGCGCTCGACGCCGCGTACGCTCGCGTCCACTCGCTGAACGACATGACCGGCGGCGCCCAGACCCTCCTGCGGCACCCCCACACCACGGCCCTGCACGCCCTGCGCGCCCTGACCAGCGGCGACCAGCCCGCCTTCCGTGCCCATCTGACGGAACTGCTCCGCCCCTACAGCTCCCTCTCCGGCCCGGTGACCAGCCCCGCCACCCTGCTGCCCCTCCTCCCCCTCGCCCTGACGGCCCTGGCCCACCGCAGGGAGGGCTGGCCGCCGCCCCTCGACACCGACTACCTGCCGTACGCGCTGGTCACCGGCTTCGCGGCACCGGGCCCTCGGGTGAAGGGGTTCGGCCGCGACCGACGCCGGGACGCGGTCGCCGAACTGGCCGCCGGCCCGGTGGTGGTCGAACGCCCGGGGAACCCGCAGCCGATCCACCCGGCCGCCGAGGCCGACTACGAGCAGTACACCCGGGAGGCCTTCACGCCGGTGGACGGCAAATCCCTGTCGCCGGCGAAACTGGCGTGGGCCATCGGCTACCAGGAGACCCTCTTCAAGGCCCGTGCCTCGCACTCCGCCGACGTCACCGACGAACAGCTCGCCCACCTGCGTCTCGCAGCCGAGATGGGCGCCGCCCTCTTCCGCACCACGCTCGCCGCCCCCGGCACGGACGTCGAGGTGACGATCGACGGCCGCCGCCTCGTCTACCCGGCGTACCACGGGGACCAGGCCGGACCGGGCGCCTGGCACACCGCCGTCGACCTGGCCCTGATCACCGGCGTTCGCGAGCACCTGGCCCCACTCGTCCTCGCCGGACCCGCCCGCCTCGCGCAGGACGACTCCGCCTTCGCCTCGTACCGCGAGGCCCTGCTCACCTACCTCCGGGGCGAGGACCCCGAGCCCGTGACGGAGCGGGCCCTGCACGACCACGAGAAGGCCAAGGGCTGGGGCTTCTTCCCGCCGCCCGCGGTCCTCTTCTCCCAGCTCGTCGAGGGCGACGAGGAAAGCTTCGGCCTGGCCCTGCTGGACGCCCTGGAGGCCCACCGCGACCACCACCGGGTGGCCGACCGCGCCGACACCGCCGACGCCGCCCTCAACCTCGACATCCTGGCCCTGACCTGCCACGCCCACCGCCGAGGCTGGACCACCCCCGTCACCTCCCCCTACCTCCCGCCCCGCCTCCTGAGAGCGGCCCGGCCCTTCTGAGGCCCGCCTGGGCCCCCTCCGGATCACGCCGGCTTCGGGATCGGCACCGTTCGGCCCCGTGGGGTCAGGTGTCGATCTCGCCCCGCCACGCGAAGGTCAGCAGTGCCTTCGGCAGGTACTCCGACTCGACCTCGATGGGAAAGCCCTTGTCACGCGCGAGGCACGCGATGGCCAGCGGACCGAAGGCAACGAGGCCGTCACTGTCGATGGCCCGGTCGTCGGACGCGCTCCAGTACTCCTTGTGCCAGCGGAGCGCGTCGACCAGCGCCTCGTTGAACTGCTCGTGGTCCTCACGCAGGTAGCGGTAGAACAGGATGATCGGCGGATACAGAATCGAGGACATGTAGTCCTGGTCGGCCCAGCGCGCCGAGTCCGGTCCGGTGCCGTCCACCGCCGCGACCAGGTGGTCGCCCACGCCGTCCTGACCGAGCCAGAAGCGCTGCAGGGTCTCCACCCAGGAGTAGATGTACTCGTCGAACGTCGCTCCCGATTCCCTCAGCAGGGCCACCGGCACCCGGGCCAGATCGCCCAGCCGCTCGTTCTCTCGGCAGATCAGCGCCAGGTAGAAGGCGTTGACCCAGTGGTGGGCGTTCACATAGGGCTGGGGGCCGGTGGTCGGAAGGTTCCACTCCTTCTCCCTGATCCGGCACGTCAGGGTGCTGCCCTCGGGCACGGCGGCCAGGGCGAACCGCGCGTGCCCCAGCTGCATCGCGGTGACCCAGGCCTCCCAGGTCTCGAACTCCTCCGCGTCCGGATCCACCTCACACCGCGCCTTGGCGAAGGTCAGCGTCGCGTCCAACGCATGCCTCCGGGCCATGTCCGACCGCTCGATGCGCTCGAAGATCGAGTCGACGCCGGCCGCCAACGACGCCACGCCCGCTGCCACATCGAGGTCGGCGGCCATGCTCGGGGGGCTTTCATGGCGGGGAATCCGCGTGACCACTGACTCTCTCCTCTTAGTAGATCTCGAAGTGCTCGAGCTTCGCACCAGCGTAGGTGCCAGGGTTCTCCGCGGCCTTGACCATGACGTACTTCAGCTGTCCATCATCCAGGGCATCGAATATCTGCTGGGCGATGGTTCCGTTCGTCACCGGCCGCCCCGCGCTGTCCAACACGGGGTTGCCCGCGCTGTCCCTCGCGATGAGGTTCCGGTTCTTCCGCATCTCGGCGATGATCGTCTCGATGTACGGCCGCGTGCCCTGCTGGACCATCCAGCCGTCGGCCTCACCGGCTCCCTTGCGCCACATGGGTTTCGCCTGGGGCGCCTTCGCCTCCGCGATCACGAGCGTGCCGTCGTCGAGCCGGTACAGCTGGTCGAACATGTTCGCGCCGTTCGGCGTCTTCGGCAGGTCGATCCACTGGGCGTCCGGGAACCTCTGCGGAATGACATGCCGCATGGCCGCCTGTTCACCGAGCGCCTCGGCGATCGAACTGTTGTTGGCACGGCCCGGCAACTGCGCGTCGAACGCGCCCTGTGCCTTGTTCAGCTTCGTCAGGTTCTCGGGAGTGGGGTTCTCCCGGTACGCCCGCTCGGCGTTGGTGAGGTCCTTGGACACCTTCCGGTCCATCGCGGCCTCATCGAGGTGACCGATCTGGTCCGAGCGCACCGACCCGCGGTCGAACGTCCCCGGGTCGAGCGTGCTCTTCGCGCCCGGCTTGGGCGGCAGGGAGTCCTTGGCGATCCAACGGCCGTCCGAGTCCTTGGCCAGGATCGGCAGCTCGTCCCCGTTCTCGTCGAGCGTCTTGATGCTCTTGCGGTGACCGTCGGAGCGGTAGAACTTCTCGAACCAGGTCTGATCAGGATCGTTCGCCTTCCTGATCTGCTCCTCGATGATCTGCTTCTGCTCCTCGGGCGTACGCTCACGCGGCGTCGCCCCCTCGTCCGCGGCCCCGGCACCACCGTCCACCGCGTCACCGGCCTCGTCCCCGACCCCGCCGACCCCGTCGTCCCCGGTACGCCCCGCATCACCGACCGCGTCGTCACCGGCCCGCCCGACGTCACCCAGCCCGTCGCTCCCGCGACCGCCCACACCGGGGCCGTCGCTGCCACGGCCCCCTGGCGGTGCGCCGTCGCCGCCACGGCCGCCCACCGCCGCGCCGTCGCCGCCACGACCACTGGCGGCCGCGGTGTCCCCCACCCGCGCCCCGCCCCCGACCGCGGTCTCACCGCCCCGCGCTCCGGCCCCCACGAGCTCCGGCTCACGCGATGCCCCGGCACCCTGTTCCTGCCGCGCGGCGTCCGCGGCCCGCTGCTCGGCCGTCGCCTCGTGCTTGATGCCGTCGAGGGATTCGCGGACGGTGCCGTCGGCGTTGTGCATGACCAGGGTCTTGGTGTCGAGGTAGACGACCTCGCCCTGGGGGGTTTCCATGCGGACGCTGTTCTCGGGGGTCAGGCCGGCGGGGAGTTCGTCCGTCAGGTTCGGGGTGTCGGCGATGCGGTAGGTGCCTTCGCCGAGGCGGATGTGGGTGCCGTTCGTGATGCCGCGCAGGCCGGCCATGACGTCGCTGATCTTCACGGCGGTCGCGCCGACGCCCTTGGTGATGTACGTCATCGGGTCGACGATGCGTCCGGCCTTGCCGGCGAAGGAGATGGCCCTGGCGATGGCTCCGGCCTTGCCGGCGCCGGAGACCGCGCCGCCCGCGCCGCCCGTGAAGATGGTGGTGACGACGTTGAAGGTGACCGCGCCGGCCGCGCGTGCGGGATTCTTGCCCCACTCGTCGTAGGCGATGAGTGCCTTGCCGGTCTCGACGACGGCCGTGCGGGAGTCACGCAGCCAGGAGGGGAGCTTGTCCGCCGGGGTCAGCCAGTAGGCGGCACCGAGCGGGGTCGCGGTGATGGCGATGCCGGTCAGGAGCTTGCCCAGGCCCGTCCAGGCCTGCCCGGCCGCGTCCCAGCCGTTGAAGCCGACCAGTGTGCCGAGGCCCTTGATGGTGCCCCACACGCCGTCCACGACGAAGCCGACCGCGAAGTCCCAGACGTGTTCGTGGATGTAGTACCAGGGGTTGGACTCCTCGACGGGGTCGCCCCAGGGCAGTCCGCCGGCGTTGTTCAGGTCCTCGCCGCGGTAGCCGTACATGTTCTCTTTGTCGGAGCCGTCGTTGACGATCAGCGGCTCTCCGCCGACCAGGGCGACGATCTTGTTGTAGCAGTCCCGTTCGGCCGCCTGGAACGCGCTCCAGGCCGCGTTCACGGCGTCGCGGCGGGCCGTGTTCTCGTCGATGAGGTCGCCGTCCGCGACCCAGTCGTCGTCGTCCGCGACGCTCCGCTCGAAGGCAGCCGCCTCCGCCCGGAGGCCGTTGAGCCTGTCGACCAGCGGCCGCACCGCGGCCGCGTAGTCGAGCAGTGCCTGGGAGACCGTGCCCAGCTCGGTCCGCAGGTCGTCGCCGGCCGACGCGACCGGCGCCGTCGTCGCGAAGAGCTGGTCCGCCTCGGGCGCCTTGTAGAACGGCTCCAGTAGGTGGAACCGAGTGTCGATCAGCTCCCCGGCGGCACCGATCGATTTCCCGTCGGACGCGATGTCCGCGGCGTCCTTCTCCAGCTGCTCGAGATTCCCCGTGAACTCCGGTATCTCGGCAGAGACGACAGGCCTCTCCTCGCTCACGCCTACCCCCGTGGACGCCCTCGCAGATACGTTCCCTCAACTGGACGTACGCCCCGCATCCAACTTCCGTTGCCCGCGCTGCGCCTGACACACCCCCAGACGGAGTGACACAGGCATCCAGTCGATCATTTGTACCAAATTGACGATGGCGATCCCATGCACTTCTGGCCAAAGGCCGCCAGCCAGGGACAACTCCCGACCACCCGGTCGCATCACCGGTCAACCGGGAACATCACCCGCCCCAGACGTAAGCCTTACGTCCACATCAGGCACACTCGAAACCGGCGCACACCGGACCGACACCCCGTCAGAAGCGGGACCGGACCGGCCGCTTCACCACCGCCGGCCCCCACCGGCCGACCATCCGGAAAAGGGGATTAACGACCGAACCACACCACAGGTTCCGATTTAACCTCGTTGCCCGGCGTAACCTGCCATGATACACAGAGTGACTATACGACCCTTCGTGTACCGTCCCGGGTCCCCGTTAGGGTCCCACGCAGGCCGGAAGCAAGGGATACGTACGAAACCCGCCAATCAATGACGCCAAGTCGACATACGACAGCGTCATTGTCAGCGAGAATGGGCCCGACCTCTGCGCATCCGCGCCAGAGGTGCAGCGCGGACACCACCATGGACGCGTTGCAGAGCCAGCGGAACTACCCACTAGGGGGCGGTGACTTACATGTTCATTGCGGCCGACAAGGGCGACATCACCACCATCATCGGCGGAATCGCCCCGGACTGGGGGCCTTTCGGCAGCCTGGGCAACGAGGCACGCGTGATGATCGAGGTCGTGATGGCGGTCGCCATCCTCCTCTGCCTCGGCATCGCCATCTGGGGCGCGGCCAAACAGCGCATCGGCGCGACCGCCCTGCGCGACACGTTCAGCGCCGAACAGGGCAAGGGGCTCATCATCGCCGGTCTCACCGGCGTCTTCATCATCGGCTCACTGGGCACGCTCTTCACCATCGTGTACGGCATGGCCGTGTAGCGCCGCGGGCCGGCCACGTCCCCGGCCGGGCACGCCCCGTTCCCCGGTTCCCCACTACCCCACCCGTCCGTCGTGCCCACCGGCTGAGGTTGCGTCTCCCTGATGTCGAGTCACCACACCGCGCCCGCGCGGGAACCAGCGCGGCTACCGTCGTATGGCCACGCGTTTTCGTACGCGTCCACGTACGGCGTCGAAGTTGAAGGGGCGAACGCGGCATGAGTCTCGGCGACGACCACGGCTACGGCGAATCCTCGCGCGGCGCCGACGACGGGGCATACGGGGGGTACGCCGGCACCGGCCAGACCCGCACCCGGCTCCCCGACCGCGGCGGCGACCCGTACGGCGGCGCCCCCCGCCGGGCCCGCTCCTCCTCCAGAAGCCTCGTCACCATCGTCGGCGTCATCGTCCTCCTCATCGCCGCCATCGCCTTCGCGAACCGCGGAGACGACGACACGACGGACACAACATCGGGCGGCGACAAGGCGGAGACGGCGCCCACGGCGGCGTCCGGCGAGCGGCCGGTGAAGTCAAAGACAGCAGGGATCCCCACTGGGTACGCCCAGAGCGAGCAGGGGGCGCAGAGCGCGGCGACCAACTACACCGCCGCGCTGGGCTCAGACGGTATGTTCAACGCCGCCAAGCGGCACCAGATCGTCGAAACCATCGCCGCCCCGAACGCACTGGAGCGCCTCCGGACCGGATTCGACGACGACTACTCCGCCGATTTCCTGAAGACGCTCGGTCTCAATGAAGACGGCAGCGCTCCCACGGGCAGCACCTTCGTCAACCGCACGCTGCCAGTGGGGGCCAAGGCCACGTCGTACAACTCCGACGCCGCCACAGTCGAGGTCTGGTGCAACAGCCTGTTCGGGCTCACGGGGGAGAACACCACCAACCCGGTGACCAACGGCTGGTTCACCGTGACCCTGAAGCTGAAGTGGGCAGATGGCGACTGGAAGGTCGTGGAGACCAGCCAGAAAACCGGCCCAACCCCCGTCAACGCAGACGATCCGGTCTCCGGAGCCGACGAGATCGGCAAGGCGGTCGAGGAGTTCGGAGGGTTCACGTATGCCCGGTAGCCCGCGTCGCGCACTCACGCTCACCAGTTCTGTAGCCGCGATTCAGGTCAGCGCCTTCCTTCTGGCGACCCGCGCCTTCGCCGCACCGGACCCTTCGCCCTCCCCCTCATCCAGCAATGACCCCTGCTCTCTGATCTCCGGCCCCGCCAAGGACTACTGCGAACGAGAATCCGGTGACAAGGGCGACACCAGCACCGTCCCCGACAAGATCACCTCCACCCTCGACCCCCTCTCCTCCCTGGCCAAGGGCTGCGCCGACGCCGCCTCCTGGACCATCGACAAGCTCTCCGCGGCCGTGAACGAGACGGCGAACGTCGACTTCACGAACCCGAAGTTCCTGCAGCAGTACGCGGTCGTGTTCGCGGCGTCCACCATCCTCACCCTCATCCTGTGGCTGCTCGCGGTCGCCAAGCGAGCCGTACGCGGCGTCCCCCTCACCACCGCCCTCTCGGAAGCCGTCGGCTTCCTCTGGCTGACCGTCCTGGCCTCCGCGTTCACCCCCCTGATCCTCTACACGATCGTCTCGGCGACCGACGGCGTGACCGAGGTCCTCGCCAAGGCCACCGGCGACCAGACCGACACCTTCTTCGGCAACTTCTCCGGCGCCCTCAAGAAGGGCGAGGACATCGGCGGCGGGCCCATCATGCTCATCGTCGTCTCCCTCGTCTCCATCCTCGCCGCCGGCGTCCTCTGGCTGGAACTCGTCATCCGGGCCGCCCTGCTCTACGTCGGCGCCCTCCTCGGCACCGTCGTCTACGCCGGCCTGGTCGACAAGAACCTGTGGGGCCACGTCCGCCGCTGGGCCGGCATCATGATCGCCGTCATCCTCATCAAGCCCGTGATCGTGATCGTCCTCGGCCTCGCCGGCGCCCTCTCCTCCGACGACGGCCCCGACGCCTTCTCCGCCGTCGTCTCCGGCCTCGCGATCATCCTCCTGGCCATCTTCGCCTCGGCGATGATCTACCGTTTCGTCCCCGGCTTCGGCGACGAGATCGCGGGCTCCCGCAACAACCGCCTCATGAGCGGCGCCGAGAACAAGGCCGCCGCCGTCATCAGCTCCCCCGCCACCCTCGTCGCCCAGGGCATCAAGACCCACAGCACCAGGGCCGACAACAACGGCGGCGGAGGCGGCAGCGGCCCCCGGCCCGCCAACCCCGTGTCCGGCGGCGTGGCCGCCCACAGCTCACGCACCGCGGCCGGCGGCGGATCCGTACCCTCCGCGCCCCCGCCCCGCACGAGCCCCACCAACACCCCCCACGCCAGTAATACCCGCAACAGCAACCGCACGGGAGGTGAAGGGCGTTGACGACCGAGTCCCATCTGTCCCATCCGGTCACGCCCCGCCGTACATATCTGATCGGCCGCGCCCGGCCGAACGCGATCATCGGCCGGAACCGCGAGTCCGGCGAGATCGCGCTCATCATCGCGGGCGCGTTCCTCGGCATGATGTGCGGTCTCCTCGTCCCGGTGCTCGTCCCGCGCATCGCCCTGCTGACGGGCTTCCCGCTGCTGGCGCTCGCCGCGGTCTACGTGCCGTACAAGCGGCGCACGTTCTACAAGTGGTTCGAGATCAACCGCAGTTACAAGCGGACGGTCCGCCGCGGCGCCACCTACCGATCGGCCGCCATGGAGGCCGGTACCAGCCTCGACGGCCGTGAGGTCGAGGTCGGCCCCCCGCCGGGCATCGGCCGCATCACCTGGCTGGCCGCCCCGTTCGGCCCGGACGAGATCGCCGTCCTGCTCCACGCGGACCGCAGAACCGTCACCGCCGCCATCGAGATCGAGGGCCCCGGCGTCGGCCTGCGCGACTCCGAGGACCAGGAAGCCCTCGTCGACCGCTTCGGCACCCTCCTCAAGCACGTGGCCAACGGCGACGGCTTCGTCACCCGGCTCCAGATGCTCGCCCGCACCCTGCCCGCCGACCCGGACGCCCACGCCAAGGACGTCGCCCAGCGCGGCGACGACCGCTCCCCCGGCTGGCTGCGGCAGTCGTACGATCAGCTGCAGTCCATGGTGTCCACGAGCAGCGAGCAGCACCGCGCGTACCTGGTCGCCTGTATGCACTACACCCGCGAACTGGCCGCCGAGGCGCACGCCATGGCCCGCGCCGCCCGCCCCCAGGGCCGGAAGCTGGACAGGGACGCCGGCCTCGCCGTCGTCATGGCCCGTGAGCTGACGGACATCTGTTCGCGCCTCCAGGAGGCCGACATCCGTGTCCGGCAGCCCCTCGGCCAGGGCCGCCTCGCCTCCCTCATCCACTCCATGTACGACCCGGACCACCCGATCGACCACATCCAGGCCATGACCAAGCGCAACGCCTGGCCGGCCGAACTGGATGCGACGGAACCGGACCTCCTCCAGGCCAAGACCCGCGAGTCCTCCACCCGTGCCCCCTGGTGCCACGCCACCGCCTGGGTGAAGGAGTGGCCGATGACCCCGGTCGGCGTGAACTTCCTCGCGCCCCTCCTGGTCCACACCCCCGACGTCATCCGCACGGTCGCCGTCACCATGGACCTGGAGCCGACCGAGGTCGCCATCGAGCGCATGCTGACGGAGAAGACCAACGACGAGGCGGAGGCCTCCCGCGCCGCCAAGATGAACCGCACCGTCGACCCGCGTGACGTGGCCTCCCACTCCCGCCTCGACCAGCGCGGCGAGGACCTGGCCAGCGGTGCCGCCGGCGTCAACCTGGTCGGCTACATCACCGTCTCGTCCCGCTCCCCCGAAGCCCTCGCCCGCGACAAGCGGACCATAAGGGCCTCCGCCGGAAAGTCGTACCTGAAGCTGGAGTGGTGCGACCGCGAGCACCACCGCGCCTTCGTCAACACCCTCCCGTTCGCCACCGGAATCCGAAGGTAGGGCCACCGCGATGCGGGATCATTCGGACCAGCAGGGGTCACCACCCGGGCCAGGACCGGAACAGGAGGTACGTCACTGATGCGGGACCCGCTGTCCGTCCTCACCGACGCCTTCACATCCTTCCTCTTCGGCAAGGTCGAGACGACCCGTCTGCCCGTGCGCACGTCCACCGGCCAGGCCCAGGCGGTCTACCTCCCGACCGCCGCCCCCGGCCTCGGCGACTCGGGCGTGATCATCGGCCGCGAGGTCTACTCCGGCAAGGGCTACATCTACGACCCGTTCCAGCTCTACGGCCAACAGCTCCCCGCCCCCCACTGGCTCGTCCTCGGCGAGTCCGGCAACGGCAAGTCGGCCCTGGAGAAGACGTACGTCCTGCGCCAGCTCCGCTTCCGCGACCGCCAGGTGGTCGTCCTCGACGCCCAGGGCGAGGACGGCGTCGGCGAGTGGAACCTCATCGCGCAGGAGCTGGGGATAACTCCCATCCGCCTGGACCCGACGGCCGCCCTCGACCACGGGATCCGCCTCAACCCCCTCGACCCGTCGATCACGACCACGGGCCAGCTCGCACTGCTCCGGACGATCATCGAGGTGGCGATGGGCCACGGCCTGGACGAACGTTCCGGCTTCGCCCTGAAGGTCGCGCACGCCTACGTCAACGAGACCATCGTCGAACGCCAGCCGGTCCTCACCGACATCGTCGAGCAGCTCCGCCATCCCGAGCCGGAGTCCGCGGAGGCGATGAACGTCGCCATAGACGACGTGCGGGCGTGGGGCCTGGACGTGGCTCTGGTCCTGGACCGCCTGGTCGACGGTGACCTCCGGGGCATGTTCGACGGCCCGACGACGGTGGGCATCGACCTCGACGCTCCCCTCATCGTCTTCGACCTGTCGCACATCGACCGCAACTCCATCGCCATGCCCATCCTGATGGCGATCGTCGGCGTCTGGCTGGAGCACACCTGGATCCGTCCCGACCGGAAGAAGCGCATCTTCCTGGTCGAGGAGGCCTGGCACATCATCAACAGCCCGTTCGTGGCCCAGCTCTTCCAGCGCCTGCTGAAGTTCGGCCGACGTCTCGGTCTGTCGTTCGTCGCGGTCGTCCACCACCTGTCCGACGTCATCGACGGAGCGGCGGCCAAGGAGGCGGCCGCCATCCTCAAGATGGCGTCGACCAGGACGATCTACGCCCAGAAGGCGGACGAGGCCCGGGCCACGGGCCGTGTCCTGGGCCTCCCCCGCTGGGCGGTGGAGATCATCCCCACCCTCACCCCGGGCATCGCGGTCTGGGACGTCAACGGCAACGTACAGGTCGTCAAACACCTGATCACCGAGACCGAACGCCCCCTCGTCTTCACCGACCGCGCCATGACCGAGTCCTCCGACGACCACCTCCAGGACGACGACGCCCTACGCGCCGCCGAACTGGAGGCGGAGGAACGGGCCGCCGCGTTCGTCGAGCATCTGAGCGACATCGACGGATACGGCTCCTCCGAGTCCACGGTGGCCTGAGCGAGCGAGGGACGAGCCGGTACGGGCGGACGAGCGAGCCGGTACCGGCGAGGGAACGGGCGTGAACGGCGCAGGAGGAGACGGCGTGAACGGCGGCGTGCGATGAGACCAGACGACCGACACCGACAGCCGCGGCAGAGCGGAGGCGGCGTCCCTGACGGGCTGCTGATCGCCCTCCTCGGTTTCCTGGTCGGCACCACCCTGCTCGTCTGGTCCGCTACCGGCCTGGCCGGCCTGTTCGCCCACGGCGCCTGGCCCGACCGCGTCACCTTCACCCGTACCCCGCTGGCCGTACGCAGCCTGATCTCCGCCCCCCAGGACCTCCCCAACGCCTGGCCCGACACCCCCGCCGCCCAGCTCTCGGGCTACGGCCTCTTCTGGGGCCTCCTCATCGGCCAGCTGATGATCCTGATCGTGCTCACGATCTTCATCACCGGCACCCTGGCCCGCTGGCGAGCCGTCCGCCTCAGAGAGAAGACGGCACGATCCCAGGCGAAGGCCCAGACGGCTCCTCTGCCACCGCAGAACCCCGTGCCATCGCCCCAGGTCCCGGACCCGAGGAACGGCGGCACCGCTGCCGCGGCCGACGCCGGCTCACCGCCGGTCCCCCTCACGACGACCGCCGGCCGGGGCACGGAAAGGGAGACCGTGACCGCCGGGACGGACATCGCCTACGAGACGGGCCCTTCACCAGCAACCGCCCCCGTCGCGCCAGTGGCCCACCCCGCGCCCGCTGGTGAAGGGGTCTCGGCGGCGGGCCCCTTCCGGGCCGGCGCCAGCCCGGTGGGCCGCCGACCCACCCCCTCCGTCGTCCTCGGCGGAGCCGAGACCCGCCGCCCCGCCGCCACCCAGGCCGTACTGGACGCCGAGGGCCCGGCGCTGGTCGTCACCTCCGACGCCACCCTCTGGTCGGACACGAAGGACGCCCGAGCGAAGCTGGGACCGGTCCTCCTCTACGATCCCGCTCACCGCTGCGACACCCCGGCCCGCCTCCACTGGTCCCCCCTCTCCGGCTGCGAGGACAAGCCCACGGCGGCGGCCCGCGCCAAGGCCCTCCTCGCCCCGATCCGCCCCACGGCCAAGATCGACCAGGCGGTGGCAGACGCGGCGGAGACCCTCCTGCGCAGTTATCTGCATGCCGCGGCCATAGACTCGCGCACCATCCGCCACCTCCACCGCTGGGCTCAGGGCACCAACGTCCAGGAAGCCGTACGCATCCTCCGCACGAACCCGAAGGCGGCAGCGGGCTCCGCGGGCGAACTGGAATCAGCCCTCACGTCCCACCCCGAACGCCGGGACATCGCCCAGGCCTTGACGGCCCGAGCACTCTCCGCACTCTCCACGGTCAACGTCCGGGAGTCGTGCACCCCGAACCGAGCGGACTCCCTCGTCCTGGATTCCTTCGTCCACGAGGGGGGAACACTTTATGTGGTCGGCGACCCCATCGAGGACCCGAAGGCGAACCCTTCCGCCATGCCGCTGTTGACGGCCCTCGCCTCAAGCGTGGTCGAGCGCGGCCGGCGCGTGGCCGAACGGTCATCCTCCGGCCGCCTCGACCCACCACTCACCCTCGTTCTCGACGACGTGGCCGCGGTGGCCCCGCTACCCCAACTGCCCCATCTCCTGGCCACCGGCGAGGAGCGGGGCCTGCCGACGCTGGCGCTCCTCCGCTCCCGCGAACAGGCCCGCGCCCGCTGGCCCCACGCCGAACTGCCGATCTAAGGGCTGTCCCGTAATCCGCGGTGGATCAGCGCACGGCGTCGGATGCCGGGGGCACCTCCCACGCCGTTCAGGCAGTGGGGGAGCATCGCAAGGCGGAGGGGCGTCCGCATACTGGATGTATGCGGGCGTTCCGACAACGCGGCGAGGTGCCGTAGCCGGCGCCGTGCGCCCGCCGGGGATTACGGGACAGCCCTTAGCGTGCCCTGGGCGTCGCCTCACGGACGTTCGAGCACGAACTCCAGCTCGGACTGCCCGCCGTGCCCGGCCACCGGCACGGTCCGCCCGCTCGGCACGAACCCCATCTTGCGGTAGAACGCCTGAGCGCGCGGATTCTCCTCATGGACGATCAGCCGAACCCGTTCCACGTCACGGCTCCAGGCCCACTCCACGGCAGCGTCGAAAAGCCGCTCGGTCACCCCACGGCCACGCTCCTCGGGCCGCACGTACACCCCGACGAGGTGGCCCTGTCGGCGTTCCACGGGCAGCCCGGCCCAGTCCGTGGACCCGGCTTCCTCGATCAGTACGGTGACGGACCCGACCCATGTCCCGCCCACCCCCTCGGCGATGATCTGCCGCACCCCGACCGACCCGTCGGCACCGCCGGCAGCACGCTCCTGCCAGAAGGAATCCGGTCGGCTGACGGCCTGCTCATACGTCTCCAGAAAGGCGACGTGCGCCATGGGGTCCTGCAATGAGGCAAGCCGCAGCTCCTTCACCGCGGGCCACTCCTCCGCGCGTATGAAGCGAACCGCGTATTTCTCCGCGTCCGTATCACTCATAGAACGACCCTAAACGCAGAAAGGCCCACACCATAAGGTGTGGGCCTTTCTCAATGATTGTTCGGCGGCGTCCTACTCTCCCACAGGGTCCCCCCTGCAGTACCAT
>NZ_JBVIDX010000027.1:0-30230 GCF_055572155.1 Streptomyces sp. NPDC030814
CATGAGACCGCCCCCACACGATCGAAGTCCCGCTACACTCCCGCCGCCCGGCGAAAAGACCAGGTCAGACAGCGAAATCCTGCTGGAGTACTAGGTCGCTGCGGAGGCTCGCCTGCCTTCGGGTTTCTCGTCCTGGGGCGAGCTGAGTTGGCGGTGCCAGTCGATGAATCGCTCGCGCAGGGCCGCGGCTTCGGCGGCGTTAAGGCCGTAGGCGGCGAACTGCCTCTCGGTGTAGCGCTGAATGCGGGCGAGTGAGTCGGCGAACATGCGCGGGTCGAAGCCGTCGTCGTTCTGCCGGGCCAGCTCCATCAGGCGCTCGCGGGTGTATCCGGCCTTGAGGAGGCCGTCGACGTCGATGGCGTCACGGACCTCGGCCCGGCCGTCCAGGGCGGTGGTCTTTCCGGCAGCGAGTCGTCGCGGTGCAGGACCGGGCCGAACTCGGAGGGCACGGGCGGGTGGTTGAGGAACTCGGCAACGAGTTCCACCTTGTTGTGGATGCCGCTGCGGGGTCGGTGACGTTCAGCCGTGTGTAGGTGTGCTCGGAGTTCTGACGGGCCAGCTCCACCGTGAATACCGCGGTTTCGTAGGCGGCGATGACGCGTTCGGTGGCCGCGGGCATCTCGGCGGGTGGCCCGGTTGATCGGGGCGAAGAGGTCGACGTCGTCACTGACTCTGTTGACGATGTGGTGGGCCTGGACGGCGTAGCCGCCTGCCAGGGCATAGCCGAAGTCGGCAGCGAGCGCGTCGAGCCCGACGCGGATCAGTCGGCGGTGCAGCTCGTCCACTATGCCGCAGGCGCGAGCTCGGGGAAGCGGGCCTGCCAGGACGCACGGACCGGGGCGGGCAGGAACAGGCCGCTCCAGTGCCGGCGCAACAGGTCGGCGTACAGGTGCGATTGCAGGTCGGCGGGCGACTGGGCCTCGCGGATGACCCGCTCGTACATGAGCAGCAGGTCGGCCTCGTCGGCGAGGTCGTATTCGTAGTGCGGGCCCCAGTCGATGTGCCGTGGCAGGGGCCGGGTGCCGGAGGTCGGCCCGACCAACTCGTCGAGCGACTCCGGAAGCGCGTAGACCCGGGCGGCGGCGTACCTGCTCATACGAACCAGCATGCCGTACCCCGCCGCGTCTCGGTACCAGTTCCCAGCCGTGGCGGCGAACGAGCTGCTCACCGTCACGCCGAACACTGACCGAGCACTGACGGAGGAAAGTGAAACGGCGTGTTTCAACGTCTCCTTTTGACCGCACTCACGGGCAGACATACAGGTCACACCAGGCTTCCCTCAGCGAATATTTCGCCCTGCGAGGGTTCCGTCCCGTATATGTCCCGCGCCTGGATTCCGCGGGATCGGACATTTGGGAAGCCGTGCGATCGGCTCAGTAAAGCCGCAGGTCAAAGCCCTGCAACGTCGGCGGTCACGGCAAAGTTGGCCGTGTGCGTTTTGGCATGCACAAGAAAGGCCCTGACCGGCGTTTCCACTGGTCAGGGCCTTGATTTCCGGTGCCCCCGGCAGGATTCGAACCTGCGCACACGGCTCCGGAGGCCGTTGCTCTATCCCCTGAGCTACGGGGGCGTGTCGGGCGCCTTGTTTGGCGGCGACGGGTAGAACCCTACCAGCTTCGCGGGGTAGATCATGAACGGGTTTCCGGGGTGTAGGGGTGGGGTTGAGCTGGGGGAGGTCCCCCGCAGGGGGCGGAAGTGGGGAAAACCCGGACGCGGCGGTGCGGCTGGACCTACTCTCGAGTGGTGCCAGGCGTGTCCGGTCGGGTGCTTGTTGTGGACGACAACAAGGTCATCCGGCAGCTGATCAGGGTCAACCTCGAGCTCGAGGGCTTCGAGGTGGTGACCGCGGCCGATGGTGCCGAGTGTCTTGACGTCGTTCATCAGGTTCGCCCCGACGTGATCACCCTCGACGTGGTGATGCCCCGGCTCGACGGTCTCCGTACCGCCGCTCGGCTTCGCGGCGACTCCCGCACCCAACGGTTGCCTCTGGCTATCGTCAGCGCCTGTAGTCAGTACGAGGTCGAGGCCGGGCTCGATGTCGGCGTCGACGCCTTCCTTGCCAAGCCTTTCGAGCCCGCTGAACTGGTTTCGCTTGTCAGGCAGTTGGTTGAGCGGGGTGAGTCCGATCCCTCCTCGCCGTTGGGGATCGGTGCCGGTGCTCCGGCGGGCGGCACGTGTGGTGGAGGCGTGGGCGAGGGTGCGGAGTGCGCAGGACGCCCCGGAAACTGACCCCCTCCATCCGGCTGACCCCTCCATTCGACATTTGACCCGTTTCGACATTCGACCCGTTCCGCCTGGTCGCCGCGTCCCTGTGCGCCGCGTCCCTGGTCGTCGCGTCCCTGTGCGCCGCGTCCCTGGTCGTCGCGTCCATTGCCGCCGTGTCCCTGGTCGTCGGTCGGCTTCGCCGTACCTACCCCGACGCCCACCCAGGCCTGACCGAGCTCAGTCCCACCGGCGCATGGCCAGGCGGTGCCTGCTCCGTCCGGGGCCGGCCCGTTCAAGGCCGCGTAAAACCGCTGACAGCCTCTTCACCCACCCCAGATGTCCGGCCCTCCGCGCCGCCCCACATCCACCCCTTGGCGTCCACATCCCGGGCCACGCAGGAAACCTGCTCGCATACCCACCCCCCTCCTCCCATACGCTTGTCCCCGTGACCCCCGTCGAGCTCTCCCGCACCGTGTTGCACGCGGTGCGTCGTGCCGTCGACCAAGGGGAGCTGAGCGTGCCGGTGCCCGCACGGGCCGTGGTCACTCCGCCGGGGCCCGGTGGCAGCGGGGACTACGCCACCAACATCGCCTTGCAGCTGGCCCGGCCCGCCGGGCGGCCGCCCCTGCAGGTCGCCGAGATCCTGCGGCCCCACCTCAGCCGGACCGAGGGCGTCGCCGCCGTCGAGATCACCGGGCCCGGGTTCCTCAACATCCACCTCCATCGGAACGCCGTCGCCTCCCTCGTGCGTGAGGTCCTCGATCGGCAGGACCACGACCTCCCCTACGGCCACAGCGACGCCCTCGCCGGGCAGGTCGTCCGGCTGCGTATCCCGTACGACATCCGCGCGGAGGTCGTCGCCGACGCGGTCGTGCGGATCGTCGCCAGCCAAGGGGGCCGTGCGGAGGTCGACCACGTCAGGCCCTCCGCGTGGCGGGGGCCTGAATCACTGACCGCGGGAGGCTCGGAGGCAGCAGGTGCGGACGCCGCCGTCGAGGTGTCGGAGGAGGACGAGCGTGACAACTCCGCCGAGCCCATCGACCTCCGGCCCGTCCCCGCCCCGGAGGACCCCACGCCCCTCGGTCCCGACGCCCTCCGCTGGGCCCTGCTGCATCCCGCCGCCCACGACCGGCCCCGTATCACCGCGGACCTCCTGGCGCAGCGCGCCAGTAACCCGCTCTTCCGCGTCCGTTACGCCCACGCCCGAGCCCGCGCCCTCATCCGCAACGCGGCTACCCTCGGCTTCACCAGCACGCCCGGTCACCTCGGCGCCGCCACCATGACCGCCGAGCCGTCCGTCGACCTGGACGCCACCCCCGCGCCCCTTGCCGCTTCCGGTGTCCCCGGTGCCTTCGGAGTTCCAGGGAACGACACCCCTGCCGCCGACCGTGCTCCCCTGTCCTCCGGCCTCGGCATCACGACCAGCGCCGTCGCGGCCGGTGGCGATCACGGCCTGGTCGCCACACCCTTCACCGCCCCGGGCGCCACGCCCGCTTCCGAAGCCGCCGCCCCCCTCCTCACCGCGGTCTCCGAGTACCCCCACGTCCTTCTTCGGGCGGCGACCCACCGAACGCCCGATCGTCTCGCCCGGCACCTGGTCGTCACCGCCGACGCCCTGCTGACCTTCCAGCACACGGTGCTGCCGCGCGGCGAAGAGAAACCCTCGGCCGCCCACCGGGCCCGGCTGGCGCTTGCCGAAGCCGCCGGGACGGTGCTGGCCGGCGGCCTGTCCCTGCTCGGCATCGACGCACCCGAATACCTCTGAGCGAGCCCACCGGCCCAAAGCCCCCGCCCTACGCCCCCGCCCCAGGCCGCAAGCCCACCGGCCCAAAGCCCAGGTCACGAGCCCAAGGCCAGGTCACGAGCCCAAGCCCACCAGCCCAAGCCGAAGCCCAAGGCCCCCGAGCTCACGGCCCAAGCCCCAGGCCCAAAGCCCAAGCCGCCGCCCAAGGCCCCGCGAGCACAGAGTCCAGATAGTCAGAGAGAGTCAGACAGTCATGAGCCGTTCCGCACACCCCGCCGGGCCCCGTCACGCCGATGTGCTGCCGGAGGGGCATTACAGCGCTCCGCCCGCCGACCTGAACACGCTCGATCCGAAGGTGTGGGCGCAGACCGTCGACCGCGGGGACGACGGAGTCGTCCGTGTCGGCGGGGTCGACGTCAAGACGCTGGCAGAGGAGTTCGGCACCCCCGCCTATTTCCTCGACGAGGCCGACTTCCGGGCCCGGGCCCGCGCCTGGCGCACCGCGTTCGGGCAGGACGCCGACGTGTTCTACGCCGGCAAGGCGTTCCTGTCGCGCGCGGTCGTCCGCTGGCTGCACGAAGAGGGGCTCAACCTCGACGTCTGCTCCGGCGGCGAACTCGCCACTGCCCTGTCCGCCGGGATGCCCGCCGACCGCATCGCCTTCCACGGCAACAACAAGTCCACGGAGGAGATCCACCGGGCGATCGAGGCCGGCGTCGGCCGTATCGTCCTCGACTCCTTCCAGGAGATCGTGCGGGTCGCGCACATCGCCCAGGAGCTCGGCAAGCGGCAGCGTGTGCAGATCCGGGTGACGGTTGGCGTCGAGGCGCACACCCACGAGTTCATCGCCACCGCGCACGAGGACCAGAAGTTCGGCATCCCGCTCGCCGGAGGGCAGGCCGCCGAGGCCGTACGGCGGGCGCTGAAGCTCGACGGGCTGGAGCTCATCGGGATCCACTCGCACATCGGTTCCCAGATCTTCGACACCTCCGGCTTCGAGGTCGCGGCGCACCGCGTGGTCGGGCTGCTCAAGGACATCCGTGACGAGCACGGCGTCGAGCTGCCGGAGATCGACCTCGGCGGCGGTCTCGGCATCGCGTACACCAGCGCGGACGACCCGCGTGAGCCGCACGAGATCGCCAAGGCGCTCACCGAGATCGTCACGCGGGAGTGCGAGAGCGCCCGGCTGCGGACGCCGCGGATCTCCGTGGAGCCGGGCCGCGCCATCGTCGGGCCGACCGCCTTCACGCTCTACGAGGTCGGCACCATCAAGCCGCTGGACGGACTGCGGACCTATGTCTCCGTCGACGGGGGCATGTCGGACAATATTCGGACCGCTCTGTACGACGCCGAGTACAGCGTCGCGCTGGTGTCGCGCACGTCCGACGCCGAGCCGATGCTCGCGCGGGTGGTCGGCAAGCACTGCGAGAGCGGTGACATCGTGGTGAAGGACGCGTTCCTGCCGGCCGACCTGGCACCGGGTGATCTGATCGCCGTGCCGGCGACCGGCGCGTACTGCCGTTCCATGGCGAGCAACTACAACCATGTCCTGCGCCCGCCGGTCGTCGCGGTCAATGATGGTGCGGCCCGTGTGATCGTCCGGCGCGAGACGGAGGAGGATCTTCTGCGTCTCGATGTCGGCTGATGCGGGTGGCGCCCGAGTGGTCGAATGACCCGTGCGCGCCGCCCGAGAACGCCCGGGTGACCTGCGTGCGGCACCCGTGAATTGCGGGGCCGAAAGATCTCCGTCCTACGGCCCTGTGAAAATGAAATATATGTCTCACGATCCGGACGAGGGATAGAAACCCCCGTCCGGTGAGTGAGACTGGTTCCACCGTATTCGGTATGTGAGGAAACGAGGTCGGATGATGCGTACGCGTCCGCTGAAGGTGGCGCTGCTGGGCTGTGGGGTTGTCGGCTCAGAGGTGGCGCGCATCATGACGACGCACGCCGAAGACCTCGCCGCCCGGATCGGGGCCCCGGTCGAACTCGCGGGCGTGGCCGTCCGACGGCCCTCCAAGGTCCGTGAGGGTATCGACCCGGCCCTCGTCACCACCGATGCCACGGCCCTCGTCAAACGCGGAGACATCGACGTCGTCGTCGAGGTCATCGGCGGTATCGAGCCCGCCCGCTCCCTGATCACCACCGCGATCGAGCACGGGGCCTCCGTGGTCTCCGCCAACAAGGCGCTCCTCGCCCAGGACGGCGCCGCCCTGCACGCGGTCGCGGAGGAGGCGGGCAAGGACCTCTACTACGAGGCCGCCGTCGCCGGCGCCATTCCGCTGATCCGCCCGCTGCGCGAGTCCCTTGCCGGGGACAAGATCAACCGGGTGATGGGGATCGTCAACGGCACCACCAATTTCATCCTCGACAAGATGGATTCCACGGGCGCCGGTTATCAGGAGGCCCTCGACGAGGCCACCGCGCTCGGATACGCCGAGGCCGACCCGACCGCCGACGTCGAGGGCTTCGACGCCGCCGCCAAGGCCGCGATCCTCGCCGGCATCGCCTTCCACTCGCGTGTGCGGCTCGACGACGTCCACCGCGAGGGCATGACGGAGGTCACCGCCGCCGACTTCGCCTCCGCCAAGAACATGGGCTGCACCATCAAGTTGCTCGCCATCTGCGAGCGGGCCGCGGACGGCGGCTCCGTCACCGCGCGCGTGCACCCCGCGATGATCCCGCTGACCCACCCGCTGGCCTCGGTACGCGGCGCGTACAACGCCGTGTTCGTGGAGTCGGACGCCGCGGGCCGGCTGATGTTCTACGGCCCCGGAGCGGGCGGCTCGCCCACCGCCTCCGCGGTCCTCGGCGACCTCGTGGCCGTCTGCCGCAACCGGATCGCGGGCGCCACCGGGCCCGGCGAGTCCGCGTACGCCGCCCTGCCGGTCTCGCCCATGGGTGAGGTCGTCACGCGCTACCACATCAGCCTTGACGTCGCGGACAAACCGGGTGTTCTCGCCCAGGTGGCGACCGTGTTCGCCGAGCACGGCGTGTCGATCGATACCGTGCGCCAGCAAGGACGACAGGACGGGGACGGCGAGGCCTCTCTCGTCGTCGTCACCCACCGCGCCTCGGACGCCTCCCTCAACGGGACCGTCGAGG
Organism: Streptomyces sp. NPDC030814; assembly: GCF_055572155.1. NCBI lineage: Bacteria > Bacillati > Actinomycetota > Actinomycetes > Kitasatosporales > Streptomycetaceae > Streptomyces > Streptomyces sp. NPDC030814. The sequence continues at coordinate 7,055 of NZ_JBVIDX010000027.1, forward strand.
CGCTGCGCAACCTCGACACCGTGCGGGGTGTCGCCAGCATCATGCGGGTTGAAGGAGAGTAACCAGCAATGACTCACCAGTGGCGCGGAATCATCGAGGAGTACCGGGACCGGCTGCCCGTCTCCGACAGCACGCCGGTCGTGACGCTCCGCGAGGGCGGCACGCCCCTCGTCCCCGCGCAGGTGCTCTCCGAGCGCACGGGCTGCGAGGTCCACCTCAAGGTGGAGGGCGCCAACCCGACCGGGTCCTTCAAGGACCGCGGCATGACCATGGCCATCACCCGGGCGAAGGAGGAGGGCGCGAAGGCAGTCATCTGCGCCTCCACGGGCAACACGTCCGCCTCCGCAGCCGCCTACGCCGTCCGTGCGGGCATGGTCTCCGCCGTGCTGGTGCCCCAGGGCAAGATCGCGCTCGGCAAGATGGGCCAGGCCCTGGTGCACGGCGCGAAGATCCTCCAGGTCGACGGCAACTTCGACGACTGCCTCACCCTCGCGCGTGAACTGAGCGACAACTACCCCGTGGCGCTGGTGAATTCCGTCAACCCGGTGCGTATCGAGGGTCAGAAGACCGCCGCGTTCGAGATCGTGGACATGCTCGGCGACGCCCCCGACATCCACGTCCTGCCGGTGGGCAACGCGGGCAACATCACGGCCTACTGGAAGGGCTACAAGGAGTACGCCGCCGACGGCATCGCCGCCAAGACGCCCCGTATGTGGGGCTTCCAGGCCTCCGGCTCCGCGCCGATCGTGCGCGGGGAGGTCGTCAAGGACCCGTCGACGATCGCCACCGCGATCCGTATCGGCAATCCCGCGTCCTGGCAGTACGCCCTCGCCGCGAGGGACGAGTCGGGCGGCGCCATCGACGAGGTGACGGACCGTGAGATCCTGCGCGCCTACCGGCTGTTGGCCGCGCAGGAGGGCGTCTTCGTGGAGCCCGCCTCCGCCGCGTCCGTGGCCGGTCTGCTCAAGGCCGCCGAGAACGGCAAGGTCGACCCGGGTCAGACCATCGTCTGCACGGTCACCGGCAACGGTCTGAAGGACCCCGACTGGGCCGTCGCGGGCGCTCCCCAGCCCGTCACCGTCCCCGTCGACGCGGCGACGGCGGCCGAGCGCCTCGGTCTCGCGTAGCCGCTCGGGTAACAGTTCGAAACGGCCAGCGAGCCGCGCGTAGACGCCGTTTCCCGGGGGATAACCCTGACAGGACCCGACAGGGGGTGCACAGGGGGCTTACGACACGCATCGTGCGCCTCCTGTGCGCCCTATGTCGCCACAGAACCCACCTTCGATAGGCTGTACCGAACCCGCCCGCTGCATATGCCCCGCAAGGGTGCGGCGCCGCGCCGTCCTCAGACGGCCGCCGGGTTCTCGCGTACGTCATCGAATGTCATTCGACAATCGCCCATCACGCAGCTCAAGGAGAGTCATCGAGCGATGGCCGGTCCAGCGTTCCGCGCCGCCGCCGTACGGGTGCGCGTCCCCGCCACCAGCGCCAACCTCGGCCCGGGCTTCGACGCCCTCGGCCTGTCGCTGGGGCTCTACGACGACGTGGTCGTCCGGGTGGCCGACTCCGGCCTGCACGTCGACATCGCGGGGGAGGGCAGCGAGACACTCCCGCGCGACGAGCGGCATCTGCTCGTCCGCTCCCTGCGCACCGCCTTCGACCTGCTGGGCGGCCAGCCGCGGGGCCTGGAGATCGTCTGCGCCAACCGCATCCCGCACGGTCGCGGCCTCGGCTCCTCCTCGGCCGCCATCTGCGCCGGCATCGTCGCCGCCCGCGCCGTGACCATAGGCGGGGAGAACCGCCTCGACGACGCCGCACTGCTCGAACTCGCCACCGAGATCGAGGGACACCCCGACAATGTCGCGGCCTGCCTCCTCGGCGGCTTCACGCTCTCCTGGATGGAGGGCGGCTCCGCGCGGGCCATCAGGATGGATCCCGCCGATTCCATCGTTCCGGTGGTTTTCGTCCCCGGAAAGCCGGTGCTGACGGAGACGGCGCGCGGACTGCTCCCGCGCACCGTCCCGCACGTCGACGCCGCCGCCAACGCCGGCCGTGCGGCCCTGCTCGTGGAGGCCCTGACCAGGCGCCCCGAGCTGCTGCTGCCCGCCACCGAGGACCGGCTGCACCAGGAATACCGGGCGCCCGCCATGCCGGAGAGCGCGGCACTGGTCGAGCGACTGCGGGCCGACGGCGTCCCGGCGGTCATCTCCGGCGCCGGACCCACGGTCCTGGCCCTGGCCGACGAGGCCAGCGCCGACAAGGTGGCCCACCTCGCGGGCGCGGACTGGGCCGCCAACCGGCTGGACCTCGACGCCCGGGGGGCGTGCGTCCTGCCGCTCACCACCACCGTCGCCGAGAACGTCGCCGACAGCGGCGGCCAATAGGGGCGTACGGTTGCCGGATTTCGAGAGGGGGAATGTTTGTTGGATCCGGTAGTGTTAACCTCAAGTCTGCACCTGCCCCAGCCATGGCATGGTGCTTATCGTCCCCGTCCGGGACAACCATTCTTCCGGGAGTCTCCCAAGCCGCACTGTGCTTCGTACGTCAAGCTGTACGCCGTACGCAGGCACTGAGCGGTCTGCCGAGCAGGCTCCGGAACCGGCGTGACCGAGCCGAGTGACACAGACACCGAGTGCCACGGCCCCGTAAGCGCCGAATCACCAGCAAATTTCCTCCGCCGCTTTGGCGGACCACCGCCCCGGCACGGTCCACCTGAACAGGGCCGAAGCCGGACAGCACAACCGGTCGCCGAGCCAGAAGGCCGACGTCCGCTCCAGGGAAGGACCCTTCGTGAGCGACACCACCGATCTGATGGGCGCACGTGTCGAGGAGACCGCTGCCGCGCCCGCCACGGACGCCGCGCCTGCCAGCGGTGCCGGCTCCCGGCGGCGCCGCGGCACCGGCCTCGAGGGCATGGTGCTGGCCGAGCTGCAGCAGGTCGCATCCGGCCTCGGCATCAGGGGCACCGCGCGCATGCGCAAGAGCCAGCTGATCGAGGTCATCAAGGAGGCGCAGGCAGGAGGAGGCGCCCCGGCTCCCAAGGCCGAGGCCGCCACCGAGACCAAGCCGAAGCGCCGGACCACCTCGAAGGCGCGTACCGGCGAGGACGCCGCCCCGGCCGAGAAGGCCGCGAAGAAGGCCGAGGCGCCCGCCGAGAAGGTCGACAAGACCGAGAAGGCCGTGGCCCAGCAGCAGATCGAGATCCCCGGCCAGCCGGCCGGTGGCGACGAGGCGCCCACCGAGCGCCGGCGTCGCCGGGCCACCGCCGACGCGGGCAGCCCCGAGACGGTCACCGCCGAGGCGAAGGCCGAGCCCAAGGCCGAGACGCCGGCCCAGCCGCAGGCCGAGGCCAAGGGCGACGCCGCCGAGGGCGACGGCCGCCAGGGCCGCCGTGACCGTCGTGAGCGCGGCCGTGACCGTGACCGCGGCGACCGCCGGGGCAAGGGCGACGAGCAGCAGGGCGGCGGTCAGCAGCAGCGCGACCGCGGTCAGCAGCAGGGCCAGCAGCAGGGCGGCGGCCGTCAGGACCGCCAGCGCGACAGCGGTCCGCAGGACGACGACGACTTCGAGGGCGGCCGGCGTGGCCGTCGCGGCCGCTACCGCGACCGTCGTGGCCGTCGCGGCCGCGACGACATGGGCGCGGCCGAGCCGCAGCTCGCCGAGGACGACGTCCTGATCCCCGTCGCGGGCATCCTGGACATCCTCGACAACTACGCGTTCATCCGCACCTCCGGCTACCTGCCGGGCCCGAACGACGTGTACGTCTCCCTCGCCCAGGTCCGCAAGAACGGCCTGCGCAAGGGCGACCACATCACGGGTGCGGTCCGTCAGCCCAAGGAGGGCGAGCGCCGCGAGAAGTTCAACGCGCTGGTCCGCCTGGACTCCGTCAACGGCATGGCGCCCGAACACGGCCGTGGCCGCCCGGAGTTCAACAAGCTGACGCCGCTCTACCCGCAGGACCGCCTCCGTCTGGAGACGGACCCGGGCGTGCTCACCACCCGCATCATCGACCTGGTCTCGCCGATCGGTAAGGGCCAGCGCGGTCTGATCGTGGCCCCGCCGAAGACCGGCAAGACCATGATCATGCAGGCGATCGCCAACGCGATCACGCACAACAACCCCGAGTGCCACCTGATGGTCGTCCTCGTCGACGAGCGTCCGGAAGAGGTCACCGACATGCAGCGGTCGGTCAAGGGCGAGGTCATCTCCTCGACCTTCGACCGTCCGGCCGAGGACCACACCACGGTCGCCGAGCTCGCCATCGAGCGTGCCAAGCGCCTGGTGGAGCTGGGCCACGACGTGGTCGTGCTGCTCGACTCGATCACGCGTCTGGGCCGTGCCTACAACCTGGCCGCGCCGGCCTCCGGCCGCATCCTGTCCGGTGGTGTCGACTCGACCGCCCTGTACCCGCCGAAGCGCTTCTTCGGTGCGGCCCGCAACATCGAGGACGGCGGCTCGCTCACCATCCTCGCCACCGCCCTGGTGGACACCGGGTCCCGCATGGACGAGGTGATCTTCGAGGAGTTCAAGGGCACCGGCAACATGGAGCTCAAGCTCGACCGGAAGCTCGCCGACAAGCGCATCTTCCCCGCGGTGGACGTGGACGCGTCCGGTACCCGCAAGGAAGAGATCCTGCTCGGCAACGAGGAGCTGGCGGTCGTCTGGAAGCTGCGCCGGGTGCTGCACGCGCTGGACCAGCAGCAGGCGATCGAGCTGCTGCTGGACAAGATGAAGCAGACGAAGTCGAACATCGAGTTCCTGATGCAGATTCAGAAGACGACGCCGGCGCCGGGCAACGGCGACTAGCCCGACCGGCAGCCCGCGACGAAGAAGAACTGGGGCCACCCTCCTTTGTGAGGGTGGCCCCAGTTTTTTGTATGAGACACGTGTACGATCACGGTTCTTCTTCTGTCTTGTTTTGATTCTTGAGTTCTCAGGGGGGACTTGAGTGGCCAGACCTTTGTCCGGAGCTGTTGCCACCGCGATAGCGGGGGCGCTGCTCCTGTCGTCGGCCGGTGCGGCCAACGGGGCCGGCTCGTCGGGGAGCGACGAGCTGGACGTGCGGATCGCGAACGCGATGGCGGCGGACGGCGCCGCCGGCGGAACGGCGGCGCAGCCGTCGCCGTCGACGAACGAGTCGTCCAAGAACGGCGACGCGGACGGCCTGCAGCCGGACGCCAAGATCATCGGTGGTTCCGAGACCACCATCGGCGCCGCGCCCTGGATGGCGCAGCTCTGGTACTACGACGACACCACGGGCCTCGGCTTCTTCTGCGGTGGCTCGGTCGTCTCGCCCACGAAGATCCTCACCGCCGCGCACTGCGTGGACAAGAACCACTACAACTGGGCCGCCTACGGCGCCATCGTGACCGGCACCGACCAGCTGCCCACGGCCGTCTACAACGGCGACGGCAGCCTGAACCACATGGACTACCACGGTGGCACCGTCACCAGGCTGTCCCGCCAGTGGAACCACTCCTCGTACAACGAGGACACGATCAACAACGACATCGCCGTGCTGACGCTGGACAAGCCCGTCACGGCCACGCCGATCAAGATGACGACGTCGACCGACACGTCCTCGTACACGGCGGGCACCAGCGCGAAGGTGTACGGCTGGGGCCGTACCAGCTCCACCAGTGACGACATCTCGCAGACGCTGAAGACGGCCACGCTGCCCGTCGTCAGCGACACGACCTGCGGGAACACCTGGGGCAGCTACTTCATCCAGGGCAACATGTTCTGCGCGGGCAAGCCCGCCGGCGGCACCGACGCCACCACCACCACCAGCTGCAACGGCGACTCCGGTGGCCCGCTCGTCGTGAACAACAAGGTCATCGGCGTCGTCTCGTGGGGCGTCGTGGACTGCGTCGAGAAGGGCGCGTACCCGGTCTTCACGAAGGTCAGCAAGTACGTCGGCGTCACCTACCCGCGGGTCGACGACACCGACATCAGCCGGGACGGCAAGGCCGACGTCTTCCTGCGCAACAAGGAGACCGGCACGGGCTACGTCCGCGCCTCCACGGGCTCCGCGCTCGCCGACCGCAAGGCGCTGACCGACGAGGGCAGCTGGACGGGCTACAACCTCGTCCAGCAGACCGACCTGAACCGGGACGGCTACCAGGACTACGTCCTGCGCCGCGCCTCCGACGGTGACGTCTTCTGGCGGCGGCGCACGGCGTCGTCGACCACCTGGACGACCACGCAGATCTTCGACAACTGGGCCACCCGCACCCGCATCGTCACTCCCGGCGACGTCACCGGCGACGCCCTTCCCGACCTGCTCTCGGTCGACTCGGCGGGCGCCCTGTGGATCTACCCGGGCAAGGGCAACGGCACCTTCGGGACCCGCGTCCAGGTGAGCACGGGCTGGAACACGTACAACGCGGTGCTCGGTCACGGCGACTTCACCGGCGACGGCAAGGCCGACCTGATCGCGCGCACCAAGACCGGATCGAACATCTACCTCTACAAGGGCACCGGCAAGGCCGGCACGGGTGCCTTCGCCACCAAGATCAAGGTGCGCTCCGACTGGAGCTCGTACAACACGCTCATCACTCCCGGTGACGTGAGCGGCGACGGCCGTGCGGACCTCCTGGCCCGTACCAGCGGCGGCACGCTGTACCTCTACAAGGGCACCTCGAAGGCCACGAGCGAGATCTTCGGCACACGGGTCTCGGTCGGCACCACCTACGCCCAGTACGACCTGCTCGGCTGAAACACCAGGTGAGCCCGGTCCCACCAGGCTCATCCGGCACACACGGTGCCCATCGCGCTTTGCGCGATGGGCACCGTTCGTTGTGCAACCCTTTCCCGAATTACTCCGTCTGACCGAACGGAGTGACCTTGAGCGGTACGGCCACATCCGACCCAAGCAGGCCTGGGCCTGAGCGCAGGGGGTAACCGACCGGGAAAGAGGACTGAGGAGCACATGTCAGCCGAGAGCACACTGGATCCCGCCACACAGGAGACGCCCGGCACCACCGGCCGCCACCGCGCGGCCAAGGGCCGCCGCCGCAAGCCACGCGAGGGGCACAGCAGGGCGGCGCTCGCCGTCGTCTGGAGCGCCGCGGGCGTCCTGGTACTGGGCGGCACCGGAATCGGCTACCTGTACTTCAAGCTCAACGGCAACATCAAGAGCGTCGACATCAACCAGGCCCTCGGCACCGACCGGCCCCTCGACGTCGACAACGGCTCGCAGGACATCCTCGTCCTCGGTTCCGACACCCGCTCCGGCAGCAACAAGAAGCTCGGCGGCGGCGTCGACGACGGCAGCGCCCGCTCCGACACGGCGATGATCGTGCACGTCTACGAGGGCCACAAGAGGGCCAGTGTGGTCTCCATACCCAGAGACACCCTGGTGGAGCGGCCCGAGTGCACCGACGCGAAGGGCAAGACCCATCGGGCGGCGAACCTGGCGATGTTCAACTCGGCGTACTCCACCGGTGGCGCCGCGTGCGCGGTGAAGACCGTCGAGTCCTTGACCGGCATCCGCATGGACCACTACATCGAGGTCGACTTCGCGGGCTTCGAGAAGCTCATCGACGTCCTCGGCGGGGTCGACATCACCACGACCAAGGACATCAAGGACCCCGACAGCCATCTGAACCTCAAGGCCGGCGAGCACACCCTCACCGGCAAGCAGGCGCTCGGGCTGGTCCGCACCCGGCACGGCGTCGGCGACGGCTCCGACCTCGGCCGGATCCAGCTCCAGCAGGCGTTCATCAAGGCGCTGCTGGAACAGGTCGAGGAGGTCGGCCTGTTCAGCAGCCCGAAGAAGCTCTACGACCTCGCCGACACCGCCACGGACGCCGTCACCACCGACTCCGACCTCGACTCGGTGAAGGACCTCGCCTCCTTCGCGGGCGGCCTCAAGGGCATCGGTCCCAAGAACATGACCATGGTCACCATGCCGGTCCAGTACGACCCCGCCGACATGAACCGCGTCCTGGTCGACAAGGCGAAGTCCCAGCAGGTCTGGGCCGCCCTCAAGGCCGACAGGGCCATCCCGAGGTCGGCGACCAAGGGCACGGCGACGGGAACCGCGGACGGCGTCGTCGCCTCCGGCGACTGAAGGGACGCGGGAACCTCGCGACCGGCCCCCACACCGCGTCGCAGCCGCCGGTCGCACGCCACCCTCGCGGGCACCCCGGGAATACATGGCCGCACCCCCTGGTTTTGGGAGATGCGGCCAGTCCTGGCAGACTGGTACGTCGGCTCCGGTTCACGCTCCCGCATCCCGCGGCAGCGACCCGGCGCCCTCCCGAAACTAGGAGACACCTTGAAGCGCGACATCCACCCCCAGTACGTCGAGACGCAGGTCAGCTGCACCTGTGGCGCGTCGTTCACCACCCGTAGCACGATCGAGAGCGGCACCATCCGTGCCGAGGTCTGCTCCGAGTGCCACCCGTTCTACACGGGCAAGCAGAAGATCCTCGACACCGGTGGCCGCGTGGCCCGCTTCGAGGCCCGCTTCGGCAAGGCTGCCGCTGCCAAGAAGTAGCGAGCCCCAAGGGCGCTTCCGCCGGCTCTCCGCGGCGTCGCGGACATCCGCCGGAAGCGCCCTGGCGCCGGTCCTCGGTGCCCCCGTCCCGGGGGCTTCGGGACCGGCGCTTTGCGGTGCAGCCCACTTATCACGTCGTACAGGGAGCCGGAGATGTTCGAGGCGGTCCAGGAACTGGTCGGGGAACACGCCGACCTGGAGAAGAAGCTCGCCGACCCGTCGGTCCACGCCGACCAGGCCAACGCGCGCAAGCTGAACAAGCGCTACGCGGAGCTGACCCCGATCGTCGGCACGTACCGCTCCTGGAAGCAGACCGGTGACGACATCGAGACGGCCCGCGAACTGGCCGCCGACGACCCGGACTTCGCCGCCGAGGTCAAGGAGCTGGAGAAGCAGCGCGAGGAGCTGACGGAGAAGCTGCGCTTCCTGCTCGTCCCCCGCGACCCCAGCGACGACAAGGACGTCATCCTGGAGATCAAGGCCGGCGCCGGCGGCGACGAGTCCGCCCTCTTCGCCGGTGACCTCCTGCGCATGTACCTGCGGTACGCCGAGCGCGTCGGCTGGAAGACCGAGATCATCGACGCCACCGAGTCCGAGCTGGGCGGCTACAAGGACGTCCAGGTCGCCGTGAAGACCAAGGGCGGCCAGGGCGCCACCGAGCCCGGCCAGGGCGTGTGGGCGAGGCTCAAGTACGAGGGCGGAGTGCACCGCGTCCAGCGCGTCCCCGCCACCGAGTCCCAGGGCCGTATCCACACCTCCGCCGCCGGTGTCCTCGTGACCCCGGAGGCCGAGGAGATCGACGTCGAGATCAACCCGAACGACCTTCGCATCGACGTCTACCGGTCCTCCGGGCCCGGCGGGCAGTCCGTCAACACCACCGACTCCGCCGTGCGCATCACGCACATTCCCACCGGAGTCGTCGCCTCCTGCCAGAACGAGAAGAGCCAGCTGCAGAACAAGGAGCAGGCGATGCGTATCCTGCGCTCCAGGCTGCTCGCCGCGGCACAGGAGGAGGCGGAGAAGGAGGCCGCCGACGCCCGCCGCAGCCAGGTCCGCACCGTCGACCGCTCCGAGAAGATCCGTACGTACAACTTCCCGGAGAACCGCATCTCGGACCACCGGGTCGGCTTCAAGGCGTACAACCTGGACCAGGTCCTGGACGGCGACCTCGACGCGGTGATCCAGGCATGCGTCGACGCGGACTCGGCCGCGAAGCTGGCAGCCGCGTAAGGCGCCTACGAGGACGATCAGTACGACGGAGGACTTGCGTGAACCTGCTGCTCGCGGAAGTGGCCCAGGCCACCCAGCGCCTGGCCGACGCCGGCGTGCCCTCGCCGCGCAACGACGCGGAGGAGCTCGCCGCGTTCGTGCACGGCGTGAAGCGGGGCGAGCTGCACTCCGTGAAGGACTCCGACTTCGACGCCCGGTACTGGGAGGTCATCGCGCGGCGCGAGCAGCGTGAGCCGCTCCAGCACATCACCGGGCGCGCCTACTTCCGCTACCTCGAACTGCAGGTGGGCCCAGGGGTGTTCGTGCCCCGCCCGGAGACCGAGTCCGTGGTCGGGTGGGCCATAGACGCCGTGCGGGCGATGGACGTCGTCGAGCCCTGCATCGTCGACCTGTGCACCGGCTCCGGCGCCATCGCGCTCGCCCTCGCCCAGGAGGTGCCCCGCTCACGCGTGCACGCCGTGGAGCTGTCCGAGGACGCCCTGGTGTGGACGCGGAAGAACGTGGCCGGCTCCAGGGTCGACCTGCGTCAGGGCAACGCCCTCGACGCCTTCCGCGACCTCGACGGCCAGGTCGACCTGGTCATCTCCAACCCGCCGTACATCCCGCTCACGGAGTGGGAGTACGTGGCGCCGGAGGCGCGCGACTACGATCCCGAACTCGCCCTGTTCTCAGGGGAGGACGGGCTCGACCTGATTCGTGGACTGGAACGCACGGCGCACCGGCTCCTGCGCCCCGGCGGTGTCGTCGTCGTCGAACACGCCGACACCCAGGGCGGCCAGGTGCCGTGGATCTTCACCGAGGAGCGGGGCTGGGCCGACGCGGCCGACCACCCGGACCTCAACAACCGGCCGCGGTTCGCCACCGCCCGCAAGGCGCTGCCCTGATGAGCACGCACCCCACCACCCCCCAGCAGTACGTGTACGAGGAGGCCCGCTAGATGGCACGGCGATACGACACCAACGACGCGACCGACCGCGCCACCGGTCTGCGCGAGGCCGCGTCCGCCATCCGCCGGGGCGAGCTCGTGGTGCTGCCCACGGACACCGTCTACGGCATCGGCGCGGACGCCTTCACCTCGGAGGCCGTCGCCGACCTGCTGGAGGCCAAGGGCCGGGGCCGCAACATGCCCACGCCCGTCCTCATCGGTTCCCCGAACACCCTGCACGGGCTCGTCACCGACTTCTCCGAGATGGCCTGGGAACTGGTCGACGCCTTCTGGCCGGGTGCGCTCACCCTCGTCGCCAAGCACCAGCCGTCGCTGCAGTGGGACCTCGGCGACACCCGAGGCACGGTCGCCGTCCGGATGCCGCTGCACCCGGTCGCCATCGAACTGCTCACCGAGGTAGGCCCCATGGCCGTCTCCTCGGCGAACCTGACCGGCCACCCGGCGCCGGAGAACTGCGACGCCGCCGAGGCGATGCTGGGCGACTCCGTCTCCGTCTACCTCGACGGCGGCCCGACCCCCGGGAACGTGCCCTCGTCCATCGTCGACGTCACGGGCAAGGTGCCGGTGCTGCTGCGCGCGGGCGCCCTGTCGGCGGAGGAGCTGCGCAAGGTCGTACCCGACCTCGAGGTGGCGAATTGACGGCCCCTGACGCGGGGCGTGGCATATGGGACGGGGAAGAGACGCGGACCTTCACGGGGCTGCCGCGTGACACCTTCCGCATCCTCCACGTCAGCACCGGCAACGTGTGCCGCTCGCCGATCACCGAGCGGCTGACCCGCCATGCCCTGGCGGACCGGCTCGGGGACCCGCTGGGCGGCGGGCTGATCGTCGAGAGCGCCGGGACCTGGGGCCACGAGGGGGCGCCCATGGAGGCCAACGCGGAGGCCGTCCTCGCCGACTTCGGCGCGGACGCCTCCGGCTTCACGGGCCGCGAACTGCTGGACGAGCACGTGATCATGGCCGACCTCGTGCTGACCGCCACCCGTGACCACCGGGCCCAGGTCATCTCGATGGGCCACTCCGCGGGGCTGCGCACCTTCACCCTGAAGGAGTTCACCCGCCTCGTCCGGGCGATAGACCCGGCCACGCTGCCGCCGCTGGAGGAGGGCATGGTCGTACGGGCCCGTGCGCTGGTGCGTGCCGCCGCCGCTCTACGCGGGTGGCTCCTCGCCCCCACGGCCGAGGCGGACGAGGTCCACGACCCGTACGGCGCCCCGCTGCCGTTCTTCCGCTCGGTGGGGGACGAGATACACCAGGCGCTGGATCCGGTGGTGACCGCGCTGACGGGGGTACCCGCCCGGGCGTAAGTGCGGGACGACATCGGGCGTCCCCGGACACACGGGCCTACATTGGTCGTACGTCACCGTCGACGCCCGGAGCCCACCATGTCGGTCACCCCTGTCCTAGAGGCCGATGTCCTGCGACGGCAGGACCCCGAACTGGCCGACATCCTCCTCGGTGAGCTCGATCGGCAGTCGACGACGCTCCAGCTCGTCGCCGCCGAGAACTTCACCTCGCCCGCCGTGCTGGCGGCCCTCGGCTCACCGCTGGCCAACAAGTACGCGGAGGGCTATCCGGGCAGCCGGTACCACGGCGGCTGCGAGATGGTCGACGTCGCCGAGCGGCTCGCCGTCGAGCGGGCCAAGGCGCTCTTCGGGGCCGAACACGCCAACGTCCAGGCCCACTCGGGGTCTTCGGCCGTCCTGGCCGCCTACGCGGCGCTCCTGCGCCCCGGTGACACGGTACTGGCGATGGGCCTGCACTTCGGCGGCCACCTCACGCACGGTTCGCCGGCGAACTTCTCCGGCCGCTGGTTCGACTTCGTGGGCTACGGCGTCGAGGCCGAGTCGGGGCTCATCGACCGTGAGCAGGTGCGCACCCTCGCCCGTACGCGCCGCCCGAAGGCCATCGTGTGCGGCTCGATCTCCTATCCCCGCCATCTCGACTACGCGTTCTTCCGCGAGGTCGCCGACGAGGTCGGAGCCTTCCTGATCGCCGACGCCGCCCACCCCATCGGTCTCGTGGCCGGGGGAGCGGCACCCAACCCGGTGCCGTACGCGGACATCGTCTGCGCCACCACGCACAAGGTGCTGCGGGGGCCGCGCGGCGGAATGCTGCTGTGCGGGAGCGAGCTGGCCGAGCGCGTGGACCGGGCGGTGTTCCCGTTCACCCAGGGCGGCGCGCAGATGCACACCATCGCCGCGAAGGCCGTCGCGTTCGGGGAGGCGGCGACACCGGCGTTCACCGGGTACGCCCATCAGGTGGTCGCGAACGCCCGGGTCCTGGCCGAGGGGCTCGCCAGGGAGGGGCTCGTCGTCATCACCGGCGGCACGGACACCCATCTCCTCACCGTCGATCCGGCGCCGCTCGGGGTCGACGGCCGCACCGCCCGCGGCCGGCTCGCGGCGGCCGGGATCGTGCTGGACTGCTGTGCGCTGCCGCACGACGACGCCCGTGGCCTGCGGCTCGGCACGGCGGCGCTGACCACGCAGGGCATGGGGGAGACGGAGATGACGTACCTCGCAGGGCTCTTCGCACGGGTGCTGCGGGACGGCGGCGACGGCAAGCGGACGCGTGAAGAAGTACGGGACCTGGCCGGAAGATTTCCGCCGTATCCGCGCTGAGGTGGGGTAGACGCACCACTGCACACAGCATCACGTGCAACCATCGTCGCTACCCGGAAGTCCCCAACCATATGCGTGCATCGCTAGGGTGTGGGGCTGAGATGGCCAGCGAGACCTGTGGGGAAGCCCGTGCGTGAATACCTCCTGACGCTCTGTATCACGGCCGCGGTGACGTACCTGCTGACAGGGCCGGTGCGGAAGTTCGCGATCGTGGCCGGAGCCATGCCGGAGATCCGTGCGCGCGACGTGCACCGTGAGCCAACGCCCCGCCTCGGCGGCATCGCGATGTTCTTCGGCCTGTGCGCCGGGCTGCTGGTCGCCGACCACCTGACCAACCTCAGCGAGGTCTTCGCCGACTCCAACGAACCACGCGCGCTGCTGTCCGGGGCCGCGTTGATCTGGCTGATCGGCGTGCTGGACGACAAGTTCGAGATCGACGCGCTGATCAAGCTCGGCGGGCAGATGATCGCCGCGGGCGTGATGGTCATGCAGGGTCTGACGATCCTGTGGCTGCCCGTGCCGGGTGTCGGTATCGTCGCGCTGACCCAGTGGCAGGGCACCCTGCTGACGGTGGCCCTCGTCGTCATCACGATCAACGCGGTGAACTTCGTCGACGGGCTCGACGGCCTCGCGGCCGGCATGGTGTGCATCGCCTCCGCGGCGTTCTTCATGTACGCCTACCGCCTCTGGTACAGCTACGGCATCGAGGCCGCCGCCCCCGCGACGCTCTTCGCGGCCGTCCTGATGGGCATGTGTCTGGGCTTCCTGCCGCACAACATGCACCCGGCGCGGATCTTCATGGGCGACTCCGGCTCGATGCTGATCGGCCTGGTGCTGGCCGCCGGCGCGATCTCCGTCACCGGGCAGGTCGACCCGGACGCGATGAAGCTGTTCGGCTCGGAGCGCGACACCGTGTTCCAGATGGTGCCGGTCTACATCCCGCTGCTGATGCCGCTGACCATCATCGCGATCCCGGCGGCCGACCTGATCCTCGCCATCGTGCGCCGCACCTGGCGTGGCCAGTCCCCGTTCGCCGCCGACCGGGGCCATCTGCACCACCGGCTGCTGGAGATCGGCCACTCCCACAGCCGGGCCGTCCTGATCATGTACTTCTGGTCCGCGGTCATCGCCTTCGGCGCCCTCGCCTACACCGTGAACTCCGCGTCCATGTGGATCGTGCTGGGCATCGCCGCCCTCAGCGGCGTCGGACTCTTCCTCCTGCTGCTGCCCCGCTTCACCCCCCGCGCCCCCCGCTGGGCCGAGGCCTTCGTCCCGCCGCGCTACCGCCGTCGCCGGGTGGTCGCCGCCGAGGCGGCCCTCGACCCCACTCCGGACTGGACCCCGTCCCTCAACGGAGCCACGGCGCTCGGTGCCCGCGCCAAGGACGAGGAGCCGAGCCCGGCGGGTGCGCGGCGGTGACGCCTTCGGGCGGGCGGGGCCGCCTCATGGGGCAACGCCGCCAAGTGCAGCTCACCTGAGGGCAATTGAGCACTCCGCGCACCTGGACACGACTGCGTGGGGAGTGAGCCCGGACGGCCGGGGGGCGTGTGGCACCCGCACACGTCCCCCGGCCGTCCGTCGTGTGGGGGTCAGGGTCCCGCCCGCCGCTGACGCCAAGGTAAGAATCTGACTAAGCCTTTGCCGATGGCATGCAAGAACCTGGGAGGGCAAACCCTCCTTATACCAGACAAGTCGGCGCTGATTTTGCACAGACGGGCGAGTTCAGTCTCATGTGTGACGTCGTGCACACCGTTCAGGTAAAGACCTCATCAAATAGTTTGTGATACGGTTCACGAGAACCCCGGATGGAGCCGAAGGACCGCAGTGCGACGGTCCAGCGGCGTGAGATTTCCGCTCGCCCCCGGGGACTACGCTCGTCCATGACGACACCTGCCCCCTTAGTAAGCGGAGTTGCCGCCATGCCGTCCAATGACGTCCGGATCCTCCTTCAGGCCGCCGTGCCCACGGCTGCCGCCGGCGTGATCGCCGCCGTCATCAGCGGCGTGGTCGTCGGGGGCAAGGGGGCGATCGGCGCCATTGTCGCCGCGGTGATCACGATCCTCTTCATGGGAATCGGGCTCTACGTTCTGCAGCGCACTGCCAAATCGCTTCCTCACCTGTTCCAGGCGATGGGCCTGATGCTCTACGCGGCACAAATCCTGCTGCTGTTCATCTTCCTGGCCGCGTTCAAGAACACCACGCTCTTCCACCCCCGGGCCTTCGCGTTCACGCTCGTCGCCACCACCATCGTGTGGATCGGCGCACAGACGCGTGCCCACATGAAGGCCAAGGTCCTCTACGTCGAACCCGATTCCTCCACGGGCAACAAGCCCGAAAAATCGGGGCACTCGTCGTGAGGGGTAGGGGCGGGATAAGTGACCGCAGGAGATCCTGCTATCGTCCGGTGCCAACTGCGGCATCGCGGGCGCGGGCGATCGAGCTGACGCCTGCCCTAGTGCGAGGCTCGATGCCCCACAGCCGCCCCCACATCCGTAACACCAGTCCAGTGCCGACCCGCGGCTGCGCGCCGCGCCGACACAACGAGGTTGCCGTACCCATGCGCCACGCTGAAGGAGCCCGCGGTGAGTGCTGATCCGACGCAGGTGCTCGCCTTCGAGACCGACTGCCACATTTTCGACGGCTGTGGCTTCGCCGATGTCGCTCCGGGCCTGCACTCGTTCCTCTTCGAGCCCCTCTTGGGCCACCAGGACGACGCCGTCTACTTCAACAAGACGATGCTGCTGGCGCTGCTCGGCTCGATCATCATCGTGGGCTTCTTCTGGGCCGCCTTCGCCAAGCCGAAGGTCGTCCCGGGCAAGCTCCAGATGGTGGCCGAAGCGGGTTACGACTTCGTCCGGCGCGGGGTCGTCTACGAGACGCTCGGAAAGAAGGAAGGCGAGAAGTACGTTCCGCTCGTCGTCTCCCTCTTCTTCTTCGTCTGGATCATGAACCTCTGGTCGATCATCCCGATCGCCCAGTTCCCGGTCACCGCGATCATCTCGTATCCCGCCGTCCTGGCCGGGATCGTCTACATCCTGTGGGTCTCGCTGACCTTCAAGCGGCACGGCTTCGTCGGTGCCTTCAAGAACTTCACCGGCTACGACAAGTCGCTGGGCGGAGTGCTCCCGCTGTCGATGACCATCGAGCTCTTCTCGAACCTCATCGTCCGGCCCTTCACCCACGCCGTTCGTCTGTTCGCGAACATGTTCGCCGGCCACACGCTGCTGCTGCTCTTCACGATCGCCACCTGGTACATGCTCAACGGCATCGGCATCGCCTACTCCGCCGTGTCCTTCACGATGGTCATCGTGATGACCGCCTTCGAGCTCTTCATCCAGGCCGTTCAGGCGTACGTCTTCGTACTGCTGACCTGCAGCTTCATCCAGGGCGCTCTCGCCGAGCACCACTGAGAGACCCGACCCACCACCAGACATCCGGTGGCCAACCCCCACCGGTCATTGAAAGAGAAGGAAGAACCGGCATGTCCGCTCTCCAGACCCTCGCCGAGACTCAGATCATGGGCAACCTTGGCTCCATCGGTTACGGCCTGGCGGCCATCGGCCCGGGCGTCGGCGTCGGCATCATCTTCGGTAACGGCACCCAGGCCCTCGCCCGCCAGCCCGAGGCGGCCGGCCTGATCCGCGCCAACCAGATCCTCGGCTTCGCCTTCTGTGAGGCGCTCGCCCTGATCGGTCTGGTCATGCCGTTCGTCTACCCGGCCTCCTGACCAGGTTCGTCGGACCGCCCCTTTAGACGGAAGGCACTGATATGAGCCTGGTTAACCTGGCGGCTGGTGGGGAGGCCGAAAACCCCCTCATCCCGCCGATCCCCGAGCTCGTCATCGGCCTGATCGCCTTCGTCATCGTCTTCGGCTTCCTCGCCAAGAAGCTCCTCCCGAACATCAACAAGGTTCTGGAAGAGCGCCGCGAGGCCATCGAGGGCGGTATCGAGAAGGCTGAGGCCGCGCAGACCGAGGCCCAGAGCGTGCTCGAGCAGTACAAGGCTCAGCTCGCCGAGGCCCGGCACGAGGCCGCGCGACTGCGCCAGGAGGCGCAGGAGCAGGGCGCCGCGCTCATCGCCGAGATGCGCGCCGAGGGCCAGCGGCAGCGTGAGGAGATCGTCGCCGCCGGTCACGCCCAGATCGAGGCCGACCGCAAGGCCGCCGCTTCGGCGCTGCGCCAGGACGTCGGCAAGCTCGCCACCGACCTGGCCGGCAAGCTCGTCGGTGAGTCCCTCGAGGACCACGCCCGGCAGAGCCGCGTCATCGACCGCTTCCTCGACGATCTCGAGGAGAAGGCCGAGGCGACGCGATGAACGGAGCGAGCCGCGAGGCCCTGGCAGCCGCACGTGAGCGTCTCGACGCGCTGACGGACGCCACGTCCGTGGACGCGGCCGCGCTCGCCGACGAGCTGGCCGCCGTCACCGCGCTGCTCGACCGCGAGGTGTCGCTGCGTCGGGTCCTCACCGACCCGGCGCAGGCCGGCGAGGCCAAGGCCGAACTGGCCGGGCGCATCCTCGGCGGCCAGGTCAGCGGGACGACCGCCGACCTGGTTGCGGGTCTGGTGCGTTCCCGGTGGTCGCAGTCCCGCGACCTGGTGGACGCGCTGGAGGAGCTGGCCGCCCTGGCCGACCTCACCGCCGCGCAGACGTCGGGCACGCTCGACGACGTCGAGGACGAGCTGTTCCGGTTCGGCCGGATCGTCTCCTCGAACACCGGGCTGCGGTCCGCGCTGACCGACCGCGCCGCGAGCGCGTCGGCCAAGGGCGAGCTGCTCCGCAGCCTGCTCGGCGGCCGCGCCAAGGTCACCACCGAGCGTCTGGTGACGCGCCTTGTGACCGCGCCGCGGGGACGTAGCCTGGAGGCGGGACTCGAGTCCCTGTCCAAGCTCGCCGCGGAGCGCCGGAACCGCATGGTCGCCGTCGTCACCTCGGCGGTCCCGCTGAGCGACACCCAGAAGCAGCGCCTCGGCGCCGCCCTGGCGAAGCTCTACGGCCGCCCGATGCACCTCAACCTCGATGTGGACCCCGGTGTCCTCGGCGGGATCCGGGTGCAGGTCGGCGACGAGATCATCAACGGCTCGATCGCGGACCGACTCGAGGACGCCGGCCGCCGCCTGGCGAGCTGAGCAACTTCACACGCAGTACGTACCTACGGCCCGGTTGGGCCGTGCAGAGGATTCCTGGGGGTCGCCCCCAGACCCCCAAGTTGAAACTTCGGGCCCAACAAGGAGAGCAGGGAACCCAGATGGCGGAGCTCACGATCCGGCCGGAGGAGATCCGGGACGCGCTGGAGAACTTCGTCCAGTCGTACAAGCCGGACGCGGCCTCGCGCGAGGAGGTCGGTACGGTCACCCTTGCCGGCGACGGCATCGCGAAGGTCGAGGGTCTTCCCTCGGCCATGGCCAACGAACTGCTGAAGTTCGAGGACGGCACCCTCGGCCTGGCGCTGAACCTGGAAGAGCGCGAGATCGGCGCCATCGTCCTCGGTGAGTTCAGCGGCATCGAGGAGGGTCAGCCGGTCACCCGTACCGGCGAGGTCCTGTCGGTCGCCGTGGGCGAGGGCTACCTCGGCCGCGTCGTCGACCCGCTCGGCAACCCGATCGACGGCCTCGGCGAGATCGAGACGTCCGGTCGCCGCGCCCTCGAGCTGCAGGCCCCCACGGTCATGCAGCGCAAGTCGGTGCACGAGCCGATGGAGACCGGCTACAAGGCCGTCGACGCGATGACCCCGATCGGCCGTGGTCAGCGTCAGCTGATCATCGGTGACCGTCAGACCGGCAAGACCGCCCTGGCCGTCGACACGATCATCAACCAGCGCGACAACTGGCGCTCGGGCGACGTGAACAAGCAGGTCCGCTGCATCTACGTCGCCATCGGCCAGAAGGGCTCGACCATCGCGTCGGTCCGCCGCGCGCTGGAGGAGAACGGCGCGCTCGAGTACACGACCATCGTCGCCGCCCCGGCGTCCGACCCGGCCGGCTTCAAGTACCTGGCGCCGTACACCGGTTCGGCCATCGGTCAGCAGTGGATGTACGAGGGCAAGCACGTCCTCATCATCTTCGACGACCTGTCGAAGCAGGCCGACGCCTACCGCGCCGTGTCGCTGCTGCTGCGCCGTCCGCCGGGCCGCGAGGCCTACCCGGGTGACGTCTTCTACCTGCACTCCCGTCTGCTGGAGCGCTGCGCGAAGCTCTCCGACGACATGGGCAAGGGCTCGATGACCGGTCTGCCGATCGTCGAGACCAAGGCCAACGACGTCTCGGCGTTCATCCCGACCAACGTCATCTCCATCACCGACGGCCAGTGCTTCCTGGAGTCGGACCTCTTCAACGCCGGTCAGCGTCCCGCGCTGAACGTCGGTATCTCCGTCTCCCGAGTCGGTGGTTCCGCCCAGCACAAGGCGATGAAGCAGGTCTCCGGTCGTCTCCGCGTGGACCTCGCCCAGTTCCGTGAGCTGGAGGCGTTCGCCGCCTTCGGTTCCGACCTGGACGCCGCGTCGAAGGCCCAGCTGGAGCGTGGCCAGCGCATGGTCGAGCTGCTGAAGCAGGCCCAGTACGAGCCGATGTCCACCGAGGACCAGGTCGTCTCCGTGTGGGCCGGCACCACCGGCAAGATGGACGACGTTCCGGTCGCCGACATCCGCCGCTTCGAGAAGGAGCTGCTGGAGTACCTGCACCGCAAGGAGCAGGGCCTCATGACCTCCATCAAGGAGGGCGGCAAGCTCTCGGACGACACGCTGACCGCTGTCGCCGACGCGATCGCCGACTTCAAGAAGCAGTTCGAGACCTCGGACGGCAAGCTGCTCGGCGAGGACGCTCCGGCGGCCGTCAACGTCTCCAAGTGACGTAAGGAAGGGACCTGACTCATGGGAGCTCAGCTCCGGGTCTACAAGCGTCGCATCCGATCCGTCACCGCGACCAAGAAGATCACCAAGGCGATGGAGATGATCGCCGCCTCGCGCGTCGTCAAGGCGCAGCGCAAGGTGGCGGCCTCCGCGCCGTACGCGACCGAGCTCACGCGCGCGGTCACGGCGGTGGGCACTGGTTCGAACACCAAGCACCCGCTGACCACGCAGGCCGAGACGGTCACGCGTTCCGCAGTGCTGCTGCTGACGAGTGACCGCGGTCTGGCCGGTGCCTTCAACTCCAACGCCATCAAGGCGGCGGAGCAGCTGACGGCGCGGCTGGAGGCCGAGGGCAAGCAGGTCGACACGTACATCGTCGGCCGCCGTGGTGTCGCCCACTACAACTTCCGCGAGCGCAAGATCGCGGACCAGTGGACGGGCTTCACCGACGAGCCCTCGTACGCGGACGCGAAGAAGGTCGCGGCGCCCCTGATCGAGGCCATCGAGAAGGACACGGCGGACGGCGGCGTGGACGAGCTCCACATCGTGTACACCGAGTTCGTGTCGATGATGACGCAGCAGGCGCTCGACGCGCGTCTGCTGCCGCTCAGCCTCGACGAGGTCGCGGAGGAGAAGCCGAAGGGCGAGATCCTGCCGCTGTACGACTTCGAGCCGTCGGCGGAGGACGTCCTCGACGCCCTGCTGCCGCGCTACGTCGAGAGCCGTATCTACAACGCGCTGCTGCAGTCGGCTGCTTCCAAGCACGCCGCCACCCGCCGCGCGATGAAGTCGGCGACCGACAACGCGGGCGAGCTGATCAACACGCTCTCCCGCCTTGCCAACGCGGCCCGCCAGGCCGAAATCACCCAGGAAATCAGCGAGATCGTCGGTGGCTCCGCAGCCCTTGCCGACGCGACCGCGGGGAGTGACAAGTAATGACGACGACTTCTGAGACGGCCGTTGCCACGGGCCGCGTCGCCCGGGTCATCGGCCCGGTCGTCGACGTGGAGTTCCCCGTCGACGCGATGCCCGACATCTACAACGCCCTGCACGTCGAGGTCTCCGACCCGGCGAACGAGGGCGAGAAGAAGACGCTGACCCTGGAGGTCGCCCAGCACCTGGGTGACGGCCTGGTCCGCACCATCTCCATGCAGCCCACCGACGGTCTGGTCCGCCAGGCCCCGGTCACCGACACCGGCGCCTCGATCACCGTGCCCGTCGGCGACTTCACCAAGGGCAAGGTGTTCAACACCCTCGGTGAGGTGCTGAACGTCGACGAGCAGTACACGGGCGAGCGCTGGGGCATCCACCGCAAGGCCCCGAACTTCGACGAGCTCGAGTCGAAGACCGAGATGTTCGAGACCGGCGTCAAGGTCATCGACCTCCTCACCCCGTACGTCAAGGGTGGAAAGATCGGTCTGTTCGGCGGCGCCGGCGTCGGCAAGACGGTGCTCATCCAGGAGATGATCTACCGCGTCGCCAACAACCACGACGGTGTGTCGGTGTTCGCCGGTGTCGGTGAGCGCACCCGTGAGGGCAACGACCTCATCGAGGAGATGTCGGACTCCGGCGTCATCGACAAGACCGCGCTGGTCTTCGGCCAGATGGACGAGCCCCCGGGCACCCGTCTGCGCGTGGCCCTCGCCGGTCTGACCATGGCGGAGTACTTCCGCGATGTGCAGAAGCAGGACGTGCTGTTCTTCATCGACAACATCTTCCGCTTCACCCAGGCCGGTTCCGAGGTGTCGACCCTGCTCGGCCGCATGCCCTCCGCGGTGGGTTACCAGCCGAACCTGGCCGACGAGATGGGTCTCCTCCAGGAGCGCATCACCTCGACCCGTGGTCACTCGATCACCTCGATGCAGGCGATCTACGTCCCCGCGGACGACCTGACCGACCCGGCCCCGGCCACCACCTTCGCCCACCTCGACGCGACGACGGTTCTCTCCCGTCCGATCTCCGAGAAGGGCATCTACCCGGCCGTGGACCCGCTGGACTCGACGTCCCGCATCCTCGACCCGCGGTACATCGCGGCGGACCACTACACGGCCGCCATGCGCGTGAAGAGCATCCTGCAGAAGTACAAGGACCTGCAGGACATCATCGCGATCCTCGGTATCGACGAGCTCGGCGAGGAGGACAAGCTCGTCGTCCACCGTGCCCGTCGCGTGGAGCGCTTCCTCTCCCAGAACACCCACGTCGCCAAGCAGTTCACCGGCGTCGACGGGTCGGACGTGCCGCTGGACGAGTCGATCGCCGCGTTCAACGCGATCATCGACGGTGAGTACGACCACTTCCCGGAGCAGGCGTTCTTCATGTGCGGTGGTCTCGAGGACCTCAAGAAGAACGCGAAGGAGCTCGGCGTCAGCTGACGCCCGGCAACTCGTGAACAGTGGGGGGCGAGACCACACCTCTAGGGGTGCGTCCCGCCCCTCTCTGCACTCCCTCTAGAATTGAACCCAACACCCGGCGGAACCGCCGGGTGGTGACCCGAGGAGCCACTTTGGCTGCTGAGCTGCACGTCGCGCTGGTCGCGGCCGACCGAGAGGTCTGGTCCGGCCAGGCCACCCTGGTCGTCGCGCGCACCACGTCCGGCGACATCGGCGTCATGCCCGGTCACCAGCCGCTGCTCGGTGTGCTGGAGTCGGGCCCGGTGACCATCCGTACGAGTGAGGGCGGCACCGTCGTCGTCGCCGTGCACGGCGGTTTCATCTCGTTCGCGGACAACAAGCTGTCCCTGCTGGCCGAGGTCGCCGAGCTGGCCGACGAGATCGACGTCCAGCGCGTCGAGCGCGAGCTGGAGCGGGCGAAGGCGGAGGGCGACGCCGCCGCCGAGCGCCGCGCGGACGTCCGACTGCGGACGGTGTCGGCGCGCTGAACGGGTGCGCCGTGTGATGCTGTATCTCAGCCGCGGGGGGGGGGGGGGGGGGGGGGGCGGGCGGGGGGGGAGGGGGGGGGAAAAAGGGGTGGTTTTGAATTTTCTTCCTCTGGGGGGGGGGGGGGGGGGGTTGGTGGGTCTTGTTCTGAGT
>NZ_JBVIDX010000027.1:30240-40304 GCF_055572155.1 Streptomyces sp. NPDC030814
GGCGTGGGGGTGGGGGGTCTGGGGGGGTCTTGTCGTAGAGTCTCTCGTGGCTTCTGTATTGGTCTCTTTTCCCCTCCCCCCCCTCCCCCCCCCTCCTCCCCCCCCCCCCCCCCCGCGGCTGAGGCGAATACGGGTTGTTTTTACGTTCCATTACCTAGGAGACGAGGAGGTCGGTGTCGATGGTCCTCGCTCTGACTGTGTGCGGGTCGGTGATCGCGCTCGTGGTGGTGGGGCTCATCGCCTTCGGACTGCGCCGACGACTGATCCAGCGCTCCGGTGGAACCTTCAACTGCAGCCTGCGGTGGGACGCTCCGGAGAAGGCAGCGGGCGGCGAGGAGAAGGGCAAGGGCTGGGGCTACGGCATCGCCCGCTACAACGGGGACCGCATCGAATGGTTCCGGATCTTCTCGTACTCACCCCGCCCGCGCCGCGTGCTGGAACGCTCGGCGATCGAGGTGGCCGGCCGCCGCACCCCGGACGGCGAGGAGCTGGTGCTCCTGCCCGACGACGTCATCCTTGTCTGTCTCCACCGGGGCACCCGTCTGGAGCTGGCGATGAGCGAGGACGCGCTGACCGGTTTCCTCGCGTGGCTTGAGGCAGCCCCTCCCGGGCAGCGCGTGAACGTCGCCTGACCACGGGGTCCTCCCGTCGGCCGTCGGCACGAGAGCGCGTGCGGGGTGTGTACCGGCTCGCGGTGATCCGGCCGGCGAGTCAGCCGGTGCCGCGAACGACACCGGCTGACGCGATCTGATTCCGCACCGGGGGTGCCCATCGCGGTGTGCCGGCACTGATCCACCCGGGCTCCTGCAGGAAAACCGCAGGTAGTCCGACTGCCGCATCCCCCGGTGAGAATGGGCGACCCACCGGCCAGATCCATTCCAGTAATCCACACCCTTCATGGCACGTGCGCCGGTTACGGCATATGTCACTCGAATGGTCCAGCCTCTGTCCCGGTGCGCTGTCCCTCCCAGGCACGCACACCGTTCCCCTGTCGTCGCCCCTGGTGAGGGTGCACGGAGACCCAAGTCCGCCCGGCGCCCGAGGAGTTCGCATCGCCCTGGTAAGGCTGGCCGGCCGCGGGGAGCGCCGATTCGCGTCGGCACTCGGCCACTGGGCCGTACTCCTTCACCCGTCCAGCTTTCCCTGGATGCCAACGGCCGGGTCTCCCGATCAGGTTGGGACCACCACCATGAAGGGAGAACCAGTGCTGACCTCGAAGAACGTTCGTGCTCTGGCCGTGGCCGTCGTCCTGGGCGCGACCGTGTCCGGTGCCGTGACACCGGCCGCCGCCCAGCCGTGGGCCGAGCGCCGGGTGTCTCCGGTACCGTGCGGGGATTCCGCCGAGCTGATCAGCCGGATCCACCAGGCGAACACCCTCGGACGGGGGTTCGTCATGCTGTCGCCCCGATGCAGATACGAGCTCACCTCACCGGCGGCCCAGGGCCCCGACGGGGCGAACGGACTGCCCGTCATCACAGGGAACGTCACGATCAGTGGCTACCGGGCGACGATCTCCCGTGACTCGGACACGCCGTTCCGTGTCGTCGAGGTCGCTCCCCGGGGATCTCTCACTCTCGACGGGATCACCGTGTCCGGTGGCAGGGCGGCCGACGGCACCGGCGGAGGAGGCATCCTCACCGCGGGCAAGCTCCTGCTGAGCGGAGGCAGGGTCGCCGGCAACAGGGCCGCCGGTATCGGCGGCGGTATCGCGGTGGTGTCCGAGGGCAGGGCGCGACTCGTCGAGAGCACGGTGTCGGACAACCGCGCCGGCGACGGCGGGGGCGTGCACGTCGGTGCGTCCGCCCAGCTGACGGTGAGCGGGGGAGCCATCGCGGACAACACGGCCGTGTCCACAGGCGGGGGACTGGCCACGTTCGGGACCGCGGTCCTCAGGGGGACGACGGTCAAGGGCAACCACGCCACGACATTCGAAGGCGGTGGCATCTTCACGGCGCTCGGTCGCCTCACACTCACCGGCGGCCGGGTGGCGGGCAACAAGGCCGGCTCGCACGGCGGCGGCATCGTCAACCTGGGCCTGGGTGGCACCCTGCGGCTGCTGAACACGACCGTGGACCGCAATGTCAGCGGACTCGACGGCGGTGGGCTCTATCACGCGGACGGCACCTCCGTCCTGCTCGGCAGTGACGTCTCCGACAACCGGGCGGGCGGCGAGGGCGGTGGGATCTTCCGTCTGGGCGGCTCGGTCGCGCTGGTCGGGGACTCCGCCGTCCACAGCACGCCCGACAACTGCGCGCCGTCCGGAGCGGTCCCCGGCTGTACGCCGTAGGTGCTGGACGGCCAGGTGCCGGGGTGCCCGGGACCTGGCCGTACGCAGGTCTGCCCCGTCGCAGACGAGGGAGGGGCGGAGGACGGACAAGCGACCGGGCTTACTCCGTTCGGGTGAATAGGGCGAGAGCTTCTTGTTGCCCGATCGGATGTATGGGTCACTGAGAGTGTGAACCGGCGGGCTGCCCATCCCCGAGCCGGGGGAACGTTCTGACAGGCAGCGCTCGTCGGTTTTTTCCTTGCCCAGGGGGACGGCGGAAGCTGCAGCGCACCCCGCCGGGTGTCGCGGGAGCCGTGGACGTGGTCGTGACCAACGCCGCCGAATCGGCGACCGCCACCGACGGCTTCACCCACGTCGCGGGGCCCGGCATCTGGCCGGTCCGACGCTCTCCCCGCCGGGGAGACGCTGACCCCCCGTCCGGGCGGCAGTCCCCCCTCCGCCCGGACGGGGCTCCACCCCGTGGCCACGCCGTGACGTGACCCGTACGGCTGATGTGTCCCTTCTTACGCCCAAGGAGTAGTGCCATGGCTTCCCCTTGTCGTTTCCTCGGTCAGTCGCAACCAGGGGTCCACCGCAGGCGGTACCACTGTCACCGTGGCGGGAAGCGGGTTCAAGGTGGTGCTGACCGTCCGGATCGGGGTGAAGGCGGCGGCATCCTTCACCGTCGACAGCGCCGCCATGTCGGGGCTGCCGCCCAGCCAGGGACCGTGTCAGGGGGGACGGCCCTGAGGCTCACGGGTGGGAATCCGTCCGGTGCGACGATCGTGCGGTTCGACGGGGTGCCGGCGACGTCGTCCGCCGTCCGCAGCGCCACCCGGATCACCGCGGTGACTCCGGTCCGTTCGGCCGGGGCGGCGGCGGTCACCGTGATCACCCCTGGCGGAACAAGCAACCCCGCCGACCACATCTGCCTCGACCCGCCGACGCTGGTCTCCCTCGTGCCCACTGCGGGGCCGGTCACGGGCGGCACGGTCGTCGCACTGACCGGCGCACCTCGCGGGGCCACCACCGACGTCCGGTTCGGCTCCGGCCTCGCGTCGTGCACCGTGGTCCCTCCGGCGCAGGTCACGGCCGTCGTCCCGCCCGGATCCGCCGGGTCAGTGTCCGTACGGGCGACCGCACGGGCGGGCATCGGCAACGGCTTGACGTACCCGCGGGTCGCCGCGCCCGAGATCTGAGACGCAGGGGGTTCCGTGATGACGTCCTTCCACGCGGCGGTCGTCCACGCCGATCAGTCCGTCACCTACTGCGGCGTCGTGGACGTGGAGCACCTGCGTGCCGTGCGTGCCGTCGCCGCTCCGGGCACCGCATCCCACGTCGTCGTCGAGCATCCCGGACGTCCGGGATCGGTCTTCGTCCTGCGTGCGGACGGAGAATTGGACTGGTACGAACCCGTCGACGGCGACCGGCCCCCGGTTCGCCGCCGGGACCGGAGGCCGGCCGACCCCGGCCCGGCTGGGGGAGGGGCCCCGGTCGCGGCGCTCGCCGAGGGGCCACAGCCCGCCGCCGGGCAGACGGGCACGGCATGGATCAGTGACACGATCCGCTTCGGTGACGGGGTCATCGGGGGCCCGATGGACACGCCCCACCACCCGCCGAGGGTGGTGCATCACACCACCGAGTCCCCGGCCGGGGGCAGATATCTGGAGGCGGTCGCCTCGTACCTGCTCGAAGTGGCCGCAGAACCGCACCTCATCTACTGCCCGGTCACCGACCGCGTCGGACAGTTCGGCCCCTTGCACCACTCGGCCCGGGCGCTGCGCAACGACGGCTCCCGGCGCACCAATCGCGAGGGCCGGGTCTGTGTCCAGATCGAGGTCCTCGGCCGCGCCTCCCAGCCGTGGACCGACGGCTGGGACCCCTCGAAGAAGCCTGGATGGCAGAGGATCCTTGCCGCCGTTCACTCCTGGGGGGTGCCTGACGCCTGGCCGGCGGGACCGCCCGCGCCGTACCCTCCGGGCTCGGCGCCCCGCTCACGCACGGTGTGGCAGTCCGGCGGCGGGCACTTCGGCCACTGCCACGTACCGGGAAACGACCATGGAGATCCTGGGGCGATCGACACCGGGAAGGTGCTGTCCCTGTCCCGGGATGCCCGGCCGAAGGTGAGCCTCGCCCGGGTCGTCGCCGCCGCGCGGAGGGATCCTCCGGCGCCCGACGGGCATCGTACGTCTCCGAGGGACGTCCGGCTGGTGGAGGAGGCGCTCGCCGCGGAGGGACTGCTGGAGCGCAGGTATGTGGACGGTTCGTTCGGCACGAAGACCGTCTCGGCGTACGCCGCCTGGCAACGCAGCCGTGCGGGTGGGTCCTATCGGGGCCGTGACGCCGACGGCGTACCGGGCCGGACGTCCCTGACCCGGCTCGGCGACAGACACGCCTTCGTCGTCGTGTGAACGACGGAGAGGTCGGCCGCCGGTGTGGGCGGGCGGACGCTCCCCCGGACCAGGTGCGGGGGAGCGTCCGTGTCCTCAGGCTGTTCCTCCGTCGGTCACTTCAGGCCGTTGTTGATCGCGGTCACCAGCTCTCCGTTGCTCGTGTCGCCGCTGAACTCCCAGAAGAACGCGCCGCCCAGGTTCTGGTTCTTGGCCCAGGCCATCTTGGTGCCGATGGTGGCGGGTGTGTCGTAGCTCCACCAGTTGGTGCCGCAGTGCGCGTAGGCCGTGCCCGCGATGGTGCCGGTGGCCGGGCAGGAGTTCTTCAGGACCTTGTAGTCCTCGATGCCGGCCTCGTAGGTGCCGGGTGCCGCGCCGGTCGCCGATCCGCCGGGGGCGGACTGGGTGACGCCGGTCCAGCCACGGCCGTAGAAACCGATGCCCAGCAACAGCTTGGCGGACGGCACGCCCTTCGACTTCAGCTTGGCGATGGCGTCGGCGGAGTTGAAGCCCGCCTGCGGGATCCCGGGGTAGGAGGTGAGCGGGGAGTGCGGTGCGGTCGGGCCGTCCTTGTCGAACGCGCCGAAGTAGTCGTACGTCATCACGTTGTACCAGTCGAGGTACGAGGCGGCGCCACCGTAGTCGGCCGCGTCGATCTTGCCGCCGGAGGAGCCGTCGGCGGTGATGGCCGCGGTGACCAGGTAGTTCGAGCCGAACTCGGAGCGCAGGGCGGACATGAGGTTCCTGAAGGCCGCCGGGCCCGAGGTGTCGCAGGTCAGACCGCAGGCGTTCGGGTACTCCCAGTCGATGTCGATGCCGTCGAAGACATCGGCCCAGCGCGGGTCCTCGACGACGGCCTTGCAGGACCTGGCGAACGCCGCCGGGTTCTGCGCGGCCTGGCCGAAACCGCCGGAGTAGGTCCAGCCGCCGAACGAGTACAGGACCTTGATGTGCGGGTACTTCGCCTTGAGCTGGCGCAGCTGGTTGAAGTTGCCGCGCAGCGGCTGGTCCCAGGTGTCGGCGGTGCCGCTGACGGACTGGTCGGCGGTGTACGCCTTGTCGGTGGCCGCGTAGGAGTCGTCCAGGACGCACTGGCCGTTCTTGACGTTGCCGAACGCGTAGTTGATGTGGGTGATCTTGGCGGCGGAGCCCGAGGTCACCAGGTTCTTCACGTGGTAGTTGCGGCCGTAGACGCCCCACTCGGTGAAGTAGCCGAGCTTGACCTTGGAGCCGGGCGGCGGGTCGACGACCCCGCCGGTGGTGCGGACGGCGACCGCGCCGCTGAGCGGGCCGGTCTGGTCGGCGGTGTCGCGGGCCTGGACGGTGTAGGAGTAGTCGGTGCCGGCGGTCAGGCCGGTGTCGGTGTAGGTGGTGCCGGTGACGGTGGCGACCTTGGTGCCGCCGCGCAGGACGTCGTAGTTCTTGATGCCCTTGTCGTCGGTGGCCGCGCTCCAGCTGAGCTTGACCGAGGTCTCGGTGACGCCGGACGCGGTCGGGGTGCCGGGCGCGGAGGGCGCCGCGTCACCGGGGACGCTGGGGCCGCCGTCGCAGCTGCCGCCGTTCAGCTTGCAGTTCGCCGGGGAGCCTGAGCCGCTCCCGTTGAAACCGAAGGAGACGGAGGCGCCCGGGGCGAGTGTGCCGTTCCAGGACTTGTTCCTGGCGGTCCAGTGGGAGCCGGAGGAGGTCACGTCGGCGTCCCAGGCCGAGGTGACCGACGTTCCGGAGGGGAAGTCCCACTCGACGGTCCAGGAGCTGAGCGTGGTGGTGCCGGTGTTCTTGACGGTCCACTTTCCTTCGAAGCCGCTGCCCCAGTCCTGGGTCCTGGTGTAGGTGGCGGTAGCTGCCGAAGACGCGGTCGCCGCGGGGGCCGGGGTCGCGAGACCGACCAGGCCCGTCAGGGGAAGCAGCAGGGTGGCGAAGCCCGCCGCGAGTCTGTGCCTGAAGCGCATGACGCGCCTCCTTGTGGGGTGTCGTGAGCATGAGCATGACGTGGCGCAGTGCGGCGAGAATAGAAAGGTCTGGACCATAGGTCAATGGGTCTGGACCAGTGCACCGCGCCGGACACCCGTACGGCGGGTCAGATCCCCAGTTCCTGGGCCAGCACGGCCGCCTGGACCCGGCTGCGCAGATCGAGCTTGCCCAGCAGCCGGCTGACGTGGGTCTTCACCGTCGCCTCCGCCATGTCGAGCCGCACCGCGATCTCCGCGTTGGACAGCCCCTGAGCGAGACAGGAGAGCACCTCGCGCTCCCGTCGGGTCAGCGAGTCGAGCGCCGACCGGTCGACCGTGGGCTCACGGGCCGGCCCGGCGGCGAACTCGGCGATCAGGCGCCGGGTGACGGCCGGGGCGATCAGCCCCTCACCGCGCGCCACTGTCCGGACGGCCGTGAGGAGGTCCTTCGCCTCCGTGTTCTTGAGCAGGAACCCGGCGGCACCCGCCCGTAGCGCCCCGAACACATACTCGTCGAGGTCGAAGGTGGTGAGGACGAGGACGTCGGCGAGGTCCTCGGCGACGACCTGGCGGGTCGCGGACACCCCGTCGAGGCGCGGCATCTGAACGTCCATCAGCACCAGGTCCGGGCGCAGTTCCCGGGCCAGTTCCACCGCGCGTTCGCCGTCGGCGGCCTCGCCGACGACCTCGATGTCGGGCGAGCTGCTCAGGATGAGGACCAGCCCCGCGCGTACGGCGGACTGGTCCTCGGCGACGAGCACGCGGATCATGCGGGTTCTCCTTCGGTGACCGGGAGGGTGGCGCGTACGACCCAGATCTTGCCGTGCCCCGCGCTCTCGGGGCCCGCCTCGAAGGTGCCGTCCAACAGCGCGACACGCTCCCGCATGCCGACCAGACCGGCGCCCGAGCCCGGTGCGCTCGGGTCGTCCCGGTCGCCGTACGGGCTGGTCACCGCGATGTGGAGGGAGCCATCCGGTTGCCGCAGGGTCACCGTGACCCGTCCGGGGCAGGCGTGCTTGAGGGCGTTGGTGAGGGACTCCTGGACGATGCGGTAGGCCGCGAGTCCCACGGGCGCGGGCAGGGCGTCGCCGTGGTCGGCGTCGAGGGTGACGTCCAGGCCGTTGGTGCGGGCGCCGTCGACCAGTGCGCCGAGCCCGTCGAGAGTGGGGGCGGCGGCCGGAGCGTTGTCGTCGCCGGTGTCCCTGAGGATGCCGATCAGCCGGCGCATCTCGGCGAGGCCCTCGACGCTGTTCTCGCGGATCACCCCGAGGGCCTGCCGGGAAGTCTCCGGGTCGTCGAGGGAGAGCGCGGCGGTGGAGTGGATCGCGATCGCCGACAGGTGGTTGGCGACCATGTCGTGCAACTCCCTGGCCATGCGCGCGCGTTCGGACACGACGGCCTGGACGCGGTCCATCTCGGCCAGGAGCGCGGTCTGTTCGGCGCGGAGCCGGGCGGCCTCGGCGGCGTCGCGGTGGTTGCGGACGATCCAGCCGGTGGCGGCGGGCATGAAGGCGACCAGGCCGATGACCGCGCCGACGAGCACCGCCTCCGGCACCCGCCAGACCGCCACCGGCACGACTGTGCCGACCGCGGTGAGCACCCCGGAGACCCACAGGACGCGGCGGGCGGTGGCGGGTGGACCGTAGACCACGGCCGCGTACACCAGGTCGGTGAACATCACGACCGTGACCAGGTTGCCCTGTGTGATGGTGTCCACGGTCAGCGCCGCCCATCCGACCAGCACGGCGGTGCGGGGCAGGACGCGGCGCACCGACTCGCAGGCCGCCGTCACCACCAGGGGCAGCAGGATCCACCAGCGGCCGTCCAGCAGCACGATCGGGTCGTGGGCCGGGCGGGTCGCGAGGTGGAGCCCCCACAGCAGCAGGCCACCGAGCAGTCCGGCGAGGGCGGCGCGCACGTCGAAGGGGTGCGGGTGGGGCGGTCGTACGGCCATGTCCCCATCCAACACGGGGCGGGTGCGCGCCGCCTGATGCCCGGGAACGGTCCTGGAGTGCATCTTTCGGTGTACCGCGGGTTCGTCATCGCCGACGACGATTCCGGCCGGTCCCGTCGGGAGCCTGAAAGGGTGAACGAAAGGAGCGAGTCGTGATCGTCGCGTTGATCATCGCCTGCGAGGTCGGCTTCTGGGCGCTGCTGGCCCTCGCCCTGGCCGTCCGCTATCTGCTGAGGTGGCGCCGGACGAGTGTGGTCCTGCTGCTGTGCGAGCCCCTGCTGGAACTGGTGCTCTTCGTGGTGACCGCGATCGACCTGAAGAACGGCGCGGAGCCGAGCTGGGAGCACGGCCTGGCGGCCCTCTACATCGGGTTCACCGTGGGGTACGGGCACTACATGATCCGCCGGCTGGACGGCCATGCCGCGCATCGCCTGGCCGGCGGGCCGAAGCCGGTGGGGCCGCCGAAGTACGGCATGGCGAGGGCCCGGCACGAGGGCGCGCTCTGGCTGCGGACCGTGGTGGCGGCCGGTGTCGCGCTGGCACTGCTCCAGGCGGCCGTCTGGTACGTCGGCGACGACGGGAACGTCGAGTCGCTGAGGTCGTTCCAGTGGGCGGCGCTCCGGGCGGCCGGGATCCACGGGCTGGTCGCCCTGGCGTACACGATCTGGCCGAAGAAGGCACCGGAGGGTGACGGACGGGCCGAGCGGGGGAAGGAGCGGGCGGGGGTGCGGTAGGGGCGCGGCGCCGGCCGGGTGGCGGTGATGGCTGGGGGAGACCAGCAGTCCTGTGGCGCTGTCGGCCGGGGCGGGCCGCCACCGCGGCGCCCTTGACAACCTGGTTGGCCCGGTGGCGCCGTCGGTCGGGTGGCGGTGTCGGCTGAGCAGTGCCCGAGGCGGGGTCGCGCCGTTACCCCAGCGGCACCGGCAGCCCGGCGGCCGGGTGGCGCCGGTGGCTGGGGGCACCAGCAGCCCGGTGGCGCTGTCGGCCGGGGCGGGCCGCCACCGCGGCGGCGTCGACAGCCCGGTTGGCCCGGTGGCGGTGTTGGCCCGGGTGGCGGTGTCGGCCGAGCAGTGCCCGAGGCGGGGTCGCGCCGTTACCCCCGCACCGGCAGCCCGTCGGCGCTGTCGGTCGGGTCGCGCTGACAACCCGGTTGGCCCGGTGGCACCGTCGGCCCGGTTACCCCGGTTACCCCGGTGGCACCGACAGCCCGATGGCCGTCGTCGCCCCAGTGGCATCGACAGCCCGATGGCCGTCGTCGCCCCAGCGGCGTCGACAGCCCGATGGCGTCGTCGCCCCGGTGACGTCGGCCCCTCAGTGACCCCTCGGCTCGCCCACGGCGCGGGGGCTCGGCGCCGTTCGGGGGCGGGGGGGGGGGGGGGGGGGGGGGGGGGGGGGGGGGGGGGAGGGGAGAGGGAGGGAGGGGGGGGGGAACGGGGGACAGAATAGTGGGAGCGGTTTTGCAACGTCGTCGCCGTACCACGCGGCGACAGCGGTGCGGGTGACGC
>NZ_JBVIDX010000027.1:40314-111322 GCF_055572155.1 Streptomyces sp. NPDC030814
TTCTTCATAGAGAATCACTACACTTATTGGGAACCCCAGGACCCCCCCCCCCCCCCCCCCCCCCCCCCCCCCCCCCCCCCCCCCCCCCCCCCCCCTTCCCCCCCCCCCCCCCCCCCCCCCCCCCCCCCCCCCACGCCCCTTTCCGTGCGCCTGCCCGCGCCGGTGTCATCCGGTCAGCGTTCTCCGCCCGGCACCCACAGCACGTCCCCCGTCTCCTTGTTCGCGGTCCTGGCCAGGATGAACAGCAGGTCGGAGAGGCGGTTGAGGTAGGTGGCGGTGAGGGGGTTCATGGTGTCGCCGTGGGCCTCCAGGGCGGCCCAGGTCGAGCGTTCGGCGCGGCGGGCGACGGTGCAGGCCTGGTGGAGGAGGGCCGCGCCGGCTGTACCACCCGGCAGGATGAAGGAGCGGAGCTTCTCCAGTCGCTCGTTGAAGCGGTCGCAGTCGGCCTCCAGCCTGTCGATGTAGAACTGCTCGACACGCAGGGGCGGGAACTGCGGGTCCTCGACGACGGGCGTGGACAGGTCGGCGCCGACGTCGAAGAGGTCGTTCTGCACCCGGGTGAGGACCTTCACGACCTCCTGGTCCAGCCCGCCCAGCGCGATCGCCGTACCGATCACCGCGTTCGCCTCGTTGGCGTCCGCGTACGCCGAGATCCGCAGGTCGGTCTTGGGCACCCGGCTCATGTCCCCGAGGTTGGTGGTGCCCTTGTCGCCGGTCCTGGTGTAGATGCGCGTCAGATTGACCATGTGGCCAGCGTAGTTACGCCCCGGCCGTCCGGAAGACCCGTGTGCCCACCGTCACGGCGAACGCCGTGAGACCGACGGCGGCCAGGACGCCGTACAGCATGGACGAGGTCGTGTACACGCCGACGTAGGCGTCCCGCATCGCGTCGACCAGATAGCGGAACGGTACGAAGTGGGACAGGAGGTCGAGCCAGCCGGGGGCCAGGGACATCGGCAGCATCAGGCCCGACAGGAGCATCGAGGGCATCGTCAGGGCGTTGACCGCGGGACCGAACTCGTGCTGCGAGCGGGCCTTCATGGCGAGCGCGTACGACAGCGAGGCGAGGGAGACCGTCAGCAGGGCGACGAAGACGAAGCCGATCAGGATGCCGGCGACGGGGGCGCGCAACCCCATGACCAGGGCCGCGAGGACCAGCAGCACCGCCTGGAGGACGAAGACCGCCGCGTCCCGCAGCACCCGGCCCAGCAGCAGGGCCAGGCGGCTCACCGGTGTGACCCGCATCCGCTCGGTCACACCGGACTGTTTCTCCAGGATGACCATGA
Source organism: Streptomyces sp. NPDC030814 (assembly GCF_055572155.1). Classification (NCBI taxonomy): domain Bacteria; kingdom Bacillati; phylum Actinomycetota; class Actinomycetes; order Kitasatosporales; family Streptomycetaceae; genus Streptomyces; species Streptomyces sp. NPDC030814. Next base: position 41,601 of record NZ_JBVIDX010000027.1, read on the forward strand.
AACCCGCGAAGGAGGCGCCGAACAGGCTCAGCTGGAGCAGCAGGCCGGGCACCAGCACCTGCCAGGAACTGCCACGTGAACCGAGCGGAAGGCCGGTGAGCAGCGGGCCGAAGAAGAGCAGATACAACAGCGGCATGAGCACGCCGAACAGCATCGCGAAACGGGAGCGCAGGGTCTGGCGGGCATAACGTCCGAAGATCAGCGCCGTGTCGTGAAGAAGCATCGGGAGTCCTAAACAGCTACGGGAGCGGATTCCGCCGGCGCGGGACCGCGGCCGGTGATGGCGAGGAAGGCGTCCTGGAGCGAGGCGTCGACCGACCCGGCGTGGCGGAGCTTGAGCGCGCTCGGCGTGCCGTCGGCGACGATCCGCCCCTGATCGACCACGACGAGCCGGTCGGAGAGGGCGTCCGCCTCGTCGAGGTAATGCGTGGTCAGGAACACCGTGGTGCCGTGCTTGTCGCGCAGGCGGCGGACCAGGTCCCACAGGTCGGCGCGGCTTCCGGGGTCGAGTCCCGTCGTCGGCTCGTCGAGGAACAGCACCCGCGGCCGGTGGGTGAGCGCCATGGCGATGTCGAGACGGCGTCGCTGGCCGCCGGAGAGCGCGGCGCACTTGCGGTCGAGCAGCTCGCTCAGGTCGAGATCGTGGGCCAACTCCCGGGCTCGTCCCACCGCCTGGGACTTCGTCAGCCGGTAGAGCCGCCCCTGGGTGACCAGCTCCTCCCGCACGGTGATCTGCGGGTCCACCCCGCCCGACTGCGCCACATAGCCGCAGGCCCGGCGGACCCCGGCCGGGTCGCCGGCCAGGTCGTGGCCCGCGACCGTGGCCGCGCCGCCGGTCGGGGGCAGCAGGGTGGTGAGCATCCGCAGGGTGGTGGTCTTCCCGGCGCCGTTCGGGCCGAGGAAGCCGAGGATCTCGCCGGAGCGGACGGTGAGGTCGATTCCTCGCACGGCCTCCACGGGGCCGCGCTTCGTCTGGAAGGTACGGGCCAGACCGGCCGTACTGATGATGGGCATGGCTCCAGAAAAACAGAGTCCCTGAAAATTTGCAATGACACCAATTTTTCACCGAGTCCAATGATCAAGGCGGTGCCTAGGATGTGGGCATGGCGGAGGGGCTCAGGGAGCGCAAGAAGCGCGAGACGCGGCAGCGGATCTCGGACATCGCCACCGGCCTGTTCCTGGAGCACGGCTTCGTGACGGTGACGATGCAGGATGTGGCCGACGCGGCCGACGTCTCGGTGAACACCGTCTACAACTACTTCCCCTCCAAGGAGGATCTCTTCTTCGACCGCAGCGCGGGCGTCGTCGAGCGCCTCGCCCGCTGGGTGCGCGGCCGCGACCCCGGCGAGTCGGCCGTCGCGGCCGTGCTGCGCGAACTGCGCGCCGAGGTCGAGGCCGTCTCACCGCGCGTCGGCCTGATGGAGGGGTACGACCGCTTCATGACGGTCATCCACGAGGCGCCCGCCCTGCGTTCCCGGCTGTGGAGCATCCAGCAGGAGATCCAGGACAACCTGGAGGGGGTCCTTCGCGAGGAGACCGGCGCCCCGGCCGGCGACCCCGCGCCGACCCTGATCGCCGGTCAGATCAACTGGGTTCACCAGACGACGATGGCCGTCGTCGGCCGCCGGATGCTCGCCGGGCACAATCCGGACGAAGTGTCCCGAGAGGTGCTTCTCCTCCTGGACGACATGGAAGGGCTGTTGAGCGAGGCGGTGCTCAACTACGCCGTCCGACCCTCCGAGTGAGCGCTGCCGGTGTGATGTCCGTCCCTTGAGACGTGACTCGCATTACTAAGCGGTCACACGGCCCCTCACGGGCGCTAGTGTCCGCCCGAGAGGCAACACATCAACAGCGCGTATCAGGGGAGTCGCACAGTGGCACGGAAGCTCGCCGTCATCGGAGCCGGACTCATGGGGTCCGGTATCGCCCAGGTGTCCGCGCAGGCGGGCTGGGACGTCGTCCTGCGCGATGTCACCGACGAGGCGCTGAACCGTGGCATCGGCGGCATCACCGCGTCGTACGACAAGTTCGTGAGCAAGGGCAAGTTGGCGGCCGAGGACGCCGAGGCGGCGCTGGGGCGGATCACCGCCACCACCGACCTCGACGCGGCGGCCGACGCGGACATCGTCGTCGAGGCCGTCTTCGAGAAGCTCGAAGTGAAGCACGAGATCTTCCGGGCGCTCGACAAGGTCGTCCGCGAGGACGCCGTGCTCGCCTCCAACACCTCCGCCATCCCGATCACCAAGATCGCGGCGGTGACGGAGCGGCCGGAGCGCGTCGTCGGCACCCACTTCTTCTCGCCCGTCCCGATGATGCAGCTCTGCGAACTGGTCCGCGGCTACAAGACGAGCGACGAGACGCTCGCCACCGCGCGGGAGTTCGCCGAGTCGGTCGGCAAGACCTGCATCGTCGTCAACCGCGACGTGGCCGGCTTCGTGACGACCCGTCTGATCTCCGCGCTGGTCGTCGAGGCCGCCAAGCTGTACGAGTCGGGCGTCGCCACCGCCGAGGACATCGACCTCGCCTGCAAGCTGGGCTTCGGCCACGCGATGGGACCGCTGGCCACCGCCGACCTGACGGGCGTCGACATCCTGCTGCACGCCACCAGCAACATCTACACCGAGTCCCAGGACGAGAAGTTCGCCCCGCCGGAGCTGATGCGCCGGATGGTGGACGCCGGTGACATCGGCCGCAAGAGCGGGCAGGGCTTCTACAAGCACTGACGCCGGCACACGCGTCACCCGTCGGCATGAGCCGCGCGAGTGAACGCACGGGCCTCCGGGGCCTCACCCCTTGAGGTGAATTCGGTATCGGTTCGCTCACAGACGGCAACCTGGCGGTGTCAAACGCCGTCAGACGTTGCATCACTCAGACCACGGAGTACGAGACGCACTCACGGGAGCGCTTATGTACATCAGGGGCGACCACGCCGAGCTGGTCGTCGGGGGCCGCCTCGACGTACGCAGCGCGGCGGACGCCCGTACGGTCCTGCACTCGGCCGTCGACGACGGAGCCGGCGACCTGGTGCTCGACCTGTCAGAGCTGGACTCCTGGGACGCCACCGGACTCGGTGTGATCATGGGAGCCCACCGGCGGGCGGGACGGTGCGGAAGGCGGCTGGTGCTGCGCGGTGTACCGCCGCAGATGCAGCGGCTGCTCGTGGCCACACGACTGCACCGGATCCTGGCGATCGAGGGCGGCATCGGACTGGAGTCACTGCCCCGGGTGTGAACAGACGTGCGGGTTCGTACGTATGGCCCGGTGTGTGCGGGACACTCGGTCGTCACGGCTGTCCCCGGGGGCCGTGAGGACCATGGGGGCGAAACGCACCACACGCCCAATTCTCACGAGACTGTGAAGTCTCGGGCGGCGCGGTACCCCGGACTGTCGGAGATACTGTGCGAAGGTTTAGGGTTCGGCTGCCCGCTGCCAGCAACCCTCGAGCGGGTTCCGGACCAGAAGCGACAGCGCGGTGTGCGACAAGGCCGGGAGGGGCTCCAGCACACGAGACGCTTTTGGGGGGCTAGAACCTATGGACCCGACGAACCGGGCATCCGAGCACGGCCACGACGACGCACAGGCGTCCGGCAGGCGCCCACCACGTGAGGCGCTGACCCAGGACTTCGACCGGCACGCTCCGGCACTCGCCCGCACCGTCCAGCTGGTCTCGGGCGACTTCCTGCTGACCGTCAACCCCGTGGACGGCAGCGAGATCGAGAACTGCCCGCCCGGCGAGCTGCCCGGTCGGCCCGATAAGCACGCCCCGGCCGAGCGCGCCGAGATCGACCGCGCCGCCCGGCCACCGGTGCCCCCGGGCCCCACCCTGCCCAAGCTGCCCCTGCTCCAGCGGGACGACGAACGGGGACGGCTGGTACGGCTGCTCGCGCGCGGCCGCTCCGTCCGCCTCACCGGCGCCCCCGGCTCGGGCCGCACCACCCTCCTCGACGCCGTCGCCGAGGACTGCGCCGACCTCGCGCCCGACGGAGTCGTCCGGCTCTCCGGATTCCGGCGCACCGCGGACGACCTGCTCCACGACCTGTTCGCGACCGTGCACAGCGCGCCCGCGCACCGGCTCGGCCGTGAGCCGTTCCTCGCCCTCGTGCGGGAGATCGGCGCCGTCGTCGTCCTGGACGACCTGGAGTTCGGTGGCGCCGAGCTCGACGAACTCCTCGACGCGACCCCCGAGTGCGCCTTCCTGATCGCCGCCACCCCCGAAACCCCCCTGCCGTCCCCCGACGCGCCCCTGGAGGAGATCGTCCTCGGCGGCTTCGACCGGGCCGGCAGCGTGGAGCTGCTGGAGCGCGCCGTCGGACGGAGCCTCACCGAGGACGAGGCGAACTGGGCGGGTGACCTCTGGTTCGAGTCCGAGGGCCTGCCGCTGCGGTTCACCCAGGCCGGGGCGTTGCTCAGGCAACGGGACCGGCAGCGGGCCGGCGAGGACGCCGTCGACGAGTTCGGGGTCTTCCAGGACGCGCCGCCGGTCGAGGCGCACTCCGAGCCCGCCGCGGACGGAGACGACATACCGCTGCCCTCGCTCGCCGAGGGGGCCGCGCCCGCCGCGCTGCTCGCCTCCCGGCTGAGCGCCTCGGCGCGCGAAACCCTGCGCTTCGCGGTCGTCCTCGACGGGGAGGTCCCGCACCAGGCACATCTGCCCGCCCTCGTGGGCGACACCCATGCCGACGCCGCCCTCGGCGAGCTGGTCGGCTGCGCCCTGGTCACCCCGGCCGGCGCGCGTTACCGGCTCGCGGCGGGCGTGCGGACCCAGCTGATGGCCGCCGGATACGGCGACGGCGCCGAGGACAGAGCCCGTACGGCCGCACAGCACTACGCCTGGTGGGCCGGACACCCGTCGGTCACCCCCGAGAGGGTCTCCGCCGAGGCGGACGCCCTGCTCGCCGCGCTCACCGCTCTCGGGCCGCTCACCGAGCCCTCCGGGGACGAGCAGGAGAGCGTCGCGGTGCAACTCGCCCGGCAGGCGGCGCCCGCGTTCGCGGCGGGCCTGCACTGGAACGCCTGGGAGCGGGCGCTCAGGTCGGGCGTGGAGGCGGCCCGCCTCGCCGGCGAGGCGGGCGAGCAGGCCTACTTCCACCACGAGCTGGGTGTCCTCGCGCTGTGCCTCGGCCGGCTCGACGAGGCCCGCACCGAGCTGGAGGCGTCCATCGGGCTGCGCGGTGCCCTCGCCGACAAGCGCGGCACCGTCGCCGGCCGCAGGGCCCTCGCCCTGGTCGCCGACCGCTCCGGAGCGACCCCGCCCGGCGGGGGCACGGCGGCGGGGGAGGAGGTGCCCGACGCCCGGCGCGAGGAGTCGGCCGCACCGCCCGGTGGAGTGCCCTCCGGGCACACCCCGGCCGCCTTCGGTACGGCGGTCGGCCCGACCCTGTCGACGGGGGCGTCCACCCTCGTCACCCGTCACACGGGAGGCGGCTCACCCGCCCACAAGGGCGGTGTGCTCAAGGGCTTCGTCGGCGGCGCCCGGCGCAACCTGGTGGCCGCCGGGGCGGGCGCCCTGCTCGCCGCCGTTCTCGGCACCGTGGTGACCCTCGGCGCGACCTCGGACAAGAACAACACCCCCGCCGAGCGGATCGGCGTCAACCCCTCCGCCAGCGAGGGCGCCGACGGCGGTGGCCTCGGCGCCGACCGCGCCAAGCAGGGCGAGGGCGACGACGGCCCCGGCGTGCTTCCCGAGCCGAGCGATCCCGGCCCCGACGGGACGTACGGCACCGCCGACGACCCGACGCCCAGTGAGACGGCCAAGCCGTCGGACGACGCCGAGCCGTCGCCCTCCGAATCGTCCGGTTCGTCGGACGGCGGGACGAGCGGGGGCGGCTCCTCGGGCTCCTCCGGCGGCGGCACGAACGGAGGGACGACCGGCGGGAGCACCGGAGGAACGACGGGCGGGACCACGGGCGGTGCCGACGGCGGTGCGGACGGCGGGACCACGGACGGCTCCACCGGCGGTGCGGACGGCGGTACCGCCGACGGCGGAACCACGGACGGAACGACCGGCGGCACCGACGGCGGGACCACCGACGGCACCACGGGCGGCGCCGACGGCGGAACAACCGGGGGCACCACGGACGGCGGGACGACCACCGACGGCACCACGGGCGGCGCCGACAGCGGGACGACCGCGGGGACCACCAGCGGCACCTCGCCGTCCAACGGCATCTCGGCGAGCGCCTCGCAGAGCGGCGCCGAGACGCCCGGCGAGTCCGCGGCCTGACGTCCCGATCACCGAGAAGGGGCCGGGTCCGTTTCCACGGACCCGGCCCCTCGTCGTGAAATGGCTCAGAACAGCCGCAGCTTGTCGTCCTCGATGCCGCGCAGGGCGTCGTAGTCGAGGACCTGGCAGCCGATGCCCCGGTCGGTGGCGAGAACCCGGGCCTGGGGCTTGATCTCCTGCGCGGCGAAGATGCCGCGGACCGGCGCGAGATGAGGGTCGCGGTTCAACAGCTCCAGGTAACGGGTGAGTTGCTCGACGCCGTCGATCTCGCCGCGCCGCTTGATCTCCACCGCGACGGTCATGCCCTCGGCGTCCCGGCACAGGATGTCGACCGGGCCGATGGCCGTCATGTACTCGCGGCGAATGAGGGTGTAGCCCTCGCCCAGGGTCTCGATGCGGTCGGCGAGCAGCTCCTGCAGATGCGCCTCCACGCCGTCCTTGATCAGACCGGGGTCGACACCCAGCTCGTGCGAGGAGTCGTGCAGGACCTCCTCCATGGTGATGATGAGCTTCTCGCCCGCCTTGTTGATGACGGTCCAGACGGCCGCCGTGCCGTCGGAGTCTCCCGTGTCCTCCTTCAAGGTGCACGGCGGCGACATCCAGTTGAGGGGCTTGTAGGCCCGGTCGTCCGCGTGGATCGAGACGCTGCCGTCCGCCTTCACCAGGATCAGACGGGGGGCCGAGGGGAGGTGGGCGGTGAGCCGGCCCGCGTAGTCCACGGAGCAGCGGGCAATGACGAGACGCATGGTCGGCAACGCTACTCGACGGCGGTGGGTGCGCGCGATTCGACCGTCACGACGACCCCGTCGGCGTCTGTCGCCCTGAGTCACCCCTCCCGGCGCCCGTCCGCGGGGTTTTGTCGTCCTGTGGCATGTGCCGCTGTCAACTCTCGTTCGGCATTGGCTGATTGTGTGCGTCCCGCGTGAGGTCGGTGCGCGCAATCTCCTGGTGCGGTCACGTTCGGTTGCTTAACGTAGAAACGGGAGGTCGCGAACCGTGCACTCTGCGTGTTCGGTAACGCGAACCCCGACCCTGTCCGTCAACCCCTGTTGTTGCGGGGGTGCGAGAGGAGTACCCATGTCGCTCGACGTCTCACCGGCCCTACTCGAACAGGCCGAGCGAGGCGAGGTCGACGAAGCCGCCTTCGTCGACTGCGTCCGGACCTCCCTGCCCTACGCGTGGGAGATGATCAGCTCCCTGGTGGTCCAGCTGAAGGTCGAAGGCGGAGAGTTCGCCGACAACCAGACGCCCCCGCCGGACGAGCAGGCACGCGGACAGCTGCTGCGCGCGCTCGCCAGCGACGCGATACGCGGCGCCCTGCAGCGGCACTTCGGCGTGCGGCTGGCCTTCCAGAACTGCCACCGGGTGGCGGTGTTCCCGCTGGACCCGTCGGTGGACGACAGGCTGGCCCGCTTCACCTCGGTCCGTGGTCAGCTCCTCAACCAGTCCCCGGAACTCCGGGACTGCTGAGGCGGTGACGCTGCGCGGCTTGCCGCTCCAACCGCGGGAGGTGCATCAGTAGAGCGGGGCGGCAAGCTACCCGGTACGACACGGCAAGGCTCAGCCGAGGTGAGGCAGCACCTCGGCACCGAGTCGCCGTACGTTCTCCTCCGTCGCCGCCAGATCGCCGGAGCCCTCGACGAGCAGGGCGAAGCGGGAGATGCCCGTGCGCTCACTCGTCGCCGCGAGCCGGTCGGCGCACAGCCGCGGCGTCCCCACCGGATGGAGCCCGCAGAGCAGTTCGGTGTACGCCACCGGGTCCCGCATGGTGCGGGCGCGGCCGTCGACGGTCACATGGGCGTCCAGGCCCTGCTTCAGCCAGCCCGGCATGGCCTTGGTGAGTGCCTCCACGGCGTCGGTGCGCCGGTCCGCGACCTGGCAGACGCCGGCGGACACATGGGCCGCGGCGGAGATCTCCTCCGTCGAACGGCCTGCGGTCCGGGCGCACCTGCGCCACATCGCCACCATCTCCGCCTTCTCCTCGTCCCCGACATGCATGCCGAGGAGCATCGAGAGCCCCCGCTCGGCCGCCAGCCGTACGCTCGTCGGCGAGGTGCAGGCGACCACGACCTCGGGACCGGGTGTGTCGTGCAGGGCCTCCGACGGCCTCGGGACGACGGGGACCTCACGGAAGCTGAATCGTTCCCCCGAGGCCGCGACCGAGGGTTCCCTCAGCCAGCGCAACAGCAGATCGAGTGATTCAGGGAACCCCTGCTCGTATGCCTGGAGTCCGGCGCCGAACACCTCCAGATCCACCCAGGGGCCGCCGCGCCCGACGCCCAGCGAGAAGCGTCCCCCGGACGTCACATGCAGCAGGGCGGCCTGCTCGCCCAGGGCGACGGGATGCACGGTGGGCAGCACGCTGACCGCCGTGCCGACGCGGATCCGCCGGGTGCGCCCCAGCAGCAACGCGGCGAGGGTGATCGCCGACGGGCACGTCCCGTACGGCACGAAATGGTGCTCGGCCAGCCAGACCGAGTCCAGCCCGGCCTCCTCGGCCACATCCGCCGTCCGCACCGTCCGGTGGAGAGCCTCTCCCTGCCCCTGGCCGGGGAACTGGGCTCCCAGTACAAATGTTCCTACGCGCATCGCACTTCCTGCTTCCTCGGCCCCGACTCGGGAGCTCCCCCACCCGGCATAACCCTCTGACACGTGCCGAAGACACGGCCTGGCGGCGAGATTTGCCGATTGTCTGCAGAATGCGGCGAGCGGAGGGCGTTCTGAGGCGATTGGTGCCGTACGCGTACCCCCCTCGGGCCCGCGTAGGCTGGACACCCACCCTGCTCCCTGTATAGCCCCGTGAGGTGTCCCGTGTCCCCGCGTCGCAACCGTCCCAAGGACGATGGCCGGTCGGGTCCGTCGGCCCGGAGCGCCGACGAGGACCGTTCGGACCGGTACGGCGGCTGGCAGTCCAGCGAGCGCTGGCAGGGCGAGGAGTGGAACGTGCGCCATGTGGCGGGCGCGAGCGCGGCCGGCAAGACCTATCGCTGCCCGGGCTGCGACCAGATGATCCCCTCCGGGGTCCCGCACGTCGTCGCCTGGCCCGAGCACTCGGGTGTCGACGAGCGCCGCCACTGGCACAAGGCCTGCTGGAACGCGAAGGACCGCCGCACCACGCGGGTGCAGCGGTCCCGCAACGCACCGAGGTGCTGAACCCCGACTCCGGGCGTCCGTCCCCCGGTTACACGTCCCGCTTCTCCAACAGGGCGAACGCGCCGACGAACGTGACAGCCACCAGGCTCAGCATGATCCACAGCGGGTCCCAGCCGGACGGGCCGGACGCGCCGAGTTCAGCGCCGTAGAAGACGCCGAGCTGGCTCGGGATCGAGTAGTTGAGCAGGAACTCCTGCACGTCCCGCAGGGACTCCGCGAACATGAAGATCGCGATGACCAGCGGCGCCAGGAACACACCCAGCATGATGGTGATCGCGCCCGCCGAGTGGCGGATCAGCGAGCCGACGAGCAGCGACAGCAGACCGAACAGCGCGAGGAACAGGCTCACGCCGACGGTCGCCTTGACCCACTCCTCGCCGGTCGGGTCCGCCGCGTTGGTGCCCTCCAGGATCGCCACCTGGAGGAAGGCGACGAGCGAGGTGGCCACCAGGGTGATCGTGAACGCCAGCGCGAAGAACACGATCGCCTTCGCGGCCAGCACCCGGCTGCGGCTCGGGCACGCGGTCAGCGTGGTCCGGATCATGCCGGTGCCGTACTCCGAGGCGGTGGTCAGCACGCCGAGCGTGATGAGGCAGACGCTGCCGATCATCACCCCGAACAGGCCGAGCCCCAGGGGGGACTCACCCTCCAGGTTCATGTCCGCGGACGCGGCGATGACGGCGAAGAGCAGACCGAGACCGAGCAGGAGGACGACGAAGACACCCAGGGTCCACATCGTCGAGCGCACGGACTTGATCTTCGTCCACTCGGAGACGATCGCGTGCCCGAGGTGCGTGCGCACCACCGGGATCGGCGAGGTGTACGACGTGCCCGGCGCGCCCTGCCAGTGCGGGGCGGGTGGCTGCTGGGCGAGTTGCGGCTGGGGCGTGCTCATCGGGCGTCCTCGGACTTGGTCAGATCGGCGGCGGGCGCGGGCGCGGCGGCCGGCGCGGCGGACGGCTGGGCAGGGGCCGGCGCGGCAGGGGCGGCGGCCGGCTGCGCGGGGGCCTGGGGCGCGGCCTGGGCGTACGGGTTCGGCTGCTGGCCCGGAGCCGGGGCGGGCGCGGCGCCGGGCGCCGGAGCCCCGTACGGACCGGCCGGCGGCTGCCCCTGCGGCGGCGCGAACGGCTGGCCGCCCTGCTGCGGCGCGGGCGGCGCGTACCAGCCGGGCTGGCCCTGGCCCGGCACCGGCATCGGCGGCTGTGCGCCGGGCGGCAGGGGCTGCTGCAGCCCGGCCTTCTGGTCGGTCGTCGAGCGGTAGTCGACGGCGCCCTGCGTCATCCGCATGTACGCCTCCTCCAGGGAGGCCTGGTGCGGGGACAGCTCCCACAGCCGTACGTCGGCCTCGTGCGCGAGGTCGCTGATGCGGGGCAGCGGCAGCCCCATGACCCGCAGCGCGCCGTCCTGCTCGGGCAGCACCTGGCCGCCCGCCTCGGTCAGCGCGGACGTCAGCTTCTCGCGCAGCTGCGGCTCGGTGTCCGGGGTGCGCACCCGCGCGAAGTCGGCGGAGTTCGCCGAGATGAAGTCCTTGACGCTCATGTCGGAGAGCAGCTGGCCGCGCCCGATCACGATCAGGTGGTCGGCGGTCAGCGCCATCTCACTCATCAGGTGCGAGGACACGAAGACCGTACGGCCCTCAGCGGCGAGCGCCTTCATCAGGTTGCGCACCCAGAGGATGCCCTCGGGGTCGAGGCCGTTGACCGGCTCGTCGAAGAGCAGCACCTGGGGGTCGCCGAGCAGGGCGGCGGCGATGCCGAGCCGCTGGCCCATGCCGAGCGAGAAGCCCTTGGAGCGCTTCTTGGCCACGTCCTGGAGGCCGACCACCCCGAGCACCTCGTCCACCCGGCGGGCCGGGATGCCCGACAGCTGGGCCAGGGACAGCAGATGGTTGCGGGCGGACCGGCCGCCGTGCACCGCCTTGGCGTCGAGGAGGGCACCGACCTGGCGGGCGGCGTTCGGCAGCTTGCGGTACGGGTAGCCGCCGATCGTCACCTGCCCGGAGGTGGGGTTGTCCAGGCCGAGGATCATGCGCATCGTCGTCGACTTGCCGGAGCCATTGGGCCCCAGAAAGCCGGTGACGGCCCCCGGCCGCACCTGGAAGGAAAGGTTGTACACGGCTGTCTTTGCGCCATAGCGCTTAGTCAGGCCGACTGCCTCGATCATGCTCCGCACCCATCGAACGGTTCAGGACGTCTCGTCTCAGGACGTCGGGGCGCACGCCCCCGTAAGGTGTAGGAGCTTATCCGGGCGTTGACGGTTCCGCTCAAGAGTAAGTAAAACCGCGCAGGTCACAGGGGTGCCGCCTTGGCATGTACGTTTCTCCTGGTCAGGCCTCTGATCACGCGTCGCGCTTCTTCAGCAGCAGGAACCCGCCGAGCAGCGCGGCCAGCACCCACAGCGCCATGATGCCGAGGCCGCCCCAGGGCCCGTACGGCGTGTCGTCGTCCACCGGGGTGACCACGCGCATGATGCTGCTGCCTGCCTGATCGGGCAGATAGCGGCCGACCTTCTTCGTGGCGCCGACGTTGCCCAGGATGTTGGAGATCAGGAAGAAGAACGGCATCAGGATGCCGAGCGACAGCATCGGCCCGCGGAGCATCGTCGCGACCCCCATGGAGAACACGGCGATGAGCGTCATGTAGAGGCCGCCGCCGATGACCGCGCGCAGTACTCCCGGATCGCCGATGCCGGCCCGGAGCTCGCCGAGCATCGCCTGTCCGAGGAAGAAGGTCACGAAGCTGGTCGCGAGTCCCACTCCGAACGCGAGTGCGGTCGCCACCGTGAGCTTGCTGAGGAGGAACGTGCCGCGCTGCGGTACCGCCGCCAGGGAGGTACGGATCATGCCGGTGCTGTACTCGTTCGACACCACCAGCACCCCGAACACGATCATCGCCAGCTGGCCGAGGCTCATCCCCGCGAAGCTGACGAACGTCGGGTCGAAGGAGAGCCGCTCCGCGCGGCTCAGGTCGTCGAACTCGTGCTTCGACAGCAACGAGATGAGGATGCCGAGCGCGACGGTGACGACCACGGCGAGGGACAGCGTCCACACCGTGGACGCCACCGACCGGATCTTGGTCCACTCCGACCGTACGACCTGGGTGGCGGCCATGGTCAGCGTCCTCCCTTCCAGCCCTCGCCCCACGCCGGGGCGGGGGTGGTCTCGGAATGGGCGTGGTACTCCACCGACTCCGCCGTCAGCCGCATGAAAGCCTCCTCGAGCGAGGCCTGTTGCGGGCTCAGCTCATGCAGGACGACCTGGTGCCGGGCCGCCAGCTCCCCGATCCGCTCGGCCTTGCCGCCGTCCACTTCGAGCGCGCCGTTCCCCGTCTCCACGACGGTGATCCCGGCCCTCGCCAGCACATCGAGCAGCCGCTCGCGCTGCGGGGTGCGGATCCGCACGTACGAGCGTGAGTTCCGCTGGATGAAGTCGGCCATGGAGGTGTCCGCCAGCAGCCGCCCTTGTCCGATCACGACCAGGTGGTCGGCGGTCAGGGCCATCTCGCTCATCAGGTGGGACGACACGAACACCGTCCGGCCCTGGGCGGCCAGGGACTTCATCAGATTGCGGATCCAGTGGATGCCTTCGGGGTCGAGGCCGTTGACCGGTTCGTCGAACATCAGGATCCGCGGGTCGCCGAGCAGGGCGCCCGCGATGCCGAGCCGCTGCCCCATACCGAGGGAGAAGCCCTTCGCCTTCTTCCGGGCGACCGGGGTGAGCCCGACCGTCTCCAGCACCTCGTGCACGCGTGCCCGGGGAATCGAGTTGCTCTGCGCGAGGCACAGCAAATGGTTGAACGCGCTCCGCCCGCCGTGCACGGCCTTGGCGTCGAGCAGTGCGCCGATGTACTTCAGCGGGTCCCTGAGCCGGTCGTAGTGCGTTCCGTCGATGCGTACGTCCCCCGCGGTCGGCCGGTCGAGCCCGAGAATCATCCGCATCGTCGTCGACTTCCCCGCACCGTTCGGCCCGAGAAACCCCGTCACCATGCCGGGCCTGACCGCGAAGGAGAGGTTGTTGACCGCCACCTTCTCCCCGTACCGCTTGGTCAACCCCTCGAGTTCGATCATGCGGCCACGCTAGAACGCGGCCCGTACCCCTGCCACCGGAGCAATCGGCCTCCCGGGCTCGCTCCACAGGCACCGGGAACTCCGCGACCGGCCACACACCGAAGGGCCCGCACCCCCCGAAGGAGGTGCGGGCCCTCAAGAACCCACGGCTTGCGCCGTCACACAGCGGTGCTACCGGGTCTGCTGCGCCGGAACACCACGGGAGATCGGCTCGTCGTCGGTCGCCGGCGTACCCGCCGCGGCGACGGCCGCACCCGTGAGCGTCGCCAGCATCTCGCGCACGTTCGTGAGCTGGGCGTTGATGGAGTCGCGGCGGTTGGTGAGAGCCGCCAGCTCGCGCTCGGATTCCGAACGGATCCGGTCCGCCTTGGCGTTCGCGTCCGCGACGATGTCCTCGGCCTGACGCTGCGCGGTCTCCACCGTCTGGCGGGCGCGGCGCTCGGCGTCGGTGCGCAGCTTCTCCGCCTCCAGACGGAGCTGCTCGGCGCGGTGCTCGATCTCCGCGAGGCGCTTCTCGGCCTTCTGCTGCCGCGAGGCCAGGTCGCGCTCGGACTGCTCACGCCGCTTGGCGAGGTTCGTCTCGAAGTCGGCGGCGGCCTGCGCGGCCTTGGCGCGGGTCTCCTCGAAGAGGGCGTCCGCCTCCTCGCGCTTCGACTGCGCGTCCTTCTGCGCCTCGGCACGCAGTTGCGAAGCGTCGCTCTTGGCCTTCTCGACGATCCGGACGCCCTCGTCCTCGGCCTTGGCCTTGCGCTCCGCCGCGAACGACTCGGCGTCGTTGCGCACCTGCTGGGCCGCCGACTCGGCGAGCTCACGGTGCTGCTCGGCGGCGCGACGGGCCTCCTCGCGCAGGTCCTTCGCCTCCTCCTCGGCGAGGCGGAGGATCTTTTCGACGCGGGCGCCGAGACCGGCGTAGGACGGCTCCGCGTCGGTGACCGCGGCCTGGGCGTTCTGCGTCTCGAGGTGGAGCTCCTCGATGCGCTTTTCGAGCGCGGTGATGCGGGCGAGAGCGGAGTCACGGTCGGAGACGAGCTTGGAGATACGTTCGTCCACCTGAGCGCGGTCGTATCCACGCCGCACAAGCTCGAAGCCGTAGGGGGAAGTGTCGCTCATGGGGTTCCTGTCGAATGAGACCGGTGAGGTGATAGGTGGAATCCTAGGGGGCGAAGCGGCGTGTCATCGAGCAGATGCACGTTTGATCTGGAGAATGACACCCCTTTTGAGTGGCCGACCATCGGAATACTTGCCAGAAACTTTGCGTCAAGGCCCTGGCGAGCACAGGAACAACACAATGAGGTGTATGCGGTGGACCGGGCGGCGCGGACCATACCCGCAACGGCCCGGCACCCGCTAGCCGTCTGACGACTTACCACCCGAACGAGTAGCGCCCGCTGCGGCGCCCGCCCTGACTCCACCGTCCTTGCCGCTCGACGGGGCCTCAAAAGACTCCAACGCCTCCAGGACGTCCTGGACACGGGAGATCTCCGCATTGATGTCCTCGCGGCGCCGGACCAGCACCTCGAGTTCCCGCTTGCCCTCCTCGACCGTACGGCGGGCCTCGCGGATCGCCTCGGCCTTCAGCTCCTCGGCCTCGCGGATGAGCGTGGACTTCTTCTGCTCCGCCTCCTTCAGAAGACCCTCGGCCTTCTTCACGGCGGCGATACGCACCTTGCCGGCCTCGGAGTTCGCCTCGGAAACGATCTCCTTGGCCTTTGCCTGGGCCTTCTCCAACTGCTCCTCGGCGGCCTTGATGAGCGCGTCACAACGGTCGCCGGCGGATTTCATCGTCTCGGCGGACTCACGGCGGGCCCGCTCGTGCAGCGCCTCGATCTCAGCCGTGATCCGCTCGCGGAGCTCCTCCGCCCGCTCCCTGATGGCGGTCGCGTCCCGCCGCGCGCCGACCAGCAGCTCGTCGGCGTCCTGGCGGGCCTTCTCCACCGTGGTGTTGCCCTCGACGGTCGCCGAGGAGAGCAGCCGCTCGGCCTCCGAGCGGGCCGCGCCCACCATGGCGTCGGCCTGCGCCTCAGCGTCCGCGGTGGTCTTCAGCGCCTGCTTCTGCGCCTCCGCGAGCAGCTTGTCGGCCTCCGCCGCGGTCTCCGTGATGAGCGTGTCGACCTGCTCCGCGGCCTCCGAGCGCCGCTTGTTGGCGTCCTTGCGGGCCTCGTCGAGCGTCCGGTCGGCCTCCTCGCGGGCGGCCGACGTGAGCCGCTCCGCCTCCGCCTCCGCCTCGGCCCGGACCCGCTCGGCATCGCTGCGAAGGCGCTCCGCGTGCTGCTGCGCGGAACCGACCGTCTCGGCGGCCTCCGCCCGCAGCCGCTCCGCGTCGTCGGTCGCCTCCGCGATCAGCTGCTCGGCCTGGGCGACGGACTCCGCCCGGACACGCTCGGCCTCCTCGTTGGTCTCCCGCGTCAGCCGCTCCGCCTCGGCGGTGACCTCGGTGATGAGGGTGTCGGCCTGCGTGGCCGCGTCCGAACGGATGCGGTTGGCGTCCTCGCGTGCCTCCGCCCGGGTGCGCGTGGCGTCCTGGTCGGCGCGCGCGATGGTGTCCGAGGCCTCCGTACGGACCCGCTGGGCGTGCTCGGACGCCTCCGAACGGACACGGTCCGCCTCGGCGATGGCCTCCGAAACCGTGCGCTCGGCGAGCGCCTTCGCCGCGTCCGTCTCCTCACGGGCCTCGCGGCGCACCCGGTTGGCGTCGTCGGTGGCCCGCTCCCGCTCCGCGTAGGCGTCGGCGCGGACCCGGTCCGCCTCCTCCTCGGCCTCCCGGCGCGTGCGCTCCGCCGCGTGCTCCGCCGCGTTGCGCAGCCCGGCGATCTCCTCCTGGGCCTGCTCCTGCAGCCCGGCGACGGAGTCCCGTACCTGCTGGGCGTGCTGCTCGGCGGCCGACACCATCTCCGTGGCGCGCCGCTCGGCCTCCTCGACCAGCCGTACGGCCTCGGTCTCGGCCTCCTCCACACGCTTGCGCGCGGAAGCCAGCAGCTCCTCGCTCTGCTCGCGGGCCCGTCGGCGCTCCTGGTCGGCCTCCTGCCGGGCCGAGCCGAGGAGTTCCTCGGCCTCGCGGCGGCGCCGGGCGGCCTCCTCCTGCGCGGCGGCCAGCGTCTCCGAGGCCTCCGCGGCGAGCCGCTCGGCGGCGGCCTGCGCCTCCGCCCGCACCCGGTCCGCGGTGTCCTGTGCCTCCGACTTCAGCCGCTCCGCCTCGGCCGCGGCCTCCGACCGCAGACGTACCGCGACGGCCTCACCCTCGGCACGCGACGCGGACGCGTCCGACGCGGCCTCGTCCCGCAGCCGCTCGGCCTCGGCCTCGGCCTGCGCCTGGAGCGTACGGATGCGCTCGGCGGCCTCGGTGCGCAGCCGGTCCGCCTCCTCGGCGGCCTCACGGCGGATCCGCTCCGCCTCCGCGCGGGCGTCGGTGAGCGCCTCCTCGGCGGAGGTGAGCCGCTGCTCGGCGTCCGTGTGCAGCCGGGCCAGCCCCTCGGCGGCCTCCGCCTCACGGGCCGCGATGCCCCGCTCGGCCTCCTCGCGCAGCTCACGGACGGCGCGCTCGGCGTCGGCCTTCAGCTCCTCGGACTGCTCCTCGACCTCGGCCCGGTGCCGCTCGGCCTCCTTGCGGGTGCGCTCCAGCGTCTCCTCGGCCTGGCGGCGCAGCGCCGAGGCGCGCTCGATGGCCTCCGTGCGGACCTTCTCGCTGTCCGCGGTGGCCGTCTGCCGCAGCTCGTCCGCGTCCGCCTTCGCCTTGGCGAGCAGTTCCTCGGCGGTCTTCGCCGCCTCCTCGATCTGCTGGACGGCCTCCCGCCGCGCCTCGGACCGGATCCGCTCGCCCTCGGCGACCGCGTCCGCCCGCAGCTGCTCGGCCTCGCCGCGCAGCCGGCGCGCCTCCTCCTGCAGCTCGACCGTCTTGGCGCGGTACTCCTTGGTGTCGTCCTTCGCCGCGCCCTTGAGCTGCTCGGCGAGGTCGTGCGCCTCGGCGCGCAGCCGGTCCGCCTCGGCCTCGGCCTCCTTGCGGATCCGCTCGGCCTCCTCGGCGGCCGCCTTGGTCGTCCTGCGGGCGTCCTCGGACGCCTTGTTCAGCACGTCCTCGGCGGTCTTGGCCGTCTTGGCGAGCTGGGAGGCGGACTCCTCCGCGGTGAGCGAGCGGGCCTTCTCCGCCGCCTCGGCGAGCAGCTTCTCCGCCTCGGCCTTGGCGTCGGCGACTACTTCCTCGGCGGCCGCCTTGGTGGCCTCGGCCTCCTTCGTGGCCTCCTCGACCAGCCGGGCGACCTGCTCCTTGGCCGTGCGGGTGCGCTGCTCGTTGGTCGACTCGGCGGAGGAGAGGGCCTTGGCCGCGTTCTCCTTCGCCTCGGTGACCACCTTCTCCGCCTCGGCCCGCGCCTCGCGCAGCGCCGCCTCGGCCTCCGCCATGCGCTGCTCGGCGGCCCGGCTCAGCTCGGCGGCCTGACGGCGGGCGCTGTCCGACTCGGTGGCCGAGGAGGAGCGCAGCTGCTCGGCGTGCTCGGTGGCCTCCTGGGCCTGCGTGGACGCCGCGTTCAGCAGCCGCTCGGCCTCGGCCCGGGCGCGGCGCAGGATCTGGTCGGCCTCGGCGCGGGCGGCCTCGGCGTCACTCTGGAGACGCTGGCGGGCCTCGTTCGTGAGCCGCTCCGCTTCGGCGCGGGCGGCGGCCAGCGCCTGCTCGGCCTCGGCGCGGGACTCGTCGACGAGCCGGCGGGCCTGCTGCTCGGAGCGGGCCCGCAGCTGCTCGGCCCACGCCACGTTCTCGTTGACGTGCGACTCGACGGTCTGGCGGCGCTCGGACAGTTCCTGGTCGAGCTGCTGGCGACGGGTGACCGCCTCCTGATGCAGCTCCGCCTGGAGGCGCGCGGCCTGCTCGGCGTGCTCCTGGAGGATCCGCTGCGTCTGCGCCCGGGCCTGGCTCAGCTCGCGCTCGGCGTCGGCGCGCAACTGGTCGGCCTGCATCTGGGCCTGGCGGAGCATCTGCTCCGCCTGGTATCCGAGGTCGGCGCCGTCGTAGGCGGGCCGGGACATGAGGGTGCGGCGCGCCTCGTGCAGCTTGGCGCGCAGCACCTCGACCTGGTAGCCGAGGTCCTCGGCGTGCTGGATCGCCTTCTCCCGCTCGGTCTTCAGCCGCTCCATCTCGGCCTCGAACCGAGAGAGGTGGTCGACGTCAGCCGCCGGCTCTCGCTCCTGGCGTTCGTAGCCCCGCACTGCGCGGTCCCATCCGTCCCCTGGTCGCAACCTCTGACAAACGAGCTCCGTCCAACCGGCGAACGGGGCCCCCGGGGAATGGTGTCAGATCAACGGCGGAGCACGGGCTGCCGCCCTAACCCTCGTCCCCCGAAACCTGGACCCCGGCCCTTGGGTCCCGCCGTCGGAAGGCGGCAGGACCCGGGCCGTCGCCCGGTAAAGGGGACGGCCGCCCCCAACCCTACCGGCCCATATGTACGGGGGTCAGTGCTCAGGTGACTCAACTGGCGCCGAAGTGACCAGTTCCGTCAGTACTCCATGACAATCCTTGGGGTGCAGGAACGTGATCCGTGACCCCATGGAACCGCGTCGCGGCTCCTCGTACAGGACGCGGACGCCCTTGTCCTTGATCGCGGCCGCGTCGGCGTCCACATCCGCCGTGCCGAAGGCGATGTGGTGCACCCCCTCGCCGTTCTTCGCCAGCCACTTGGCGACGGTGGAGTCCTCGCGGGTCGGCTCCAGGAGCTGCAGATAGGAGGCGCCGCCGTCGTCCGTGCTGTTGATCCTGAGCATGGCCTCGCGCACGCCCTGCTCCTCGTTGACCTCGGAGTGGTACACCTCGAAGCCGTATGTGGCCCGGTAGAACTCGACGGTCTTGTCGAGGTCGAAACAGGCGATCCCGATGTGGTCGATTCGCGTCAGCATGGTGTCAGTGCAGCGCTCCTCGCGCCGTTACGCAACGTGCCAGCGATCACACTCACCGCCCGGTGACGGCACGGAGTGCCACTCAGTACATTCGAAGTAAACCCTCGTTCACTCCTCGGCCGTACAGGCTGGAAGGGGATCGCACCTCATGACTGGAACGAACGGCAGGACCTCGGTGATCGTCGCGGGCGCGCGTACGCCCATGGGGCGGTTGCTCGGTTCGCTGAAGTCCTTCTCCGGAGCCGACCTCGGCGGCTTCGCGATCAAGGCCGCCCTCGACCGTGCGGGGATCGGTGGCGACCAGGTGCAGTACGTGATCATGGGCCAGGTGCTCCAGGCCGGGGCAGGGCAGATCCCGGCGCGCCAGGCCGCGGTCAAGGCGGGCATCCCGATGAACGTGCCCGCCCTCACGATCAACAAGGTGTGTCTGTCGGGCCTGGACGCCATCGCGCTCGCCGACCAGTTGATCCGCGCCGGTGAGTTCGACGTGGTCGTCGCCGGTGGCCAGGAGTCCATGACCAACGCCCCGCACCTGCTGCCGAAGTCCCGTGAGGGCTACAAGTACGGTGCGATCCAGATGCTCGACGCGATGGCGTACGACGGGCTGACGGACTCCTTCGAGGGCATCGCCATGGGCGAGTCCACCGAGAAGCACAACACCCGCCTCGGCATCCTCCGGCCGGAGCAGGACGAGTTCTCCGCCCTGTCCCACCAGCGCGCGGCCGCCGCGCAGAAGAACGGCATCTTCGACGCCGAGATCACCCCCGTGGAGATCCCGCAGCGCAAGGGCGAGCCGGTCGTCTTCAGCCAGGACGAGGGCATCCGGGGCGAGACCACCGCCGAGTCGCTGGGCAAGCTGCGGCCGGCGTTCGCCAAGGACGGCACGATCACCGCGGGTTCGGCCTCGCAGATCTCGGACGGTGCGGCGGCCGTGGTCGTGATGAGCAAGGAGAAGGCCGAGGAGCTCGGCCTTCAGTGGCTCGCCGAGATCGGTGCCCACGGGAACGTCGCCGGACCGGACAACTCTTTGCAGTCGCAGCCGTCCAACGCGATCCAGCACGCCCTGAAGAAGGACGGCCTGGACGTGGCGGACCTCGATCTCATCGAGATCAACGAGGCCTTCGCGGCGGTCGCCGTACAGTCAATGAAGGACCTCGGGGTGTCCCCGGAAAAGGTGAACGTCAACGGCGGGGCCATCGCCCTCGGTCACCCGATCGGCATGTCCGGTGCCCGTCTCGTCCTCCACCTCGCGCTGGAGCTGAGGCGGCGCGGCGGCGGCGTCGGCGCGGCCGCGCTGTGCGGTGGCGGTGGTCAGGGTGACGCGCTGATCGTGCGGGTACCCAAGGCCTGAGGCCTTCCCTTCTCAGGTGTACGTGGCTATTCCGAACGGAGCTGTGATGCAGGACGTCCCCACGCTGGTGGCCCAGGCCAGGGAAGGACGGCCGCGTGCCGTCGCCCGGCTGATCTCCCTGGTGGAGGGGGCGTCCCCGCAACTGCGCGAGGTGATGGCGGCGCTGGCCCCCCTGACCGGCGGGGCGTACGTGGTGGGTCTGACCGGTTCACCGGGCGTGGGCAAGTCCACGTCCACGTCGGCGCTGGTCACCGCGTACCGCAGGGCCGGCAAGCGGGTCGGCGTGCTCGCGGTCGACCCGTCCTCGCCGTTCTCCGGGGGCGCGCTGCTCGGCGACCGCGTCCGGATGTCGGAGCACGCCTCCGACCCCGGCGTCTACATCCGCTCCATGGCGACCCGCGGCCACCTCGGCGGCCTCGCCTGGGCGGCGCCGCAGGCGATCCGCGTCCTCGACGCGGCGGGCTGCGACGTGGTGCTGGTCGAGACGGTCGGTGTCGGCCAGTCCGAGGTGGAGATCGCCTCCCAGGCCGACACGTCGGTGGTGCTGCTGGCGCCCGGCATGGGCGACGGCATCCAGGCGGCCAAGGCCGGGATCCTGGAGATCGGAGACGTCTACGTCGTCAACAAGGCCGACCGGGACGGCGCCGACGCGACCGCGCGCGAGCTGAACCACATGCTGGGGCTCGGGGAGTCGCGGGGCCCCGGCGACTGGCGGCCGCCGATCGTCAAGACGGTCGCGGCGCGGAGCGAGGGCGTCGACGAGGTCGTCGAGGCGCTGGAGAAGCACCGGGCGTGGATGGAGGAGCGGGGGGTGCTCGCCGAGCGGCGGCTCGCGCGGGCGGCGCGGGAGGTCGAGACGATCGCGGTGACCGCGCTGCGGGAACGGATCGGGGACCTGCACGGTGACCGCCGTCTGAGCGCGCTCGCGGAGCGGATCATGGCGGGGGAGCTGGACCCCTACCGGGCGGCCGACGAACTGGTCGCCGGCCTGACGGAGGGGTAGGACGCCTCAGGGGTTGGGGGGCGCGTGCTTCGGCGGGCGGGTGGTGCGTGGTTTCTCGCGCAGGTCCCCGCGCCCCTGAAGGTCGGGCCTGCGGCCCGCCCTTCATCCGGAAGCACGGGGCGCAGCCCCGGTCGCTTTTCAGGGGCGCGGGGCGGTGACAGGTGCGGCTCCGCCGCGTGGGCGCGACCGGCCCCCACCGGGCCGCGGCTGACCCACGGCCCGAACGCCCCGTCAGTCGTTCGTGCGGTCGGCGGCGACCTTCCCCGTGTCCAGCGCGACGCGCCAGTCGCTGCCCGTCCCGTCCGCGGCGGTCGTGCCGACCTCCCAGGCCCGGTCCCGGCTCTCCTCGTCGAGGTCGACCGAGGTGACCGTGCCCTTGGCGGCGGCGGCCTCCGCGGCCTCCGCCGCGGTCACGGAGCTGCCCTGGAGCGCGTCCCGGATCTGCGCGGTCTCGGCGGCGTCGTCACCGTCGTCGTCCTTCTCGGTGTGCGAGCCGAGGACCTTCCCGGTGGCGGGGTCGATCTGGATGCTGTGCCAGGCACCGCCGCCCGTCAGCACGTCGACGTCCCACACATGGGTCGTGCCCTCGTCGTCCAGGTCGGCCGAGACCGCCGTACCGGACGTGTGCTTCAGCGCCGCCTTGATCGCGTCGGCGGCCGTGATCTGCGCGGCCTTGGCGTCGGCCGCGTTCTCGGTCTTGTCCTCGGCGTCCTCGTCCTTGTCGCGGGCGGTCCGGTCCTCGGCCTGGTCCTCCGCCTTGTCCTCGGCGGTGTCGTCGGTGTCCTGGGCGTCGTCGCGGTCGTTGTCGTCGTTGTTGGACACGGTCACCGTCTTCTTCGCCGGCGCCTCGTCGTCACCCGCGACCGCGATGGCGGTCGCTGTGCCTCCGCCGATCAGGGCAGCGGCCGCGACGGTGGCGATGACGATGTTGCGCTTCATGGGATTCCTCCGGAATGCGACTGGTCGCAACCGGTGGCAGGGGATGTCACCGGTTGTGCTGGCTTGTGTGCCTCGTCTGCTTTCGACGGGAACCAATCTGGCCGAGCGACGCTGAAGCGGACCTGAAGCCCCCTGAAGATTGCTTCAGGTTCGTTTTGCCAAGCTGAACCCATGCGCCTGTTGATCGTGGAAGATGAGAAGCGGCTCGCGGTGTCCCTGGCCAAGGGGCTGACGGCCGAGGGCTTCGCGGTGGACGTCGTCCACGACGGTCGGGAGGGCCTGCACCTGGCGAGCGAGGGCGTCCACGACCTCGTCATCCTCGACATCATGCTCCCCGGCATGAACGGCTACCGCGTGTGTGCCGCCCTGCGCGCCGCCGGCCACGACGTGCCGATCCTGATGCTCACCGCGAAGGACGGCGAGTACGACGAGGCCGAGGGACTCGACACGGGCGCCGACGACTACCTCACCAAGCCGTTCTCGTACGTGGTTCTCGTCGCCCGGGTGAAGGCGCTGCTCAGGCGACGCGGCCCGGCCGGCCGGGCCGCGCCCGTGCACACGGTCGGTGATCTGAGGGTCGACACCGCCGCCCGGCGCGTGTTCCTCGCCGACGACGAGGTCACCCTGACCGCGAAGGAGTTCTCCGTCCTCGAACAGCTCGTGCTCAGAGCGGGTGAGGTCGTCTCGAAGGCTGCCGTCCTGGAGCACGTCTGGGACTTCGCCTACGAGGGCGACCCGAACATAGTCGAGGTCTACATCAGCACCCTGCGCCGCAAGCTGGGCCCGACGCTCATCAAGACCGTCCGCGGCGCCGGATACAGGCTGGAGGCCCGCCCGTGAAGCGCCGTCTCGGCTCCGTACGGGCCCGTGCCACCCTCGCCGCGACCGTCGTCGTCGCCGTCGCCCTGGTCGCCGCGGGCGCCGCCGTGCTGCTCTCGCTGCGGTTCACCCTCGTCGACAAGGCGGACGCCGAGGCCGACTCCGTGGCCCGCAGCGCCGCATCGGCGCTCGCCCACGGCTTCGCGTACGACAAGCTGAACCTGCCGGACGGCGACGAGAACCCCGTCGAGATCCTCGACCGCAGACAGCAGCCCGTCGTGGTCGGCGAGGACGTCGAGGGCATCAGCGTCAGCGCCGTCGCCTCGGAGCGGCTGAACTCCGAGACCAACGACGACGCCGACGACCGGGCCGAGGGCGACCGGGAGGCCGAGGACGCGGACCGGCTCAAGGCCGGGGAGGTCGCCGACGAGACCTGGTACGGCGAGGGCACCGCGACCGTCGAGGGGCAGACGGCGGACTACCGGTTCGCCGCCGTCGACGTGATCACGAAGGGTGGCGTTCCGCTCACCGTCTACGCGGGAGCGCCGCTCTCCGTCGAACGGGACGCCGTCGACACCGCGTTGACCACCATGCTCATCGGGCTGCCGCTGCTCCTGCTGACGGTCAGCGGGGTGACGTACCTCGTCACCCGGCGGGCGCTGCGCCCCGTCGAGGGCATCCGCGCCGAGATGGCCGCCATCACGGCCTCCGAGGACCTGTCGCGGCGCGTTCCGGAACCGGACACCCACGACGAGGTCGCCCGCCTGGCCCGAACGACGAACGAGACCCTCGCCGCGCTGGAGAGTTCGGTCGAACGGCAGCGCGCGTTCGTCGCCGACGCCTCGCACGAACTGCGCAGCCCCATCGCGTCCCTGCGCACCCAGCTGGAAGTGGGTGCCGCGCACCCGGGGCTGCTGGACCTGGACGGGGCCCTGGAGGACACCGTACGGCTGCAGAGTCTCGCCGCCGACCTGCTGCTCCTCGCCCGCCTCGACGCGGGGGAGCGGCCGCCACCGGACGCGCGCTTCGACCTGGCGGGGGTCGTACGGGAAGAGGTGGACTCCCGTACGGGGGTGGCCCTCGACAGCGTGGCGTCGCTGGAGGTGCGCGGCTCCCGCAACCAGATCTGCCGTGTCCTCGGCAACCTGCTGGACAACGCCGCCCGGCACGCCCGCGACCGGGTCGCGGTCACCCTGCGCTCCGAGGCCGGCCAGGCGGTCCTCCAGGTCGTCGACGACGGCTCGGGGGTCCCCCTCGCCGACCGCGACCGCATCTTCGAACGCTTCGTCCGCCTGGACGAGTCGCGGGCCCGCGACGACGGCGGCGCCGGCCTGGGCCTGGCCATAGCCAGGGACATCGCCCGACGCCACGGAGGCACCCTGACCGTCCGGGACGCCCAGGAAGGCGGCGCCCTCTTCGAACTACGCCTCCCTAAGGAGACCTGAGGGCGCCTTCCTCGACCTACGGGGCCCCCGAGCAACCCAGGGGCGCGGGGAACTGCGTGACCAGCCACGACGTGCCCGCGGTCGAGAAGAGACCCGCAGCCCCCGTCGTTTCCCGACCCCCAAGCGGAGCGCTACGGCTTGCCGCGATGGCTCCGCAAGTGCTCCGCGACCGGCGTCAGCGACTTGTGCAGGTCCTCCAGCGCCTCCTCCGGCAGCAGATCGATGAAGTGCCGCCGCACGGAGGCCACATGATGCGGCGCGACCCGCTGCATGGTCTCCAGGCCGTGCTCGGTGAGCACGGCGAACAGCCCGCGCCGGTCGGACTCGCAGTTCTCCCGGCGCACCAGGTTCGCGTTCTCCATGCGGGTGATCTGGTGCGAGAGGCGGCTCTTGGACTGGAGGGTCGCGGAAGCGAGATCGCTCATCCGCATCCGCAGGCCCTCCGACTCGGAAAGGTTCACCAGGATCTCGTAGTCGTTCATTGTCAGGCCGAACGGCTGCAGATCCCTTTCGAGCTGGTGCGTCAACAGTCGGTTGACGTCCAGATGGGTGCGCCAAGCGCACTGCTCCGCCTCGGTCAGCCAGCGCGTGGCCGTCTCGGTCTCCATGAATGAAGTCTACCTAAAAGGTTGAAAGGTGAACTAGTGAGGGGTTGTGGTGGTGCGTGTCGGAACATGCCGGCGTGCACACGTTCGATGTCACACTCCGCAGACTACCGCTCACAGCCCGAAGCGACGCTGGAGGTCCCCCAGCTGTCCGGGAAGGCGCGGTGCGCCGCCTTGCTGCCCGTGGTGGCCCGGTACCCCTCCACCGCCGGGTACCCCCGGTTCGTGCGGAACCATGCCCGTGGCCTGCTCGGCCATGAGGGTTTCGGACGACTGGAGCAGTACCGTGCCCGCCCCGACGAACTCGAACTGGTGCTCCTCGCCGGAGGCGCCGCCGATCCCCGTCAGTGCACGTAGACCGCCCATTACCCCGGTCATGTACCCGTGGTCGTAGTGGTGGCAGGGGGAGGGGCAGTCGGCCCACCCGACCAGGGCCTGCGGGTCGACCCGGATGGGGGGTTCCATGAACACCACCGGGCCGTTGGAGGCGGCCACGAACTTCCCGGTTCCGATCAGCGTCAGGAACCCCGGAACGATGGACTGCTTCAGCGCGAGACTTGGCTGAAAAGCGAGGAGGTTGCCGGAGCGAATGGTCAGGTTGCCGTCGTCCAGGTCATACGAGTTGACGTCGAAGGCCCGGTCGGCCAGCAGCATCTTCCCGGAGCCCTCGGCGACGACCCAGTCGCTCGCGTGCAGAGGCGAATGGAAGGACGTACGGACAAGACGGTCCAGCCGGCCGTGCCCGACGCCGTTGAACTCCATCTGCCCGTAGTAGGCGATCATCTTCCCCTTCTGCAGGAACCACTGGCTCCCCTTGAGCTCCACGCAGAAGGTGTAGTTGTTGACGTTGTCGTCGCTCGGCAGCGTCATCGGGTCGAAGACGGTCGGGCCGGCGACGGGGCCCCCGTACATGCTCACAGCTTCTCCTCCGAGGCCTGGACGTACACCGCGCCGTTACCGCTCAGCTCCAGCTGGAACGCCTCGCCTGAGCCGCGGCCCACCATGTCGCGCCAGCCGAGCGCGGTGGACAGCTTGTTGCGTACGTCGCCGTGGTGGGCCACATACGCCTGGGGGTCCACATGGACCGGGCGGTGGGGGGTGATCGGGACCTCGATGACGCCGCCGTGCGCCATCACGGCGACCGCGCCGTGGCCCTGGAGGGTGGTGGTGAACAGACCCTGTCCCGTCACCTGGCCGCGGACCATGCCCATGACGCCGCCCTGCGAGCCCATGAACATCGTGCCCTGCTGGAGGGTGCCGTCGAAGGCCAGCAGACGGTCGGCCTCGACGTAGAGCGTGTCACCGGTCAGGTTGATCACCTGGATGTGGTGGCCGCCGTGACCGAACAGGACCGTGCCGCTGCCCTCGACGGTCATCAGCGGCGTCGCCTCGCCCGCGACCCGGCGGCCGATCATCGACGCGATACCGCCCTGGCCGCCCTGGATGTTGGGTGTGAAGGACACCTCGCCCTTGTAGGCGAGCATCGCCCCGCGCTGGCTGAACAGCCGCTGGCCGGGCATGACGGTCGCCTCGATCATCTTCGAGTTGATCTCGCGGAAGGGCATCTCACACGTCTCCCGCGATCGTGTTGCGCTCGCTCGGCTGGACGTAGACGAGGCCGTCGCCCTCGAAGCGGATCTGGAAGGCCTCGCCGCCGCCCTCCCCGAGGAACGTGCGGAACGTCACACCGGACTGGAACGACTGCTGGAGGTTGCCCTGGTGGGCGATGTACGCCCCCGGGTCCACCGTCAGCGGGTACTGGTGACTCACGCGCAGGACCACCGCCGGGCCGTCGGACATGATCGCCGCCTGGCCGTGGCCTTCTATGGTCGTGGTGAACAGCCCGTTGCCCTGCGAGGCGCCACGCAGCCCCGTGAAGCTCGTGCCCGTCCGCAGCCCGGAATCCGTCGCGAGCAGATTGCTCGACTCCACGTACAGCTTGTCCCCCTGAAGATTCACGAGGTTGATCTCGGAGGCCCGGTCCGCGAACCAGCAGGTCCCCTGCCCGGTGACCTCCATCAACGTCATCTGTTCACCCGTGAGGCGCCGCGTCACCATCCCGCGCAGGCCCTCACCGCCGCCGCTCAGCTTCTTGAACGACATCTGACCGTCGTACGCGACCATCGAGCCGTTCTTCGCCTTCACGGCGTCCCCGGTCATGTCGACGGCGAGCACTTTGCTGCCTTGAAGTCGGAACATTGCCACGGGAGGACGGTAACCGGCCGATGGCCGGACAGGACAGGGTCCAGAGGGTGATCTCGACCCTGAGGGACCCCCTAGGGCATTCGGGAGGTTGACGGATGCCAGAATGGACAACGCTTGTGCATGCGTTCACAAAGCTCGACGACTCGCCCGCCGACCCCACCGAAGGTGACCAGTGGACATCAAGACCGCCTCTGCCCTCCGCCGCCTGCGCCTCGTCTCCGCCCCCGAGGCCGTCTCCTTCCTGCTGCTGCTGGTCTGCTCGGTGCTGAAGCGCACCACGGAGTTCAACGCGGTGCCCGTCATGGGCTGGGTCCACGCCATCCTGTTCCTGCTGTACCTGCTCTTCTGGGCCGACGCCTGGAACCGCGCGAAGTGGTCGCTGAAGACCGCCGCGCTCTACTTCGCCCTCTCCGTGCTGCCCGCCGGCGGCTTCTTCGCGGAGCGCAGGCTGCGTCGTGAGGCCGAGCACGCGGTGATCGCCTCCCGTGCCCGCAAGGAAGGGATCGTGAACGCGTGATCGTCGCCTTCTCCGTGACACCGCTCGGCGTCGGCGAGGACGTGGGGGAGTACGTCGCCGATGCCGTCCGTGTCGTCCGCGCATCGGGTCTGCCGCACCGCACCGACGCCATGTTCACGTCCATCGAGGGCGACTGGGACGAGGTCATGGACGTCGTCCGCCGCGCCGTCGCCGTGGTCGAGGAGCGCGCCCCGCGGGTCTCCCTGGTCCTGAAGGCGGACATCCGCCCCGGCGTGACGGACGGTCTGACGTCGAAGGTGGAGACGGTCGAGCGGCACCTCGCCGAGTAGGGCGTCCCGCTGTTCCGGTGCCTCGCAGGCCGGACCAGAGAATCCCCCGAACCCCGGTCCCCTGGGCCGGGGTTTTCCCGTGTCAGAGGTTTGAGCGATCGCTCAAACCCGTGTACGGTTTCGATCAGTCGTTTTGAGCGATCGCTCAAAACCCGTACGGACCTGGGGGGACGCAGATGAGACAGAAGAGTCTCTACGTAGAGGCCCGCATCCGGGCCGATCTCGACGACCTGTGGGCGCGCACCCAGGAGCCGCACCGGCACCAGCGCTGGGACCTGCGTTTCACCGAGATCGCCCACCTTCCGCGCGCCGAGGGCGAGCCGCAGCGCTTCCGGTACGCGACCCGGGTGCTCCCCGGTCTGATGATCGCCGGTACGGGCATCTCGGCCGGAGAGAAGGAGCGGCCGGACGGCACCCGGACCTCCGCCCTGCGCTTCGCCTCGGCGCATCCGCTCTCGCTGCTCGCCGAGGGCAGCGGCTACTGGCGTTACGTACCCGACGGCGACGGGGTCCGCTTCCTCACCGGCTACGACTACCGCCCCCGCTGGGGCCGTCCCGGCGCCGTCGCCGACCGGCTGCTGTTCCGCCCGCTCATGGGCTGGGCCACCGCCTGGTCCTTCGACCGTCTGAGGCTGTGGCTGGAGCGCGACATCACCCCCGAGCGGGCGCTGCGCCGCTGGCTCGCCGAGGTCGTCGTACGCGCGCTCGTGATCGCGGCGGCCTGCGCCGGCCTGGTGTACGGGGCGCTGTGGGACCCGGCGGGTCCCCTGGCCTCGCCGGCGCTGTTCGCGACACCCGTGACGGCCGTGGCGGCGGTCCTGGCGGCCCTGATCGTGCCGCCCCTGCCCGGTACGCCGTCGGCCCGGCGCTGTCTGCGCACGCCACCCGCACGCACGCGTGCCCCACGTCTCCTCGCGACCCTGGAGCGCTGACAGCCATGGAACTCCTGACCCCGAAGGCCTCCGCGACGCCGTCCTCGCCCTCGATCTTCCGGACGGTGATGGGAGCGGACTTCGACCGGCTCCACCCGGAGCTGCGCCGCCGCTTCTCCGTCGGCCTGGCCGGCGGCGAGGCGTGCACCGGCCGGGGGACGATGGACCGCGTCTGGCACGGCCGGGGCCTGGTGAAGCCGTTCCTGGCGCTCGGCGGCACCCGCAACATCCTCGTCCCGCGCGAGGGACGGAACGTCCCCTTCGTCATCGAGAACGTGCCGTACCTGGACACCCACGGCCGTGAGACGGTGACCTTCGTGCGTACCTTCGACCTGCCCGGCCGCCCCCGCCGCTTCGACGCCCAGATGGTGCTCGGCCCGCGGGGCGACCGCGTGCTCGACTACCTCGGCACCCACCAGCACCTCGCCAGCGATCTGTACTTCACCGCCGAGCCCGACGGGTCGCTGCTCATCCGCTCCGGCGAGCACCGCTTCCGGGAGGGGCCGGTCGACGTACGCGTACCCGAGGTCATCGGCGGTGAGGCCGAGGTACGGGAACGGTTCGACGAGCGGACAGGACGCTTCCGGATCCGCGTCCGGGTGGTGAACCGGCACTTCGGGCCGCTCTTCGGTTACGAGGGCTCCTTCACCGCCACGTACGACGACGTCCGCGTCCGCGGCGTCCGGCCAGGTCTGCGGCCGGTCCGCGAGGAGGCGCGGGCGTGAGCGAGGCGACCAGGGCGAAGTTGCTGGAGGGGGCCCTGCGAACGCTCGTCGAGCAGGGGATCGCCAAGACCTCCGCACGGACGATCGCCGCCACCGCCGGGGTCAACCAGGCGCTCGTCTTCTACCACTTCGGGTCGGTCGACGACCTGCTGGCGGCGGCGTGCCGACACGGCGCGGAACAGCGGGTCGCCCGCCACCGGGAGCGGCTGGCGAGGATCGACTCGCTGGCCGAACTGCTCGCCTTCGGCCGGGAGATGCACGCGGAGGAACGCGCGCAGGGGCATGTGGCCGTGCTCGGCCAGCTCCTCGCCGGTGCCCAGACGCATTCGAGGCTCGCCCCCGCGACAGCGGCGGGGCTCGACCTCTGGATCACCGAGATCGAGGACGTCCTGCGACGCGTGCTGGCCCTCTCGCCCCTCGGGGAGTTCACCGACCCCTCCGGGCTCGCCCGCGCGGTCGCGGCCTCCTTCGTGGGGCTGGAGTTGTACGAGGGCGTCGACCCGGAGGGTGCGGACTCCGCCCTGGCCGCGCTGGAACAGCTGACGGGGCTCGTGGCCGCGCTCGAGACGCTCGGGCCCGTGGCTCAGCGCGCGGTGCGCCACCACCTGCGGCGCACCGCCGCGCGATGAGGTAGGGCGGCGAACCGGGTCCGGTCGCCCCGGGTGGTACCCCCATCCGCCGTAGGCGCCGAGAGCCCTCCGTTCGGCCCTCCCCAGATCGACATACCGCCAGATGCCCTCTTTCGTGTAGGTATCGCCTTGTTCGATCACTGGAGGGCGCTGTGGGACCGGAGGGCTATGACTACGACACCCACAGCCGACTGGCTGGACCGCTGACGCAGCCCTCGGGGGCGGCCTACCGGGTGCAGTACACCAAGCTCCTCTCGAAAGAGCCGCACCGCATACGGGCCGTCCTGCTGATGACGCTCGCGCCGGTCCTCACCGGCGTCCTGCTGGTCTACCTCGTGTGGCCGACCCACTGGGTCGAGCGCGAGGGCGCGGACACCTGGCTGGTGGGGCTCGACCTCGCGATGCTGACCGCCATCGGGCTGATCGAGCTCTTCATGGTCGTCAACGTCGTGTCGATCGCCCACGCGACGATGGCCGCCCGCGACCCCATACCCGTGGTCCCCGAACCCGGCACCCGCGTCGCCTTCCTCACCACCTACGTCCCCGGCAAGGAACCCCTCTCCATGGTCAGGGCCACCCTGGAGGGCGCGACCCAGGTACGGCACGACGGCCACCTCGACGTGTGGCTCCTCGACGAGGGCGACGACGACCGGGCCAAGGCCCTCTGCGCGGAACTCGGCGTCCGGCACTTCTCCCGCAAGGGGATA
This sequence comes from Streptomyces sp. NPDC030814, assembly GCF_055572155.1. Taxonomy (NCBI): domain Bacteria; kingdom Bacillati; phylum Actinomycetota; class Actinomycetes; order Kitasatosporales; family Streptomycetaceae; genus Streptomyces; species Streptomyces sp. NPDC030814. The sequence goes on from NZ_JBVIDX010000027.1 coordinate 73,089, forward strand.
CCCGAGTGGAACCTCCCCAAAGGTCCCCACAAGGCCCGTACCAAGCACGGCAACTACAACGCGTGGATCGCCCTGCACGGCGAGGAGTACGAGTTCTTCGCCTCCGTCGACACCGACCACATACCGCTGCCGAACTTCCTCGAACGGATGATGGGGTACTTCCGGGACCCGGACGTCGCGTTCGTCGTCGGTCCCCAGGTGTACGGCAACTACACCGCCCCCGTCACCAAGGCCGCCGAGTCGCAGCAATTCCTCTTCCACGCCCTCATCCAGCGCGCCGGCAACCGCTACCGCGCCCCCATGTTCGTCGGCACCAACAACGTCGTACGGGTCGCCGCCGTGCGGCAGATCGGCGGACTTTGCGACTCGATCACCGAGGACATGGCCACCGGCTTCGAGCTGCACCGGCACCGCAACCCCCGAACGCGCGCGTACTGGCGGTCCGTGTACACGCCGGACGTGCTGGCCGTCGGCGAGGGGCCCGCCTCCTGGACGGACTTCTTCACCCAGCAGATGCGCTGGTCGCGCGGCACGTACGAGACGCTCTTCAAGCAGTACTGGAAGGCGCCGTTCACGATGCCCTGGGGCCGCCTCTTCTCGTACACGCTGATGCTCGTCTACTACCCGATGACGGCCGTGAACTGGCTGCTCGGCATCGTCAGCTGCGTGCTGTTCCTGTGCTTCGGGGCGTCCGGCACGGAGGTCACCGCCTCCGTGTGGCTGATGCTCTACAGCGACGCGGCCGCCCTCCAGGTCGGGCTCTACCTGTGGAACCGCAGGCACAACGTCTCGCCGCACGAGCCGGAGGGGTCGGGCGGGCTCGCGGGGATGGCGATGTCCGCGCTCTCCGCGCCCATCTATCTGAAGTCCCTCGGTGCCGCGCTGCTCCGGCTGCCCTGCCGCTTCGTGGTCACCCCGAAGGGCCGGGACGCCAGCCCCGACCGGCTGCTGACCTTCCGCATCCATCTGTTCTGGGCGGCCGTGCTGGGCTCGTCACTGACCGTCTCGTTCCTGTTCGACCACAGCCATGTGGCCATGCGCACCTGGGCGGTCCTCGCCACGGCCATCTCGCTGGCGCCCGTCGGGGTGTGGGCCGCCACCCGGTACCGGGAGTGCCGGGCGGGCGCCACGGACTCGATGCGGCGGACGGCGGGCACGCCGCCCACCGTGAGGGTCACCGACGGCAGCGAGCCCGTTCTGGCGCCCACCCCCACCTCGGCCCCCTCGGTCTCCGGCACAACGACGGGAGGCAACTAGGCCATGGCGTACCAGCTCTCGAAGAAGAACAAGAAGACCGCCCTGGGCATCGGAGGCGTCACCCTCCTCGCGGGGCTGAACGCCCCGGCGGCCGTCGACTTCGCCCAGGATCAGTACCACGAGTGGAAGATCGCGCAGCCCGGCTACAAGGCCCGGTACGGCTCCTGGTCGCAGGTCGACATCCCGAAGGAGTACCGCACCAACGCCATCCACGCGGCCCTGCTGCACACCGGCAAGGTGCTGATCGTCGCCGGATCGGGCAACGAGCAGAAGAAATTCGACAAGGGGTCCTTCGACACCGTCCTGTGGGACCCGGCGCGGAACACCTTCAAGAAGATCCCCACCCCCGTCGACTTCTTCTGCGCCGGCCACGCCCAGCTCCCCTCCGGCCGGCTCCTGGTGGCCGGTGGCACCGCCCGCTACGAGCTGCTCGACGGCGAGGTCGAACGGGCCGGCGGCGGCATGCGCGTCAAGAACGAGAACCCCGACCAGGCCGTGTTCCTGAAGAAGGGGACCCGCTTCCGCTCGCCGACCGGCACCGAGTACGTCAGCCGGTTCGACGTCACCGTCCCCAAGGCCAGGCGCACCTTCGGCATCACCTACGACGCGGCCGGCGTGATGCAGCCGTGGAACACGAAGGTCACCGCGAGCGAGGCCCGGGTCTTCGTCGAGGCCGTCGAGAAAGGGCCGAGGTTCGTCACGGACAAGCAGGCCCAGTACGAGATCGTCGGGCTCAAGGGCGAGGCCGCCGCCAACACGTACGGGCTCTCCGAGAAGATCACCATGGACAAGCAGGACTTCCAGGGGATCAGGGCGGCCTACGAGTTCGACCCGGTGGCGGAGAAGTACGTGCCGGTCGCCCCGATGGAGAAGGCCCGCTGGTACCCGACGCTGGTCGGTCTGGGGGACGGGCGGGTGCTCGCCGTGTCGGGGCTCGACGACGTGGGGGTCGTCGACCCGGGCGACAACGAGATCTACGACCCGACGAGCAGAACGTGGAAGCGGGGCCCCAAGCGGTACTTCCCCACGTACCCGGCCCTCTTCCTCACCAAGGGCGGCAAGCTCTTCTACCCGGCCTCCAACGCCGGTTACGGCCCCGCCGGCGCGGGCCGGGCGCCGGGCCTGTGGGACCTGAAGAACAACAAGTTCGAGAAGGTTCCGGGCCTGACGGACGCCGACCAGACGGAGACCTCGGCCTCCGTGCTGCTGCCACCCGCCCAGGACCAGAAGGTGATGGTCCTCGGCGGCGGAGGCGTCGGCGAGTCCAGGAAGGCGACCTCGCGCACGGCGGTCGTCGACCTGAGCAAGGACGCCCCGGCCTTCCGGGACGGCCCCGACCTCCCCCAGGGCACCCGCTACCTGAACAGCGTGATCATGCCCGACGACACCGTCTTCACCTCCAACGGCTCCCGTGACTACCGCGGCCGCAGCGCCAGCAACATCCTCAAGGCGCAGTTCTACGACCCCGAGTCCAACTCCTTCCGGGGCGCCGCCGCCCCACGGGTGGGCCGCAACTACCACTCCGAGGCCCTGCTCCTGCCGGACGGCCGCGTCGCCACCTTCGGCTCCGACCCGCTCTTCGACGACCAGCAGAACACCAAGCTGGGCCACTTCGAGCAGCGCATGGAGATCTACACACCGCCGTCGCTGCACAAGTACGGCAAGAGCCGTCCCGTCCTCGGCGACGGCCCCCAGGAGACCGACGCCAAGGGCCGTGCCACCTTCGCCACCGTCCACCCCGAGCGGATCGCCGCCGCGCGGCTGATACGGCCCAGCGCGGTCACCCACACCACCGACGTCGAACAGCGGTCCATCGCGCTGGAGATCACCAGGACCCGTGACTCGATCACGGTCGACGTCCCGGCGGACCGGACCCTCGTCCCGCCGGGCTGGTACATGCTGTTCGTGACCGACGCGCAGGGGACGCCGTCCGTGGCGAAGTGGATCCAGGTGCGGTGACGCCCGGCGACGGGGCCCTACGCCTTCGCGTTGCGCGCCAGGCCGAGGGCGTAGTCCGGCCACCATGTGCCCGCCGCCGGGCCGCCCCGGCACTCCCCGTCCGACTCCCCGGGACGCTTGATCCACAGATACGCGTCGAGGGCCGGCTCCCCGGTGTCGGTGGTGGGAGGGGTGCCGAGGGCCCGGCCCGGCGGGTTGCACCAGGCGGTGCCGCGCTCGCCGTTCAGAGGGCCGTTGCCGTTGCGGCTGGTGTCGACGACGAAGTGCTTGCCGTCGAGGGCCTCGGACAGCCTGAGGCCGTACGCCTTGGTGGTGGCGTCGGTCTGGAAGTTGGAGACGTTGAGGGAGAAGCCGTCGGCGCGGGCGACGCCGGCGCGGCGCAGTGGTTCGACGAGCGCACCGGGGTCGTCGATCCAGGCCGGGTTGCCGGCGTCGAGGTACACGCTGGTGTTCGGCTGCTCCTTGAGCCGCTCGATGGCCTCGGCCAGCAGCCCCTCACGCTCCGCGTGGTACTCGCCGGGAGTGCAGCCGTCCACGATGTGGGCGACCGCGTCGGGTTCCAGGACGACCAGGGCGTCGCTGTCCCCGATCGCGTCGGCGAAGGCGCCGATCCACTCCAGATAGGCGCCGGAGTCGTGGGCACCGCCCGCGGAGTGCTGGCCGCAGTCACGGTGCGGGATGTTGTACGCGACGAAGACCGCCGTGCGGTTCTCCCGTCCCGCGGCCTCGATGACCTTCTTGATCGCCGGCACCGGGTCGTCGCCGGCCGGCCATGTCGCGGTCGGCCGCTCGGCGATGCGGCGCAGCAGGGCGGCGTCCCGGTCGCGGCCCTCGCGCTCCCAGCGGTCGATCTGCCGGGCCGCGGGACTCGACGGGTCGACCCAGAAGGGGGACCCGGCAGCAGGCCGTACCCCCTCACCGGCCTTCGCGGTGGCGTCGCCGCCGACGGACGCGTCGCCGATGCCGCCGCGGTCAGACCCGGGCGACGAGCAGCCCGTCGCCGACCAGAGCGCGACGAGGGCCGAGAGGGCGGCAAGGGTACGGAGCGACGTACGGGTCGGCCGGGACATGATGCTCCCTCTGCTCCCTGGACGGTGACGTCCCGTGACGATTTATCGCCAAGCGTTACACAAGGTGATGAATCGACTCGACTGCGACACCGCTCGGGAGAGGATCGCGGCCCTGCCGGGCGACCGAAAGGCGAGACGGGGCTGACCAGCATGTGACCGGCCGGTAAGGTCGATGGCGTGCCGAAGCCGCTCAGCCTTTCCTTCGACCCCATTTCCCGCGCCGACGAGCACTGGAAGCAGCGCTGGGGGAACGTCCCGTCCATGGCCGCGATCACCTCGATCATGCGGGCCCAGCAGATCCTGCTGGCGGAGGTCGACGCGGTGGTCAAGCCGTACGGGCTGACCTTCGCGCGCTATGAGGCGCTGGTGCTGCTCACCTTCTCCCAGAAGGGTGAGCTGCCGATGTCCAAGATCGGCGAGCGACTCATGGTCCACCCCACGTCCGTCACGAACACGGTGGACCGCCTGGTGAGATCCGGCCTCGTCGACAAGCGCCCCAACCCCAACGACGGGCGTGGCACCCTCGCCTCGATCACCGACAAGGGCCGTGAGGTCTGTGACGCCGCCACCCGCGACCTCATGGCCATGGACTTCGGTCTCGGCGTCTACGACGCCGAGGAATGCGCGGAGATCTTCGCGATGCTCCGCCCGCTGCGGGTGGCGGCGGGCGACTTCGAGGAGAGCTGAACGGCGACCGCCGGGGTCAGGCCGCGGCGGTCCCGGTCGCCGTGTCCTCGATGACGAGGGGCTCGGCCTCGCGGGTGATCCGGCGCTCGACGAAGAAGGCGGCGGTCGGGACCGTGCCCGCGAGGAGGACCCACAGCAGGCGCCCCACCGGCAGCTTCATCTTGTTGCCGAGGTCGAAGGCGAAGACGAGGTACAGCACGTACAGCCAGCCGTGGGCGAAGCCCACCACGGTGACGAAGGTGTCGAAACCGTCCAGGCCCAGCACGCGCTTCCCGATCACGCCCGCCGTGAGCAGGATCAGCAGCACGGCCGTGACGAGGGCCAGCACTCGGTAGCGGGTCAAGACGCTCTTCTTCATGGCGTTGAGCGTAACGGGTGCTTTCGTGGATCCCGTAGGCGCGTCCTGACCTGCACCACTATCATTTACTAGGACGTCCTAGTAAATTGACTTCCATGGACGCTGACGCCATCCAGGAGGGTCGCCGTCGCTGGCAGGCCCGGTTCGACGCCGCCCGCAAGCGCGAGGCCGACTTCACCACGCTTTCCGGCGATCCGGTGGAGCCCGTGTACGGCCCCCGGCCCGGGGACGTGTACGACGGGTTCGACCGGATCGGGTGGCCGGGCGAGTTCCCGTTCACCCGGGGGCTCTATCCGACCGGCTACCGGGGACGGACGTGGACGATCCGGCAGTTCGCCGGGTTCGGGAACGCCGAGCAGACGAACGAGCGGTACAAGATGATCCTCGCCAACGGCGGCGGGGGCCTGTCGGTGGCGTTCGACATGCCGACCCTCATGGGGCGGGACTCCGACGACCCCCGGTCGCTGGGCGAGGTCGGGCACTGCGGCGTCGCCATCGACTCCGCCGCCGACATGGAGGTCCTGTTCAAGGACATCCCGCTCGGGGACGTCACGACGTCCATGACCATCAGCGGACCGGCCGTTCCCGTCTTCTGCATGTACCTCGTCGCCGCCGAGCGGCAGGGCGTCGACCCGGGTGCGCTGAACGGCACCCTGCAGACCGACATCTTCAAGGAGTACATCGCCCAGAAGGAGTGGCTCTTCCAGCCCGAGCCGCACCTCAGGCTCATCGGCGACCTCATGGAGCACTGCGCGGACGGCATCCCCGCGTACAAGCCGCTGTCCGTCTCCGGCTACCACATCCGTGAGGCCGGGGCCACGGCCGCGCAGGAGCTGGCGTACACGCTGGCCGACGGCTTCGGGTACGTGGAGCTGGGCCTCAGCCGCGGGCTGGACGTGGACGTGTTCGCGCCGGGGCTGTCCTTCTTCTTCGACGCGCACGTCGACTTCTTCGAGGAGATCGCCAAGTTCCGCGCGGCGCGCAGGATCTGGGCGCGCTGGATGCGTGACGTGTACGGGGCGCGGACCGAGAAGGCCCAGTGGCTGCGGTTCCACACCCAGACCGCCGGTGTCTCGCTGACCGCGCAGCAGCCGTACAACAACGTGGTGCGCACGGCGGTGGAGGCGCTCTCCGCGGTCCTCGGCGGCACCAACTCCCTGCACACCAACGCGCTGGACGAGACCCTCGCGCTGCCCTCGGAGCAGGCCGCCGAGATCGCGCTGCGCACGCAGCAGGTGCTCATGGAGGAGACCGGCGTCGCCAACGTCGCCGACCCGCTGGGTGGTTCGTGGTACGTCGAGCAGCTGACGGACCGTATCGAGGCCGACGCGGAGAAGATCTTCGAGCAGATCAAGGAGCGGGGGCTGCGGGCCCACCCCGACGGGCGGCATCCGATCGGGCCGATGACCTCCGGGATCCTGCGCGGCATCGAGGACGGCTGGTTCACCGGGGAGATCGCGGAGTCCGCCTTCCGCTACCAGCAGGCCCTGGAGAAGGGGGAGAAGCGGGTCGTGGGCGTGAACGTCCACCACGGCTCCGTGACCGGGGACCTGGAGATCCTGCGGGTCAGTCACGAGGTCGAGCGCGAGCAGGTGCGGGTGCTGGCCGGGCGCAAGAGCGCCCGTGACGACGCGGCGGTGCGGCGCGCGCTGGACGCCATGCTCGGCGCCGCCCGGGACGGGTCGAACATGATCGGACCGATGCTGGACGCCGTCCGCGCGGAGGCCACGCTGGGCGAGATCTGCGGGGCGCTGCGGGACGAGTGGGGGGTGTACACGGAGCCGGCGGGGTTCTAGCGCCCCGGCGGGCAACGTCTGCCCGTCGGCGCACTGGGCGCCGCCGTGTGCCGAGGGGGGGTGTGGTGGCCGGTCGTCACGGTCCCCCGCATCCCCTCAGTCCGTCGTCCCGCCCAGGCCCACCAGCAGGAGCCTGGTGAAGGCGCGGACCCACTGCTCGTCGGCCGGTTCCGCGCTCACCAGGGTGCGGTGGACCACCGCGCCGGCCACGACGTCGAAGATGAGGTCGACGGTCGTGGGGTCGGACTCCGGGGGGAGTTCACCGCGGGCCTGGGCGCGGGTGCGGCCCTCCAGGACCAGTCGTTTCTGACGTTCGACGATGGACGTGCGGATGCGTTCGCGCAGCGCGTCGTCGCGGGTCGACTCGGCGATGACGGCCATCAGGCCGCTCCTGGCCTCGGGACGGGCGAGGATCGCCGCGAACTGGAGCACCACGCCCTCGATGTCCGCCGCGAGGCTGCCCCGGTTGGGGATCTCCAGCTCGTCGAAGAGTTCGGCCACCGCGTCGACCACGAGCTCGTTCTTGCCCGCCCAGCGGCGGTAGAGGGTCGTCTTGGCCACTTTGGCGCGCGTCGCCACGTCGCCCAGTGTCAGCTTCGACCAGCCCAGCTCCACGAGAGCCTCCCGGGTGGCCGCCAGGATCGCGGCGTCCGCCGTGGCACTGCGCGGGCGCCCCGTGGCGCGGGAGGCAGGGGTGCGGCTCTGCATGCCGCCGACCATATCCGGCCGTTCTTCGCCGTCCCCGTATGTCGTGCCCGGCGCCGTGAGCCAGATCACCGCGGGCTGGGTACATAGGAGTCGCGGGTGCAGTTACGCTACGGGTCGTAGCGAAAGCTCGGGCACGATGGGGACGGTCGGCTTCGCGACGCTTTTCACGCGCGCGCCCGGAGGGGGGAGGATGTACTCATGCAGCCACGGAACATGTCCATGAGCGGAGTCGTCGACCTCGCCGCGGTGAAGGCGGCCCAGGAGGCCAAGGCGAAGGCGGAGCAGGCGCGTGCCGACGCGGCCCGGCAGGGCGGCGCGGGAGCGGTCTCCCCGGCCGACCTGGTCATCGACGTCGATGAGGCCGGGTTCGAGAGGGAGGTTCTCCAGCGCTCCGCCGAGGTGCCCGTCGTCATCGACTTCTGGGCCGAGTGGTGCCAGCCCTGCAAGCAGCTGAGCCCCGTGCTGGAGCGGCTGGCCGTCGACTACAACGGCAAGTTCGTCCTCGCCAAGATCGATGTCGACGCGAACCAGATGCTGATGCAGCAGTTCGGGATCCAGGGGATCCCCGCGGTGTTCGCCGTCGTCGCCGGGCAGGCACTGCCCCTCTTCCAGGGTGCCGCCCCCGAGCAGCAGATCCGCGCCACCCTCGACCAGCTCGTGCAGGTCGCCGAGCAACGCTTCGGCCTCACCGGCCTCGTGGTCGACCCCGACGCCGAGTCCGGTGCCGTCGAGCCGTCCCCGCAGATCCCGGCCGGCCCCTACGACCACCTGCTCGCCGCCGCCGTACAGGCCCTGGACGCGGGCGACTTCGGCGGCGCCGTGCAGGCGTACAAGAACGTGCTGAGTGACGACCCGGGCAACAGCGAGGCCAAGTTGGGCCTCGCGCAGGCCGAGTTGCTCCAGCGGGTGCAGGGCGTGGACCCGCAGGAGGTGCGCAAGGCCGCGGCGGAGAAGCCCGGCGATGTGCAGGCGCAGATCGCGGCGGCCGACCTCGACCTCGTGGGCGGGCATGTGGAGGACGCCTTCGGGCGGCTCGTCGAGACGGTCCGGCGGTCGGCGGGTGATGACCGGGAGACCGCGCGGCTGCGGCTGCTCGAACTGTTCGAGGTCGTCGGGTCCGACGATCCGCGGGTGACCGCGGCCCGCCGGGCGCTGGCGCGGGCGTTGTTCTGAGGCGGGCTCCGGGGCGTGCCGTGTCGGCGCGTTCCGGTTCTCCCTGGGCGCCCACGCTTCGGCGTGGGCGCACGGCTGTGATGTGCCGCAACGCGTGTTGGCGGAGTAAGAGATTTGGCGACACGGCGACATCCTGGCCGCGCTTTACCAAATCTTGGTAATATCAGCTGCTGTTACTGGCAGTAAGAGAACCGCGTCGATGTGTCGGACTCTGTCCGACTGTCAACCACTCTGTCGCCTCACTGGGGGCGACCCAGGGTCGCTCCCCGATGCCAATGGGTCGTTGTTCGGTTATCCGTCCGTTACTAGCGAGTAACGAACCCCCTTGCGGGGGCGGCCAGAATGCACCACGATCGGCGACGCTCGGTCCAATCCCGTTCCCCGCCGGCCAGTCGGGTCAACGGGTTTTCTGGGTCCCCACCGAGTAGAGCCGGCGACAGTGGCGCCGGCTCTTGGGCAGGGGGGTCTCCGCTCAACGGCGGAGCCTGTCCAGCAGGTTGTGCGTGATGCGTGTCAGGCGCGACCAGTGGTTGTCGCTCGGGGGTGATCGCCGGTGACTCGGGCGCTTTGGCGCTGCAGAGCGCGGGCGCTCCCCATTCCCGAGGACGTAGCACTTCTCCCATCCCTGCCCGGCCGAGCCGCAGTCAACGGGCGAGCCGGTGTCAGGAGATGTACGTCCGAGAAGGAGGAAATATGGAGTCCCAGGTGCGTGGCGGGACCAGATGGAAGCGGTTCGCTGTGGTCATGGTGCCCAGCGTCGCCGCCACGGCAGCGATAGGTGTCGCCCTCGCGCAGGGCGCTCTTGCCGCGTCGTTCAGTGTGTCGGGACAGTCGTTCAAGGTGACGGCGGGTCAGCTCGAAGGTCAGGGCTTCTCGCAGTACGGGGCGCTCGACGAGGGCTACACCCTCAAGGGCGAGAAGACGGTTCACCCCGTCGCCGTCTCGGCGTTCAAGAGCGCGTCGATCACCAACATGTGCCAGTCGGTCGTGACCCCCGGTGTCCCGTTCCTCGGTAGCGTCAGCCTCAAGCTGACCGCCGGTACCGGTGGCAAGAAGGTCGAGGCCGAGAACCTCTACATCGACGTCGAGGACCTCTCGGCCGATGCCGTCTTCAAGAACATCGACATCGGTGTAGCGGCCAAGGACGCCAACAAGGGTCCGGGCATGAAGGGCGGCTCGGAGCAGGCCAACCCCTACGGGTTCGCCCAGCAGGCCGACTCGGCCACGCTGAGCGACGTGAAGCAGACGGCGTGGGCGACCACCGCCGGAACCTTCAAGCTGAGCAACCTCAAGATGTCGCTCCACAAGGGCACCGTGGAGTGCTACTAAGCACTCCCTGGGCGGGTGAGGGGGCCTGCGCTTCTTCGCCCGCCCGTCCCTCTGGCGGCGCGGGGCGTCCCGCGCGCCATCTCCGTACGTGAATTCCCGTACGCGCGCCTCGTACTACGTGCCGTACGCGAACTTCTCACAGCAACACCGTTCCAGGGAGCTGTTGTCCATGAGCGCCGAGTCAACGGGGCAGAACGAAGACTATCTCCGCGCCTTTCGGCGGCGCTTCCGCGACTGGAGGGGCTCTCGTCCCTTCTGGGCGGGCCTTCTGGTACTGCTCGGCGGTTTCCCGATCATGTACCTGCCGTACGCGAACCTGCAGATCGGTCACCTCACGCTCGCCATGTCGACGACGGGCGGCGCGGGTTCGCTCATCATCGGCGTGCTGCTGGTGGTGCTCGGGATCAGTCTGTGGTTCCAGCGGCATGTACGCACCTTCGCCGGTACGGCGGCGATCCTCCTGGCGCTCGTGTCCATCCCGGTCTCCAACCTCGGCGGCTTCGGCTTCGGCTTCCTGCTCTCCCTGATCGGCGGTGCGCTGGCCATCGCCTGGGCGCCCGGTCAGGAGGAGGAGCGGGTGTCGTCCACCTACAAGACGCCGACGCACACTCCGGCCCCCCGGGGCACGGCTGCCCAGGACACGGCCCCTCAGAACACGGCACAACCAGGTGCGGTTCCCCTGACCAAGGGTGACGCCCCGGAGCCCGCGACGGCGGACTCCACGAGCGGGGCGGCGCACGGCGAGGGCGACGACCTGTCAGGTACCACCCCCACGAACGGGACGAACGGGAGGCACAGTGCCGGCTGACAAGGTGACCCACGGGACTTCGGTGGGAGAGTCCCGTGCGAGAACCGGACCGCGGCACGCGGCGCCCAAGAAGCCCCTTCTCACCCGGCTGAACGTGCCGGCGGGCAAGGCGATAGCCCTGGCGGCGATGCCGACGGCGGTCCTCATGGGCATGGGCTTCACGCCCACCCTGGCCCGCGCCGAGGACCCGACGAAGCAGAGTCTGACCGCCGACGAGTACAAGGACTGCGTGGCGGCCCTGGAAGCCGCCGAGGAGGGCACGGACACCTCCGCCTCGCCCACGCCCACCCCGTCCGCCTCCGCCCCGGAGAGCGACGACACGTCCACGGACGAGGGCACGAAGGAGGAGGACACCTCCACCGGCGCCGGCGAAGGCGCCGGCGACTCGGCGTCGGGCGACAACTCCGCGGACGACGACTCCTCTTCGTCGGATTCAGGTTCCGACGACAAGGCCGACGTGGACGAGTCCACCACGGACCCCGCCGACAAGTCCGCCTCCGACACCACGGACACCCCCGCGCCCACGCCCTCCGAGGAGGCGGGCGGCGGCAACGTCCTGGAGGACATCGGCGACGCGCTCGAGGACATCTTCGTGCCCGAGGACGACACCGCCGACACCACTCCCGAGCCGTCCACCACCCCGTCCCCCTCCGCCTCCGACGACACCGCCGGGGACACCGGCTCCGACGCCGGGAAGGACTCCGGCAAGGACGCCCGGGACACCGCCGACGACGCCACCGACAAGGTGACCGACACGGCCAAGGACGTCACCGACACGGTGAAGGACACGAAGGACGACGCCGAGGACACGGGCGGCGACGTCACCACGACGCCGAGCCCGACCCCGTCGCCGAGCGAGAAGGTGAACGCCGACGACTGCCCGGTCGCCACGGAGGACGAGAGCGGAGTCGAGAGGGGCATCCCCGCGCTGCCGAACGACCCCTGGTACCTGAACGCCAGCTCCCTGCTGCTGAAGGGCGCCGACTACCAGGGCATCGTCAAGGTGCGGACCGCCGACGGCTCGGTCAAGGAGGTGCTGAAGTACGTCATCTCCGACGGCACCGACATCGGCGACCTCCACCAGACGGTCGAGGACAAGCAGGCCGGCGTCACCTATCACGTGCAGGCCCGCAAGGGCAGCACGTCCACGATCCGCGACGGAAAAACGATCATGTACACCGAGAGCATCTCCGGCAATCTGCTCGGTCTGATCCCGGTGACCTTCGATCCCAAGCACCCGCCGCCGCTGAACATCCCGCTGATCTACTTCACCAAGGTGAAGGTCGTCCAGGCGGGCCAGTTCGGCGGCACGCTCACGGTGCCCGGGCTGCACCAGTTCACCACCGACTGATACCGCGTACAGCCCCCCGGCGCCGTACCGGACCCGTCCGGGAGCCGCAACACACCGAGGGCGCCCCCTGCTCGCAGGGGGCGCCCTCGGTGCTGTCGTACGGCGTCGGCGTCAGTCGCGGGCGCCGCCGCCCAGGTGGTGCACCCGGACCATGTTGGTGGTGCCCGGAACACCGGGGGGCGAGCCGGCGGTGATGACGGCGATGTCGCCCTCGTTGAAGCGGCCCAGCTTGAGCATCTCGTGGTCGACCAGGTCGACCATCTCGTCGGTGCTGTTCACGAACGGCACCACGTGCGACTCCACGCCCCAGCTGAGCGCCAGCTGGTTCCGGGTCGACTCGTCGGTGGTGTACGCGATGATCGGCTGGGAGGCGCGATAGCGGGACAGCCGGCGGGCGGTGTCACCGGACTGCGTGAAGGCCACCAGCGCCCGGCCGCCGAGGAAGTCGGCGATCTCGCAGGCCGCACGGGCGATCGAACCGCCCTGCGTGCGCGGCTTCTTGCCCGGCACCAGCGGCTGGAGGCCCTTGGAGAGCAGTTCCTCCTCGGCCGCCGCGACGATCTTCGACATCGTGCGGACCGTCTCCAGCGGGTACGCGCCCACACTGGACTCCGCCGACAGCATGACCGCGTCCGCCCCGTCCAGGATCGCGTTGGCGACATCGGACGCCTCGGCGCGCGTGGGGCGGGAGTTGGTGATCATCGACTCCATCATCTGGGTCGCCACGATCACCGGCTTGGCGTTGCGGCGGCACAGCTCGATGAGCCGCTTCTGCACCATCGGGACCTTCTCGAGCGGGTACTCGACGGCCAGGTCGCCACGGGCGACCATCACGCCGTCGAACGCCATCACGACGTCCTCCATGTTCTCGACCGCCTGCGGCTTCTCCACCTTGGCGATGACCGGGACCCGGCGGCCCACCTCGTCCATCACCTTGTGGACGTCCTGCACGTCGTCGGCGTCCCGTACGAAGGAGAGCGCCACCAGGTCGCAGCCCATCCGCAGGGCGAACCTGAGGTCCTCCACGTCCTTCTCGGACAGCGCGGGCACGTTCACCGCGGCGCCGGGCAGGTTGATGCCCTTGTGGTCCGAGATGACGCCGCCCTCGACGACCTCCGTGCGCACCCGCGGGCCGTCGACCTCGATGACCCGCAGCTCGACGTTGCCGTCGTTGATGAGGACCTGGTCGCCGGCGGAGACGTCACCGGGCAGGCCCTTGTACGTCGTACCGCAGATGTGCTTGTCGCCCGGCACGTCCTCGGTGGTGATGGTGAACTCGTCACCGCGCACCAGCTCCACCGGACCCTCGGCGAAGGTCTCCAGACGGATCTTGGGGCCCTGGAGGTCGGCGAGGACACCGATGGCCTTGCCGGTCTCGGCGCACGCGGCCCGGAGCCGGTCGTACCGGCCCTGGTGCTCGGCGTGGCTGCCGTGGCTGAAATTGAAGCGGGCGACATTCATGCCGGCTTCGATCAGGGCGACAAGCTGCTCGTGGGAGTCGACCGCGGGGCCGAGAGTACAGACGATTTTCGAACGGCGCATGGGGACGATCCTATCGGTTTGTTTCGCTGCGGAATATTCCGTCTGGCGGAATGCACATGGGCGGCTATGCGCTCAGTCGTGTTACCGGCGTGTATTTCCCGACTGTTTTGCTCATCTGTCGACCAGGGCGTACGTCTGTGCTGCGATCTCCAGCTCCTCGTCGGTCGGCACCACCGCGACGGCGACCCGGGCACCGGCCGGCGAGATCAGCCGCGGCTCGTCGCTCCGTACGGCGTTCAGGTCGGCGTCCACCGCCGGGCCCAGCGGTTCCAGGCCCGCGAGGGCGGCCTCCCGCACCCGTGCCGCGTTCTCGCCGACCCCCGCGGTGAACGCGATCGCGTCCACCCGGCCGAGTACCGCGCAGTAGGCGCCGATGTACTTCTTCAACCGGTGAATGTAGATGTCGAAGGCGAGCTTCGCCCGCTCGTCGCCCTCGTCGATACGCCGGCTTATTTCCCGCATGTCGTTGTCGCCGCACAGCCCGATCAGACCGCTCTTCTTGTTGAGGAGAGTGTCGATCTCGTCCGTGGACATTCCGCCAACGCGCATCAAATGAAAGATGACGGCCGGGTCCATGTCTCCCGAGCGCGTACCCATCACGAGCCCCTCCAAAGGTGTCAGCCCCATGGAGGTGTCGACGCACCGGCCCCCGCGCACGGCCGACGCGGACGCCCCGTTGCCGAGGTGCAGCACGATGACGTTCACGTCCTGCGGCGCCTTGCCCAGCAACGCCGCCGTGGCCCGGGAGACATACGCGTGCGAGGTGCCGTGGAAGCCGTAGCGGCGCACCCGGTAGGCGTCGGCGGTCTCCACGTCGATCGCGTAGCGCGCCGCGGACTCCGGCATCGTCGTGTGGAACGCGGTGTCGAACACGGCGACCTGCGGCAGATCCGGGCGCAGCGCCTGAGCCGTACGAATGCCCGTCAGGTTCGCCGGGTTGTGCAGCGGCGCCACCGGGATCAGCCGCTCGATCTCGGCGAGCACGGCGTCGTCGATCACCGTCGGCGCGGTGAAGCTCTGCCCGCCGTGCACCACGCGGTGCCCGATGGCGGCCAGCTCCGGGGAGTCGAGGCCCAGCCCGTCCTTGGCGAGTTCCTCGGCGACGGCCTTCAGGGCGGCCGAGTGGTCGGCCATCGGGCCGGTGCGTTCCCGGGGCTCGCCCCCGTCGGTCAGCGGGGTGTGCTTCAGCCGGGAGCTCTGCTCCCCGATGCGCTCCACCAGGCCCACGGCCAGCCGACTGCTGTCCCGCATGTCGAGCAGTTGGTACTTCACCGAGGAGGAGCCGGAGTTGAGGACGAGGACGCGGGTGGCGGTCACGGTGGTCGAATGCCTTCTGTCGTCGGTGGGGGTCACTTGGCCGCGGGGGTCTGGGCCTGGATGGCGGTGATGGCGACGGTCGTGACGATGTCCTGGACCAGGGCGCCCCGGGACAGGTCGTTGACCGGCTTGCGCAGGCCCTGCAGCACCGGGCCGACCGCGAGGGCGCCGGCCGAGCGCTGCACCGCCTTGTAGGTGTTGTTGCCGGTGTTGAGGTCCGGGAAGATCAGCACGGTGGCCTGGCCGGCGACCTCGGAGCCCGGCAGCTTGGTCGCCGCGACACTGGGCTCCACGGCGGCGTCGTACTGGATCGGCCCCTCGATCAGCAGGTCGGGCCGCCGGGAGCGGACGATCTCGGTGGCCTCCCGCACCTTGTCGACGTCGGCGCCCGAGCCGGACGTCCCCGTGGAGTACGACAGCATCGCGATCCGCGGCTCCACCCCGAACTGCTGTGCTGTCGCGGCGGACTGGACGGCGATGTCGGCGAGCTGCTCGGCGTTCGGGTCCGGGTTCACCGCGCAGTCGCCGTAGACCAGCACCTTGTCGGCGAGGCACATGAAGAAAACCGACGAGACGATGCCCGCGTCCGGCCTGGTCTTGATGATCTCGAAGGCCGGCCGGATGGTGGCGGCCGTGGAGTGCACGGACCCCGACACCATGCCGTCCGCGAGCCCCTCCTGGACCATCAGCGTGCCGAAGTAGTTCACATCGGACACCACGTCGTACGCCAGCTCGATGCTGACGTTCTTGTGGGCGCGCAGCTGCGCGTACTTCTCCGCGAACGAGTCCCGCCACTGCGAGGTCGCCGGGTCCACCAGCATGCTGTCGCCGAGGTCGATGCCCAGGTCGGCGGCCTTCTTGCGGATCTGGTCGACGGGACCGAGGAGGGTGAGGTCGCAGACCCCGCGCCGCAGCAGCACCTCGGCCGCGTGCAGCACGCGCTCCTCGGTGCCCTCGGGGAGGACCACCCGGCGCCGCTCGGCACGGGCCTGCTCCAGCAGCTGGTGCTCGAACATCATCGGGGTGATCCGGTCGCTGCTGGGCGCCGAGACCCGGCCGCGCAGCTCGGCCGTGTCGACGTGCCGCTCGAAGAGCCCGAGCGCGGTCTCCGCCTTGCGCGGGGTGACCGCGCTCAACTTCCCCTCCATGGAGAAGAGTTCGGAGGCGGTGAGGAAGGAGCCACTTTCCACGGCGACCACCGGGGTGCCGGGTGCGAGCCGCGCGGCCAGGGTGAGGACCTCGTCGCTGGGCCGCTCGTTGAGGGTGAGCAGCACACCGGCGATCGGCGGGGTGCCCGCGCTGTGGGCGGCGAGGGCGCCCACGACCAGGTCGGCGCGGTCGCCGGGGGTGACGACGAGACAGCCGGGAGTGAGGGCGTTGAGGAAGTTCGGCAGCATCGCCCCGCCGAAGACGAAGTTCAGCGCGTCACGCGCGAGCCCCGAGTCGTCGCCGAGGAGGACCTTGCCGCCGAGCGCGTGGGTGATCTGCGCGACCGTCGGCGCCGACAGGGCGGGCTCGTCCGGGAGCACGTAGCAGGGCACGGGCAGCGGGAGCCGGGAGTCCGTGAGCCGGTCGGCTATCTCGTTCCGGTCGGCGGGCGCGACCCGGTTCACCACCATGGCGATCACATCGCAGCCGAGGCCCTCGTACGCGCGGTACGCGTTGTGCGTCTCGGCGACCACCGAATCGGCGGTCTGCTTGCGACCGCCCACCACGGAGATCACGGACGCCCCGAACTCGTTCGCGAGGCGGGCGTTGAGGGACAGCTCGTCCGGGAACTGGGTGTCCGCGAAATCGGTGCCGAGGACCAGGACGACGTCGTAGTCCCGCGCCACCGTGTGGAACCGGTCGACGAGGGCCGACACCAGCTCGTCCGTGCCGTGCTCGGCCTGGAGGGTGGATGCCTCGTGGTAGTCCATGCCGTACACGGTGGCCGGGTCCTGCGAGAGCCGGTACCGGGCGCGCAGCAGGTCGAAGAGCCGGTCCGGGCCGTGGTGCAGCAGTGGCCGGAACACCCCCACCCGGTCGACCTGGCGGGTCAGGAGTTCCATGATCCCCAGCTCGACGACCTGGCGGCCGTCGCCGCGGTCGATCCCGGTCACGTACACGCTGCGCGTCACGTGGGCTCTCCGTTTCATGTCGGGTTCGGTGGGTGCTGCGAGGGGTACTTCGGTGGCGCTTCGAGGGGTTTCCCCGCGGGGTACCACGGGTGTGCGGAAATCACCGCCGCGGCGGACGGAAACCCTCTTGACAATACCTCCGGGGGTGGATAAGGCGCCCATCAGGTCGGCGGGGCGGGGGACGGCCCCGCGAGCGGCCCGAGGCGGTTTCCGCGGGCGCGGCAGCCCCCTGCGAGGCGTGAAACAATCGGATCGGCTCACAAGTACCAGCACCCAGCAGGACGAGCAGGAGACACAGCACGATGCGTATCGGAGTTCTGACCGCAGGCGGCGACTGTCCGGGCCTGAACGCAGTGATCCGGTCGGTCGTGCACCGAGCGGTCGCCCAGTACGGCGACGAGGTCATCGGCTTCGAGGACGGCTACGCCGGGCTGCTCGACGGCCGCTACCGGGCCCTCGACCTGGAGTCCGTCAGCGGCATCCTCGCCCGGGGCGGCACGATCCTCGGCTCCTCCCGCCTTCAGCGCGACCGCCTCCGCGAGGCCTGCGAGAACGCGCAGGACATGGCGCACCAGTTCGGTATCGACGTCCTGATCCCGATCGGCGGCGAGGGCACCCTGACGGCGGCGCGGATGCTGAGTGACGCCGGGCTGCCGGTCGTCGGCGTGCCCAAGACCATCGACAACGACATCTCGTCGACGGACCGCACCTTCGGCTTCGACACGGCGGTCGGGGTCGCCACCGAGGCGATGGACCGGCTGAAGACGACCGCCGAGTCCCACCAGCGCGTGATGGTCGTCGAGGTCATGGGCCGGCACGCGGGCTGGATCGCCCTGGAGTCCGGGATGGCCGCCGGCGCGCACGGGATCTGTCTGCCCGAGCGCGCCTTCGACCCGGCCGACCTGGTCAAGATGGTCGAGGAGCGCTTCGCGCGCGGGAAGAAGTTCGCCGTCATCTGCGTCGCCGAGGGCGCCCATCCCGCCGAGGGCTCGATGGACTACGGCCATGGCGAGATCGACCAGTTCGGCCACGAGCGCTTCCAGGGCATCGGCACCGCCCTCGCGTACGAGCTGGAGCGCCGCCTCGGCAAGGAGGCCAAGCCGGTCATCCTCGGCCATGTGCAGCGGGGCGGCACCCCGACCGCGTACGACAGGGTGCTCGCCACGCGTTTCGGCTGGCACGCGGTCGAGGCCGCGCACCGGGGTGAGTACGGCCGGATGACCGCCCTGCGGGGCACCGACGTGGTGATGGTGCCGCTCGCGGAGGCCGTGACCGAGCTGAAGACGGTCCCGAAGGACCGGATGGACGAGGCGGAGTCGGTCTTCTAGACCGCGGAGCAGGCCATGGCCGTCGGCCGGCCAGTGCTGTGACCGGAAAGGTTCACCGGGCGCCGCGAGCTGTCCGGCACACCTCTCCGGTCGCGGCACCAGTAGTGCACTAGTAGGCCGTCGCTCGCCGGACCAGTGACCAGAAGTGGTCGACGATCCGGTCGAGATGGTCGCGGCCGGCGTCACCGGCCCCGGTCACGGTGGTGCCACCCGCCCAGGCGAGCCGGGCGGTCATCCGGCCCTGGTAGTCGGTGTGCATCTCGCGGAGGACGTCCTCCAGCACACGCCGGTCGAGGGACAGCAGTTTGGCGGCCGGCCGGACGTACGCCTGCCAGCGGCTGGCGACCGCGTCGCGGAGCAGCTCGGCCAGCCGCGCCTCGCGTCCGGTGACGACGACCAGCTCAGGGAGCGAGAGGTCGAACAGGTCGGCGAGGGCGGCGGACTGCCGGTCGGTGCCGTGCCATTCACCGGTCATCTCCATGTGGAGGTAGGCGGAGAGGTCCACGCCGATCACGCGGGCGACGTCCTCGGGGGCCGTCCCCCGGGCCATGCGGTGCTCGCGCAACGTCCGTGGCGTCCCGAAGAGTTCGCTAGGTGAGCACCACAACACACCAGCGAGGGCGGTGAGTTCGGGGCCTGTGGGGGCCACCGTGCCCCGTTCCCAGGCGTTCACCAGGTCCGGCGTGACATAGGGGAGACCGTACGAGGACCGCATCCCGTAGGCGACGTGCTCGGGTCCCATGCCGAGGGCGGCGCGGAGTCTGCGGGCGGCGGCGGTGTCGAACGGTGGGGTGGGGGCTCGGAGGTCCGGCTCTCCGTACGGGCCGGACTCAGGGGCCGGGGTCCGGATCGGATCGGGGCTCGGACGTGTCGGTCGACGGTGCGGGTGCTGGGGCTGCCGTTCACGGGCTGAGCGTCGGTGCACGCGCACAACGTAGGGGCGCGGGACTGCGGTGACTACAGGCTGTTCGGCCACAATCACGGATTGTGGGAACCTACGGGTTCTGTGATTCTTGTGGTCCGAGTGACGTGGGACGTCACGGACGTCGTTCCGGGCGGGGTGCTGGACGAGAGGCACGGCGGGCAGCGGGTGCCGGCGGCCGCGCCCGCTTCCGGGGTCAGCCCTTGACCGCCCCGCCCAGTGCGAAACCCCCGCCCAGTCGCCGCGCCACGCCCACGTACAGCAGGATCACCGGAGTCGAGTAGATCACCGAGAACGCCGCCAACTGCCCGTAGACCACCGTCCCCTTGTTGCCGAAGAACTCGTTGATGCTCACGGCGGCCGGCATCTGTTCCGGCGTGAGCAGCAGCATGAAGGGGACGAAGAAGTTGCCCCACATCATCACGAACGAGAACACGGTCACGACCGCGACGCCGGGCCCCATCAGGGGCAGCACGATCCGCAGCAGCGACTGGAAGGGCGAGGCACCGTCCGTCCACGCCGCCTCCTCAAGCTCCTTCGGCACACCGTCCATGAAGTTCTTCATCAGCCAGATGGCGAAGGGGAGCTGGGAGGCGGCGAAGAAGAGGATCGTGCCCTCGTGGGTGTCGATCAGATTCACCCGCACGAACAGGGCGTACACCGGGACCATGATCGCCGTGATCGGGAGGCTCGTCGCGAAGAGGATCGTCAGCAGGAAGGGGCGGTTCAGACGGGAGCGGAAACGGGACAGGGGATAGGCGGCGAGGGCCGCGCACACCACGGTCAGCGCGGTGCCGCCGCCGCACAGGAGCAGACTGTTCAGCAGCGGGGTGACGGTGATGTCCGGGGTCAGGACCGCCTCGTAGTTGGCGAGGGTCACACCGTCCGGGAGCCGGACCCTGAGGTCGGCGTGGGCGTCCACGGACGAGAGGACCACCCAGGCCAGGGGCAGGACGAACGCGGCGGCCACGACGACCAGTCCGGCGTCGGCGGTCAGCCGGCGGCGCCGGGTCCTGCGCGAGGCGGGTGTACGGGTTCTTCTCGGCACCGGGTCAGACCTCCGTCCGCAGCAGCCGCAGGTACACGGCCGAGAAGAGGGAACCCACCACCAGGAGCAGCAGGGCGACCGCCGTGCCGTAGCCGATCATGCTCTTCTGGAAGGCCTCCTCGTACATGAAGAGCGGGAGCGTCTGGCTCCTGCCGCCGGGGCCGCCTCTCGTCAT
This sequence comes from Streptomyces sp. NPDC030814, assembly GCF_055572155.1. Classification (NCBI taxonomy): domain Bacteria; kingdom Bacillati; phylum Actinomycetota; class Actinomycetes; order Kitasatosporales; family Streptomycetaceae; genus Streptomyces; species Streptomyces sp. NPDC030814. The sequence goes on from NZ_JBVIDX010000027.1 coordinate 94,037, forward strand.
CACCCAGATCAGCCCGAAGACGGAGAGCGTCTGGAGGGTGATGAGCATGAGATTCGTGCCGATGGAGCGGCGGATCATCGGGAGGGTGATGTGCCACAGGCGGCGCAGGCCGCCCGCGCCGTCAACCTCCGCGGCCTCCGTGATCTCCTTCGGGATCTCGTTGAGCGCGGCCGAGTACACCAGCATCGAGAACGCCGTCCCCCGCCAGACGTTCGCGAACGAGACCGCCAGGATCGGCAGCGTGTACAGCCAGTTCTGGGTGGGGAGACGGAGCCACTCCAGGACGGCGTTGAGGGTGCCCTCGCGGCGGAAGAAGGCGTACAGGAGGAAGCCGGCGACCACCTCCGGCAGCACCCACGCCGTGATGACGATGCCGCCGACGAGGGTGCGGACGGGTTTCGAGGCGCGCCGCATCAGCGCGGCCAGAGCCAGACCGAGGGTGTTCTGGCCCAGCAGCGCCGAGACGACGGTGAAGACGAGGGTCAGCCACACGGCGTCGAGGAAGGCCTCGTCGCCGAAGGCCGTGCGGAAGTTCTCGAAGCCGATGAAGGAGTCCTCGGCCTGGCCGGTGAGCTGGAGGTCGGTGAAGGCGATGTAGGCGCAGTAGGCGATGGGCCCGGCGAGGAAGAGGAGCAGGAGGAGGGTCGCGGGGGTGACGGGGAGAGCTCGGGTGAGGGAGCGGAGGGCGGGGTGCGGCGGGCGGCCCGGTCGTCGCGTCATGAGCGGCCGGTCATTCCTCGATCACCTCGTCGTCCGTGGCCGCTCTGAGTTCCTCGTCGTACTTCTCGGCCGCCTCGGCCACCGACGCGTCGCCCGTCGTCACGGCTTCCATCGCCTCCTGGATGGCGGTGGAGACCTTCGGATACGCCGGGTAGGCGGGGCGGTAGTGGGTGTGGGCCACCAGATCGGTGAAGAACTCCAGGCCGGGCCGGGCCTTCGCGTAGGCCGGGTCCTCGGCGACGTCCTCCCGGACGGCGATACCGGAGTTGGCGATGTACCACTTCTGGGCGTTCGCCTTGGTCTGCATCGTCTTGATGAACGCGAAGGCGAGGTCCGGGTTGGCGGCCTTCGCGGGTATCGCCCAGGTCCAGCCGCCGGACATGCTCACCCTGCCGGGTGCCTGGCCGTTCTGCGTGGGCATGGCGGCGAGGCCGAGTTTCTCCGACCAGTCCGGCCATTCATGGCCGCTGCCGGGCAGCCAGTCCTGCGGGAGCCAGGAGCCGTCGAGGTTGATGCCGAGCTTCCCCTCCGGGAGGAGTTCGCCGCGCACCCGGGTCGCGATGTTCGGGTCGAGGGCGTCGGAGACGTCCGGGCCCAGCTTCTCCCGGTAGACTGTCTCCACGAAGGCCAGCGCGTCCTTGAAGCCCTGGGTTCCCGCCTTCCACTTCTTGGACTTCTCGTCGTAGAGGGGATCGCCCCCGTCGTCCGTGGCCCCTTCGGTGCCGTAGAGCAGCATCTCGAAGCCCTGCATGGTGGCGGCCTCGCCCGCGGGTTTGCCCGTGTACACGTTCAGGGGGACGACGCCGGGGACCTTCCGCTTGATGGTGCGCGCGGCGGACAGGACGTCGTCCCAGGTCCTCGGCTGCCAGTCGGCGGGCAGACCGGCCTTCGCGAAGATCGCCTTGTCGAACCAGAGTCCGCGGGTGTCCGTGCCGTCCGGGACGCCGTACGTCCTCCCGTCCTCGGCCTTCGCGGCGGCCCGGGCCGTGTCGATGAACCGGTCCCAGTCCTTCCAGTCGGCCAGATAGTCGTCCAGCGGCTTCAGATAGCCGCTCGTGATGTCCGAGTTGATGAGGAAGGTGTCCTCGTAGACCAGGTCGGGGGCCGTCTTCGGGGACCGCAGCATCTGCTGGACCTTGGTGTAGTACTCCGAGTCCGGGGCCTTGACCGGGACGAGCTTCACCTTCTTGCCCGGGTTCGTCTTCTCGAACTGCCTCTTCACGTCCCCGAGGAAGGTGTCCATGACCCGGACCGAGTTGTCCGTGGACTGCTTGTACGAGACCTCCACCGTGTCCGGGTCGCTGCCGGAACCGTTGCCGCAGGCGGCGAGGGCACCGGGCGCGCTGACCGCGACGGCGGCGACGAGGAGGAGGCGTAAGGGGGAGCGGAGGGAGTTGGGGGGTGCGGTGGGGCGCACGGGCACGACCTCCTGCTGGCTACGACATGGTGGCCTGGGTGGGTGCCCGGTGACCGTACGAGGAATGGTCTAGTCAGGTCAATGAGTCTGCAGTGGCTCGCCCCGCGGCCGGCTACTCCTGGCGCACCCAGCGGTACACCAGTTCCGGCCGTCCCACCTGCCCGTACTGCGGTTCGCGTCTCGCCCGGCCCGCGTCCACCAGGTGTTCGAGATAGCGGCGGGCGGTGATCCGGGAGATGCCCACGGCCTCGGCGATACCGGCCGCGGTCAGACCCCCCGCGGTGTCCCGGAGGGCGACGGTGACCCGTTCCAGGGTCGGCGCGCTCAGGCCCTTGGGCAGGGCGGCCGGGCCCGGTGCCCGCAGGGTCGCCAGCGCGCGGTCCACCTCGTCCTGGCCGCTGGCCTCGCCGGCCGCCGCGTGGAACTCGGCGTAGCGGATCAGCCGGTCGCGCAGGGTCGCGAAGGTGAAGGGCTTGAGGACGTACTGGACGACGCCCAGGGAGACGCCCTCCCGGACGACCGTCAGATCCCGTGCCGAGGTCACCGCTATCACGTCGGCATGATGGCCGGCGGCGCGCAGCGAACGGGCCAGCTGCAGACCGTGCACGTCCGGGAGATGCAGGTCCAGGAGCAGCAGATCCACCGGCATGCGCTCCAGGGCACGGCGTGCCTCCGCGCCCGTGTGGGCCTTGCCGACCGCCGTGAAGCCGGGGACGCGGCCGACGTACATCATGTGGGCGTCGGCGGCGACGGGGTCGTCCTCCACGACGAGGACTCTGATGGGATCGGCATCGGTCATACGTCGTCGCCTCCCGGCACGGCATCGGCCACAGCGGCCCGCGGCGCCCGAGGCGTTCCGACCGCTCCGGTGGGAACGGCTGCCCCGGCCGGGGCGTGCTCGGCCGCGCCCAGCGGCAGCCGCACCTCGAACTCCGCCCCGCCCCCGGCCGCCTCCGACACCGTCAGGGTGCCCCCGTGGCGGCGCGCCGTCTGGCGTACGAGGGCCAGGCCGAGTCCCCGGCCGCCGGGACCGGACGGCTTCGTCGAGAAGCCGCGCTCGAAGACGGAGTCCCGGTGCGCCGGGTCCACGCCCGCGCCCGTGTCACTGACCCGCAGCACCAGTACCGGGCCGTCCGCCTGGTCAGCCGGCCCGTCCGGCCCCCGCGACCCGTCGGGGCCGCAGGTGCCGTCCTGCCTGTCGGCCGGTCCGTCCGTGTACGCCGTGACCGTCACCCGTGCCCCCGTCGTCCCCTGCGCCGCGTCCACCGCGTTGTCGATGAGATTGCCCAGCACTGTCACCAGGTCCCGCGCCGGAAGGGATTCCGGGAGCAGTCCGTCGTCGATGCGGCTGTCCTGCGACACCACCAGTTCCACGCCCCGCTCGTTCGCCTGTGCCGCCTTACCCAGCAACAGCGCCGCCAGGACCGGCTCCGTCACAGCCGCCACCACCTGGTCGGTCAGTGCCTGGGCCAGCTCCAGCTCGGCGGTCGCGAAGTCGATCGCCTCGTCGGAGCGGCCCAGTTCGATGAGGGAGACGACCGTGTGGAGGCGGTTGGCCGCCTCATGGGCCTGGGAGCGGAGGGCCTGGGTGAAGCCGCGTTCGGAGTTCAGCTCGCCCATGACGGACTGGAGTTCGGTGACATCGCGCAGCGTGACCACCGTGCCTCGGCGCTGGCCGCCCGACACGGGAGAGGTGTTGACGACCAGGACCCGTTCGGCGGTCAGGAGGACCTCGTCCACCCGGGGCTCGGACGACAGCAGGGCACCCGTCAGCGGCGCCGGCAGGCCCAGATCCGCCACCGAGCGGCCGATCACGTCCTGCGTCATGCCCAGCAGCTCACGCGCCCCGTCGTTGATGAGCGCCACCCGGTACTGGCCGTCCAGCATGAGGAGACCCTCGCGCACGGCGTGCAGGGCGGCCTGATGGTAGTCGTGCATATTGCTGAGCTCGGCGGCGTTCATGTTGTGGGTGTGGCGGCGCAGCCGGGCGTTGACGATGTAGGTGCCGATGCCGCCGAGGGCGAGGGCGCCGGCGGCCACCCCGAGCAGGGCCGTCACCTGGCCCTGCACCCGCTCGCTGATCGCCTGCACCTTGATACCGGCGCTGACCAGGCCGATGACCCGGCCGTCCTCCTTTATCGGGGTGACCGCGCGGACGGACGGGCCGAGGGTGCCGGTGTAGGTCTCGGTGATGGTGCCGCCCCGCTGCGCCTTCTCGATGTGGCCGACGAAACGCTGGCCTATCCGCTCGGGGACGGGGTGCGTCCAGCGGATGCCGTCCGGCGTCATGATCGTCACGAAGTCGACGCCCGAGTGGCGCTGCACCTGGCCGGCGTACGGCTGGAGCCGCTCCGTCGGATCGTCCGTGTGGATCGCGTCCCGCACGGACGGCGCGTCGGCGACGGCGGCGGCGACGGCCAGGGCCTGGCGGCCCGCCGCGTCCTCCGCCTGGCTCCGGTCGCTGATGTACGTGAACAGCGCGCACCCGGCGACGACGACCGCGATCAGCACGGCCTGCACGGCGAAGAGCTGACCGGCGAGGCTGCGGGGTCTGAGGAGGGACGCGACGCGCATGGCAACAGTCTGCACGGACGCGTCAGCGTGAACTAAATGAACGGAAGGGTGACCGCCCTCACAGGGCGGGAGATAGTCACCCCATCGGACATGTCCAGCACATGAACGACGAAAGGGAGTACGACTCCCGTCCGGGACCCCACACCCGAGCCGCCGGGAGACCGGCTCCCACACCCCCCGGGAGCCACTCCCACCGGGAGCCCCGGCTCCCGCGTCAGGGAACCCACCGGGTTCCCCCCGCCGGGGAGCTCGCCGAGTTCCCCGCCCTGGGAGCCCCGCTCCCACCCCTGGGAGACCGTCTCCCGTAATCCCCCGGACGTGAGCCGCACGCCGGACGATCAGCCGACGACGTCGTCGACGAGGAGGGCAGCCGTGGCCAGCACCACCCATACGGCACCTACCGCACCCGCCAAGCGGGACCGCACCCACTACCTGTACATCGCCGTGATCGTGGCCGTGGCGCTCGGTATCGCCGTGGGCCTGATCGCCCCCGACTTCGCCGTCGAGCTGAAGCCCATCGGTACCGGCTTCGTGAACCTGATCAAGATGATGATCTCGCCGATCATCTTCTGCACGATCGTGCTCGGTATCGGGTCCGTACGGAAGGCCGCCAAGGTCGGTGCGGTCGGCGGTATCGCACTGGTCTACTTCCTGATCATGTCGCTGGTCGCCCTCGGCATCGGTCTGGTCGTCGGCAACATCGTCGAGCCCGGCACGGGTCTCGCGGTCACCGACGCCATCAAGGAGACCGGCCAGGCGCAGGTCTCGCCGGAGGCCAAGGACACCACCGAGTTCCTGCTCGGCATCATCCCGACCACCATCGTCTCCGCGTTCACCGGCGGTGAGGTCCTCCAGACCCTGCTCGTCGCGCTCCTCGCGGGCTTCGCGCTCCAGGCCATGGGCAACGCCGGCCAGCCGATCCTGCGCGGCATCGAGCACATCCAGCGCCTCGTCTTCCGCATCCTCGCGATGGTGATGTGGGCCGCCCCGATCGGCGCGTTCGGCGCCATCGCGGCGGTGACCGGCTCCGCCGGCCTGGACGCCCTCAAGAGCCTGGCCGTGCTGATGATCGGCTTCTACATCACCTGCTTCCTGTTCGTCTTCATCGTCCTCGGCGCGCTGCTGAAGATCGTCGCGGGGCTGAACATCTTCACGCTCTTCAAGTACCTGGGCCGTGAGTTCCTGCTGATCCTTTCCACCTCCTCCTCCGAGTCCGCGCTGCCGCGCCTCATCGCGAAGATGGAGCACCTGGGTGTCAGCAAGCCCGTCGTCGGCATCACCGTCCCGACCGGCTACTCCTTCAACCTCGACGGCACCATGATCTACATGACCATGGCGTCCCTGTTCATCGCCGACGCCATGGGCACGCCGATGGCCATCGGCGAGCAGATCGCGCTGCTGCTCTTCCTGCTGGTCGCCTCGAAGGGCGCGGCGGGTGTCACCGGTGCCGGTCTGGCCACCCTCGCGGGCGGTCTGCAGTCCCACAAGCCCGCCCTGGTGGACGGCATCGGCCTCATCGTCGGCATCGACCGCTTCATGAGCGAGGCCCGCGCCCTCACGAACTTCGCGGGCAACGCGGTCGCCACGGTGCTGATCGGTACGTGGACCAAGGAGATCGACAAGGACCGGGTCAACGAGGTGCTCGCCGGGCACGCGCCGTTCGACGAGGCGACGCTGCTGGACGACCACGGTGTGGCTGCGCCGGCCGAGGCCGAGTCCGAGGCCGGGGCCGATGGTGAGAAGGAGCTCGCCAAGGCGTGAGCGCGTGAGCGCTCCGCTGGGGGCGCCGGGCGGGAGCGCCGCGGGGCTGTGAGGCCGGCACCCGACTGCCGGTCGAGTGTGGCCGGTCGCGCAGTTCCCCGCGCCCCTTCGGGGCATGCGGCCCCCTGAGACCCCGTACGGCCGGGCCCTCCCCCGTAGACCCCGGCCGTACGGGCAGCACAACCGAACAGCAGGCCCCCATACACCGGGCGGCCAGGTCCTCCCCCCGTGGACCTGGCCGCTCGGCTCTTGCCGTTTCTCTCTTTCCTTGACGTCGGGGTCAAGGATTAGCGTCGGCTCATGCGCATCGGTGAGTTGGCGGCACGGGCCGGGACCACGACACGGACGTTGCGGTACTACGAGGCGCGGGGGCTGTTGCCCGCGCGGCGGAGCGGCAACGGGTACCGGTCGTACGACGAGGGTGATCTGCGGCTGCTGAGGCAGATCCGGACGCTGCAGGACTTCGGGTTCGACCTGGAGGAGACACGGCCGTTCGTGGAGTGTCTGCGGGCCGGGCACCCGGAGGGCGACTCGTGCCCGGCGTCGCTCGCGGTCTACCGGCGGAAGCTGGACGAGCTGGACGCGCTGATCGGCGAGCTGGCGGCCGTACGCGCCAAGGTCGGCGAGCAGTTGGCGCGGGCGGAGTCGGCGCGGGAGCGGCTGGCGGCCGAGGCGGAGGTTCCGGGCGGTCCGGAGCCGGAGTGCGAACTGGGAGGCGGCAGGCTGTGATCAGGGCTGCTGGTGTGGCCGAGGTGACGGACGCGAATTTCGAGGCGGAGGTGATCGAGGCGGAACTGCCGGTGCTGGTGGAGTTCACCGCCGACTGGTGTCCGCCGTGCCGGCAGATGGGGCCGGTGCTGAGCGCCCTCGCCGCGGAGGAGGGGGAGCGGCTGAAGGTGGTGCAGCTGGACGTGGACACGAGCCCGGGGACGACCAACCACTACCGGGTGCTGTCCATGCCGACGTTCATGGTGTTCAAGGGCGGTGAGCCGGTGAAGGCGATGGTCGGGGCCCGGCCGAAGCGGCGGCTCCTCGAAGAACTCGCCGACATATTCTGACAGCCCGATGAGAAATGCCCCCGAGCAATTGTGCTCGGGGGCATTTCTTGCGTATATTTAATGGTTCGCGACTTCAAGGAGAAGGAGTCGCAAAGAAGTTCAGTGAGCACAGTATATCCGGGCGGGAGTGGAATTGTCAAACACCGGCTTTTCGCACGATGAATTGCGGAGTGAGCAGGAATTCATCGACGCGCTGTATCGGCGTGTCGACGCGCTGCGCGGTGAGACCGAGAACTCCGTCACCGACGCGCTGGCGCAGGGCAACACGCCCATGCAGGCCCGGCTGGAACGGGACATCCTGGTCGCCGAACGCTCCGGTCTGCTGGCCGCGCTGAACGCCGTCGACGGCTCCCTGTGCTTCGGACGGCTCGACCTCGCCGACGGCGGCCACCACCACATCGGCCGTATCGGGCTGCGGGAGGACGACGCGGAGCGCACCCCGATCCTCATCGACTGGCGGGCCGACGTCGCCCGCCCCTTCTACCTCGCCACCGGTCACACCCCCATGGGGCTGCGCCGCCGACGGCACATCACCACCGAGGGCCGCCGGGTCACCGCCCTGCACGACGAGATCCTCGACCTCGGCGACGAGACCCGCACCGGCTACGAGGACCCTACCGGCGACGCCGTCCTGCTCGCCGCGCTCAACTCGGCCCGCACCGGCCGCATGGGCGACATCGTGCAGACCATCCAGGCCGAGCAGGACCGCATCATCCGCGCACCGCACCAGGGCGTCCTGGTCGTCGAGGGCGGCCCCGGCACCGGCAAGACCGCCGTCGCGCTGCACCGCGCCGCCTACCTGCTGTACGAGCAGCGGGAACTGCTCGCCAAGCGCGCCGTCCTCATCGTCGGCCCCAACCCCGCCTTCCTCGGCTACATCGGCGAGGTGCTGCCCTCCCTCGGCGAGACGGGTGTGCTGCTGTCGACGGTCGGCGAGCTCTTCCCCGGCGTACGGGCGACCGCGACCGACACCCCGGACGCGGCCCGGGTCAAGGGCCGCGCCGACATGGCCGAGGTCCTCGCGGCCGTCGTACGGGACCGGCAGGCGCTGCCCGACCCGGTGATCGCCATCGAGCACGACCGGGAGATCCTCATGCTCGACGACGACCTCGTACGGGTCGCCCGCGAGCGCACCCGCGAGGCGAAACTGCCGCACAACGCGGCCCGCGAGCACTTCGAGGGCCACATCCTCAACACCCTCACCGACATGGTCGCCGAACGCATCGGCACCGACCCCTACGACGGCTCGAACCTCCTCGACGCCAGTGACATCACCCAGATCCGCGACGAACTCGCCGAGAACCCCGAGGTGTGGTCCGCCATCGACCGGCTGTGGCCCCGGATCACCCCGCGGCGCCTGATCGCCGACTTCCTCGCCGAGCCGGACGCGCATCTGGCCCCGGAGGACGCCGACGCCGTCCGCCGTCCGGTCACCCGCGCGTGGACGGTCGCCGACGTCCCCCTGCTCGACGAGGCCGCCGAACTGCTGGGCGAGGACGACCGCGTCGTGCGGGCCCGGGCCGAACGCGAGCGGGAGACCCGGATCGCATACGCGCAGGGCGTGCTGGACGTGTCGTACGCGTCCCGGACGTACGAGTTCGAGGACAAGGAGGACAGCGACCCCGAGTCCTCCGAGGTGCTGTCCGCGCACGACATCATCGACGCCGAACGGTTCGCCGAGCGGCACGAGGAGGACGACCACCGCAGCGCGGCCGAGCGGGCGGCGGCCGACCGGACCTGGGCGTTCGGGCACATCATCGTCGACGAGGCGCAGGAGCTGTCGCCGATGGCCTGGCGGCTGCTGATGCGCCGTTCGCCGACCCGCTCGATGACCCTCGTCGGCGACCCCGCCCAGACGGCGGAGGCCGCGGGCGTCGGCTCCTGGGCCGACATCCTCGCGCCGTACGTCGAGGACCGCTGGAAGCACACCCGGCTCGGTGTCAACTACCGCACCCCCGCCGAGATCATGGACGTCGCGGCCGGTGTCGTCCGTGCCGAACAGCCGGACTTCGAGCCGCCGAGCTCGGTGCGGTCGACGGGCGTCCGCCCCTGGGCGCGCCGCGCCGCCGCCCGGGACCTGCCCGCCGAGGTGGCCAAGGCAGCCGCCGAACTCACCCCCGCCGAGGGGCGGCTCGCGGTGATCGCACCGCGCGAACTGCACCGGGCGCTGGCCGCCCGCCTCGACGGCGTCACGCCAGGCGCGGAACCGGACCTCACCCGGACGGTCGTCCTCCTCGACCCCCGGCAGGCCAAGGGGCTGGAGTTCGACTCGGTCCTCGTCGTGGAGCCGGGCCGGTTCGGCACCAGCGACCTGTACGTGGCGCTGACCCGGGCGACCCAGGCGCTCGGCGTCGTCCATACGGAAGCGCTGCCCGGCGGGTTGGGGGAGTCCCTGGCGGCGGCCTGAGGGGTCCTTTCATCATGAGCGTCCGATCAGGTCGCGTGGTCTGGTGCCGTGCATCGCAAGGCGCCGAAGAGCCCTGGTAGCTGAGCTACCTGGGCTTTTCGGCAACGCGGCGAGGGGCGGTGCCAGGCCGCGCGACCCGGGCGGGCATAGTGAAAGGACCCCTGAGAGCCGGCGCGCCCCCGTGGCGGCGAGCACACCCGGCCGGACCGCCTGCCGCCGGGGGGCGCGTTCGGCCGGGCCGTCCGCATCCGAAGGGGTGCCAGCGGTAAGACCAGGTGGAGGCCACCGTCACCACATGTGCATCGGGGATCACCAAGCCGTAACAGTTCGCGGCATCGTCACTGCTCGTGCAGGCGCCATGCGGTATGCGTGTCGCTCATGGAAACTCATCCGTTCGCGGCCGCTCCGGCCGGCAGCCCCACGCTCGACTCGCTGCCCGTGGAGCCGTTGCTGACCTCGGAGTTCGACGTGGACCCGGGCAGTGTCTACGAGCGACTGCGGAGTACATACGGCCCCGTCGCTCCGGTCGGGCTGATGGGCGTTCCGGTGTGGCTGGTCCTCGACTACCGCGAGGTGCTCGAAGTCCTGCGCAACGACAGCGTCTGGCGGCGCGACGTACGGCACTGGCGGGCGCGGGCGGAGGGGCGCCTGCCCAAGGACTGGCCGCTGCTCGCCGGGTACGAGGTGCGGCAGACCATGTTCTTCGACGACGACGAGCACCGGGCCGCGCGGCTGAGCTACCACTCCGCCATGCGGCCCTTCCAGGACGGCCACAGCCCCGAGGGCTGGGAACTGCGGGCGGCCGTCGCCAGGTACGCGGACGACCTGATCGGCATGCTCGCCGCGGAGTCAGGGACGAGCGGCTTCGCCGATCTCGCGGCGCAGTACACACGGCCGCTGCTCCTCATGGTCACGACCAAGCTGTTCGGCTGCCCCGTCGAGCTCGGCGACGAGATCGTCATGGACCTGTGGCGGATGCTCGACGGCGGACCGGACGCCGGACCGGCCACCGGGCGCGCACTGGGTGCGATGATCCGGCTCGCCGCGCACCGCCGGTCGCGGCCGGGGGAGGACCTGACGTCGTACATGCTGCTGTCCGACCCGTCGCTGTCCGACGAACAGCTGGGCCGCGAGCTGTTCATGAACGCGGTCTACCTCAACGACATCACCGGCAACATGGTCTGCAACACCCTGCTGGAGGTGTTGCGGGGCAACGCGACGGTCCGGCGGAGCGTGGCGACCGGGCAGGTCGGGGAGACCGTCAACCGGGCGGCGCTGGTGAATCCGCCGACCGCCAACCTGTGCTTCCGGTTCGCGGGGCGGGATGTGCGCCTGGGGAACTTCTGGATCCGGGCGGGGGACATCGTGTCCCCGTCCGTCGCGGCCGCGCACCGGGATCTGCTCGCGATCGGCACGTCCCACCTGGTCGACTCCGCGGTCAGCACCCGGGCGCACCTGGCGTGGGGGGCCGGGCCGCACCAGTGCCCCAGCGCGGCGCGCGAGCTGGCCGGGATGATCGTCACGACGGCGGTGGGGCGGATCTTCGAGCACTTCGCCCGAGCGGAACTCACGTTGCCGCCGGACCAGTTGCCGTGGCGGACCGGGCCGGTGGTGCGGGGGCTGCGGCTGTTGCCGGTGCGGTACGAACTGAAAGCGGGGGTGCCCGTGGGGGCGCCTGTGGCGGGCCGGGGCGGGGGGTCGGGTGCGGTTGCCGTCGTGCCGGCGGAGCCGTCCGGGCGGGGTGGGAGCAGGTTGTCGGGGGCGTTGCGGCGGATGATGTTCGGGGGGCGCAAGGGCGGGGGGTGAGGGCGCCCAGTGGCTCGGGGGCGCGCGGTTCGTCGGCGGGTGCGGGTGCGTCGTGGTTTCTCGGCAGTTCCCCGCGCCCCTGGAAAAGCAGGGGCCAGCGACCCCGTTTTTTGCGATGAAGGGCGGACTGCAGGCCCGTCCCTTCAGGGGCGCGGGGAACGGCGCGAACGGCCCCACACGGCCGCACCCGACGACGAACCCCGCACCCCCCGAGCTGCAACGCGCACTTACGCCGGCCGCAACCAGACCGTCGCCAGGGGCGGGAGGGTGAGACGGACACTGGCGGCGCGGGCGTGCCAGGGCGTCGGCTCCGGCTTCACCGGGTGCGGCGTCGTGACATCGCTCCCCCCGTAGGACGCCGCGTCCGTGTTGAGGACCTCCCGCCAGGCCGGGAAGTCGTCGGGAACGCCCAGCCGGTAGTCCCGGCGGATCACCGGGCTGAAGTTGGACACGGCCAGCAGGGGCGCGCCGTCCGCGTCGAACCGCAGGAAGGCGAGGACGTTGTCCTCGGCCGCGTCGCCCGTGATCCAGGAGAAACCGGACGGGTCGGTGTCACGCTGCCAGAGGGCGGGAGCGCCGCGGTACACGGCGTTGAGGTCGCGGACGAGGTCGCGCACCCCCCGGTGGTCCGCCTCCGCGCCGTACGCCGGGTCGAGGAGCCACCAGTCCGGGCCGTGCGCCTCCGACCACTCCGCTCCCTGGGCGAACTCCTGACCCATGAAGAGGAGTTGCTTGCCCGGGTGGGCCCACATGAAGCCCAGGTACGCGCGGTGGTTGGCGCGCTGCTGCCACCAGTCGCCCGGCATCTTCGACACCAGGGAACGCTTGCCGTGCACGACCTCGTCGTGGGAGATCGGCAGGACGTAGTTCTCGCTGTACGCGTACACCATCGAGAACGTCATCTCGTTGTGGTGGTGCTTGCGGTGCACCGGCTCCTTCGCCATGTAGCCGAGGGAGTCGTGCATCCAGCCCATGTTCCACTTCAGACCGAAGCCGAGGCCGCCGAAGCCGCCGGGTCCGACGTGGTGGGTGGCGCGGGTGACGCCGTCCCACGCGGTCGACTCCTCCGCGATCGTCACGACTCCGGGCACCCTCCGGTACACGGTGGCGTTCATCTCCTGGAGGAAGGACACCGCGTCCAGGTTCTCCCGGCCGCCGTGCTCGTTCGGCGTCCACTGGCCCGGCTCACGCGAGTAGTCGAGGTAGAGCATGGAGGCCACGGCGTCCACGCGCAGCCCGTCGATGTGGTACTCCTCGCACCAGAACAGGGCGTTCGCCACGAGGAAGTTGCGCACCTCGCGGCGGCCGTAGTCGAACTCCAGCGTCCCCCAGTCGGGGTGCGCGGCCCGCGCCGGGTCCTGGTGCTCGTACAGCGGACGCCCGTCGAACTCGGCCAGCGCCCAGTCGTCACGCGGGAAGTGCGCCGGCACCCAGTCCATCAGCACACCGATCCCGGCCCGGTGCAGGGAGTCGACCAGGTACTTGAAGTCGTCCGGTTCGCCGAGGCGGGCCGTGGGCGCGTAGAACCCGGTGACCTGGTAGCCCCAGGACCCGCCGAAGGGGTGCTCCGCGATGGGCAGCAGCTCCACATGGGTGAACCCCAGGTCCTTGACGTACGCCGGGAGCTGCTCGGCGAGCTGCCGGTACGTGAGCCCGGGACGCCAGGACGGCAGGTGGACCTCGTACACGGAGAACGGCGCCTCGTGCGCGGGGACCTCGGCCCGCCGCGTCATCCACTCCTCGTCGCCCCACTCGTAGTCCGACGCGTGCACGACGGACGACGTGTTCGGCGGGGCCTCCGTACGACGGGCCAGCGGGTCGGCGCGCAGCGTCTTCGTGCCGTCGGGCCGGGTGATCTCGAACTTGTACAGCTCGCCCTCGCCGATCTCCGGCACGAACAGCTCCCACACTCCGGAGGAGCCCAGCGCGCGCATCGGGTAGCCCGTGCCGTCCCAGAAGTTGAAGGTCCCGGCCAGCCGTACGCCGCGCGCGTTCGGGGCCCACACCGTGAAGCGGGTGCCGGTCACACCCTGGTGGGTCATCGGCCGGGCCCCGAGCGCCTGCCACAGTTCCTCGTGGCGGCCCTCGTTGATGAGGTGCAGGTCCAGCTCCCCGACGGCCGGCAGGAAGCGGTACGCGTCCTCGGTCTCCTGGGTGTTCCCCTCGTACGCGATGAGCAGCCGGTACGCCTCCGGCACCTCCCGCAACGGCAACAGCCCCGAGAAGAAGCCCTCCCCGTCGTCGTGCAGCTCAGCCCGCAGCGAGCCCGCCACGACGGTCACCCCCAGCGCGAACGGCCGGAACGCCCGGAACACCACGCCTTCCGCCACCGGATGAGCCCCCAGCACGGCATGCGGTTCGTGATGCGTACCGGCCAGCAACCGCTCCCGATCACCACCGTCCACGGCGGGGGAGAAAGCCGACCGGGTGGTGGCGGCCGACTGGGTCGGTACGGACGGCTGGGCGGAGACGGGCGGTTCGGTGGGGACGTTCGGTTCGGTGGGTGAGGCCGACGGGGGCGGTGCGGTCGTCGGCTGAGCGGGAACGGTCGGCTGGGTGGGAGCGCTCGACCGTACGGGGACGGCCGGCTGGATGGGTGCGGCCGGTTGCCCGGGTACGACTGGCTGAGCGGCGGCGGCCGGCTGTGCGGCGGCGGCCGGTTCGGCCGACGGGCGCACCACGCCGACGGCCTTCTTCGTCACGGTCTTCTTGGCGACGGCCTTCTTGGTCACGGCCTTCTTGGCGGCGGTCTTCTTGGCAGCTGCCTTCTTCGCCACGGCCGGCTTGGCCTCGGCCGCCTTGGCCACGGCCTTCTTCGTGACCGCCTTCTCCGTGACCGCCTTCTTGGCCGTGGTCTTCTTGGCCGTGGCCTTCGAAGCGGAGGTCTTGGAGGCCCCGGTCGTCGAAGCGGAGGTCTTCGAAGCCGGGGTCTCGGACGCCGCGCTCTTCGCCACCGGGGTCTTCCTCGCGGCGGCCTTCGCGCCGCCCGCTGTCTCGTCCGTGCCGACGCCGGTGCCGACGCCGGTGCCCGTAGCCTTCGCCGTGGTTTTCTTCGCCGCGCTCTTCCGGGCCGGGGCCTTCTTCACCGGCGCCTTCCCGGCCTGCGTCTTCGCCGCAGTCGTCTGCTCGGCCACGTCCTCGCCGGCGGCGGCCGCCACCACCTTCTTCGCCGTGGCCCTGCCCCCAGTGGTCTTCTTGACCGGGGCGGCCTTCCTGGCCGGTGCTCGGCCGGCCCCGGCCTCCCCGGCGGCGGCCTTCGTCGTCCTCTGGGCCGGGACCTTCTTCGCGGTCTTCGCCGTGGTCGCGGCCTTCGAGGCCGTCGGGGACTTGGCCGCCGTCGTCGTCTTCTTCGCCGTCGCCTTCTTGGCCGCGGTCTTCTTCGTGGCCGTCTTCCTGGCAGCCGTCTTCTTCGCCGGGGCGGACCCTTCGGCGGCGTCACTGCCGGTGTTCTGCGTGCTGTCGTCGGACGGCGGGCGGGGAGTCACAGGGACAGCCTCCTCGGCGGGTTGTGCAGGGGGGTGAGGGGTGGGCGGAGCGGGTGCTCGGCCCTCGGACAGGGCAACGCTGGTTCAGGTCAAGCCACCGATGGCCGGGCCGGTGTCGGTGGCCAGACGGTGGATCGCCGCCATCGGCACCGAGAGCCAGTCGGGGCGGTGCCGGGCCTCGTAGAGCACCTCGTACACCGCTTTGTCGGTCTCGTAGGCGCGCAGCAGCACGGGATCGGTGCGCGGGTCCGCCCCGGAGACGTCCGCGTAACCGGAGCAGTACGCGGCCCGACAGACGGACGCCCAGTCGGTGGCCGGGGGCCGGAGGGAGTGCGCGGCGTAGTCGAAGGAGCGCAGCATCCCGGCGATGTCGCGGGCGACGGGCTGCGGCATCCGGCGCTCGGCCAGCGGCTTCGACGGCTCACCCTCGAAATCTATGAGTGACCACTCGCCCCCGCCGCTGTGCTTCGCTCCGGCCTCGACGGGTGACCTCAGGCACTGACCCAGATGCAGGTCGCCGTGGATGCGCTGGGCCGTCCAGGTGTGGCCCTCGGCGGCCAGGTCGGCGAGGGCGCCGAAGGCGGTGCGCAGCCCCGGGGAGTACGGGCGGAGGGCCGGTACCGCCTGCGCGGCGGCCTCCAGGCGCTCGGTCATCCCGTCGACCAGCGACTCCAGTTGGGTCCGGCCGAGGGTGACCGTGGGCAGGGTTTCGGCCAGTGCCGCGTGGACCTCTGCGGTGGCCCGGCCCAGCGCCCGTGCCTCGGCGGTGAAGTCCTCGCCCTTGGCCAGCATGCTCAGCGCGAGCTCCCACCCGTCGGCCGCGCCCTTGAGGTACGGCTGGAGCACCCCGAGGACATGGGTCTCCGGGTCGGTGGCCGGGCCCAGGTCGGCGATCATCCAGGCGGCGGGCGCCGGCACCCGGGGGCACCGCGCGCGCGACAGCGTCAGCGGGAGTTCGAGGTCGGGATTGGCGCCGGGCACGACCCGGCGGAACAGCTTCAGGATGAAGGCGTCCCCGTAGACGACGGAGGAGTTGGACTGTTCCGAGGTCACCAGCCGGGGCACCAGTCCTTCGGGCAGGGCCAGCCGCGAGTCCCGGGAGCAGTGCAGATCCCCTATGCGGGCCTGCGCCCGGAGCGCTTCGAGGAGGACGTCGGCGAGGCGCGGGTCGTGCAGCGCCTCGTACACCGTCCGGCCGGCCAGCGGACCCTCGGCGACGTGCCCGATGAGCGCGGGCGCCAGCCGGGGCGGCAGTGTGTCGCGGACCCCCAGCAGCAGTTGGTAGCAGTCCCCGGGCTGGACGGGGGTGCCCTGCGAGGGCACCAGCGGTTGATGGGCGCGGACGAGCAGATGCAGCAGCCCGGCCTTGGAACCGCCCGACCGGGAGTCGTCGGGGCGCCCGCCCACCGGCAGCAGTTCGGTGGCCGCCACCAGCCCGAACCCGGTGACCGGCCGTCCCTTTCCCGCGAACCACCGCTGCCGTGGCAGCCACTCCCGCAGAAGGGGCTCCAGCGAGGTGAGCAGCCCGGGCATCGGTGGGGCGGCGGGCTGCGGACCAGGACTTGTCGCAGTGGAGTGCGTGGCGGCTTCCGACATGGCGTCGCGTCCTTTCCCCGGGGCGGGGTGTTCCTGTCTGCGTGCCCCTGGCGGGCCGGGAGAAACCGGCCCGCCAGGGGTTCCGGTCGGTTACACGGCGTCCTTCCGCAGGCGGAACCAGTAGAAGCCGTGGCCCGCGAGGGTGAGGAGATAGGGAAGTTCACCGATGGCGGGGAAGCGCACTCCGCCGATGAGTTCGACGGGGTGGCGTCCCTCGTAGGCGCTCAGGTCGAGTTCGGTGGGCTGCGCGAACCGGGAGAAGTTGTTCACGCACAGCACCAGGTCGTCCCCGCTGCCCCCGGTCGAGGGAGCCTCCCGCAGGTACGCCAGTACGGCCGGGTTGGACGACGGCAACTCGGTGTAGGTGCCGAGTCCGAAGGCGGGGTTCTGTTTGCGGATCTCGATCATGCGGCGGGTCCAGTGCAGCAGCGACGAGGGGGAGGACATGGAGGCCTCGACGTT
>NZ_JBVIDX010000028.1:0-102004 GCF_055572155.1 Streptomyces sp. NPDC030814
GGAGATACGCGACGACATCCACGAAGCCTTCCTCACCCTCGGATGCGCACTCATCTGCTGGAGACGCCTGAAGTCATTGCGATAGGAGTTCTAAGAGGTCCTACCGGTAGCTCGTGCAGCGGGACCAAGTTCGGGTGGATTAGCTCCTCTGCTCTCCAGCAGCGGGGCGGTCCCGGCGTGGCCGCCCGGTCAGCCCTCGAGCGCGGCGGAAGGCGCGTCCCCGTTCTGGGCCTGTCGGGCCCGCTTGGCGAGCACCGTGGCTAGGTCCCGGACACTGTCCTCGTTGACGCCGTCCTTGTCTTTATCCATGGAACCCGCCAGCGTCCACAGCAGCGTCGTGCCGACCCGGGTCTGGGTCACGGCGCCGGGCTCACCGAAGTAGCCGGAAGAACCGAACCGGGCGTCACGCTCGTCACCAATCGGGCCGAGGCTGAACGTCTTGGCCCGCTGTCCCGCCCTCTTGCCGTAGTAGCCGTCCCAGAGCACGTCGTACGCCTTACGGGCAGCCTGTTCGCTATCGTAGGCGATGATCAGAAAGGTGACGGTGGCGGCGGTGTCGTTGCGCCGGAAAGTTGAGCCGCCGAAGAAGCGGGAGTTCTCGCAGCCCGCGTTGCCCTTGATGGGGCAGGCCTCCGAACGGTAGAGCTTGTCCATTTCAACGGTCGTGGGCCGAGCCGACTCCTTCCAACCCTTCATGGCCCCGCCATCCGGCAACGTCTCCCGTACTTGTTCCTTCGTGAGCGCCACCGCCTTGCCGTTCCAGCTGTCGCTCTCCGCGCCACCGTCGCAGCCGGCCAGCAGCAGTGCCGCCGCGATCGCCACGCACCACCGGTAGTTCCTCATGGCCATGCCACCACCCCTCGAGCGGTGATCTTACGCGGACCGCCGTCGCGAGTGATCCTGTTGGCCGCTGCCGGCAGAAAGTCACATGATCTGGGTCTCCTGGTCGCCCGCTTTCGCTCCGCGTCCGGGCGGCACAGATCGTCTCCGTGGTCCGGGGATGCGGGCACAAGGTCCCTCACGCCCCGGGACGCCCGGTCGGGCCTGGACCGTCCGATGCCCCTGCTCATCACTCCGGTAAGCAGGGCGGTGTCGTCCATCGCCGGACCGGGTGCAGAGGGCGCGCCTTCCGATCGCCACGGCTGCCGCGTCGTGGCGGGTGGTCTTCCTAGTCTTGCCGATGAGGGGTTTGTGCCAGTGGCCCACGGCCGCTCCCCCTTGTTATAGGGGCGGCCGGGAGCCTCGTTGTCTGGGGTCAGTCGACCAGTTCGATACCAATGGCCAGGCACCCCAGCCGTTCCTTCTCCGGCGGGTAGATGCACCGGACGTTGGCCAGTTGCTCCTCACGGGTCGCCTCGGGATTCACCTGGGACGGCCCCTCGGCGTCCAGAAGTTCCTCGAACGAGGCGTATACGGCGACCCGCGTCACCCGCGTCAGGCATGACCGGGCGGTGTTCTTCACGGCAAACCTGATCAGGTCACCTACCGCCAAGCCGTCGAACTTCGGGTACTTCACCCGGACTTCCCGGGTCTTGCGGCCGGCGGCCACGAGATCGAAGTACTGGGGGTACAGGTTCAGCTCGATGACGCGGGCTGAGGTGGTGCTCATGTGGTCGGGCTCCCTGCGGGTAAGGACATCAGCCGCGACAGCTCCGCAGCCGAGTACGAGCGGAAGAAGTGCCGGGGGTGGGACAGCAGCAGCTCCGCCAGATTCAGCAGGCGGTCCGCAAACTCTTCCACGGTGCCGGGCCACTTCCGGGTGTCGAGCATCCAGGGTTCAGCGCCTGCGGGCAATGACGCGTCCCCCGAGTGGATGAGGCTCTTGGAGAGCTTGGCGCCCGTCTCGGCGACGATCATCGGGCAGAACAGCCGCGCAGGCAGCTGGCCCCGGGTCAGGCCCACCGCCTGGAGTGCACCGTCAACCAGGAGGCTCCCGGGCATCCAGTCGGTGCCCTTGACCATTACCTGGAGAACCCCGGTCTCCGCGAGCGCGGCGAGTTCCTTGACCATGTTCCGGTACAGGGTGGCGAGGTCGAGATAGCCGCCGCCGGTCGGTGTGATCGTGGCTGTGTAGGGGCCGTGGTGCAGGCAGACCGCCGACACGCGGGCGAGGCCGCGGCCGAGGAGTTCCACGCTGGTGCGTTGTGCATATTTCTCCGCTCACCCGCAGAAGTGCGGGCAGGGCACCCGAAGGTGCGGCACTCCTGTGGAGGGAGCCAGCCAGAGGTTTGCGGCTTCCAGGCGCGGCAGCACCCGCAGCCATGCTTCCCGGAACGGAATGGTCTCTTGCTGCTGCGAGTAGGTTTCCACGCCGTACGGCACGCTTAGCCGCTCCGACAGGGCGTCGAACATGGGCCGGTAGAGGGCGTCGACCAAGCGGGCGATGCCGTCCGTGCCGAGGGCCTGGGCGTATGTCCGCTGGTAGCGGTTCCCCGATACAGGGTCGGTGACGAGCTCGTGCGGCGCGTTGTCCAGTGCCGAGAACCGGATCTCCACGGGCAGGCTGTGGCGTTCGCGGAGCCGGGCTGCCGTGGCGAAGGCCATCGACTGCACCAGCGAAGTACCGGCGTGCGGTGCGCCGTTGATCTGGGTGCCAACCACCAGGGCGATCCGCTGTGTCCTGCTTGAGCGGATGCGCGGGGCGAGAACGTCCTCCACGTTCGTCAGGGCGTTCGCGAGGACGGTGTTCGGGCTGACGAGCGTCATGGAGCTGCCTCTCGTGTCGGTGAGCTGCTGGATGCGTGGGCCGGGCCGCTGTAGCGAAAGGTCTGCGGGCGGCTGGAACGGCAGTTGGTTGCGGGGGAGGCCAGGCGGCCTGTCCGATCCTCGCGTGTCCGCCGGAACACGGGGCGGTGCAAGGACCAGGCGGAGCGCCCGACATGTTGAGGGCCCACACGGTGGAGGCGTGGGCGCTCAATCTGACTGCCACGTAGTCAGGTCAACGCCTCGGTGCCGGCCTCCCGTACACCCGATAGCGAGGGGGGACCCCCGCGCGGGGGATGGCAAGGACCTCCACGGCGTCAACGGTCAGCCGGGGGGGCTCCGCCACGGACTCGGCGAGGACGCCGGAAACGCGCAGCAGGCCGCCGGACTGGACCTCGGTGAGCAGTACGAGCGCGATCCGGGGCAGGTGTTGGTGGTGCAGGACCAGGCCCCGTCGTCCACGACGTCGCCGGTGGGCGAGACGACGACCAGCTGGAACCGGGCGGTCCCCGGCGCATCGCCGGACGTGGGGACGGTGTCGAGGAAGCCGTCGATGGTGAGGGACTTGGTGTCCATCAGCCCACGACCCGGGCGGTGGTGCGGTGGGCGGCGTCGTAGGCATCTACCACCGACTTCCGGATCACCCCGGCGTCGGCGACATGTTGGCCGTTGGCGCGCGCCCACGTCCGGATCGCGGCCAGCGCCTTCCTGCGCTTGTCGCCAGTCGGCGCGGGAGCAACCGGGGGAGTGGTGGGGCGGCCTCCGGCCTTCACCGTGCGCAGGGTCTCCTGCGCCTTCTCTAGCTCGGCCTTGAGGGTGGCGACGCGCTCTTCGGCCTCGCGCTGGGCGTTGTCGGCCTGGCGGCGGACGGTCAGCTCATAGAGGTCGCTGCGGATCCGGGCTGCCTTGTTACGGATCGAGGCGGCCGGGTGGTGCTTCGCCCAGGTGAGCAGGGCGTCGATCCCGTCGTTGCCCAGCGTGCCACAGGACGCCGGATCGGCCGTCGCCCGCGAGTCGGTGTCGGGGTCCGGGGTGGGGGTGTCGTGGTCGGTGTGGTGGAGGGCTTCGGCGAGTTCGCTCTCCGACAGGCCGAGGGTTGCACGGACGTACTCGGGGCTGGAGCCGTTGTTGAGCATGGAGGCGGCGGTGGCGGTGAAGGCGTTGGTGGGCATCGGATCTCCGGTCGTCGGGGTGGCGTCCTCGCGGGTGGTGAGGTGGGGGAGCAGGGGCACGAGATCGTCTTCGTCGCAGGGCAGTCCGAGCGCGCCGAGCAGGTGGGTGAGGTCGTCCTTGTCACGGGCGTGGTAGGCGACCGCAAGGGATGCGGCGATGCTCTGGTCGCTGCCGAGCTCGGTGAGTTCGAGGCCCTCGGCTGCGAGGGCCTCCTTCATGTCGGTGAACATGACCGGCCTTCCTACGCAGCCCTGGTGCGGGGCTTGCGCTGCGCGATGTCCAGGAGCTCGCGGTTGCGCTTCCTCTGGGCATCGGTGAGCGGTCGGGCCTTCGCGCCGTGGCGGTGCCACAGCGAGGAGGCGGGCGGCTCGGGGTAGGCCAGGGCGGGGTCGACGTCGCGTTGAGTGCGTCTCACGGGGTGCCTCCAGGTGGAGGAGTTCGGGCGTGGTCGTCTTCGCGCCGGCGTTTGGACTGGAGGTCGAAGGCGAACCTGCCGAGGCGGGCCTCAACGGGGTTCGCGGCGATCCAGTCCTCAGCGCCCGCCTTGTGGACGGGCTCGCCGGAGTGGGAGCGCATGGGCGTGGGCTTGTCGCACAGCACGCAGGGGCGGTCCTGGCAGCGGTCGAAGTGCTGGCTGTCGCGCCAGTCGAGGAGAGCCCCGGGAGCCGGGACGCGGCCCGGCTCGACAGTGGCTTCTTGCCTCGGGTGCGGGTCACGGCCGGAAGTCGGGCAGCTGTTGGAACACCTGCGCCAGCAGGTCCGGCGTCGGCTTCCAGGCCGGAAGCGCGCCCGTGGCGGGCACGGGAAGGGCGAGCTCCCAGACGTCGTCGAGGACCAGGTGGTGCGCGCCGCGCTCCGCCCAGGGGCTGGTACACCGCTCGGGCCCTTGGTCCAGGTGGCAGCCTGTGAGGCGGGCGACGGCGATGACCGCGCCGAGATGCAGTTCGCGGCCGCGGATCGCGGTGGCGACCAGCGGTTCGCGCAGCACGGCGGGCTCCGGCTTCTTCTTCCCGGCGTGGATGAGGACCCAGCCTTGCCACGGCCAATGCACGGGCCTGTTCTCCGGGTTCTTCCCGGCGAGGATGCAGGTCGCCCAGGGCTGGCGGATCGTGATGCTGCGGATCCAGTCGCCCTCGGGCAGGGTGTCCAGGCTCATGCGGCTCGCCCCCACACACCCGTGCCCGGGCGGCCCGCGCGCCGGCCGTTGATGGCCGCCACCGTTGCGTGCTCCTTCGTCGCGAGGTGCGCGCGGCCCGAGTGCTTTCCGCTGTAGAGGGCGGCATCGGCGGCCCGCTGCAGCAGGTACAGGTCGCGGGAGCCGATCACGTCCGGGGTCGCGACGCCGACCGAGGCGGCGACGTCGACGGTGCGGCCGTCGTCCAGGACGACTGGCGTGCGCAGCATCCTCACCAGCGTCGCGAGGCGGGCCTCGCGGCGGCACGGGGACATCGGCAACACGACGGCGAACTCATCGCCTCCGAGGCGGCCGACGGACGCGCGCGGGCCCGCCCACGAGGTGAGCCGGGCGGCGGTCGCGGCCAGGACAGCATCCCCGGCCGGGTGCCCGAGGTCGTCGTTCACGGCCTTGAAGTGGTCCTGGTCGACCATGACCACGGCCAGGTCGTCGCGGCGGGCCAGGAGCCGGCGGGCTCGCTCGGTGTAGGAGTCGCGGCGCAGCAGGCCGGTCAGCGGGTCGCGACGGGTGGCTGCGAGCTGCCGGTGCAGCGCGACCGCGTGGACCGCCCAGCCGGTCAGTGGCACGGCGGCGGCTGTCAGTAAGAGGGTGCGCTGGCCGATCCGGCCTTGAACGCGCAGGAGGGACGACATACTTGGGTTCTCCGTCTCGTCTCGTACGGGATGGATGGGCCCGGGGCAGCCGTCGAAGCCGGCAAGCAGAGCGGCTGTCCCGGGGCGTAGCTACAGCTCGAAGTCACCGTCGTCGGCGGTGCGGCCCCAGCTGTACGGGTTGTTCCAGCGGCCGACGGTCGCGGCGGGCCAGTCGAGCTCCCAGCCGGGCCGGTAACCGCACGCGCCCCAGCCGTCCGGCCGGTCGTGAGGGATCTCGAGTCCGGCCTCGCGCGCGGCGCGTGCCGCGTCGTAGACCTCGTGCGCGATCCGTACGGCGGCGCTGCGGCTGTCGGCCCGGCCGGTGAAGACGTGCACGCCTTCCAGGCCGGGCTGGGTGGTGCTCTTTGTCGGGACGTCGACCTCGAAGTAGGGCAGGGTCATGACGTCCATCTCCTCTCGTGCTCGCGGTGGTTGAGGGGCCACCGTGACCGCCCCGGCCCCGGCGTGGTGGCCGGGGTCGGGGCGGCACGGAGCGCCCGTCAGCTCATGCGTGGATCGCTTCCCTGGCCTGCGCTTCGAGGTCGGCGCGGCCCTCGGGGTCGTCGTCCTGGTCGTGGTCGTCGGCCTCCTGGTCGACGTCGTCGAATCCGCCGTGGACGGTGCAGACGATGTCCGGGTCCTGGTCGCGGTCGCCGGTGAGCGCACCCCACAGGTCGGTGACCGTGTAGGCCGGCGCCCACGCCTCGCCCTCACATTCGTCGCCGAAGGGGCAGGGCAGCAGGACCTCGAAGCCGACGCTGCCCTCGCCGTCGATGTCCGTGCGCAGGGCGAGGGTGAGGTACTGCTGGCCGATACGGATTTCCGCGACGCGGTCGTCCCCGGCGAGGCGGGAACCGTCCTTCCACCGCCACAGCGGAAGGTTCGGCGCCGAAGTACCGGCGGGGCAGGATCAGGTCGCCCAGGCCGTCGCTGCCGCCCGTGCCGAGCTCGAGGATCCGGATGTTGCTGATCTGCTCCAGGAACGGCTCCAGCCGGTAGAGGCTGTCCGCGAAGAGGACCTCGTTGAAGCCGCCGTCACGGTCGGGCTCGATCTGCTCAGCTCGCCGGGCGGCGACGGTGAGCAGCTGCGCGAGGGCCGCGATGAACCCGCCGGCGGGTCGGTGTCTTCGGACAGTTCGCGCAGGATCGCGGCGAGCTCCGCGGTGTCGACGTCGTCGGCGCCCAGGTCGTCCTGGATCTGCTGGAGCGCCAGGGATGCGATGCCGACCGAGGCGCGGACGCGTTCCAGGCGCGTACGGGAGTGGCCGGTCACCGGTTGGTCGCTTTGGTGGTGGCGATGAGGGCGGCGACGGTCTCCCAGCCGTGGTGCCACGTGCTGTCGAGGTGGAAGGCGCCGTTCATGCCGAAGTCGGCCAGGCGGTAGAAGTTGGCCTTGCCGGTCCTGGCGGCGCACGCCCGCCTGCGGATCGGTCAGGTCTCCGTCCCCTACGGCATCTGCGTCGAACCGAGCAACGTCAAGGCCGGCGGCCACGGCTGCCCGTTCCGGTTCCGCTGCGTCGGATGCGATCACTTCCGCACCGACCCGTCGTACTTGCCAGAGCTGAAGGCCTACCTCGACACGCTGCTGAGAGATCGCGAACGCCTCACCGCCGCAACGGAGTTGGACGACTGGGCCCGCACCGAATCGACCCCGTCCGAAGAGGAGATCAAGCGCATCCGCACCCTGATCCGTCGCGTCGAGACCGACCTCGAAGGACTCACCGACGACGAACGTGCGCAGATCAAGGAAGCCACGCGGACACTGCGCAAGACCCGCACGGTCTCCCTCGGTATGCCCGGAAGCCGGCCCCCGGAGCCGGACCTGCGGCTGGAGCGCGACGCATGACCGCGTCACCGGATCATCTGGCCAAGGCGCGGGCTGCGGACTCCGAACGCCGCCGGGCACGGGTCTACAGGGTTCTCGACCAGCTCGCCGCGAACGGCGAGGAGATCACCGTCTCCTCGGTCGCTCGCGCGGCTGGCGTCCACCGCAGCCTGATCCACCGTCATGGCGACCTCCACGCAGCCGTCCTTGCCCGCGCGGCCGAACCGCCGCCCGGCGCAACCACCGGGGCCCAGGTCAGTCGTCAGTCGCTGCTGGCCGACGTCGCGAACCTCACGACCCGCAACGGGCGCCTGTCCGCGCACATCACCCGGCTCGAACGACGCCTGTCCGAGACACTCGGACAGGCCGCTTGGGAAGCCTCCGGCCTTGGCGCCCCCGCCGACGTCGAGACACTCACGCGCCGGATTGACGAACTGGAGCAACAGATCCTCGGCCTCCGCGCTGAGCTGGAAGAACGGAACGACGACCTAGCTGCGGCGCGGACGGCAAACCGTGAGCTGATGGCACAACTCAATGGGCTTAGCCCTCCACGCCGTTCGTGCTGATCACCCATTGCAACCGCCGTATCGCCTTGTCTGACAGCCGTCCGACCCTTGGCCAGGCCGAAGGGCGCTGCACGACCTTTCCTCGGCTCCACCAGCCGAGGTCGAACGTCGGCTGGCGACGTTTCCACTGCACCGCATATTCCAAGCGGAGCTTTCGATCGGGATGGGTAAGCAACAGCATGAACACGGGGTTCGCATACGAGCCCGGTTCGTAGTGCCAGTGATCGCTGGCCCTCCAACCGTGCCGCTCTGCGATGCCTGACAGGACGATCGCCGGTCCCGGACGTGGAGGCTTCCTCAAGGAAACCCTGTGGTCGA
Source organism: Streptomyces sp. NPDC030814 (assembly GCF_055572155.1). Classification (NCBI taxonomy): domain Bacteria; kingdom Bacillati; phylum Actinomycetota; class Actinomycetes; order Kitasatosporales; family Streptomycetaceae; genus Streptomyces; species Streptomyces sp. NPDC030814. Next base: position 8,413 of record NZ_JBVIDX010000028.1, read on the forward strand.
CGGGGGGTAGGGAGTTCGGATAGGGCTTCATGTTCGCTCCTGCTGATGAAGTCGGCGATGTGGGGCACGTCCACCGCACGAAACGCTTCAGTATCCGGCGCTTGTGGCCGCTTCATTCCGTCACCCCCGCGAACCTCATGTCGTCGATAGCCCTTAACGGGACCGTCGGCGACTTAGCGATCTCCTACTCCACTACATGAGTCGTGAGCTTGTAGAAGAAGGGTGACGGCGTCGACGTCCCGGCCTGCTCCAGGTATGCGGCCTCGAAGTGCTGCAGCAGCGCAATGTCCCCGTCGATCTCAAGCACACCCTCGCTGGGATCGACTGCTCCAAAGACCAACTCCGTCCACCGTCCGAGGTCGGCCGACCAGACAACAAGGTTGTACGGGGCGAAGAGCACCCACACACTGTCCACCCCCTCAGGGAGCTCGGGCGGCTCCAAGTAGTGCGCGATGACCGGCTGCAAACACTCGACGAATGGGTGGTCAAAGAAATGCGCGATGAGGAAGACACCCCGTGCACGCTCCGGGGCTGACTTCCGCGCCAGCTGCTTGCCCGCCTTCTCGATCATCCCGCCAGCGGTGCGGACCACGTCGTTGGCCGTTACGAACGTTGACCAATGCCAGGTCTCCCTCGGCTCGACCCCCGCAGCGGTCGCCTTGTCAAACTCCGCATCGAACTGCCGAAAGGATCCCGGCAATGACTTCACCTCGAAGTCCGCGAACTGAACATCAGTACGCCCGACCAGGTCACTGAGGGAGAGGTCGGTGCAGATCGACGTCGTCACGTCGAACACCAGGTCTGGACCTCCCCCGGTGTCGACCGACGTCGGTGCGGTCCCGAGAAACGCGGTCGCCAGCAGCGCGGCCAGATGCTCGCCCGACCCCACCTTCAGCTTTGCAAGCTCGTCGGTCTGCACTCCCCGTATGAGTTCTGCGACCGCCCACGACACGGTCTGGTGCCCTATCGCGATGAGATGTGTCCCGCGCGGGTCTTTCTTCATGTTGAGGATTGTGACACCGCTTTGGTCTGCGACATCTGTCGCGCACACAACAGCCACAGACACACCCCGCTGAGCTGCACAGTGATCATGCCTTCCGAACTCTCCGTGGCCGTCCCCCCGAGAGAAAGGCAGTGGTGCAGGCACGCCTTGCGGCCGTCGGCCGTTCCGTGGGTGGTCTTCTCCTGGGTGGCCGGGTCCTCGTAGCTGACCGGGCAGTCGTCGGAGGCGCCCTTCACGCGGGCGCAGTAGTCGTTCTGGACCCAGAAGTCGCCGATCGCGCTGGCGGCGCGGGTAAGTCCGAGCAGGGCGGCGAAGTTCGCGGGACGCTGCATGATGGTGTCTCTTCTGATCTCGATAGGGGTGAGGGAGCGGGGCGGCCGGCCCTTTGCCGCTGCGCGGCCGCCCGGCGGTTCCGCCCCGGCCTGCATCGCCGGGGCGGAGCCGTGAGGGTCAGGCGGCAGGGCGTAGAGCGGTCAGGGCCTTGGGGGCGATGTACGTGGTGGGGTCCACCGGTGTGCCGTCGAAGCATTCCAGGCAGCACCCGAGCTTCTTGGAGAGGCAGTTGAAGAACCGCCTCCCGCAGCCGGAGCAGGTCTGGCGAGCAGCCATCGCCCGGTCCAGCGCCCACTCCTGAGCGAGCGTCGGCGTCCTCTTGTGCTTCGCCAGATCGACGCGGAACAGCCCCGCTCGGGTGGGGTGGTTGCACGACCACTGGGGCCGGTAGGAGCACCACTTGCAGCGCAGGATCGCGACCGGCCCGCGGGCACCGTCCGGGCCGCGGTTGTCGCCCGGGCTGAGGTTCAGGTCCCGTAACTGGCGGCGGGTGACCATCCCGTCGGGCACGGCGCCGCGATCGAACTCCGGCAGGAGCGCCGTGCTGCGCGGTATCCGGTTCGCCTTGAGGCGGCGGCGCTTCTTCCTGGGACGCGGCATCACTGCCTCCAGGTGCCGGGCAACCGGGCGGGGCGGTGCGGGTGGCGAGGGCCAGGGCGGAAAGGGCGGAGTCGGCCGATGCGGCGGCGCGGTCTGGGGATGAGCACGGGCGTTCCTCCAGCGGGTCGGGAGCGGGGACGGCGGCGCCCCGCCGGGGTGGTCCGGCGGGGCGCGGTGTTGTGTGCGGCTGCGGCCGTGGCTACGGGGTGTTGACGCCCGCCGTGGTCTGCGCGCCGGTGGCGGGTTCGGGCAGGACCCAGCAGTCTCGTGCGTGCTCGGTGGCGGCGGCGCGCGCGTTGTGCCTGATCGAGGTGCTGTTGTCGTCACCGATGCCGCAGCCGAGGCAGTGCCAGTGGTAGACCCGGTCGTGCTTCTCCACGACGACGGTGAGAGCGCCACCGCAGGTGCGGATCCGCATCACGGTGCCCTCCGGCACCTTCGCCTGCTGCACGGTCGGGGGCGCTGGGACGGTGTGGGCGAGGTTGATCCACAGCCGTGCCTCTTCCAGCATCTGCTTGCGGCGCTCGCCTTCCTCGGTGCGGACTGCGGTCAGGAGGGCGGCGGCCCTGTTCTGCATCTCGGTGATCTGCATGAATTCCTCCAGCGGGTGGGGCCGGACTGTCCGGACCCAAACAGCCGTCCCGTGCGGTGCGGGACAGGGGGTTTGCAGCGCGTCGGCGCGTTGTTTCGTCGGCCGGGGCGCCAGGTGGTGCGTGGCGGCCGGTCGGCCTGTCCGGTCCTGGCCCGCCCGAGGTGGGGGTGGGCCAGGACCAGGCGGAGCGACCGGAGGTCAGCGCTGGAACGGCTGGGCGTTGTCGGGTGTGTTGCCGAAGTCGTCGCCCGCCGGGTCAGGGAGGAGGGTGTGGAGGTGGAGGGCGGGGTTGAACTGGTACTGCGGCGGGTGGTTGTGGACGATGGGCCGCAGCGTCAGGCCGCGCAGGGCGACGGTGCTGGCCAGGGCCCACATGAGGGCGGCCAGTCCGGTGGCGGCGGCGCGGCCTCCGGCGGGGGTGGCCGACCAGGTCATCGCGAGGCTTGTGCAGCCGAACAGGACCCAGGCTATGCGGGCGCCGGCGTTGCCGAAGAAGCCGCCGATGAGTCCGAGCAGTCCGGTGAGCTGCCAGAAGGCGTAGAGGGCGGCCGGGGTGACGGCGAGGTGAGCGGCCTGCTGGGTGAGGAAGACCCGGATGGGCTGGTCGATCGTTCCCCACAGGCCGTTTCGGTCGCCGGTGCCGGTGGCCGGGGCGGCGGACATGCCTTGGAGGGCGGTGCCGATGATGTCGCCGGCGGTGTCGACCATGATGACGATGAGGCAGAGTCCGGCCATTAGGCCGGTTGCCTTGATCCAGTTCGCGAGTTCGTGCCAGTCGGCGTACCGGGCCTGGGACAGGTCCTCCCAGCGCTGGTAGAGGAAGCCGCCCTCCTTCCAGGATTCCCGCCATGCCGTGCGCAGCCGTACGAGGCGTTGCTTTCCCTGGAGGGCGGGTGCGGGCGGCAGTTCGGTGATGTCGAAGATGCCGGTCGGGCGGTCCTGGCCGGTGGGGGGCGTGTCGTTGGCGGGCATGGTCGCTGCTCCTTCACGGGATGCGGTTGGGCGTGGTGTGCGTGGTCGGCCGGATGGCCTGGCCCGCACCCGACGTCCGCCCGGCGGGGCGTGGTTCGGGTACGAGGCGGGTGATCCGGGATCTGGTGCAGCGCCCCCTTGGTGCGCCACGCTGGGGCTGACACGGAGAAGGAGAGGGGGCGCGATGGGGCTGTTCTCTCGTGAGGAGCCCGTGGTGGAGTTCGAGTCGGTGGTCGACACCGACGGGGTGATCTGGCCGGCCTGGACGGATGACGCCGGTCAGTTGTGGATCGACGCCGAAGAGGGCTTCGAGGTCGCGGTCTCCGGAGCGATCGTCGACGGCGTGATCTATGACGCGTGGATCGACGACCACGGCCAGCTGCGGATCGACATCTGACCTGCGTCCCCGGGCCGGGGCAGGAGGTCATAGTCCGCGTGCGTCGGCCAGGACTGCGGCTTCTTCGAGCATCCGCGTCGGGACGCGGCCGGTCGCGAAGGCGTCGTTGAACGACGGCACCGAGTCCACGTCCGGTCCGAAGTTGCGCCGGATGACGTCCATGAGGACGTCCAGGGCGCGTCCTGCCAGGCTGTGGTCGCCGCCGGCCTGTTTCGTGATGGCTCCAAGCAGACAGACCGCGCCGTCCGTGTCGACAAGGGCACCGGCGCACCAGCCGTCGGTGACCATGCGGTGGTGGGCGCGCTGCAGCAGGGCAGCGACGGGGGTCGGGTACAGGTCCGGCATCGGATGAGCAGCGGTTTCGACGGCGCCGGGGAGGGTGACGGCGTCGGCGAGGTCCACCAGGGCGCTGGGGATGTGCGCGGTGTTGACCTCGAACGCGACGGCGGCTTCGTCCAGCTTGACGGTCATCGCCGCGTCCAGGGCCGCGAGCCGGTCCTCCAGGGAGAGAACCGGCCGTGTGCCGGTACTGGCCGGGCTGGCGGGTGCGGGGGCACCGGTGAGGTTCTGCATGGGGAGGCTCCGGGCAGGGGTGAGCGTCTACGGCGCTCGGTGGCCGAAGTGAGCTCGGTGAGAGAGGAAGGGGTCAGGTTGAGCTGATCCATCCGGTGACGACCTGGATCGCGGTGGTGATGCCGGGGGCGAGGCCGGTGGAGGCGAGGGCGAAGCCGAGCAGCAGGCAGCCGATCCCGGGCCAGATGCGCTGGTAGCCGGTCTTGACCAGCACGCCGACGATGACGGCGAGGGAGAAGGAGATGACCATGAGGGCTCCTGAAGGCAGGTGGGCCGGGTGTTGGTGACCGGGGCGGGACGGGTGTGCCGTCCCGCCCCGGGCAGCGCGTGTGGTGGTCAGTCGGCGGTTTCGACTCCGAAGTCGTGACGCAGCTCGCGCAGCACGTCGTCTGCCGCATCGGCGCGTGCGAGGACCTCGCGGGCCTTGCCGCCGTCGGCGGGGCCGACGATGCCGCGCTCCTCGAGGACGTTCATGAGCTGTTCGACCAGGCCGAAGCCGATGCGCAGCTTGCGCTGCACCATCGCCGGTGATCCGAACTGGCTGGTGATGATCAGCTCGGCGGCATCCACGACCATGGCGCCGTCGATGCCGTCGGGCAGGCTGAGACCCACGTTGGCGCTGGCGTGTTCGGCTCCGGCTCCGTGGGCGGGGGCGTAGAGGCCGTGGTCGACCAGGAGCAGCTGGCCGTCCTGGACGAGGTCACTGAGCGCGTTGCGGACGGTGCCGCCCGCCGCGTCGACCGCCTCGCGGATCTCCTTGGCGGTCATGCGGCGGGTGACGACGGCGAGGATCTGGTCCTTGACGGTCGTCTTCTTCGGCTTGGCCGTGGTGAACATGGGCGGCATCGGCGCACCACCGGCGTTCTCGCCGTCCGGGGTGGGGGCGGGGGCGTTCCAGTCGCCGTAGAGGTCGCCCAGGTCGTACAGGGCGTCGGCTTCCCGGTCGGTGAGGGTGCTGATGGCGCTGTCTGCGGGGAAGATGTCGCCGAGGCCGTCGGGTGAGCCGTCGTCGGGTAGGTGGACGTGCAGGGTGCGCATGAACAGTGCGCCGGAGCCGGTGACGACGTGGCCGGCGCCTTGGGTGGACTGGCCGGGACGGTCGTCCTCGGTGCCCTTCATGCGGTCCATCAGGGACACGGCGGCGCCCAGCCGGTCGGGGACGGGGGCGAGTTCGGCGTCCCCGGCGAGTCCGCCGGTGGCCTGCCGGGCGGCGATTCCGCCGGCGATGCGCAGCACGATGCCGACGCCGCCTTGGACCTGCTCGCGCAGGGAGGCGGCGCCGCCCAGCTTGTCGAGGTTGAGGGTCTGGCCGGCGAAGAGCACGCCGATGCCGAACTTGCGGCCCTCGCGGGCGAGGATGTCGGTCAGTTCGGCGATCTCGTCGCCGTACTCGGGGTCACCGACCTGGGAGTTGAACTCGTCCAGGACCAGGACGAGGGCCGGGTAGGGGGAGTGCGGCGAGAAGTCGTGCCCGACCTCGGAGTTGGTCTCACCGCGCACGCCCATCAGGGCGACGGCCGCGCGCAGCATCCGCACGGTGAACAGCGGGCCGGAGCCCTGGCGGTCGACGTAGCGGCCGACCGCGGTCATCTGCGCGTCGGGGCGGGCGGAGGTCACCCAGGAGACGACGCCGGCGTTGGCGTACGCGGCGCACATCAGCGCCATCGCGACGGTCTTGCCGGAGCCGGTGACCCCGACCAGGAAGCCGTGCAGGGTGCCGGAGGCGGACCGCATGTGGACCTTGGCGTCGCGCCCGTCGTGGCCGGTGCCGATCGTGAACCGCCCGTAGGCGTCCAGGGTGAGCAGTTCACGGGTGGCCCTGCGGGAGGTCCTGAACGGTGCTTCGTCGTACAGCGAGATGAGGACCTCGCGGCCCTGGGCGTCGGCCACGAGCCGCATCTCGGAGGGGTTGATACCGAAGGCGCTGCACAGCCGTTCGTGGTCGACGCGGGCGATCTGGCTGGCGGGGACCGCTGCGAGGATCATCACCCGGCCGGGCACGTCGTCGTCGATCGCGACGACCTGCGCGCCGGGGATCGCCCCGCCGGGGGCGGCGATGTAGTCGTGCCACATCTGGTCGAAGCGGCTCTGTGGCGCGCGGGTCGGCGCGACGGTGAGCCGCATCCGGCCGGGGCCGACGCCGTCGATTTCCTTCAAGGACACTGTGGTGACGGGGTAGCCGTACACGGCGGCGACGTCGACCAGGTCCATGCGGGGCACGGCCGTTCCGGCCGGAGCGACGACATCGGCGACGAAGTCGGGCTGGTCGGCGCCGACCAGCTGCTCGATGTTCTCCAGCCAGGTCTCCTGCGAGACCTTCGCATCGGCCCACATCCGGGCGACGACTCCGGCAAAGTCCGTCGGGTAGGGCTCCACCGCTTCGCTCTCGTCGGTGGGGGTCCATCCGGCGCGGGTAACGGGCAGCCACCCTGCCATCAGGCCGCCCCAGGCGACGGGTACGGCGATCTGCCACCACGAGGTGCCCGGCGCGATCGCGTTCGTCGCATAGAGGGCGGTGCCGGACAGGACGGGCAGCGCCCGCTGGGCGGTCTTGAGCGCCTTGGGGAAGTCACCGGCCTTCACCCGGCGGTACAGCCACCACAGGCAGCCGCTGCCGGCCACGGCGACCGGCGCGTTCACGACGGCCTCACCGAGTTCGGGCAGGACGGGCAGCGCGATGACGGACGCCCCGTACACGGCGCGCTCCACCTTCGCCTTCATGGGCATCCGCTTCATCACGGCAGTGGTCCCTTCTCTCGTGGGTGGAATGGGTGAGGGCCGCGCTCCGGCGGGGGAGCGCGGCCCTCGATCAGGGGTGGATGGGGGGCGGGTCAGGTCTGCCGGTAGAAGCCCGGCTTGGCCTGACGGGCCTTGGAGGCGTTGACGGCGGCGTGGATGCCGCCGTACTGGGCCTGGTGGACGGACTTCAGGTGCGCCATGGCCAGCCGGACGCCGTCGGCGGCGGCCGCGACCGACCCGCCGCTGCCGGCGGCCCGGCGGAACGCGGCGCCCACCTCACCGAGTACGGCGAGGTGCTTGGGGTCGACCTCCGCGGCCGCGGACAGGTCGGTGACGATGTCCGCGAAGTCGGCGTTGCGCTTGGTGCGCTGGGCCTTCAGCAGTGCTTCCTCCGTGAGTTGCTCCGCGGCGGCCTTGAGCGCCGTGAGCTTCGCCTGGAGGGCTTGGTAGCCGTTGGAGGCGCCGTCGGCGCCGACGGCGGGAAGGCTGCTCATCTGGTTGCCTCCGATCAGTTCTCGTTGTGCAGGCGCGCGCTGGGCGTGGCAAGGCCCGCGTCGGCCGTCGCAGCGGTGACGGGCTGGTGGTCACGCTTCAGGGCGTGCTCCTCCGCCTCGGACAGTTCGGCCGCATCCAGGCAGTCCTTGGCTGCACGGTCGACGGAGCGGATCAGGCCTGTGACTTGGTTCATCAGCTCGGCCAGCGCGGCTGCGATCTTGTTACTGGCGACGTTGTGGTCGCTGGCGAGGTCCGCGGAGATGTTCTCCAGCGCGGAGAGCAGCTTGCGGGCCGTTTTGGACAGGGCGTCGTAGTCGTCGTGTGCCTCCATGCCCTGCGTCGTGAGCTTCTCCAGGGCCCGGCAGGCCTCGCCTGCCGTGATCTCGGTGGCGTGCCGGGCAGCCTGGCTGCCCGACCTCGGGGTGACGGAGTACGTCCCGACCGGGGCCGGTTCCATAGGAATGGCTTCCTTTCTGCGGGTGGTGCCGGGCCGCTGCCCGGCCGCGCGCTGCGGGGCACGGGGTAGGGCCGGCGGCCCGGACTCGGGCAGGCTGGGGCGGGCGGGTGCGATCGGCGTGGGTTCCCACGGTGTGCCGTTACGGCGGGCCGGGCCGTCCTGGACCACGGTGTGCGTCGCGGGCGCAGGCTGGGCGAAGTCCCAGGGCGAGGCCCGCGCCCAGGTGAAGCCGGGGTTCGGTCCGGTGCCGGGACCCGCAGGTCCCGCGGCGGCCGGACCGGAGCCGGCCGGGCCCGGTGTCTGGCCCGCACCCGGACCCGTGCTGCCGGGACCGCTGGAGGGCCCGTGCTTCCACGGCCCCTTACCGGCCTGCGCACCGGATCCCGGTCCTGTCCCTTTCGGGGTGCCGGTGTTCATCGGCCCGCCGGCCCTTCCCCCGCCGGGCGGAGCAGTGCTCGTGCCTCCCTTCGGCGACGACTTGGCGTTCGGGTTGGGGTTGTTGATGCAGCCGGTGACCGCGCCGCGGCGTTTCTTCCAGCGGTCGTCCATGGTTTCGCCGACCGCCTGCCAGAACGTCGTACGACCGCCGGTCTTACCCGAAGCCTTTCCGGCCCCTGGTGATCCCGGCCCGGACGCCTTGCCACCGCCCTTCGCCGTCCCGTTGACACTGCCGGGCGGGATACCGCCGGGCTGTTTCGGGCTGCCCTTCGGCGCACCGTTCACGCCGCCCGGCACACTGCCGCCGGTCTTCGGACCGCTCCTCGCGGTGCCATTGACGCTGCCCGGCGCGCCCTTGCCCGCGCTGCCGGGCTGGCTGGTCTTGCTCAGGACCGGTGTGGCGGGCGCGCGGCGGTTCCACCGGTCGCGCAGGGTGTTGCCGACCGCCTGGGGCAGCGTCGTACGACCGTGCTTGGAGCCGCCCTTCGACGTGCCGGACGGTCCCGAAGGACCGGACGGCGCAGGCCCGTTCGAGCCGCCGCCTCTGCTGCTGGGGCCGCGCCCACCGCCTCCAGAGCCGCCGGAGCCGGAGCCTGGATGGCCCGATTGCTTGCCGGTAGGGCCGTTGGGCCTGCCGGACGAAGCACCGCCGGAAGACCCCGGCTTGCCGGGGGCGTTCCGCTGGCCGCCCCCGCCTCGAGCACCGGGTCCTCCGGGGCCCTGTCCGCGCCCCCCGCTCGAGCCGCCAGACGGCCCGCTGAGGGCCCGGCGTGACCCGCCCGGCCCGGAGGGGCCCGCGCCGCGTCCAGAGCCTCCAGAGGACCGCCCAAGGGCCCCTTTGCCGTAGTCGTGTGACGACTGCACACCCCGGTTCCGCTGCGCCTTGGCGCGTTCGGCCCCGGCTTCCGCAGTCAGCTTCGTGGCGTCCGCATCGGCCTTGGCCGCCAGCAGTTCCATTTCCCTCTTGTGCTTGGCGGCTTCCGCCCGGCACGGCCCGGATTCCTGAATCCAGGCGTGGATTCCTTCGAAGGCAGCGAGGGCGATAGCCAGAATCGCGGCCATCGACAGCGCTCCCGTCCGGGGAGGTCCGGCATCGGCCGGGTTATCGCCTGTTCCTTCACTGCGGAATGTCGCGGGAACGATTCCGGGCGGAGGCGGCGTGACGGGCGGAGCGGGCAGGTCGAACGGGGAAATGCGGTCTGTTTCCGGATCCTCGTTTCCCTCGGTATCCGCTGCGCTGTTCCCTTCCGGATCCGCGTCGCCGTCCGCTGCCAGGGCGGGAACGGGCGGGGTGGCGGGGGGCGGCAGAGAGCCGATCCGAGGGATCGGGATCACGTTGTCCGGACTCTCGTCATCGGACACGTGCCCTCCCTTCGTGGTGACGGCCGGTCACCGGGAGGGGGGTTCCTCGCACGCGTACGTAGCACGCGTGGTTGGGCCCCCACAACCCGGCACTTCGGCGGTGATGATGATGACGATGACGGTCACGCAAGGTGAGTGCGGTAGATCCGCTCCAGCTCACCGGAGACCGCGTTGAACACGTTCTTGTCGCCCGTCTTCCGGGCCTTCTGCAGCGCCGACACCTTCACGAGGTCGAGCCACACCCGCATGAATTCTTCGGGCGCGCCTTCTCCCTTTTTGTGCGCCGCCTCAAATTTCTCGTTCCAGTACGCCGCCTTTTTCTGCGACATCCCAGAAGCCTGCATTTAGGCGCCCCTCCGGTTCTGGTTGAAGAAGTCCCCCAATACCTGGGGGGCACCGGCCTGTTCGGCCTCGTTCTGCGAGGGCGCCAGACGCTCCAGGCTGCGGGTCACGGAGTTGTGCGCGATTCCGTGGATCTGGCCCTTCTTCTGTGCCTTCTTCAGGGCCTTTTTCTCACGGTCGTCGGCCACTTTCTTCGGGTCGGTCTTCTCATACGCGCCCGCCGTGCCGTTGATGGCTTTCGCGGCCTTACGCATGGCCTTGGCCGCGTCCCTGAGCGGCTTCACCCGCTTCTTCGCGCGAAGGGCCGCCGACCAGGGCATGTCCCCCTCGACGTCGCGCTGCTTCAGGTCCGCCTCGATGGCATCGGCCAGGGCGTCGTAGCTCTGCGCGTCGTTGAGCAGGCCCGCGTTGTGTTGCGCCTGCCAGGCCTCGCGCGTTCCGTCCAGGCGCAGAGCCTGGACACCGGACGCCACGCGAGTCGCGATGTCCTTGCTGCTCATGGGCTTTTTCTCCTCTGCAGGGTGGTGCGATCCGGATCGGTGGAAAGCTGTGGGGTGGCGTTTCGGCGCCTTCACCGCGTCCCCGAGTTGTCATCAGCAGCTCGGGGGCCGGTGGAAACCGTCGAACGGCTCGTTTGCGCAGGTCACTGCTCCGGGCGGTATCCGCCGGCGATGAGCGCGACGGCCTCCTGGCGGTACTTGGAGGCGGTGTCGGTGGACGACACGTCGAGTTCGCGCTGGACGTCGGCGATCGTGACGACCCGGCACAGCTCGCGGTGAATCTCGTAGGCGTCCAGGCCGACGAACACCGCGTCGGCCGCGAGCGCCATGCGCGCGACCTTGCGGACCGCCCGCTCGCGCGGTGTCAGCTTCGCGGCGTCCTCGATTTCGACCGCGCGCCGCTCGACTTCGGCGGCGGCGAGCCGCCTTTCGGCAGCGGCGTACTCGGTTTCGGCTTCACGCTCGCGGGCCGCCTGAGTGTTCGCGTCTGCGGTCGCCTTGCGCTCGTTCTCCTCCGCCGCGAGCCGGTCGGCTTCGGCGGCACGGCGGCGGGTTTCGGCAGCGGCCCTCTCCGTTTCGGCGGCGACCCGATCGGCTTCGGCAGCACGCTGCCGGGCCTCCGCGATCTCCGCCGTCTCGATGGCCTGAGCCTCCGCCGCGGCGACCCGGTCGGCCTCCGCCGCGAGCCTCCGCTTCTCCGCCGCCTGCCGCTCCAGCTCCGCTGCGCGGACGTCCGCGGCGGCCTTGGCCTCGCGCTCCTGGGCCTCCTTGCGCTCCGCCTCCGCCGCACGGGCGCGGGCTTCGGCGATGACGGCCGTCTCCAGCGCGGCCTCCTCCAGCTCAGCGGCCCGCTCAGCGGCGCTGACCTGGGCTCGGGCGTGCGCGCGGGCCTGGCCGGTCTCGCCCTCCACCCGGGCGCGGACGGCCTCGAGCTGGCCCTGCGCCTCCAGCCGGTCGGCTTCGGCCTTCTTGCGCGCGAGCTCCCGGCGCGTCTCCGCGTCCAGGCGCCGGCGCTCGGCTTCCTCCGCCCGGGCCTCAGCAGCACGTTCCTGCTCTTCAGGCATCGCGAGGGCCTGCGCGACGGTATAGCCGTGGGCGGCCATCTTCATCGGCAGCAGTTCGTCCTCGGTCGCCTTGCCGAGGTCGCCGTCGTACTTGCGCTTGAGCCACTGCTCATACCCGATGAGCTCCTGCTGGCGCCGGACCATCTCCGGGTAGGAGGTGACGTTGTGCAGCCGCATCCGGCGGTAGAACCGCGGCGTGGCGACGGGGGAGAGGATCCAGCGGTGCAGCGGAATCCGGTCGGTGACCGTTCCCGCCTCCAGCCTGGCCTTTTGGATGATCAGGCGGCGGGCGGCCTCCACACCGATCACGAACAGGATCGGCATGACGCCGTGGCTGGCGGCCTGCACCGGGTCGGTACCGATGTGGCCCTGTGAGCTGGCGTTGAACCAGATCGTCGCGCCCGTCATGGCGTGCGCAGCCATGCGCAGGAGCGGCCACGGGGTGCCCTTGCGGATCAAGTACAGATCCAGCGCGAGGAACGCGATGATGCTGGCGTCGACGCCGACCGGGAACCAAGGGGCCAGTTCCTTGCTGAACCCCCAGCTCAGGGCGACCTTGGCCAGGGTGCTGTAGGACATCGCGAAGCCGATGACGCCGACCAGCGTGCCGCCGAACGCGGCGACGAGAGACAGGGCGGTCATCAGCCGGTCACGGGTGGGCTTGATCGTCTTCCGCTTGTCCGGGCTCGAAACGCCCCGGCCCATACCCGAAAACTTCTCGGGTGCGCCCGAAACGAGGCCCGAGGGGTGCGAAGCGGGGGCGTCGGGAGCCGCGCTCTGCGGCATGTCAGTGATCGTCATGGGGGCCTCCGGAAGGGGTCGTTCAGGGCGTGCGCGAAACGGTGGGGGCTGCTCCCGAAACGCGGCGGCGCATTCCCGAAGCGGCGGTCGGTGCGGTCGGTTGATCACGAAACTGGCACCGGCTGTACCCGCTCCGGGCGCACCAAAAGGCCAGCCGCCCGTGGTGCGGGCGGCCGGTCCGGGGGAGCGCAGGGGGCGGGCTCGAAACTGTCCGTGGCTCCCGCCCGGTGGGAGCGAAACGGGACTGTCCCTCCCCGCACCGCCCGACCCGGGCCGCCGTGTTGGTGGCGGACAGTGCGGGCGGATCAGGCAGCCGTCAGGCCGTGACCGCGAGGGGGCGGTGCGGGGCGATGGCCCGGCCGTCGGGGAGCAGGTCGCCGGTGTCGTCAAAGACCACGACGGCGTTGCACAGCAGGCTCCAGCCCTGCTTCGGGTGGGCGGCCACGACGTGCGCGGCCTCCGCGTCGGAGCTGTCGGCGGTCGGGCACTTCGGCGTGTGCGTGCACAGCGAGTCCGGCAGTCGGATGGTCCCGGCGGTCGTCGCGGTGTCGAGCTGGGTGCTGCGCTGCATGGGCTCTCCTGGTGAGGGGAAGCGAGCCCGAGGCTTTCCCGGGCTGGAGGCGTGCGAAAGGCCGGCCGCCCGTAGCGTGGGCGGCCGTTCGGTGGCGGTTCCGCAGGGCGGGCAGCGAGTTGCCCGCCGCTTCCGTCCGGCGGGACTCAGGCGGAGGCAGCGGCGCGCTCGCGGGCCGCGCGGCGCTTGAGGGAGCGGCGTTCCTTCTCGGACAGCCCGCCCCACACGCCCGCGGCCTCGCCCCGCTCCAGCGCGCCCTGGAGGCAACTCCCGATCAGCGGGCAGCGACGGCAGACGGCCTTGGCCTCCTCGATCTGGAGCAGCGCCGGGCCGGTGTCGCCGATCGGGAAGAACAGCTCGGGGTCCTCATCGACGCAGGCCGCACGGGGCCGCTCGATCGCGTCGGTGGAGACCGGCGCGTAAGCGTAGCTGCGTACGAGAGCAACGGACACTCGCATCTTCATTTGTGCCTCCTGGCAGGTCTGTGTGCGAGCCAGCCCCGGGGCGGTATCCCCGGGGCTGGCTCATGTGTTGGCGTCGGGCTGAACTACCTGGCGTTGATGCGGCAGCGGATCTGCTTGCCGACCGGCGAGGGCGCGATGTCCCAGCCGGGCGCAAGCATGTCCAGCAGGCCCAGGCCGCGCCCGGACTCCGCGTTGTCGCTGTCCATCGCCACCGCGCTGCGGCGCGGCAGCAGATCGCCGGCGGGATCGTGCACGTTCACCTGGACGCTGCGCCCGGTGACGTACACCTCGACGACCAGCGGCACGTGATCACCGCAGGCCCGCACGGCGTTGCCGAGCAGCTCGGAGACGAGCCACTCAGCGGTGTCGGCGGTCGCCTGGCCGGCCCCGTACGCCTTCAGCACCGACGCGGTCAGACCCCGCACCGTGCTGAAGACGGACTCGGAGGCCGTGATGTGAGCGACGATGCCGCGGTCGCGGTGCTGGACGTACAGGCCGGGAACGCAGGACGGAAGCTCCGGCCGCTGCGAACGGCGCTGGTCGTCCATGCGGGCCCGGCGCAACATGTCGTCCATGTCCGGGCTGCTGTCTCCCCGTGCACCGGGAGGCGCGGGAGATGTCATGATGGGACTCAAGGTTTTTCCTCTCACGGAGTGACCTGCTGAACGGCCCTGGGGCGGAATCCCGGGGCCGCTCGTTTTGGCTGGTCGTACGAGCAGCCACGGCCCCGGCCGACCCGAGGTGATCGGGTCGGCCGGGGCCGTGGTCGTTCGTCGTGCAGTCCTACCGGGTGAGCTGCTCTTCCTGCGTCGCCAGGAGAGTGATCGCGCTCATCAGGTCGGCGCGCTCCCAGTCGGTGAGCTGCGGGGCGTCGGCCTTGCGCGGGTTGAGCGTCTGGATCAGCGCGGCCAGGGTGTCGCGGACGCGCCGGAGGTCGGCGTCGGCGACCGACTCCGAGAGGTTCTGCCACTGCTGCTCGTGCAGCAGGCGCAGGCCCCACGCGCGGCGGTCGTTCCAGTCCTCGCGGTCCATCTGTGCCTTGCGGCGGGCGGGGGCGAGGCGCTTGGTGTGCGCGGCGAGCTGGGCGAGGCGGCGGCCGTCCGTGCACCGGGAGGTGAGGTCGGCGGCGCGCAGGATGTTGCCCTTGTCGTCCTTGATGGAGCAGGTGGAGCAGCCGCGGACGTGGGCTTCGTCCAGCTTGCGGGCCGTCTTGTCGTCGACGGTGCCGCCGACGATCTGCATGACGGCGGGGGTCGAACCGGTCTTCGGCTTGCGGATCACGCGGGTGGAGCGTCGGCCGGCGGTCTGAGTGAGGCCCTCTTCCAGCCGCCGGAACCACTGGTCGACGGTGAGGTTGATGGTGACCAGGCGGTGGCTGCCGAGGCAGCGGACCGGGTCTTCGGTGCCGGCCTTCTCCGTGTGGTGGGGGACCAGCTTGGGCCGCGCGCTGTGCGGCGCGTTAATCGGCACCCAGGTGCGGCAGGTGGGGCAGACCAGCGTGGAGTACGCGAGGTCGACTTCGTGCGGCTTGAGGCTGGAGACGACCAGTGAGGGAAGCGTGCTGATGGCGCGGGACCGGGCTCGGCGCGGACGCTTCTGAGCGGTGAGATCGCGGGTTCGCGTAGGCATGAGGCCTCCTTCTAAGAAGTGACAGGAGTGCATCGCAGGTGCTGTCTCCGCCCTCCAGGCCGCACGGCGAACCGGCGTCCTGAAGGACAGACAACGCATCAGCGCTGCGGGGTGGTACTCGCTGCAGACCATGGGCGGAGGAGTTAGAGGTGCCTCGGGCTCCGGCCACCGAGGTGGCTAGGGCTTTGGACTCCGGCCACCGAAGTGGCGATCTGCAGCGGTGGTGCTGATAGGGACCGAGGTTCCGGCTCCCCCATCCGGCGTCGGGCTTACACCGATTCCGGGTGGGGGAGCCGGGTCCGCAGGGGACCCAACTGGGGAGTTCACAACCTCGGTACCGAGGTTGCATCTCCAGTAGAGCTCTCCTCGGTACCGATGTCAATAACATCGGTACCGAGGCTGTACCATGTACGGGCTCTTCCCAGCGTGTTCCACCCGTCCCGCGAGGTACCTCGGTAACCAGCGGCCCTAGGATCGATACCGAGGTTGGGAGACAGATGACGGATGAGACGAGCGCGCAGCTCACCAAGGCTCAGCAGATCGCTGCTGAGCTCAAAGCAGCGATCAAAGGTGGGGACTACGGCCCTGGCGATCGCCTGCCGGGAGAAAGCGCACTGGCCGCGCAACACAGCGTCTCCGACCTCACCGCCCGCAGGGCGCTGAAGATCCTGCGAACCGAGGGCCTGATCGAGACCAAAAAGGGAGCCGCGGCCCGCGTCATCTCGTTCCAGCCCATCCGTCGTCGCGGCATTCAGCGACTCGCCCGTGACCAGTGGGAGAGCGGGAAAACGGTCTGGTCGGCGGACGACCACCGTGCTCCGGACGTCGACCAGATCAAGGTTCTGGAGGACGTGGCCGCGCCTCAGCACATCAGCGATGTCCTTGAGTTGGCGCCCGGCGAGACGGTCTGCGTCCGCAGTCGGCGGTATGTCATGGAAGGACGCCCGGTCATGGTGGCGGAGTCCTACCTTCCCCAGTCGCTTGTGGCAGGCTCGCCGATCACTCAAGCCGACACCGGCCCTGGCGGCATCTACGCCCGTCTGGCCGACCTTGGTCATGCCCCGGCTCGCTTCCGCGAAGAGATCCGCGTACGGATGCCCTCCGCTGAAGAAGCGGCCCGGCTGGCCATTCCTGCCGACCGGTCCGTCATCAAGCTGGCCCGTACGGCAATCGACTCCGAGGGGCGAGCGGTGGAGATCAACGAAATGACGATGGACTCCGCCGCGTACGTGCTCGACTACGAGTTCGACGCCTGATGTACCCGCTTCGTGACCCGGGCGCTGTGGGTTGCTACTCCCGCGTAGGGAGCCAACCCACAGTGCCCGGCGCGCACGAAGCCGATCGCAAGAGGCCACGGAACTCACCGGTCCCGCCGGTGAGACGGGACCAGCAATGCCTTAAGGATCAAGCCAGTCACGCTGGTGCTGGCCACGGTGGTGACGATGTCGCGGATCACCACCAGCAGAACCGTTACGACCAATCCGTCGGTCAGAATGACCGCGACGCGTATGACCACCGTGCCGCGGCGGTGTCCGCGCTGCCGGGTTCCTGCCATGACTCTCGAGCAGGTGCAGTCATGTGTCGACCTCGCGCCGGTGGGCGTGAGATCGATGTTGCGGCCATGCGCGTCGGCTACACGGTGCCCCGTGTCGTGGGCATGCCGAAGCTCGTTCATCTCACCCTCCTGGAGCCGAAGTTGGGGATCCCAGCTGGCTTAGCCGGTACTCCAGGTGTAGGCGTGATCTTGGGTGACTTCTACGGTTGCCCTGTATCCGTCCTGCGGATACAGGGACTTGGATACATAGAGGGGGCCCAACGTGGGTCAGAGGCCGAAGGTGCTGACGCCGGACCAGTCTCCCCAGCACCGCCTTGGCTACATGATCCGACAGCTGCGTGAGGCGCGGGGGCTGTCCATGCGGGAATTCGCCGCGAGGACGTTCGTTTCGCACTCCAAGGTGCAGCGTTGGGAGAACGGGGCCCGCCCACCTCAGGACCGGAGTGAGGTGGAGCTCATCGACCGAACGCTTGGTGCTGGTGGGCTTCTGATCGAGCTGTGGCGGGAGATCGACCGAGGTGTATCCGAGCCCACTCATGTATCCGGTTCGGCGTCCCATGTATCCGATACACCGGTGAGCCTGGCCACGGCCCTTTCGCACACGGCACCGTCGGACAGTGAGGGGATCTTCGTCCCTGCACGTCTCGACGATGGAACGGTGGTGCTCGTGGCACTCGATCGACGCGCGCTTTTGCGCGCCGGGGTGGGGGTCGGTGCAGCTGCGGTTGCCGGCATGGGGAGGCCAGCAGCTTCAGCAATCAGCGCCTCCGAAGATCCTTTCGGGTTTGCGAGAACCGCCACCGAAAACTGGTCGGGCCTTCAACTGTCCCGCCCGACCCCTGACTTCGGAGTCGACTGGCACGCCCTCATCCCAGGAGGCCGTTCCATGCTCGGCTCCCAACTCTCACTCCAGGTCCACCCCGCGCGCATCGAGGGAAGCCGAGTGATCGTGTCTGTACCCGACCAGCGGCGGGCTGAGGAATTCCTGACGCGGCCGAATCGCAGCCTGCTGGTCGGGGCCGTCAACGCCGAGGGGGTCTCACGGTTCTACGCTCTGGACGGACGATCGGCGCGCAGCAAGCTCGCGAAGAACGGCGGCGTGTACGAAGTCGCCGCGCCCACGGCATACGAACTGGATGACCTCACCTACGGCATTCTGTGGGCCGTCAGCAACTATGACGACGCGCTCCAGGCCGATGACCAGCCTCTTGCCGAGACCCGCAGCGATCTCAAGGCCTACGAGCGGCTGTCTGCCTCTGCGGTCAGCCGGGAAGCTGCACCCGGGTTGAACACGGTCGCCCACATGTGGCTGGGCTCAGACTTCTGCGCTCGCCACATCCTCCGGGCGCTGCCGGATCTGCCAGCGCTGCCCGCGTTCTGGACGAGGGAACAGCGCGGTGAGGAGGCCAGCGCCTGGCTGATTTTCGATCACAAGTACCCGTACCTGCGGGAAACCGCGAAGGCGCTCGGCAGCACGAGCACCCGGGCGTTCTGCATCCCGGAAGAAGTGGTCCGCTCGTCTCCGAGGTACGAGCGGATCCTGCTGTTCCTGGCCGTGGCATTGATGGAATCGCTCGGGATCCACGCACAGTTCACGTCCGATCCTGCGTACGAGAGCGTTGAGGGTTTCGTGGTCTCGCCCGACAAGGAAGCGGTGATCGCGAACTGGGTGAGGGGCGACGGGATGTGGCACGTCGACGTGACCGCCCGGTCCTCGGTCGTCCGCGAGTTCACGACCGCGGCGCGCGACGTTGACGCGGACTCGCTCACCGCGGCGCCGACGGCTGCCGGACGGCTGCATGCTCTGGCGCAGTACCTCGATCTGCCGTGGTCCTGGTTGATCCAGCGGTGCGGCCAGCTCGCCCGGTACAGATCGTCCGGGCTGATCCAGTCCCGCAGCCGGCTGGTCTCCGCGGCTGGCATCGACGCCGCTTGCGCGTACGTGGCCTCTCTTCCGGCCGATCACTGATCCCGCACCATCACCTGCTTGTTCACGAAGGGGAAAGAGGCCATGACCGACAACGTCCGGCGCGTCGCAGTGATCTCGCTCGGCGGCACGATTGCGATGACCGCGCAGACCGACGGCGGCGCGACGCCGACGCTGTCGGCCGACGACCTGATCGCCGCGGTACCGGGGCTCGCTGACACCGGCATCCATGTGGAGGTACGTGACTTCCGCCGTCTGCCCGGCGCGTCGCTGTCCTTCTCCGACCTGTTCGAACTCGCCACGACGATCGAGACGCTCGCGCTCGACGGCGTGGTCGTCACCCAGGGGACGGACACGATCGAGGAGACCGCGTACCTGCTGGATCTCGTCACCACGGTCGACATGCCGATCGTGGTCACCGGCGCCATGCGCAACGCAAGCATGGCGGGAGCGGACGGTCCCGCGAACGTGCTGGCCGCGATCCGCACCGCGGCCAGCACCGAAGCACGGGGCACAGGCTGTGTGGTGGTGTTCGGGGAGGAGATCCACGCTGCCCGCTGGGTCCGCAAGACCCACGCCACGAGCCCCACCGCCTTCACCTCGTACCCCGGTCCGATCGGCTACGTCGCGGAAGACCGCGTACGCATTCTGGCCCGCCCCGACGCGGCCCCAACGATTGTTCTCCCGAGCGCCACCGCTCCCGCCGTCCGCACCACCGTCTTCACGGTCGGAATCGGCGACGACGGGACGCTCCTCCAGGTCCTGGGTGACCACGTCGACGGCCTGGTCGTCGCTGCGTTCGGGGCCGGCCACGTCCCGATGGCCTGCGTGGACGCCCTCACCGACCTCGCAAAGCGCATGCCGGTCATCCTGGCCACCCGCACCGGATCCGGCCCCGTACTGCGGCAGACCTACGGCTTCCCCGGCTCCGAGTCGGACCTGCTCGCCCGCGGGCTGATCGCCGGCAGCACGCTGGACCCGGTCAAGGCGCGCATTCTGCTTCAGCTACTACTGATGGCCAGCGCCGACAGGGACCAGATCATCCAGGCCTTCAGCACCCTCTCGTAACCGACCCAACAGCCTCGGGATCCCATCTTGCGCAGCTACGAACTCACCACCGGCCGGACCTTCGGCGTGACTTTCGATCACGGAGACGACTTCTTTCCCACCCTCGCCAACTTCTGCCGCAGCAACAACGTACGGCACGGCTACATCCCTATGTTCATCGCCGGCTTCGCCGAAGCCGAGATCGTCGGCGCCTGCGAGAAGCTGGAGAACCCCGAGGCTCCCGTGTGGAGCAAGGTCCACCTGACCGGAGTGGAGGCCATGGGGTGCGGAACGCTCGCGTATGACGCTGAGACGGACTCGGTCTTGCCGCACATCCACACCTCGCTGGGGGAGAAGGCGCGATCGGCCACCGGTCACACAAGCCATCTGCTCAGCGCCCGCGTCCAGTTCCTTGTCGAGATGCTCGTAGTCGAAGTCACCGCCCCGGTGATGACCCGGCCCAAGAACCCCGATCTCTACGACGTACCCCTACTGACCTTCGACGCGTGACGGCCGCCTGAGGAGATCACCTGTGACGTATCCGATCCGCATCCTCGGCAATCAGGTCGTCCTGCGCGAGTTCACCCTCGAGGACGTCGACGACGTCCTGGCAATCATCGGAGACGACAAGGTCACGACGTGGCTGTCCTTCGACAGCCGTAACCGGGACCAGGCCGTCGCCATGATCGAGGGCACGATCGAGCGCGCTCGCCATGAGCCACGGACCGAGTTCTACCTCGGAGTGACCAAGCGCGACGACGACCGCGTGATCGGATTCGCGCGGATCGGGCTCAGCGGCGTCCAGGCCGGGAAGCTCGGATACGCCATCGCGGCAAAGGACTGGGGCCGCGGCTACGCCACGGACGCGGCCCGCACTCTGGTCACGTACGCGTTCAAGGAGCTCGGTCTCCACCGGGTCACCGCCGCGATCGGCCCGGACAACGCCACCTCGATCGCCGTGGTGCAGCACCTCGGGTTCATACACGAGGGCGTGCTGAGAGATCACGTCTTCACCAATGGGTCTTGGCGCGACAGTGTGCTGTACTCCGTGCTCACGCAAGAGTGGAGCTGGTGAATGGCAGAGGGCGCGCACAACGAGAGCCACGATGCCGGACTGGTGTACGTGATCGGCTCTCCTGGCTCACAAACAGTGAAGATCGGCCTGAGCAGGAACCCCGCCAAGCGCCTGTGGTTCCTCCAGGTCGGGTCCCCTGACGAGCTGCGCCTCCTTGCCACGTTCGAAGGCGGCCAGAAACTAGAGGCAGCACTGCACCGCTACTTCGCCGCATTTCACAGGCGCGGCGAGTGGTATGAGCTTGGCGCCGATCCGATAGAGGCTGTGCGGGCCGCCGTGAACCTCGGTGTCCCTGGCCTGCTTTCTGGTAACCCAAGGTACGGCCTTGGGGCCGCCCGATCCCAATCCCTCAACGTTGCGTTGCAGGCATCCACGCGCCGAGCGCCGGACTGGGACGTTCGGTTTCCGCCCATGCAGGCCTCGCGCGCCCAGGCAATTCTCGCAGCGCTCGGCGTCTCGGCTTCCACCCCTGAAGGTGTGCAGGATCAGCAGGAACCATCAACCAGTCCTCCCGCGCGGGATCTCCCAGTCCTGAAGAGACTCCCGAAGTGGCGACAGATCGCTGACGAGATCGCCGGCCAGATCCACCGCGGCATCTACGCGCCAGGCGATCGCCTTCCGTCTGTTCAGGATCAGGTCATGGAGGGGAAGGGTGCGACGGCAACCGTCCACAGGGCTTACCAAGCGTTGGAAGCCGAGGGTCTCGTGCGCACTGCTCAGGGGAGCGGCACAACAGTCCTGGGAAGACGACGCCCCATCCCGCCTGAAGGGAGGTAGGAAGAGGTGGTTGCCCGCCCCGCGGGATTCGCAGGCGACTACACGCAAAGCCTCTTTGATCTGGGGATGAGTTCTGCTGGAATCAGGGGAACTTGGCCACTGACCAGGGCGTTTCCCTGCGTGGATGTTCTTCATTTCAGGAAGGAGGGTGCCGTACTTGACTGTCCGACAGCAAACGCTGGGCGCTGCGACACGTGAGCCCCTGAGGCCCGTATCGGGGAGGCAGAGGAGTATCGTGTCTCCGAGCTTGATCAAAATGAAAATGGCCCCCGCGACCTTGAGCAAGTCGAGGGGGCGGGCCACTGGACCTTGTAGTGGGGGTCCTCGGCCTGCCGACCACCCGTATCAGCGAGTCCAGGTGATCGACATGCATCAGGGTACCCGTACCCTGCCCCAGACACACAGCACCCCGCCGTGGTGCCAGCAGCGCGTGAGCGACCGCTGGCCCTTCGGCGGGGCGTTTGTGCTGTTCGAGCCCACCCCGGTTCGCCCCTCGAATGAGGGGGTCGGGATGACGTAGGTCTCTGGGGGCGGCGCCTGCACTGCAGGTCTTCTGGCCGCCCCGGGCCTGGCCCGGTGATTGCCCGTCACCAGTTCCAGCGCCCATCTGCTCTCCGTGAGGTTGCCGCCTCTTGGAGGAGCTGCTCGTCCCGGTTGCCGCCGGCTGCGAGCGGTTCGATTTTCGTTCGTTTCCCTCGAACGCGAAGCTCCCGACTGGGAGTTTCGTTGTGCCCGCCTTCAAAGAAGGAGGACGTCGTCATTTTGCACGACTGCTCGGGCTTTCGCCAGCCCACATACACCCCTTTTACCCCTGTTTGGGGGCCTGTGAAGTCATGCCTTGACCGATTTCACAGCCCGATTCGTTCCGTAAGTCCCGTCGTTCGTCACGTGTTTCGAGCTGCGACGCAACACCGAGCCCATGTCCAGCCCTCAGTAGTCCACAGTGCGGCCGCCGATCGCCGGACTCTGTCCACAGCCCGGCCGGATGACGCTCGCCTGATGATCTTTTCTGGTGTGTCGTTCGGGGCGGGTCGATGAGCGGGGTCGCGGCGTCGGCCGCTGCCCTGGATGCGACAGCGCCGGTTCGGCGGCAGCGGGTGCGGGTGCCGATGCGTCTGATGTGGTCGGCGGCGTACGCGGATGTCGCGTTGTCGGTGTACGTGAAGGTGAAGGCGCTCGGGATGCGTCCGGAGGGGTGCCAGGCGAAGGCGTCGACGATCGCCTCGTATCTAGGGATGTCGGTGGCGTCGGTGGAGCGGGGGATGACGCAGCTGTGCCGTCCGGGTCCGGACGGTGTGGTGGAGCTGGTCTCGGAGCGTCGGACGTTGCCGGGCGGTATGGGCACGTCGGCGGTGCGGACGGTGCGGGCGATGTCCCGTACGGAGGCGTTCGTGTGGGTGCCGGTGGCGGCCGCGGAGGACCTCACGCCCCGGCAGTTGCGCGCGTTCGCGTTGATCGCGTATGCGCAGGCTCGGGGGATCGCGCTGACGGAGGCGGAGCTGGCGGCCGGCTTGCTCCACCACTCGGGCAAGAGGGCGGGTCAGCCGATCTCGGTGACGGCGGCGTCGGCGGTTGTGGACGCGGTGGAGGCGGCGCGCTGGGTGACGGTGCAGCGGCGTGTGGGGGCGCAGGGGCGCAACCGGTACGTCGCGCACGACATCGCCCCGGAGGCCCGTCCGGATGGTGGCTGCGCGGCGGTCGCCGGGGTTGCTGAGGCGGCTGTGACCAGTGGTTCTGAGGAGTCGGCTAGTTCCCAAGTTGGTGAGGGATCGGGTTCGCCGGTTGGTGAGGGATCCCTCGCGAATGAGGAATCACTTAGGACTGACTCACCGGATGACGAGCGCGCGTTCTTCTCACCCGCCATAGGCGAGGTACCGGTAGTTGAGGGCGCTGGGGCTGGGGAAATCCCGGCTGACGCTGCTGCGCGTACGGAAGCCGGTGGTGGTCTCGCGCTTCGCGCGGGTGGAAACAGCCAGCCCTCCCTCTCGAAGCCGGAAACGGAAAAGCGCAGCAGCAGGGGCGGGGGGGCTGCGCGGTCGTCGTACGACGGACCGCAGCTGGCCATGAGCCCGCACATCTACGCCGTGCTGGAGCCGGTGCACCTGCTGCTGGAGCGGGTGACCAGCGACTTCGTCGCCCGGCAGATCGCCCGTGAGGTGGGCCGCCAGTTGCGCGAGGGCACCGACGCCGAACGCCTGCACCACAGGCTGACCGCCCGGTTCGCCAAGGTGATGCTCTCGGAGATCCGCGACCCGGGCCGGTGGCTCCTCGGGGTGGCCCTGCCGCGCTGGGGCTGCGGCTACCAGGACTGCGAGGCGGGCGTGCTGTGGTCGACCGGCAAGGACTGCGAGGTGTGTGCCGAGATCGTCGAGGACAAGGCCGCCGCCCGGCGCCGTGCCCAGCGCATCGAGCAGGGCCTGTGCCCCGAGCACGGCACCCGCCCCGGCCCGGGCGGCCGCTGCGTCGACTGCGTGCTGGACGACGCGGCCCGCAACCTGGAGCCGGCCCCGGTCCCGGCGCAGCGCGAGCCGGAGGGTCCGCCGCGCGGTTCCTGCGGGGACTGCGGCGCCCGGATCGTCGTGATCGGCCGCGCCCTCGAGGACGGCCTGTGCAAACTCTGCCGTGAGGAGGCCGCCCTGCTGGGCACCACCCCCGTACCCGCGCAGACCGCCCCGGCGGGGCGGGAGACCTGTTCCGGGCGGGACGGAGACGTGCCGTGCGGACGCAAGCCCCTGCCGTCGCGCAGCGTCTGCGGTATCCACCGCGTCCAGGAGCTGGCAGGGGAGGTCGCGTGATGACCGAGACTCCGAAGCTCAGTGGCGTCGACCTGGCCCGCGTCGCACTGCGCGCCGCCAAGGTGGCGGCACAGAAGAACGGCGGCGGCCGTACGGCGCAGCCGAAGACTCGCACGGCGTCGGTGGTCCGGCGCGGCGGGCGCGAGCCGATGGGGCTCGGTGCCGCGATCGGCGCGCTGGTGACCGAGCGGGCCTGGGAGCTCCCGGCCGCCGGTGCGACGCTGCGGGAACGCTGGGCGGCCATCGCCCCCGAGCTCGCCGGGCACGTCGTGGCCGTTGGGTACGACGCCGACTCCGGCCGGCTCACCGTGTGCCCGGAGTCGGCGGCCTGGGCGACGAAGGCCCGGCTGGAGCAGGCCCGCATCATCGCGGCCGCCAACGAGTCGGCAGGCCGGACGGTCGTCCGGTCCCTGCGGATCCTGGCGCCCGGCGCGGTGCCGGTGCCCGAGCCGGCCGATACCGGCCCGGAGCCGGCGGCCGCGGCTGCCGGGCCGCCGCGTACCCGGGAGACCGCCTCGGACGGCCTCCGCCGCGCGCTCGCCGCGCACCAGGAGGCGGCGCCGCCGTCACGGGTGGACCCGCACATCGCGGAAGCGGTGGAGCGGCAGACCGCTGCGATGCGGGAGCTGTCCCGCCGCGCGTTCCCCGAGCCCGACGTCGTGTCGGACGATGCGTCGGCTTCGATCGAGCAGGTCCGTGCCGAGCGCCGTTGTCAGGCCGACGTCTCCCGCGCCGCGGCCCTGCGCCGGGCCCGCGCGGAGAAGGCCGGAACGCTGCCCAGCAAAGACGTGCCCCAGTCGTTGAGTAGAACGGCATGACCAGCAGAACGGAGACGGATATGACGGATCAGGTGGCGGCATCGCCCTCGCGTACGGGGCCCTCTGGTTGGTGAACGCCCCTGGTGACACGATGAGTTGGCACGATCGGCGAGACGTGATGGGAGCGTTTGTGCAGGCTGACAGGCGGCGGATCCAGACGGCGGTGCTGAGCAGTGCGGAGTCGGAGGAGCCGCTGATGCTGCCGATGGAGGCCATCGAGCTGGACGTGTTCCGCCACCGCTACGAGGGCGAGACCTTCTGGTGCGGGACTTTGCTCGGTGGCTGCGGTGGTCAGTTGACCACGAAGTTGTACACATGCGGAACGACGTCCACGCACGCGTGCCCCCCGGTCGGACGTCCCAGTGGGAGCACGGTGCCGTCCGTCAGCGGGGGAGGACCCAGACCGGACAGCAGGTCGGTGGAGCGGCTGCCGAGGACCGGCTCGACGTTCACGCCGCCGGAGACGGCGAGATAGCCGCGTACACCCGCGCGGGCGGCCCCGATGTCCAGCAGCGCGCACACGGACCGCGCCTGTCATTTCGCCCATCACCCGGATCCGGACGGGCAACCGCATGTGTGCGGGCGCCGCGCCCGCGGCGTGAACAGCGCGGATCACCTGTATGTGCGGTCGGCGGCCGCGGCCTGGCTCGCCGGCCACGGCGAGGAGGCGAGCTTCGAGTACACCGGCCCGGCCGGGGCACCGCTCGGCTCCGTCGTCGACATCCGCTGGCCGCGCGGCGCGCTGCGGGTGCACCTGGACCAGACGGTGGCGCCGGTATGGGACGACGGTCTGGAGCCGGTGCTCGGCCTGGGCGTCCCGGTCGACCGGGACACGCTGATCCGGCGTTGGTACGTGCACCGGATCCGCCTGGACAGCGAGGGCACGAGCAGGCGGGTGCGGATCGGTACCGAGGCGCCCGCCGGACCGAGTCCATCGCCCTGGCGGAGTCGGTGTGCCGCGAGATACCGGATCTCGCCGGCGTGAGCCCGCGGCTGCAGAAGCAGCTGGATGCCGCCCTGCGCTCCGGCCTTCTCTGGATCGAGAAGGAAGTCGAGGCCCGCAGGGAGCTGTTCGCCCGCCTGGAACAGGCGGTGGCTGAGAAGCGGGCCGGGAAGGTCAAGAAGATGCTGCGGCATGCCAAGGCGGCCGCCAAAGACGCCTGTTCCGAGGAGGAGAGCCGCGTGATCGACGCGGCTGACGGCTGCCTCACCGCCATCGCGGCGGCCAGGAGCAAGCGCCTGAACACCCTCCTCGACGACCTTGACCAGCTTCCCCCCGACCCGGACCCGGACGTACTGCGGATCAAGGTCCGTGAGCTGCTTCGGGCAGCGGCCGAGGCCGGCAGTATCGGGCCGCATCGTCAGGCGAAGGTCGAGGCTTGGAGGGGGCGGGTACGTCGCACCGCAGGCCCTCTCCAGCCCGGACAGGAGAAGCGGCTTCCGCAGCTCCATCGGCAGGTAACCCGAAAGAGGTGGCTGGAGAGGCGCTGCCCGCGCTGCGGGGCGGACAGCGGCCAGCAATGCGCCGTCGACACTATGCCGGGTGAGATGCGGCGGGTGCCGCACGACGAGCGGCTTGAAGCCGATCATCGACGAACGCAAGGAACAGCAACGGTTGCGGCGGTCGTGGCGGGTGTACGAGGTGACCTGCCCTGACTGCGGCCAGGAACCCGAGCAGCGGTGCACCACGTTGGGCGGCCCGCACCGCTCACGGGTCGAACTGGCCAAGGAATACACCCGCTTGAAGAAGGCTCACTCGTAGCCAAGCCGGATGCCGAGTGCGCTCTGCCCGCCGGATCCCACCAGGCGGGGCAGGACATCCTTAAGGCACTCGCGCCCACACCATCACCCACCCGTCGGCGCTGGCGGAGACGAGCCGGGTCCGGCCGTGGACCTCGGTGAACATTGCCACCGCGTTCACTGGGCGGTTGTGGCCGGTCAGCTCGTATAGCAGGGTGCGGGCCTCGGGATCCCACACCCGCAACGACCCACGGCCGTCGCCGGAAACTATCCGGGTCCGGCCGTCGGCCCCGGCCCACGCTGCCACCGCCGTCGCCCCGTAGGCGTGGCCGATCAGCTCGTACAGCAGGGTGCCGGTCTCGGCGTCCCACACCTGCAGCGAATCCTCGTAGCGGCCCCCGGAGACGATCCGTGTTTGGCCGTCGGCCCCGGCGAACCCCGCCACCGCCATCGCCTTCTCCACCTCCGTGTCGGGGCGGCCGGTCAGCTCCTGCAGCGCAGTGCCGGTCTCGGCGTCCCATACCCGCACCGACCCGATGCCGTCGGCGGAGACGATCCGGGGCTGGCCGTCGGCCTCGGCGAACACCGCCACTGCCACCGCCCCCCAGGGGTGGTCGGCCAGCTCCTGCAGCGCAGTGCCGGTCTCGGCGTCCCACACCCGCACCAACGCGTCGCGGCCGGCGGAGACGATCCGGGTCGGCCCGGCGGCCCCGGCGAACACCGCCACCGCCCACACCCCGTAGTAGTGACCGGTCAGTTCCTGCATCAGGGTGCCGGTCTCGGCGTCCCACACCAGCACCGAGGCATAACGGCCGGTCCCGCCGGCCCACTCCGGCACTGCCGACCCGTCGTCGCCGGCGGAGACGATCCGGGTTCGGCCGTCGGCCCCGGCGAACACCGCCACCGCCCGCACCGCCCCGTTGTGGCCGACCAGCTTGTGCTGCAAGGTGCCGGTCTCGGCGTCCCACACCCGCACCAACGCGCCATGGCAGCCGGTGACGATCCGGGTTCGGCCGTCGGCCCCGGCGAACACCGCCACCGCGTTGACCGACTCGATTTGTTGGCCGGGCACGGTGATGCCGGGCCGGATTGCGGTATCCGCATGCCAGGGCCAGCTGCGGTGGTCGGTGATCAGGGTGTCGGCCAGGGAGTGGGCTCGCATTCTGCGGGCCCATACGTGCAGCCACCAGGCCCGTTGGTCATGGCTCCAACCGGGCCAGTCTTCGGTCGCGGCGGCTTCCAGCGCGGCAGCGGCCGCACGCGGTTCGCCGGACAGGGTGTCCCGGTGATGCAGGATCCGTTCGGGTGGGCAGGCCAGCAGGAATCCGGGATCAGCCATCAACCGATCGAGGGTCCCGCCGGCGGCGGCGTGGTCGGGCAGGTAATGGCGGGTGTAGTCGTCGATGTCGGACCAGTCCTGGGCGCTGGCCGGAAAGCCGGCGCTCTGCGGTAGAAGGCTGCCGGTGATGCGTTGTTGATCACGCTGATACAGCCCGCGTTCGCGCCGGCGGGCGAGCAGGTCGTCGGTCAACGCCTGGTGGAATAACCGGTAGTGCACGCTGCCGTCGCCGCTGATGGTGGACAGCAGGTAGTCCGCGCCGGGCGAGTCCAGCAGGGTATCGAACGCGACGGCGTCGACCGGGTAGCCCAGCGCCGTAGCGAAACCAAGCCAACGGTCCTGGTCCAGTCCACTGCCTGCGGCATAGGCGAGCGTGGTCAGCAGGCCCATGACCACCTGTTTACGGGCGCCGAGCCCGTCGGTGTACTTGGTGATGGCCTCATCCACAGTGGCGGGGATCTGGGCTACGTCGAAGCCGGGCACGGCCGGGTCGAGGACCTTGTCGTGGCTGGTCGCATTGAGCGCAGCGACCAGGTAATTGCTGCCGGGCTGTTGATGGCTGCTACTGGCCCGCCCCGCGATCACCTCGGCCAGCCGGTCGGCGACTTCGGGTTGGGCCTGATACGGGCTGGGTCGGCCGGTAGTTTCGTCGGTCAGGATCGCGACGATGAACTGGCGCAGCCCGTCGGGGTCGAGGTAGCCGGGAGTGTCCAGGTCGACCAGGTTGTCGCTGTCCGGGCCGGTCACGCGCAGCTGGTGTAGCAGCGTTTCCGGCCGGTACCGGTCACCGGCGGTCAAGGGGCGGGTCGCGACCGCGACCCGTAGCCGCGGCAGCCGGGCCAGGTCCGCCAGCAGGCTGGCGATCCGCGGGACCTGGCCCTCGGCCGCCTCGTCGAGCGCGTCGAGGGCGACGACCAGCCGTGACGGCACCCCCGGATCGGTCTTGAGGATGTCGTACAGCTCGCTGGCCGAGACGCTGTCGTCGATCCCGACCGCCACAGCGACACCCTCGACGAGTGTGTCGAAGGTGAGGCCCCGGGCGTGGACCGCCACCCCCGGCACCCGGGTGGTCTTCTCCAGGTCCAGCACCACCCGGGTCAGCACCGCGGACTTCCCTGCCCCCGGTTGTCCGGTGATCACCAGCGGTCGGTCCGGCGGCTGATCCTGCTGCAGCCAGCCCGTGACCGCCTCCAACGCGGTCTGGCGGCCCCGGAACCGGTCGCCACCCTGCACGCGGCCCTGGTAGCCCTGCGATCGTGCGGTGAAATGCCCCCGCGGATCATCCGGCCCGGCCATCACGAACCCCGGCCTCGGATCCTTGCCGGCCTCCTGCCACAGCTGCCAGACCCGTGCCTGCTGCTCTTGGGAGTCGCCACCGCCCAAGATGGCCAACGCCCCGGCCACCGCCTTCACATCGAGATCGTTCTGCGGGTACGTCGGCTCGCTGAGGATCCGACGGATCGTGTGGGTACTCCGAAGCCCAGGAAGATCCTCGTTCTCGTTCATCGCCTTGGCGATATCGCTCAGACGCGGCGTGCCCGCGCCCAGATACAGCCCGTACAACGTGTCCTTGAGGACCTTTAACGCGCCCGCGCGCACCTCAGGCCTGCTCACCAGTCGTTGCGACCCTCTCGTCGAGGCGGGTGGCTGCCGTTGCTCATCGCGACTCATCGCACAACAGCATCGGCCATCCCCGCTCACCAGCACAACGCGCAGCCCGCTCATCGCAACCGAAAATGCCTTCCACGGGTGCCCTCAAAGTAGGACAGACGAACCGCCGGCGCCGGCGACGCGAACTGTCCGACCTCACCAACTCAGGAGCGCCCGATGCCTGAACGTCATGAACGTCGCCGCCCCGACCATGGCCGGCTGACCGCCGCGGCCGTCACCGGACTGATCGCCGGCGCCGTGCGCGCCCTCGTCGATTGGCTGCTGCAGCACCTGCCCCACAGCTGAACACACCCTTCTGCAAGGACCACCGGAGATGTCCCCGCCGACGCGAGGGTGGCGGGGACAGGAAACCCCACGCCGCGCCAGCCAGGTTCACACGAGGGCCTGCGGCGATCAGGCGGAGTCCCCCCGTACCGGTGGTCCTTGTGCTTGAGGCGCTGCGCCGCGCGGACGCTCGAGCGCCACCGCGTCCGAGGGGCCTGGGCACAGGACTGTCCTGGCGTTCATGCCGAACCACCCCGAGGAAGGCGTCGGCACGCTGGCCCGGGTCCGCACCGACGGAGGCCCGGGCGGCGACGTCGTCTTCGAGCGGTCCGCAGAGCGGCCGATGGGGCTGTGGATCGTTCCGCTGCTCGGTCCCGACGCACCGCCGGCGGACAAACTCGAGGACTGCCTGCTGTGCCCCGGCTGCTATCGGCCCGTCTACGAGAACTCTTCCTCGCACACCCTGATCCGTGCCGGTCCGATGCCGGTGATCGGGCTATGCAGGCTGTGCGCCGAAGGCACCACCCTTCGCTCGCTGCGCCAGATGGACGTCCCGGTCGACCCGCAGCAGCGCGCCGTCCTGGAGACTGTGGCCGCCGCCCTGGTGTAGCTGGGCCGCCGACCCCGGGCAAGCCCCCTCGCGCGCAGGGCTTGCCCGGCGCGGCGTCAGCGGCTGACGGGTTCGGGGTAGCGCTCACGGCCCCGGTCCGGGTCGTCGATGCCGATCTCGTACCAGGGTTCGCCCCGCTGGAGCCGGGCAGGTTGTTCACCCATACCGCGACGGCGATGCCCTTCAGAAGCTGTGTCAGAACCGGTGATCTGTGACGTTCTGTCATAGGAGCTGGCTGTGCCGGTTCCTCGATCAGAACGTGCTGCGGTCGGATGCCGTGGGCGGGGCCATCTGGACGGAGGTCCACTCGCCGGTGGCGTGTGCTGGCGGCGAGCGGGGAGGCGTCCTTCATGCGACCTCCCCACCACAATCGCTCCCGACGACCCCGAAGCATGCCGTCCAGCTGGCCGACAGGCGGACCGACGAGCTTCGGTGTCGTCCCTGGCGCGTCAGCCTTGGAGTAGAAGAAAGGAAGAGCTTGAGCAGGAGATCGAGCAGCTCAGGCATGCGATCGAGACCCGGCCGGGTGATCGATTGAGCGCGAGGTGTGCTGATGGCCAGTTTCGGTTGTCAGGCCGAGGACGCATGGCAGATCCAGGTGGAGGCCTCCCAGAACGGCAACGTCAAGCTGCGGACGGTGACCGCGGCGGCGACCGGGCAGGAACCGATTCCCGCCGACCTGCAAGGCCATCTGCAGGCCGCTGTCCAGGTGTGGCGGTCGCGTGAACATGAGCCCGGGGCAGGCGGGTAGTCGTCCGCAGCCAGCAGGGAAGGGCCACAACGTCTGGGGAGGTCGAAGGGGCCTTTCCTGCCCAGAACCCGTCGGGCCGTCCGGGCTTTCACGTCTGAAGGCCCATGTATTACTGAACCAGACCCATGTGCTGGGAAGGATCGCCCTTTCCTTACGTCCCTCAGGTCGAAGGAAGCACCGACGCGCCCGCCTTGGCGACGATCTCCTGCAGGGCTGCGACGTGCTGGTCGAAGGCCGCCCGGCCGACGCTGGTGAGCCTCGCCGATGTGCGTGGCCGCTTTCCGACGAAGCCCTTGCGGATCTCGATGTAGCCGGCGCCCTCGAGCGTCGTGAGCTGTTTCGACAGGGCGGAGTCCGACAGGCCGGCGCTGTCGCGCAGGAACCGGAAGTCCGCCCACTCGGTGGCCGCGAGGAGGGAGACGAGCGATAGCCGAGTGGGTGCGTGGATTAGCTCGTCGAACTTGGGCGTGATCACCGACGGCTCCCGGACCGGTTCGCGAGCATGAGGCCCAGACGGTACCGCGTGTACATCGGTCCACCGATCAGAAGGATCACGGCGGTGGCCGAGGCGCCAATGGTCGCGGCGTACGAAACCCCGAACGCCGTCAGGATGAGCGTGGCCACTAGCGATACGCCAACGATGACCGCCGCGAAGGCCAGGTCCGCGACCACGGCACGGGGGGCGAGCAGGTTGTTGCGCGGCTGGGCGCTACGGACCGAGCGGAACGCTACCAACCCGACAGTGGTGAGCACGCCGGCCACGAACAAGACGGTGGCGATCCCCTGGACGAGACCACCTTGCCAGGTATCGACGATCGCTGCGAACGCGACTATCAGGAACGCGATGGCCCCCCAGAACCAGTGGGGAAGGCTGGCCATCCGGATGACTTGCTCTTGCCGCTGGTCGATCTCGCTGAGTGCGCGGGCGGCCTCCTCCGGCCGCACCTGGTCAGTCATGTGCCCTCCTCGCAGTACTTTCCTAGAGGGAAAGTAGCATTAGGTTTCCTTGCAGGCAAGTATTTTCCTCGGTGGTGCGCTCCTTGATTCACGTACTCGGAGCGACAATCCGGGTGCCTGTCGAGGGGCTCCCATTTGCCCAGCGGCCTTGAAGGACCGGGAAGCCTCCGGGGCCAATTGGCCCCGGAGGCTTCGTCGTTGCCCAGCGGTCTTGGTTTTGCGATCAACGCAAGGCGGTAGGAGCCAGGCGGATCGTCTGCGGCTGCTGCATCCGGATGCGTATGGGCTTTGGTTTCCCCACCGTTTTCACCGGTTCGACGGGGTGTGGCGTAGTGCGCGGTGGTCGGGGAGGGCGGGTGAGGCGGCGGACCATGAGGGTGATGAAGGTCCAGGTGATGTGGGCCTCGCTGTGGGAGATGAGTCGCTCGTAGTCGCGGACGTTTCTCCTGGCTCTCATGATCCACGAGATCGCCCGCTCGACTCTCCAACGCTTGGCGAGGACGGCGAAGCCGTCCTGGTCCTTGCGGCGGGGCACCGTCTTGAGGGTGATACCGAGGAAGGAGTGGGACCAGTCGACGAGCGTTCCGCCGTAGGCGGAGTCCGCCCAGGCGACGGTGAGTTCGGGATGAGTCAGGCGCAGACGGAACAGCTGGTCACGGGCGGGGATACTGTCGTGCGGCGATGCCTTGGTGACCATTACGGCCAGCGCCATGCCGCGCATATCGACCGCCAGGTGCCGCTTTCGGCCGTTGATGAGCTTGCCGCCGTCGAAGTCGCGGGTGTCCTGGCCCACGGTCTCGGCACCCTTGACGGACTGGGAGTCCAGGATTACCGCGACGGTGCGGGCGTTGAGGCCGTCGTGAACACGGACCATCTGGTGCAGCTCGGCATGGATGCGGGCCAGGTCCCCGCTCGCCCGCCATCGCTGAGTGCCTGTTTCTGAAGTCCCGGCGGGTCTGTAAAGCGGCTCGTTTTGACAGGCCCGCCGCCCTCAGCGGCATCAGCCAGCCGCGCCGTGCAGCAGGATGGTGGTAATGAAGTCTGGGGCTTGTCGGGGGCCCATGTGCCCTTCGAGTGCCAGTTCCCATGCTGTCTCGGCCAGGCCACAGTAGGTCGAGGCCAGCCACGTGGCCGGCATGTCCTTGCGCAGCAGCCCAGACGTCTGACCACGTTCAACAATGGAGACCGTTCGGTCGAAGACAGCATCGGCCCGGGCGCTGGCCTCTGGCACGCCCAGGACGTCCGGCTCGACGTAGACAAAGTTCCACAACTGGGCGAATGCGGCGTAATCGCTCACCAGTGCAGCCAGAACCTGCTCCATGGGGGCGGTTTCCACCTCCGCCCGGGAGAGGGCCTGCTCGCAGTCATCCAAGATCTTCCCTGCCATTCTTATGAGTGGATGCGCAGCGAAGGCTCACGCTTTCCGGAAATCCCAGCCATCAACGAAGGGAAAGCCGGCATCTCACGGTTCCCCGGCTACACCCAGGTAGTCGGTACCGACAGCGAGGGCAACCTCCTCGTCCTCACCGAGTACACCGGCAAGTAGCGGTCGAGCCTATACATAAGCACCGGACTCACAGCGGCTGCCCTGAACGGACCAGGCCGCCGCTGAAGCCTGCGCGCCCGCGCGCGGCTGAGCGTTTGTCGAGATTCTTGTAGAAAACAGATCACAGGTCGGTAGATCACTCATGACCATGCACCGTCGACGCTTCCTGCAGAGCGCGAGCCTTGGCGCCGCGCTCACCTCTCTGGCCGCCTGCAGGGTCAGCCCGACCGACACGGGTTCCACGTCGGCCTCGTCCGACCGCGACAAGGTAATCGTCGTCGGTGCCGGGATCAGCGGCCTGGCCGCGGCCCGCTACCTGGCCGACCACGGTGCGGACGTGGTGGTCCTCGAGGCGCGCGACCGGATCGGCGGACGCATCTGGACCAGTGAGAAATGGGCCGGCATGCCGCTCGACCTCGGCGCCTCCTGGATCCACGGCATCGACAACAACCCGATCGCCGCACTGGCCGCGAAAGCCAGGGCACGGATGGTCGTGACCAACCCCGACAGTTCCACCGACTACCTTCCCGACGGCAACGAGGTCGACGACGCCCAGGCGAAGGCGCTCGAGGGCTGGCAGACGAAAATGGAGGACGCCCTCGCCGCGTACCAGGACAAGGCAGACAAGGACGCCTCGGTACGCAGCGCCGTGGAACGCTCCCTGAACTGGTCCTCCCTGTCCGACACCGACAAGACCCTGGCCTCCTTCAGTCTCAACGACTACGAGCATGAGTACTCGGGCAGCGTGAACCAGATGTCGGCCCTGTACTTCGACAGCGGAGCGAACATCAAAGGCAAGGACGTGCTGTTCCCCGGCGGCTACCACCAGATCACCGATCTGCTCGCACGAGGGCGGTCTATCCGCACCGGGCACGTGGTCAAGCACATCGACTGGGACTCCAGCGGCGTAACAGTCACCACCGACAAGGACATCTTCGACGCCGACCACGTGGTGGTGACGCTGCCGCTCGGCGTGCTGCAGAGCGGCGCGGTCACCTTCAGCCCCGGCCTGCCCAAGGCCAAGCGCACCGCCATCGCCACGCTCGGCATGGGCGTGCTCAACAAGTGCTACCTGCGCTTCCCCAAGGTGTTCTGGCCGAACACCGACTGGATGACCTACATCCCGGAGCTGGACAAGTTCGGCCAGTGGGATCAGTGGATCAACATCACCCGCCCCACCGGCAAGCCGGTCCTGCTCGGCCTCAACGCCGCCGACTTCGGCCGCACGATCGAAGGCTGGAGCGACGCCCAGATCGTCGACAGCGCCATGGGAACACTGAAAGCCATCTTCGGCAGCGACATCCCGGCGCCCGTCGACTACCAGATCACCCGCTGGGCGTCCGACCCATACGCGCGCGGCTCGTATTCGTACAACAAGATCGGCTCCACCCCGGCCATGCGCGACCATCTCGCCGCGAGCGTCGACAAGTGTGTGCACTTCGCCGGTGAGGCGACGCACCGCGCCTCCTACCAGACCGTCCACGGCGCCTACCTGTCGGGAATCCGCGCCGCAAAGGAGATCGCGGACTGAAAGAGTCGGCCCTGGGCAGCGCACACGCCTTGGTGCAGCCTCCAGCCGCTGGCCCCGACCTCGAAAGACGCAGCGCAGGGACGACGGGCGCCCCGCACTCCGCGGAGGCCACCGCTTCGGGTATCGAGCGCAGCACGTCGCTGGGAGTCGTCCTCCACGATCTCCGCTTCCACGATGTCGTCGACGGTGGACGGTGACCTTGGCCAGGATGCGGCCGACCTTGCGGAGCCGCTTCTGCAGGTGCTGCGCATCGACGGCCCGCCGCCGCTCGGTGGCGTTCTCGTCCAGCAGGGCCCGGTTCAGTTGCTCCAGGGCTTCCTCTGCAGCGTCGGGGCCGCCACGAGGGGATCGGCGGTGTCCATGGGCGGTGCGGTGGCGGCGCTCGGCTTCGCGCCGACGGGCTCGGGCTTCGCCTTGCCCGGGATGGACGGCTGCGGCGCGTGGTGCTCCTGCCAGTGGAGCGTGACCGCCTGGCGGCGATGCTGTGGGTCCTTCTCGGTGGCGGCCTTCTCCAGGGCCTTGGCGACCCCGGGCCGTGTCTGGTGGGCGGCCAGGCGGACCTTCCCGGACTCGAACGCCTTCCTGAGCGTTACGTAGTCACGGGCGACCTGTTCGTCCGACGTGCTGTCGGCGTAGTCGAGCATGGCGCGCACATGGGAGGCCGGCGCCGCTGGCCCAGGGCGTCCAGCACGGCCTTGGCCAGCCTCCAACCGAGGCAAACGCTGAGACTCCTGGCCTCCGCCTGCACAACCTGCCCCACCATGTGGCAACTCGTCACCCGGATGTGGCGGCGTCCGTACCGGGACGCCGCAGATACGGATGTCGCACGCACCGGGCTGCCCCACCGGATCAGCACTGCTCGTCGCATCCGCCTGCTTTTGGGACGGCCGGGGCGGTGAAGCGTCAGGCGGAGGACATGCCGTCACGGTAACGTGCCCGCGACTCCGTCCGCCTTGAAGTGACCTCGTCAGGGCTGGCGAGCAGAAACGCCGAATCCTGCAACGGCCATGTACACGAACAGGCCAGCCATGACAACGAACGTAATGCGGGCGGCAATGAAGGCGGCGTCGGGGACCTCCTCGGCGCCCGGGTTGAGCCTCTCACGCCACCCTCGTACCCAATCCGCCTTCACACACGCCATAGTAAGAAACACCGCTGCCAAGACGAGGCCGAGCAGATTCAGTGTGTCGAGTTCATTCATATCTTCTTCTCCCGCTCTGTGCTGTTGTCGCGGCGCCACGAATCGCCTGTGTGCCCTGCCGTGCCGGAGCTACGCAAGGGCGCCGTTCAGGGGCCGGAGCATGCCCAGCCGCTCCCAGTCTCCCCGGAAGCGAACTTGACGATGGCTACAGGGGTTCGCCGTACCGACTTCGCAGCAAGTCCGGTGGTGGGGAGGATCGGGATGCCTGGAAGAAGGCTGTCATCCGAGGAGGGCTACGGGGGCGTCCCAGGCGTGCGCGCTTCCCGTCCGTGCTCGTCGAGCGTGTCCGGGGCGCGGCCGGCGAACGCGACCACGAGCCGGGGTCCGTGCGGCGGCCAGGGCGGGCCGCAGCTGTGCGGTGGCCACGTTCCTGAGGCTGGCCGTGCCGTATCGCGGCGATCAGCCGGGCGCACTGAGCGGTGGGCGTGTCGGGTCGCCCGTGCCCTGAGCGCGTCCCGACGGAGATTACGCGGGGCCCCTGTCCACTGCATGGCGGAGGGGCAGCCGGGCCGGCCGGCTGGCTGCCCCCTCGTGCGGGTGGATCGGTTCTAGTGGGTGACGAGGTCGGAGGGGTCGGTGTTGGCCCCGCACAGGACCACGACGACCTTCTCACCGGGGGCAGGCCGGTAGCTGGTGGTCTGCGTGGACGGTGCCGGCGCCTCCCCTCGGTGAGGGTGTGTGTCCGGGCTGAGGAGGGCGGCCAGGGCGGTGGCGGCGCCATGCGCGACGGCGATCCGCCGGTGGTCCCACAGTGCCTGACGGGCGTGGACGATCATCTTGTCCGGTACGAGTACTGAGTGCACCCGGCCGCGTTGGGAGGCACCGGTGGGAACAGAGCAAGAGGCCCTGGCCGTACCCGCGTGTGAGGAGTGGCTGTGTCACTTCGCGCACTGAGATACAAGGCCAGAGGAGCGCCGTGGCGCTGTGCTGTTCCCCCTCTATGTTTCCGCGGTCGCGCCGGCCAGGGAGTCAAGGAGCTCTCCGAAGGTGATCTTCTCGCTGTCGTAGTCGAAGGTCATGGCGGTGGCGAGGGCTTCCCACTGGTCGGTGCTGCGCCCGCAGTGGTCCAGCAGGATTTTCAGGGCGACTTCGGGTTCGTGGCGGGCGAGGATTTCGTCGGCGGGGATCTGGCGCAGGTGCTCCAGGGTGCGGTAGCGGGACTTCACGACGGCGCGGTAGACCTCGGAGCGGGAGAGGATCTCACCGGTGGCGGGGGAGTCGAGCCAAGACTGCAGGACGGCCGCGGGGTCGGGGTACTTGCCGAGTTCATCGTCGTCTAGCAGCCGCACCACACCGTCGTCCTCGTCTTCTGGTACCGGGACGGCGGCCGCCGCGGCCAGAAACCAGTCGGGGCCATCGGCCTTCTCGGCGATCCAAGCCAGTTCGGCAGGGTGCAGCCCGTTCAGGACGTCGGCGACGGCGGTGTGCGGGGTGTGCGGGTTGGCGGCGAGGGTGGCCAGGGTCTGGACCCGGCGGTGCTCGGAGTGGCGTTCCAGGAGCCGGGCCGGGCTGTCGTTGTCGGGATCGACGTTGTCGAAGACGCGGATCAGGGTCCGGCTCGGCTTGGGGGAGACGACAGCTGGCTGATCCAGCCGGGCGAGCTGGGCGCAGGCCCCGGCGAGGTGGTCGGGGTTGGCGCTGAGGAGGGCCAGGTCCTCGGCGATGCGGAGGACACGGCCGTCGAACTCGTGGTCGCCCTCCTGCTTGTCGGACCAGGTG
This sequence comes from Streptomyces sp. NPDC030814, assembly GCF_055572155.1. Taxonomy (NCBI): domain Bacteria; kingdom Bacillati; phylum Actinomycetota; class Actinomycetes; order Kitasatosporales; family Streptomycetaceae; genus Streptomyces; species Streptomyces sp. NPDC030814. The sequence continues at coordinate 47,068 of NZ_JBVIDX010000028.1, forward strand.
AGCAGCTGGCCGCGGGCGACGAGAGCGTCGGCGGCCGCGTGCAGCTGATCGGCGGCGAGTTCGGCCAGGCGCGGGTTGTTGTGGACGCGGTTTGCGATGTGGTGCAGGGTCCGGCGGGCGGTCACCTGCGGGTTGGGCAGGTCGTCCAGTTCGGGCAGGCACAAGGCCGGGACGCAGGCGAGCAGCAGGTCCTCGCTGAGTGCGGGAGCCGGGTCGGCGTGGAGTTCCTCGCCATCGGAGTCGGCGGCGCGGAGCTGGGCGTCCTCGAGTGCCTGCGTCTCGGCGTGGTCTAGCAGCAGGTGCTGGACAGCTGCCCCGAACACGGGGTGCGCGGTGAGCTGTGCCCATCGCTGGGGGCAGCGGGACAGCATCGCCCAGTCGGCGCGGCCGCCCAGCTCCAGCGACCAGTCCTTCGAGAACGCGGACACGGCCTCCCAGCCCTCTTCGGGCTCCGGGTGGAGCAGGTAAGCGGCGAGCGGGGTGAGGCAGGCTTCCAGGACGGCGTCGAACAGCTCTGGTGGCACGGGCGGGGCCGGCGCGGCGCCCTTGGCGCGGGTGTAGCGGTCGGGATCCCAGTCCCGGACGACCTGCTCCACCTCGTGGCGGGGGAGGCGGGGCAGGAGCGCGATGGCCGCCTCGACCTGGCCGGGGGTGCCGTGCCAGCGCGGAGATCAACCCGACCCAGGCCCGACGGTGCCGCAGGATGGCGGGCACGTCGGCGGCGGTCACGGTGCCGTCGGCCACCAGGGCGGCCAGCGTCTTCTCATCGGCGTGCACCAGGAGCTGGCTGCGGAGCCGCTTGGCAGAGGTCCGGGCCAGCAGCGCGGGCAGCGCGCCTTTGAGAGCTTCCTCCCGCCACCGGTCGGCCTGGGCGTCGAAGCCGTGCGGCGTCGTCGCCGGGGCGCACAAGGCCCCGATCACCGTCTTGAGGGCTTCCTTGGGGAGGTCTTCGCTCATCGCTAGATCCCGCCACAGTGGGTACGTACGGGCATTGACCATCCTCGGATCCCCTCCCACACCTGACCCGGCGTCACTGCCTGGTCGCCATCCGTAGAAGCGACCGTACGGCGCACTCGGACCCGAGCGGGGCGCGATCCGCGAAGTCGACTCCTTGCGCGGCCTTCAGCTGCCTGGTGCTTACTGATCGTTTCAGAATGACTCCGGTCGATCGCAGCAATCCTGTTGGCACTTGTACAGCTGAGTTGGCACCTTGGCCCATGGCCTTGTGCGTGCGGCTTGGTCCGGACCGGTCGGAATGTAGGAGTGGGTGGATGGGCGGGGACGCGGAGCGGGAGTGCTGGGAGCTGCGGTCGGGAGCCGGTGTGGGTCCGTTGCGGTTCGGGATGTCTCCAGCCGAGGTCGCCCAGGCGCTTTTGGTCCCTGGGCCGCAGGAACGGGTTGGCGGTCCGTATGCACAGGAGGACTTCCCGGATGGAGTGAAAGCGTTCTACGACGCGGGCAAGCTCGCCTGTGTTGCGCTGGATGCGGTCACCGGTCCGCAGGTCTTCCTGTCTGGCTTCCCGCTGGCGGGAAGCGATCCGGAGCAGGGCCAGCAGTTCCTGCTGTCCCACGCTGCGGAGCATGGGAACTGTCTGCTCTACACGTCTGATGATTCGCTTTCCCTGACTGATATCGGGGTTCTTCTGCGCTCGCAGCAGGTCGGGGCAGCGCGCCTGACCCGTCCGCTGTTCGTGAAGGAGGAGTGGTTGGAGTCGGAGTACTTCCGTGACCACCTTCCGCTGGAGGGCGCCTCAGGCTGAGGGTTCGATCACGTTCGGGCCCTCAAGCGGAGCAGTACAAACAGTGGGGGATGCAGTACCTGTGGGCCCTCGAGCACTACCTCACCGGCAAGCCGAAGCGGATCGTCTCCGACGCCGAGGCCGCCCGGCTCCGCGCCGCCGAAGACGAGCAGAAGCAGGCCGCGGAGGACGCCAATCACCTGGCCGCGCTGAAGAAGAAGCTGGGCATCGACCCCCGCGCCAACGCCGGCGCGTTCCACCCGTATCAGGGCGGGCTACCCACGCTCGGCAAACACCGCTGAACGAGTAGCGACGGATACCTCGTCACGTTCGCGACAGTGCCCGTGGCGAAGGCGCTCTCCAACGGGGCGGCGCTGGTGCCCGGTGTCAGTGCCGCCCGGATACTCGCGCCATGCCGAACACACGGCTTGATGCTGCCGCTCCATCAGCGGAAGAAGCGTGGCGACGGCTGTACGAGGACTGCTTGCTGCTCGGCCGCAGCGAAGTCGACGATGGGGCTAGAGTTTTGAAGGTGACGTGTTGTCTGAGGTGAGGGGGGCTCGTGGCTGAGCTTGTCCGGAAGCAGCATGTGGATGCCTATGTGGGGTTCCACGCCTTCGGGCTGCAGGAAAGTGATGACGCCGACCTGCCCGTTCCGTTCCCGGACGACTTCGACTTCGATGCTTTTCTCAGTACTCATCCCGGGCGGCTGGACATCACCAGCGGCGGCCACACTCACACCGCCGCTGTCACGGTCGAGGTGTGGGACGGCCCTCCGGCAGCGACGGATCCGGCCGACTGGGACAAGCAGGCCGAAGCCGACTTCGCCTCCACCAGTGGTGAGGTGGCAGTGTGGTCCATGCACACCGGCCGGACTGATGCCCTGATCACGCTGGCTGATTCCGGCGGATCGTGGCGGGTGCGTGTCAGCTGTGCGGGCCGCGCCGCCGCTGCGGCTCTGTCGGAGGGCGAGGGCACCGGACATGGTGTCGAGCGCTACCTCGTGCAGTTCTGGCCGGCCCGATCGTGAGCAGACGGCGGCAGCAGGCCCCGGTCAATGGCCCGCTGCCGCCGCATTCTGAACCGGATCAGCTGACGATCTTCACGATGAAGCCGTCGAGATCGTCCACGCCGTCGAGGCCGTCGAGGATGCGGTTCTTGGCGTAGAAGCTCTTCAGAATGGACCCGCCTGCCTGGTTGTCGTCCTTCGCGATCGGCTTCGCGGAGAAGTTGAACTTCTTCGCTTCCGCGTCGTAGTAGTTCTCCGCGGCCCCCTCATAGGTGCTCGCGAAGGGGTACTCGTCGCACTCCTTCGTCCCGCCGGCGGTGTAGTTGGCTCCCCAGTAGCGCTTGCACTGCTTGACTGCTTCTCCGCGGTTCTTGTCGATGCGGGCGGCGCTCACCGTCCGGTGCAACGGATCCTTGGCCGTCTGACCGGGCACCTTCTTCGCCGACATGTACGGCTTGGTGTCCTCCGGGACCAGAAACGCCTGCCTGATGTGCTGGGCCTCAGCGCGCTCGTCGGCTCCCGCCTTGGCGCTCAGGGTGAGCGTCGGCACGTAGCTGAAGGTGGCCGCGCCCTTCTTGTCTGGTTTGCCGCCGCCGGTGGAGTTGGCCAGGTACGGCGCAGTCTCCCAGCGTGGTGCGAGCATGAACAGCTTGCCGCCCTGGCTCCCGCTCAGCGTCCATGGCGCGGGCGGGGTGTAGCTGATGGCCGGTTCGTACACCGCGAAGAGCAAGTCCGTCTTGCCCTTCAGGCCCGTTCCCTTCTGGCCCTGCCCCGGCTTGGCGTTCACCGTCTCGCTGAACGTGCGCAGCGCTTTCAGCTGGGTAAACGTCTGTGTGCCCGGCTTGTTGCCGCCGCGGGTGTAGCGTGCTCCGGCCGGCCAGCTCTGCGGGATGTTGCCCTTCGTCGTGATCGGCATCGTGGCCGCGCCGGTCGTGCCGGCCGTGACGAAGTCAGTGAAGTAATACTGGAAGTTGATGGTGCGGCTGTTCTTGGCGATCGTGCCGACCACCCGGACGTTGAACATGCTCTCGCCGACGGGCTGGTTGTTGCGCACCCAGGTCTGCAGGAACGACGCCCCGTTGCACACCGCGAACCGGGACTTCACGTAGAACGCCTTGCTGCTGCCCAGTCCTTTCTTGCACTCCTCGAACGTCATCGTCCGCGCGGGTTCCGGGGCAGTGGTCGCCATCGGTCCTACCGATGGCCCCTCCAGCGTCTGCTCCACCGGCGCCGGAACTCCGGATGCCCTGCGGGACAGCAGCGCGTACGAGGCCGCCGGCCCCACCGTCTCCGCGGCCAGACCCACCCCAGGCTCGGACTGACCTGCCAGCTGCCGCAGCTGCTCCATTCCCCGCCCGCTCTGCAGGTCCTCCAGCGACGGCTTCGCGGCTCCGACCGGGAGCACGTACGACTCCACCCGCAGATCATCCGAACCGTTGTCCGCCGCCTGTGCGGTGGTCAGGCTGCCGAGCACCGTCATCGCGACGGCGCCCGTACACAGCAGTTCTCGCATTCTCATCTTGTATCCCCGTGTTTGACGCATGGTCAGAAGCGGCGGGACACCTTCGGCTGGCGTGTCCACGCCGAACTGATGCGATCAAAACACGAGGCACTGACATCGAGCCTCCCATTAACGACCCTGGGCGCGCCCGGATCCCCAGACCGTACGCCGCCTCGCTGGGGCGGTGAACCCCAGCGCCTCCGGCCGCCGACCGGCATAGCCGGGTGATGCGCGAGCTCAGCCCAGGGCGGCGGCAGCCGCCCCCCTCGGGCTCGTACGTGTGAGGAGCGACCTGCATCCTGCCCCTACTCGTACCGAGGTGGTGGGCCTGGGTGCGGGGAGCGACCGCGTGGGTCGCCGGTTCCGACGAACGGCGCAGCTCAACCAGCGCACGGTCCCTCCGCCGGAGACGGTGCCAGGCGATGCGCAGTAACACGGCATGCCCCGTTGTCAGTGCTGCCCCCTACCGTGGCTTTGGTAGCGGCTGGGGCCGGCCTTCCGGTAGCGCCGCGAGGGCCCGATCACCCTTGGCATTTCATGCAGAAGGGCAGGTAGTGGGTTGGCCAACATCGTCTGGCATACGAAACTGCGCATCCATCTGGACCTGAACAAGGATGACCTCGGGCACGAGGAACATTCTGGGCTCTGGGACATGGTCTACCGCATGGACAAGATGTACGCCGCCCGCGGGGTTCCGGTCGCCGAACGCGATCTGCAGTGCGGAGGCGTGTGCCAGGAGGCCGGCGTGGAGGCGCCGATGTACCTGCGCCTGCGGGCCAACGGTCGGCGCGAAGCCGTTCACGAACGGCGAGAAGACGAAGAGCGCCACATCGTCCCCGTCAGTGACGAGCACAAGGCGTACCAGGAACGGATCCTGCGAGCCGCGGTCGAAGGCGGCTTCCACGGCGACAGCGAGGTCCGCACCCGCGTGGGCCGCAGTTGGATCCAGACCGACACGCTCGTCGAAGGAGCCCACGGACTGCGCATCGGCTGGGAGGTCCAGCTGTCCTCCGCTGGTACCGACGGGCCTCGCAGCGTCCGGGCCCGTGCGGGGAAGGCCGAGAAGAACGGGATCACTCCTGCCTGGCACACCGATCGGGCTGACTACGCACGCCGCAACGACACGCAGTGGACCCGCAGTGACAACCTGCCCGCCTATGTGATCGCCAAGACCGGTGATCTGCGCGTCGTCTCGGGCTTCCGTGCCCTGGACTTCTGGCGCTGCGACATCCGCGCCCTGTACCCCTGCCCGGACGGCGTGCGCCGGTGCGGTCGCTTCCATGCCACGCCGAAGCCGCGTGACGTCTTGTTCGATGACCTGGTGCGCCGGACGGCGGCTGGCACCGTCGTGCCGGTGCAGTTCCGCGTCGGCGGCACGACCCACCGCTTCTGGGTCACTGACACTGACCGCGACCGCCTCGAGGATCTACGCAGCGACGACACCAAGCTGCCGCCCATCCAGGAGCCCGACACCCCTGCTCATGCCAGCCGTAACCGGCCGACCTGCAAGCCGTCCCATGCCCCGAAGGCTCCGGCCTCTGTCCCGGAGCTTCCCGCAGCCCGAGTCCCGGCCCAGCATGCTCCTCCCCCTGCTGAGACGGCACCCGTCCAGCCTGTGACAGGTCCTCAGCCAGGCCCCAACCCCACGCTGCACCCAAGCGGTCTGCCCGATGAGCTCGTTGCGTTGCAGCAGGCGGCCGATGACGCTCATCTTCAGCTACACCAGCTCGATGACAACGAGGAGCGTGACCGGCAGCGCCGGGTGTGGCTCGACGCCGCTGAGTCTGTGCAGGCTGCTGTCACCAGGCACGCAAGGTCGCAAGGTCTCAACCGGTACGAGGTGGAAAAGCGGCTGCGGCAGGTCGTCCGCCATCCGGAGGCGCAGCCGGGCAGGCTGCTGTAGCTATACCCCGGCATGCATCAGCTGCGGCCGCACCGCATGCCGGGGGACCCTCCACCGCATCCGCTTGTACATGGTTTGACCTGCCGATGCCCCAGCCCGTTCGGTCCGAGCGCCAAGGAGGCCAGCGGCGGGGCTGAGGCCGGGTCAGGCCGCCGGCGGCTGGCTTGAGGGGGCGGCATGGTCGGCGGGCTGGTCCAGCTGCTGCTGGCGGCGGCGCTGCTCGTTGCGATGGTCCTCGACACGTTGGGTGAACAGCTTCAGTGCCTCGGCTTCCCGGTCCTCGCCGTATTCGCTGTAGGGGCCGATGCCAAGCGTGAAGGCGTTGGCTTCTTCCTCGATAGCGTCGGCGGTCTGGAGTAGGAAGTAGCTGCGCTCGCGGTATTTGTAGTAGCCGGTGAACGCGGCTGCCACCGTGACGGTGAAGCCGATGGACACGATGGTGATGTTCTGCCACGTGTACTGGTTGCGGGTATCCAGAGCCGCGACGACCGTTGTGGACGCGGAACCGATCATGATGAGGTTCTGCAGCGTGTTGTGGACACGTCGGTACTTGCGGCTATCGGTCCGGTGCTGCTCAATGACTCCGGCGACATCCTCCCTGTAGAAACTGCGCCTTTCCTGCACGGTCGGGTGGTAGAGCGCGCTCAAGAACCGCAGGGAATCACGGTTGGTGTCCAGAGCTTCCTCAAGGTCGCCCAGGGTGGCGCTTGTCTGGCCCTTCCCTGCCATGAGAGCTGCTGCACCGGAAAGCAGCAGCAGCGCGCCGCAGACGATGTCGACGCGGACGAACTCAGAAGGGGAGCCCCAGAACAGGGCCGTCCAGAGGGCACCAGTCAGAAAGGAAGCGGCTGCGATGAGCAGCATCACGAACTGGTGGAACCTTCTTCGTCTGCGGCGGGTTACGCCTCGTTCCAGGTTCCTCACGATCTGTCGAAGGTTGCGCAGTGTGGTCCGTTCGTTGTCGGCGGTCTCCCGCTGTTCGGCACTGAGCGCTTCTTCGGCATCGCTCATACGGCGGGGTGCGTCGTCATCGAGACTGCGGGGCACGGATTCTCCTTTCTCTCATGCGCCGGCTCAGGGGGCGAACGCTTCGGTCAGGCTGATGCGGTAGCCGTCCTCTTCCATCAGCACGACGGTGACGCCGAACGGGTTGGGGTGGTCCATCTCGATGGGAGTGAAGGAGTAGTTCACCGCGGCCTGGATGGGTGGCACCAGTTCGCCGCCGGGCTGCGGCGCAGGGGCCGGCCTCCAGTCCGGGGCGACCGACGCCCAGCCCTCGGGGCTGCGGGACAGGAGCTGTCCGTTGTAGGGGAACTGGTGCAGGACGTGCCCGTCCCGGGTGGCGAGCACCATGTTCAGGCACGGCGCCGGGCCGACGACTGGGAGCTCGCAGGCGGTGGCGACGTCGTGGGTCTCCCAGGCCAGGACCACCTCGTCCGCGCGGGCGGCCGCGGCGATGTTCGAGAGTTCCGCGATCCCGGTGAGCGCGTCCTGGCCGACCTTGAGCGGGCGGACCCAGATCATCCCGACCAGTTCGCCGCGCACCAGCGGCATGATGAGCGGGCGCGGGACCGTGCCCTCGCTCAGCGAGGCGGCGTACGCGCTCTTTGCTACGCCGACCAGTGCGTCCCACATCCGCACGTCCACGGAAGCCCCCTCATCTCAGCTGTTCGTGATCACAGCCGACCCTGCCACGCGGTGTGATGCGGTGTCAGGGCGATGATCGGCCAGCCCCTTCGAGTGGAGGGCTTGGCTGGTGGCAGGGGAAGGCCGCCAGACAGCCCGTTGTGGCGTGAATCACATCGGGCGTCGGGAAATTGAGTGCCGGATCAGCTCTCTCCCGCCGCAGGTAGGTGAACAGACTTACCCAAGCGACAAAGGAGGCCCGAGATGCCTGCGGTTTCAACGCCGGACTCGGCACCCGAGGACGCCGCTCAGCGCCCTGCTGCAGGACCGTCCGAGGCAGCAGGACCACTGCTCGCCCCCTCAGTGGAAGGATGCGGCGTGCCCGAAGCCGTGGCTCTCGACGAGCCGGGCGACGCCGGACCTGCAGCACCGACGGACACGCTCGACCTGGACCACGGTGTCTTCCCGCCGCTTGACGACGCCGTCCTGGACTCGGGCAGCCTGGCTGACGTTGTGGACACGGCTTCCTTCTTGTCCGGCATCAGCGACTCCTTCCAGCCATTGGCCGGTCTCGGCACGATGCTCAGCGCGTTCACCGGCCTGACGAACTTCGGCCTGGCCCCGGCCATCGCCAATATCGAGCTGCCAGTCCCCCGGCTTCCCAACATCAAAGAGATGGTCGGCCAGTCGCTGCTGGACGGGCTGGGGACCCGCAATGCCGCGCTGTCGGCGCTGGTCAGCGTGCAGCCCCAGGTCCCCTCGCTGTCCGAGGCCGCGAATTCGGTACTGCAGACCTCCGCTGTGAACACACTGGGGCTGCTGGACGGCCTCAACCCGGCCAGGACGGCCTTGTCCGTGATGGAACCCCAGATCAACAGCCTGGCAAGCATGCTGGGACCCGCCATCCGTCTGTCGTCGATGGCTAACGCCTTCCAGCCGCTGGCCGGTCTCGGTGAACTGATTCGTCGATCGCAGGTCGGCCTGGCCCCGGCGTTCAAAGGCCTCCCGGCTCTGATTCCGCCCCTCACCAGCCTCTCGAAGATCGCCGGGACGCTGGCACCGAACGGATTCGCCATCCAGGTGGGACTGCCGCAGATGGTGCAGGAGATCCTCCGCGCCCGCCCGCCGCTGACGGACCTCATCGGCGGCCATGTGGCCGACCTCTTCGCCGGCGTCCGCTCCGTCGCCGACTGGGCGAAGCAACTGAAGCCGTCCGTCCTTGCCGAGGCCCGCTACGCCTTCGACGCCTATATGAAGGGCGACACCGAGCCGATGAAGGACTTCCTGCGCCGCTGCCTGCGCCTGTGGCCGGTGCTGGAGGACCACTGTCAGGCCCTGGCTGTTGCGATGTTCGAGCGCGCCTGGGAGCAGGAGGCCGACCTCACCGATGACCAGTCGGTGCGCAGGGTCCTGATCCGGTACGCCCGCCAGGGCTGCGACTTTGAGCGCGATCACCAGATCCGTGGTGCCTCGATCGGTTACATCCCAGCCGGGTGGGAGCAGCGGGACACCGTGCCCGGACCGGAGGATCTGGTGATCCCTCGCGTCGTTCCGTGGGCCCAGCAGTTCGAGACCGCCCCCGTACGGTATGTGGCCGGCCAGCTCAACGAGCAGGAACAGGCCGTAGTCCGTGCCTGGTCGGAGAACCACCCCCTGCCATGGCCCAAGGCATCGGATCTGGTGCAACAGGATGAGGCGCAAGGAGAGCGGGCCCGCCGCAAACTGATCCGCCTCGGCAAGGAGTGGCGCAGGCGCGAGAACAGCCGCCGGGAGCTCCCGTGAGTACGCCGTCCGACCGGTCGCAGGAGCCGCTGATGACCGTACGGGCCGCGGTCATCTTGATGCTGGGCATGCAGATCGCCGTGGCCGCCGGCGTGCTGACCGTGCTGGCAGGGAACCCCTGGGCTGTCGCGGTGCTGGCTGCTGGAGGAGCCTTCGTCGGCACCGTGGCCTTCGCCCGGTCTGTGATCGGCTGAGCCGGCTCGGGCGAACAGCGCGCCCGGGCCGACGCCGTGAGGTGCGATGCGCGTCGCGGCCCTGTCGCGGGCTTGGGGCACCGAGTACACAGTTGGTCGCGGAGAGTAGTGGCCGGGCCTCGCCGTTGCAGGGGAGGGCGAGGTCCGGAGCGAGCTCGGTGTACGTCACGCCCGCTGTACGAATCTCGGCGCGTGGCCCGAAGCTGCTCGGTTCGTCGGCGTCCCACAGCCGGAGGTCGCCGGCGAGCAGGTCCGCCGGAAGGTGAAGCGACTTGCCAACCGGCTCACCCGCCGCAAGACCGGGGACGGTATTGGGAACGGGTGATCGCTCACTTCCCGCTCCGTCGCACTCGGCCTGGCACCGGGAGGTGGATCGCCCTTACGGACCTCGTCGGCCGAGCTTGCCGGCCTCCTGCGCCAGCGCGGTGTCCCAGCCGTGCTGGCGAAGACTGTGGCGAGCCCCCGGTGCGCGGTGTACCCCACGCGCCGGCCTGCCGCTGCGACGCGACCTCCACTCGGGGCGCTCACCGACCGGGACTTCGGCGCCCCACACCATCCTGCTGAGAACACATGACGGTGGCCTCCCGGTTTGACCGGGCGCCATCTGCGCTGCCCGCGCTTGAACGCACGCGACGACGACCGTCTGCCCCAGCGCTTCGAAGCCCACCTGCATCACCGCGTCACCGTTCGTTCAGCGAGCCGCCAGATTGTCACCCGAATGGGTGTCAGCCCCTCCCGTATGCAACCGTCACAGGCGCTTGGAAGTCCTCCACGTGCAGCACCGTTGATTCCACTGTGGAGGAGCACCCTCTTGCGTAAGCGTTCCATCCTGGCCGCAGCCGTCACCGCCGGCGCCGTTGCCGCGCTGGTCCCCGCGGTATCGGCTCAGGCCGCCGAGTACAGCTCGGCGCTCAAGGTCCGCGGCGTGCAGTACGACGCACCCGGCCGCGACTCCAACAGCTGCACGAGCGGCAACACGGCCGCCGAGTACGTGACGGTCAAGAACTACTCGACCACAGCGACCGTCAACCTCAAGGGCTACGTCGTCAAGGACGCCACCGGCAACCGCTTCACCTTCACCGCCAACCACTACCTGGAGCCCGGCGACTACGTGAAGCTGCGCGGCGGCCACGGCACCGACTCCGACAAGTACAACGTCGTCTACCGCGACAACTGCAACTTCCTGTGGAACAACGACCGCGACACCATCTATCTGTACAAGCCCTCCGGCAGCCGGGCAGACGTGCATTCCTACACCAAGAGCGGATCCGACCCCGATGGAGACGGCTACATCCGCTACCACAACTGAGCTCAGCCGCAGCCGGTCGTCGCTGTGTCCAACTGCGGGCTGCCCGGACCTCGTCCGTGCCGAATAAGCAGCGCTTCTGGAGCTGCCCGGAGCCCGTGCTTCGCGCGTTGGCTGCCAAGCTGATGTTCGTGGCGTGCCGCGAAGAGTCGGCTCCGTCGGCCGGCGGTGAGCTGCACGGCCAGCTGGTGGCGGAGCCGTCGGTGCGAGTCACCTGGAAGTCCGGCTATATCCGAGGTCACCGCGACGGATCTTGCGTCTGCCGTGCCCGTCTACGTACCGCCCGCCGCGCTCGCGGTCATCGTGGTACTGCTCACTGTGGTCGCCATCGTGGCGCGGAGCTGGCTCTCAAGGATGCAGCCTGAGTAGGTCATCGGTACCTGGCCCGGGTTGCCCTGTAGGCCGCGGTGGAGCAGAACTTCTGTCGTACCGTCCGGATCCTTGCGGTGTCCCGGCGGAAAGCCTCGGGTAGCACCTGTCGGAGCGACCGGGAGGGGAAGATCGTGGGCAAGGCGAGCCGGGGTAAGAAGCAGCGCAGCCGTGACACCTCGACGACGTGGAGTGCTACCAAGGCGGCCCGTGCTGCGCACCAGACACGAGCTGATACCCGTCGGCTCCTGCAGGACAACACGTGGGTGCGCACGATGATGGCGTCGAACGCAACCAACCGGATGACGGAATTACGCACCGTGCTCCACCACAGCAACGTGCCTGAACAGCACCGCGAGAACATGGCGTTCGCGATGATGTTCGGCAAGCAGGGGATGCGGCGGCCGTGGCCGTCCAGCCCCATTGAGGCGGCGCGGTGGCAGATCCGGCAGGTTCTGCAGCTTCTCGACAGCGCCGAGGTCCTCGTCATCTCGCCAGCCGCGCACGCGGCGGTCATGGCGGCGGCCGCCACCCTGGAGCCCGCTGACGTCGCCACCCTCACCAAGGACAGGGACATCCCCATGCCGACAGGGCTACTGGTACTGCCGGAGCCGGTCGTGGTGGAGAACAGGGGCGGCTCGCTCTCCGACATCCGCGCGTTCGGCTGGCAGTTCGTCACCCAGGACCAGGTCCTGCCCGATGCCCAGTACCCGGGGATCCAGCTCACGTGCTTCATGGACCGGGACGGCCCCGTACAGCCGGAGTCCTGGCGCCTTGCTGTCTCCCAGGCGCGCGCTGCCGGGTCTCCGCTTCCTCCACTCGTTCCTGACGGAATCTACGGACTGCGGGCGGACGGCGCCCTCACCGCCGAGCACAGCGAGCAGCACGCCGATCTCTCCGAAGAACACCGCAGGCTCAATACCGTCCTGAACCAGGTCGCCCAGCACAACACACAGCCGCCGGAGGAAGGGCAGTGGGACGGCGGGCGGATCACGGACACCTACGACGACTTCGCCGCCCGCTACGCGTTCGCGTTCTGGCGGCTCGCCGCCCAAGGCGTCACAGTCCTCGGCGCCCCGGCGGAACCCGGCGAGGACAGCCCCCGGAACCGACCTGGGACACAACCGGCTGACCCCGACGTCCGCGTCATCCGCCTCGCCCACCAGGTGCCCGCACAACGTTCGGCGGAGGACGCCGAGACGAGCCGGGTCTACCACCACCGATGGACCGTCCGGATGCACAAAGTCCGACAGTGGTACCCCAGCGCCCAGGAGCACCGCCTCATCTGGCGCGGCCCCTACATCAAAGGCCCGACCGACGCGCCCTTCATGGTGGGCGAGAAGGCGTACTCCGTGAACTGATAGCCGAAGCGGCCCACGCGGCTGCCGTACTCCGAGCCCGAGCCAGAGTTGAGCGTGCCCAAGCAATCGGGTGGCCGGGTCGGCGCTCAGCCGCTACCGTCCCGGTGTCTCCGGGGCGGAAATGTCGGCGGCTCGGGTCAGATAGTCGAGTGCGGTGGCCAGGCGGAGCCGGCCCTCCTCCGAATCCTGGCCGATCCAGGTGGCCGCGTCGAGGTTGGCCGCGGCGTAGCCGATGAGGTGCCGTTCGTAGCCACTGCTGTGCTGTTCGGCATCGCGCAGGACGGTCAGCAGTGCGGGAGCAGTGGGGCGGACGGGGATGGGCAGGCCGAGCTGCCGTACATGGAGGTGGATCTCTTTGAGGATCAGGACGTCGTAGGCGGGTTCGTGAAAACTGTCCTGCTCGGGCAGTTCGCGGCTGCGGGCTAGGTGTGCGATGTCCGGGTCAGGCCGGGTGAGGGAGGGGGAGGCGGTGGTCTGTTTGGCAGGCATGTGTCCGGTCTCCTGCTTGGCCGCGCGGTACTCGGGCCGGTTTGACCCGAGCACCGCGTCGACGATGGACACGCCGTGGTGAAGGCCAGGGGGACTGGGTCGGCCGCGTGATATCCGTGGTGGGCGGCTTGGTGAGTGTGTCGGCAGCCGCGGGTTGGCGGCTGCCGAGGGTGTGCTCGCTGGAATGTGTTCAAGCTGCGCGTGGCGTCCAGGAGTACGGGAGCAAGGGATGGCCGTCCCTCATCCAGTGACAGAATTCCTGGGCGTCACGCAAAACGCCGGTTCCGGTAGCAGCGCCGCTGCCGAGCTCGAAGTGGTCGACTTCGAGGAGGACGTGGTCGCCGATCTGCGGCGAGAGGCCCAAGTCCAGCAGGACGTGGGCGTTGCAGGTTGCGATGAGCTTCCACGGCCGGGACCAGGAGAAGTTGGCCCGAGGTCCTTGCCGCGAGGTGATGACGAGGTCTTCGGTGAAGTGCTGGTTGATGGCGCAGAAGACCCACATGAGTCCTGTGGCGTGGGACAGCTCCTTGCTGTGGGTATTGGGGACGCTGTCTTTGGACTGCTGGAACTCGATTTTCGTGCCGTCGCGCCCCCACACGTCCAGGCGTCGGCGGCCGCCGTGGCTGCGCATCTCTGAGCGTGCGGACCCGACGACCCGCTGGTAGCTCAGGGTCCACAGCTTCCGTTCCGCCGTGGTGCCCGTGGGGTGCGTCACGAGGGGGAAGTGGCGGGGTGAGGAGGTCATGCGGCGACCTGCCCGGTGGATGCGAAGGCGGCGAGGAATTCTCGCAGTTTCCTGCGGCTCAAGCCGTACGCACGCAGGTTGATCGCCTCGGACTGGACGATGTCTTCGACGCTGGCTCCCTCCGGGTGGCGGGGGTGTGCGGCGGCCACCAGTTCCAGCACGTCGTAGTAGCCACGCATCTGCTTTGACTGCCGGTTGATGGATCTGATCGTGTCGTCGCACTCCTTCACCTTGCGCATCGCCTCCGCGACGAGATCGCTGTCCTTGATCTGCGCCAACGACTCCAGGCGGCGGGCGAGGCTGCTGAGCTGCTCGTAGCAGTGGGAGCGGGCGGCGTTCAGCTGGACCGCGGTCGTGTTGACCTTCGGTTCGTCGTCGACCTGCGACTGGGGCGGGACGATGACCTCGATGACCTCTCCGGACTTGGGGTCGACCATCTCCACGCGCTGGCCGGGAACCAGCTTCTCCGGCAGCGGCTCGGGCTTGTCGACCTTGTGCGGTGGCAGCTGGGGACCGCGCTCGTCACGGGCCCGCGCTGCCCAGGCTGCCTTGAACTGCCGGACCAGCGCGCTCAGGTGACGGATCTGCTCGATCTCCGCGTAGGCGGCGTTGTCCGCGGTCGGCTTCGGCAGCTTGCCGCGGATGTACTCCACGACGGCGGCGGGATTGTTGGGGTATTGGGCGCTGGCGTCGTTCATGTCCATGAAGAGCGCCAAGGCTGCTTCCTGGTCCTCCCGCTCGTACTCGGACGGCCCCGCGTACACGGTTCCCTGATGTTCGATGGTGTGGTAGCTCATGCCACTTCCTTTCCTGATTCTGCTGCTCGCGCTGCTGCAAGCAGAAGCTCGTGCCATTGCGTCACTGACCCGCACACCCGGTTCAGAGCCGCGAATTGTTCGGGCGGCAGGACGGACACAATCTGGGCTGGATCGAGATCCATTGATTTCTCCAGTGCTTTCATGGTTCGCAGCACTAGCCGCAGGGTGATCTCGAGCGCGGAAGGCTCCTCTTTCCCGAAGACCCTTTCCTCCTGGGTGCGGGCGTCGGCCTTCGCCCTGCGGAGCATCAAGGAGGCGCTTTCCAACGCCTCCAGGCCTCCCTCGGCAGCCAGAACGCCGAAGAACTGGGCAGGACCCTGCGGGTCCTCAGCGACTGCCTGCAGTACGCCCGCAACTAGCTGCTCGTCAGGCCGCGCCGCGGCATCTATGGGTGAGATGCCGCTGGCTTGCCGCGCGGCCGGGACACCGAGACGCTTGCGGTAGGCCGGGCCGGTCAAAGGGGCACCTCCGCAGGCCGCCGTCTCCCGCAGCGCAGCCAGGAGGGCATCGAACCGGGCGTGCGGATCGGCCTCGCCGAAAGTCTGGAGCGCAACCTCGCGCAGCACGGTGTACGAGGCGGCACCGCCGGTCTCTTCCATGGCCTCCCGGCGGTCCGGTGTGTACCAGGCAGACACCCGCCGATATTGGTCCACCGTGTCAAAGCTGATGGTGCAGGCACGGGCGAATTCCTCCAGGACACGACGGACCTCGGCCGGATCAGAGGCCGAGCGCGCAAGGGCCAGGATGAGGTCACCCTTGGACAGGCGCGCTGCGCACGCGGCAGCCACTCCCCGGGACTCAGCAGCATTTAGCTGATCCCATGCATCACGAACAGCACTCTCCGGCAAGACCGCATTGTGCAGTTCACGGCCCGGCTCATCCCAGAAGTTCATGCCGCCGAAGTTAGAAGCAGCCACCGACACCGTGTACGGCGTCCGAGTTACACCGCACCCCAGACGGAGCACTCACATTCCTCAGTGCGGCGCATTTGTAGCAGGAACAGAACCCTTCATTCGCCCGCAGCAACTTCCATATGTGCGGATGCGCGGCTTCGTATTGTTCGCCCAGACGGATGAAGGGCGGTGAACGGCCGACGGGACAAACGCCGATACCGCCCCGCGCGACTCTTGCCAGCACGAGTGGGAGCAGATCCGCGCCCGGCAGGCCGCCGCCAAGGCTCACGCCGAAGCCGCACGGCTGGCCGCCGTCCCGGCCGCGCCCGTGGCGCAGGTCGTCCTGCCCTCGCCGCGTTCGGTAACCGTGCCCGATCCGGTCGACAGCGACGTCCACCAGGCAGCAACTCGTCCTCGAGGACCTGACCCGCAAGCAGGTTCTGGAGTGGCGCACGCGCCGTCGCTCGTGATCACCAGGTGGTGTTCGACCATGTCGGTCGCTACAACCCGCCGGCTGTTCACCGAGCGGTTCGTGGACCAGATGCAGCGCCTGGCTGGCCTCGGGCCCCTGGGGCTCTGCTACGCCCCCTGAGGGCAGGCATGAGCGGCGGCTATCCAGCGAGTTGGCACTCTCGTAAGTGCTTCCTCCCGCAAGGTATCGTCCACACGTTCTATTTATGCGGTTTGGCCGCCCGCGCCACAGGGCCGGTGGTTGGATGTCGGTGTCCGGCGAGGTGACGCCTCGTTGGACACGCAGCAGATCGCGGCCGCGCGGGCCGGCGGGCGCGGCATAGGGAGGGGTGTCCGGTGAGCGACCGCAGCGCGATCGAGTGGACAGAGGCCACGTGGAACCCCACGACCGGATGTGACCAGGTCTCGCCGGGGTGCGACAACTGCTATGCCATGACGCTGGCCAAGCGCCTCAAGGCGATGGGGCAAACCAAGTACCAAAATGACGGGGATCCGCGGACATCGGGACCGGGCTTCGGGCTGACGGTGCATCCGGACGCCCTACGGGTTCCGTACGGCTGGCGCAGCCCCCGCACGGTGTTCGTGAACTCGATGTCGGACCTGTTCCACGCCCGGGTGCCGCTGGACTTCGTACGGCAGGTATTCCAGGTGATGGCCGATACTCCCCAGCACACCTATCAGGTGCTGACCAAGCGGGCGCGTCGGCTGCGGCAGGTCGCGGGCAAGCTGGACTGGCCGGCGAATGTATGGATGGGCGTGTCGGTGGAGAGCGCCAAGGAGCTTGCCCGAATCGACGACCTGCGCCGCGTTCCGGCAGCCGTCCGCTTCCTGTCGTGTGAGCCGCTGCTGGGGCCGCTGGATGGTCTGGACGTCACTGGCATCGACTGGGTCATCGCGGGCGGCGAGTCCGGGCCGCGTTTTAGGCCAGTGGAAGAGGAGTGGGTGACCGGCATCCGCGACGTGTGCACGGATGCCGGGGTGGCGTTCTTCTTCAAGCAGTGGGGCGGCCGCACGCCCAAGACTCTCGGCCGCGAGCTCGAAGGGCGCACCTGGGATCAGATGCCGGCCCGGGAAAGCGTCACCGCAGGCTGACCACACTGGCTTTGGTGAGACGGCCGGCAGGAATGATCACCTGGCCGTCTCCGTCCAGGTCCTGCACGGCCTTCTTCGCGTCCCGGGCACGCCACTGCGACGTCTCCAGCAGGAGCCACTGCCCCAGCTCTTCGAGACTGACGGGCCCCTGGCTCAGCCGCTGCTGGACGAGGGCGAGCAACTCGGGGTCGATCACTTCGCCGTCATCGAACAGGGAGACCTGCCCGAGTGCGACAGCGTTGCGCACGCGGGGGTCCCTGAAGCGCATGCCGTCGCTCTTGTCGACCCGCCACATGGCGTCCTTCATCACCTCCACACCACGCGGGTGCTTGGTCCCGTAGACCAGATACAGCGGTTGTCCTGTCCTCGGCACGACCTCGAACTGCAGGCGGTACTCGAAGCCGACCCGCTGCAGAGCGGCACGGTAGCTGTCCAGCCAGGCCCGCCACATTTCTTCGCTGTCACGGGCCGCGGCCACATGCCTCCAGTGCTCCCGGCCGCCGAACACGCCGTCGACGATGTCCTCGTTTAGTTCTTTGCGCCGGCTGAACCAGTTCGGCCCGAAGGTAACGATGACCTCGCTGGCCGGGTTCGCCGCGATACGGGCCATCACGGACAGGGGAGTGTTGACGTTGCCCCAGCTGTCGAAGACCCCCAGGATCGGGTGACCCCAGGCATCCAGCTCAGTCAGCAGCCGGTCGCTGTCTTGGCCCGCCTCTCCGCAGCGCACCTCCACCCGCACGGGCAACTGGTCCAGCGGACCGAAGTTCTCATACAGCTCTCTAACCAGGTGCTCATACGTGGCGCGGTCCTTCTCGATGAAGATCAGCTGCACCCGTTCCCGGGACAAGCCCATCCTGTCCAGGTGGTTGTGGTTCAAAAGCCCCCGCAGGTTGAACACGGGGGAGCCTTCTTCTCCCGTCTCGTAGCGGCCTGGTCCCGCGAAAGCATCAAGGAACGTCACCTTCGGCCAGCTGCCGCCGGAGCGGGGACTGGGCTGGAGAAGGATCGGCCACCACGCGTCGAAGTAGTGCTTGTACAACCGGTGTTTGGCTCCCGTTGCCGGTTCCAGCGGCCACAGAACACCCATTCCGACCCCCCTCGGACAGCAGAATGTTGCACAGATTGTCCGCTGAGTAACTACACGGCGCCAGAACGCGTTCCAGACGGACATCTGAAGTGCGCGCGCTTGGGCCCCGGCCGACGCCTCCATGGGCCCGGTGAGGAGGCGGGAGACGGCGTGCGAGGGCTACCGCCGCGCGCTCGCCGCGCATCAGGATGTTGCGGTGCCGTCCCGGCTGGACCTGGCCATCGCGGAAGCGGTGGAGCGGCAGGTCGCCGTGATGCGCGCGATGTCCCACCGGGCGTTACCCGAGCCGGACGCCGTCGCGGACGACGCGCCGGCCTCGATCTAGCAGGTTCCACTTCAGCGCCGCCGCCAGGCCGCGGCGACGTGGCCGTCGACGAAGCCGCTCTCGGTCGTTGTGCAGAAGTTCCAGCTGTAGTCGATCAGGACAACGTCGCCGAGGACCGGGGCTGCCGCCAGCGGCCAGGGGGCCCCAGGACGGCGTCCATGTGTGCCTGTACAGGGACGCAGCACCACTGCCTGCCGATTCCATGACGACCAGCGAGCGAGGGGCGTCATCCGAGCGCGCTAGACGGCCTTGGCTGGTGTTTCGTGGGCGTGCTCGAGCCTTATGCGCGCCGTGACCAGCACCGGGTTAACGAACCGCGAAGTGGCAGCATGCCTATGGCGTTGAAGCGTGGAATGGTGCGAGTGGGCTGTGGGGGATATCCATCGTCGCTTCCCAGGGGGCCGTCGGAGTGCCGTCCGGGTCCATACCGTGTGGCCATCGTATGCGGAGCATCGATGCCCAGGCCGTGTGTTCGTATTCGACAGAGGCTCCGCCGTAGTCGGCAACGTCCCGGGCCAGGATTGTCGCGTTTGCCCGGTCCCCGGCAGATTCCCGCATCACCGCCAGTTGGTGCAGGGCGTTGGTGTCGCCGTGGTCGGCGGCCTGCCGGGCCAGTGTTTCCGCGCTTGCCCGGTCCCCGGCCTTCTCCCGTATCACCGCCAGCTGGCACAGGGCGATGGTGTCACCGCTGTCGGCGGCCTGCTGGCTCAGGGCTTCGGCGCCATCCCGGTCCCCGGCTTTCTCCCGCATCATCGCCAACTGACGCAAGGCGTTGGTGTCGCTGTGGTCGGCGGCCTGCCGGGCCAAGGTTTCCGCGCTCGCCCGGTCCCCGGCCGATTCCCGCATCACCGCCAGTCGGCACAGGGCGATGGCGTCGCCGTAGACGACGGTCTTCCGGGCCAGGGCTTCGGCACCGTCCCGGTCCCCGGCGAGTTCGTGGGTCACCGCCAGTTGGTGCAGGGCGTCGGTGTCGCCGTGGTCGGCGGCCTGCTGGATCAAGGCTTCGGCGCCATCTCGGTCCCCGGCTTCCTCCCGCATCTCAGCGAGTTGGTGCAGGGCGTCGGTGTCGCCGAGGCCGGCGGCTTGGCGAAGCAGTGCTTCGGCTCCATCCCGGTCCCCGCCTTCCTCCCGCATCATCGCCAATCGATGCAAGGCGTCGGTGTCGCCGTGATCGGCGGCTTGGCGAAGCAGTGCTTCGGCTCCATCCCGGTCCCCGCCTTCCTCCCGCATCATCGCCAACTGGCGCAAGGCGTCGGTGTCGCCATGGCCGGCGGCCTGCCGGGCTAAGACTTCGGCGCCGTCTGGGTCCCCGGCCTCTGCACGCAACACCGCTAGTAGGACCAAGGCCACCGGGCTTCCGTGGGCGGCGGCTTTGTGGCGCAAGTGGTGAGCCCACTGCAGCCGAAGGCGCTTCTCAGCTTCATCCGCGACGCGGTTCAGGTCATCGGGGTGAGCGAGATGGGTGAGGGCGGCATGCCAGAAGGATGCAGGTGGGCACAGGTGACGGCGGCTGGTGCGGCCGTGTTGCTCGAGGTAGTCGGCGAGCCGGAACTGAGGTCCTCTTCCTGCCTCTGCACCCGTGGTGGTGGCGGAGGCAGGGGCGGGCGGGCGTCGCACGGGGCGGGGGGAGGTCTGTCGTAAGGGAGCTTGTTTGCCGTGGACAGGCTTGGCGAGTTCGGCGTATGCCTGTTCTGCCCAACCGTCGGTGAGCTGGTCGTAGTCGCTCTGGCTGAGGTAGTCAGTGGCGGCATCAGTGAGGAAGGCCTGGGGGAGGTGCAAGCCGACGCCGAGGCGGCGCGCGTCCATCGCGGCCTGCAGCAGTGCCTTGGCGGCTGGGCCAGCATGCTGGTAGCGGTTGAGGAGCTCGGGAGCACCGGCCAGGTCCTGGGTGATCCGGCCGTCGGCGTGTGCACGGGTGAGGGCGTCGGCCAGCAGCCAGTCGCCATCCTTGGCGAGGGCCCTGGCCGCGGCCAGGGCCGGGGCGTCAAAGGCATCGGGTACTGCCAAGAGGTGGCCGGCGAGTAACTCTCGTACTCGACTGTGCCGATCCGGCTCGGCCGGTATGGGCAGAGCCGTGTACTGGGTGGCGTACTCGGGCCAGAGCGTGCCCAGCACCAACACGGGCCCGCGCCCCCGGCTGACCAGCAGACGGTGCACGGCTGCCGCGATCTGCTCACCTACTGCCCGGTCGCCGAGGTAATGCTGGGCCTCGTTCAGCCACACCACCGTCCGGGGCCCGACGCGGTGCAGCTGCTCCAACGCGGCCTGCGCCCTGGTCGGGTCGAAGGGATGCCACAACCGCCACCCCTGATCGGCAAGAGGTTGGACGGCCTCCCAGCACGCCCGTGTCTTGCCCGTCGAGGAGGCGCCCACCAGCACCATGATCCGACTGCGGCCGGCCATGGTGTCATCGACTGCTTTGTCCAGCACCCGGTCATGCTCGCGGCGCACATAGGCGGGCCAAGCCCGCTCTGCAGACATGTCGGAGCCCGCGGCCGTCGGGCCGGGTCCGGCCCGGTGGACCTCCAGGTCATGCGGCGCCCACTCTCCAATGGGGCGGCCCGGCCCCTCTGTCGTACTTGTGCCCGCTTGCTGCACCGCGGTGCGCTGCAAGGCCAGCATTTCTGCCGCGGGCAGCTGCAGTGCGCGCGACAGCGCCGCCACCGTCTCCGCGGACGGCACCGGCTTCTGAGGAGAGAGCGCCTCCGAGACGGTGGTCCGTCCCAGACCCGCCCGCCGGGCCAGCTGGGTCTGGTTCAACCGGGCCCGGGCAAGCCCGTCGGCCAGTCTCCCGCGCAGTTCAGTGAGTTGCGGGCTGTGGCCGTTCTGCTCGTCCATGTACCTTCCCCGAGGCCCCGATGTGTTCGCCGGTGTTCATTCTCGTCCCAGCGAACCCCGGCGAACACCGGTTCCATGACCTTCGACCACGTCAACGCCCCACCACTCATCGGGAGTCCTCGTGGCCGTCGTCCTTCTGACCACCGCGCTCGTGATCGTCGTCGCACTGCTGGCCGCCGCCGGCGCAGGCAAACTCGCCCGCATGGAGGGCGCCACGTACCCCACCGCACTCACCCGGGCCGCCGCCGCCTTCACAGCGGTCCTCACTCTCGCCGCGACCGTGACCGCGGCCCTCGCAGCACTGTTCGCTTGAATCGCCAGACGGATGCTGTCCTACTCGTACGGAGCAGGTACGGCTCCGCTCCCTGGAACAAGCCGGAGCGGGGGATAGAGCGTCACCAGGGCACGGTGGGTGCCGTGCTCCAGGTGGTGGCTCCCGGAGTCGACGTCGGCTTCCCCGTCGGGCGCGGCGACGTGCCCGACGGGGAAGCCGCCCTTGGTCGTGGTGCAGCAGTTCCAGCCGTAGTCGATGACGCACCGCTCGCAGGCGAGGGTGCCGCGCATATTTGGGTAACGCCGCTGCCCCTCGCCATCGAGGGCGATGACGCCCCCGGCGAGCGGGATGTTCTTGCGGCACAGGCAGCCGCTGATGCGGAACGCGACGGACACGGTGGAGCTCCCAATCACCCTGCGGGTCAGACGTGCTCAGCCTGGCGGCAGGCCCGGATTCTGCAACGTCGCCATGCCGCCGCATCGGGACTTCCCATGCTGTCCGTGCCCTGACCTGTGCGAACAGCCGTTACGTCGCTTACCTGCCACGTGTTGCACCCCAACTATGTGCGCGATTCATGGGCGATTGGATGCGCGAATCAATGCGCGATTGGGGTATGATGCCTATCGGAGGTGACCTCTGTGTCCACCGAGAACGAGCTGTTCAGCGCCGTCGATGCTCTGCTGGAGCAAGTCGCGCAGGATGATCTGCCAGTCCCCGCGGAGCGCAAGCGTCTGCGTGAGGCGGCCGGCCTGAGCCAGGCGCAGATCGCCAATGCGCTGGACGCCCGCCGGGAGGCCGTGGGGAACTGGGAGACCGGCCGGACCGAACCGCGGCCGCCGAAGCGCGCCGCGTACGCCCGGCTCCTCGAGGGCCTCGCCGCCCGCTTCCCAGCCCCGACCGCCGACGCGCCCGCCGCTGCCCCGGCACCCGTGGTCCCGCAAGCGTTCACCGGCCCGACCCCGGAGCCGACCCCGGCGCCCGCCGCCGCCCCGCCGTCCCGCCCGAAGGTGGCGGCGAGCAGCACCGCCAGGCCCGCCCCGTCGTCGCGGCGCCCGGGTGCGAAGAAGGCGGTGGCGAAGAAGACCACGGCGGCCGCCGTGGACCCGCGCTTCGAGAACGGCCCGCTAGCGGTCATCGACGCCGCCCAGGACGGGCAGGTGTCGGCGTACTGTGTCGGCGGCCTGGTCCTGGACGTGCACGCCAAGTCGTTGCCCGCGCTGGTCGACTGGACGATCACCGAGGCGAAGCTCGGTCAGGCTCGCCTGCACCGCAACGGTCGTGACGCCGACCCGATCCTGGTCCTCACCCCGGCCGCGCTGGAGCGCTACGGCCTGCCCGCCGCGCTGTCGGATGAGGAGCGGCGTGCGGGCCGGCTCAAGGACAGCCACAAGGTCGTCAAGCAGCTCCAGCGGACCGGACTGCAGCTCACCCAGCGCGGGCTGGGGCCCTGGGCACGCGTCTTCCGCGCCCCGGAGGGCTCACGTCGGCGCTGCGTGCAGCTGTGTATCCCGTCCTGGAACGCGCTGGACGCGCGGGAGTGGGACAAGAAGGACGACCCGCAGCTGCCGGGCATGCACCCGGCCGACCTCGCCCGGTATCTCGGCACGTACGCGCAGCGGGTGATGACGCCGCGCGGCACCACGTCGACGACCGGCCTCGAGCTGATGACCGCGCTGCGGCCGCCGACCCGCGCGGAGAAGAACGAGGCCACCGGCGAGTTCGAGCGGGCGTTCAACGCCGACGCGCTCACGGCGGTGTACGAGCCCGTGGAGTGCGAGGTGCCGGACGAGCACCCGATTCTCAAGGGCAAGTTCGAGCGCCACCACCTGCGGACCCCAGCAGAGATACTGATGGAAGAGCCGTACGACTGGTGCCGTGAGCTGACCGATGACGAGTGCATGCTGCCGTACCTGGTCGCGATCGACGTCAACATGGCGTTCGCGGCCGCCACCAACGGCCTCACCGTCGGCCTGGGCGCCCCCACCCACCTGAAGAACCGTCCGGCGTTCGACCCCAAGGTCCCCGGCTCGTGGCTGGTCGACCTCTCCCACGTCGACCTGTCCCGCGTGCAGATCGACGGGCGCACCCTCGACGGCGACCTGCTGCCCTCGCCGTTCACGCCGAAGGGCGACCGCCCGACCGGCCCGGCCTGGTACGCCACCCCCACCATCGCCTACGCGCAGGAGCTCGGCTTCAAGGTCGCGCCGCTCGAGGCGCATGTACGCCTGGAGTCCGGCCGCTACCTGGACCCCTGGTACAACCGGCTGCGCGACGCCTACGTAGAGACCATGGCCGACCTCGGCGTCACCACGAAAATGGGCGGCCAGGAGTTCCTGGACGCGATGGCCGTGCACAAGCAGGTCGACCCGACCATGGCGCTGCTGCTGAACGCGATCAAGTCCACAGCGAAGGGTGGCATCGGCAAGCTGCGGCAGCGCAGCCGGGGCCAGGTGCCGTACTACGAGCCGTGGCCGGCGCTGAAGCGGGAGACCTGGCGCCCCGACATCCGGGCCGCCGTCCTGTCCACCGTCCGGGTCGGGATGCACCGCAAGATCCTCAAGACCGCCGCCGCGACCGGCCACTACCCCGTCGCCATCGGCACGGACTGCATCGTCTACCCCTCCACCGGTCCCTCCCCGCTGGACGTCCTGCCGTACACAGACGAGGGCAAGCCGGTGCCGGGCACGTTCCGGCTCGGTGTATCGCCAGGCATGGTCAAGCACCAGGGCACCCAGACCGTGCTGTGGGCCGAAGCCCAGTTCGAAGAGGCGGGCGCCGTGTTCAACCTCTCCAACCTCATCAAGACCGACCAGAGCGCCGGAGAAGGGGAGTAGCAGGGCATGGCCGACTCGATCGGGGACAGCCTGGACGCCGCCCTGGAGGGCGCCTTCACCCGCCGCATCCCGCAGAGCGCCCAGGCGCAGATGAAGTACCTGGTCAAGCAGCTCAAGGGCACCAAGGCCGCTGCCGAGGTCCTCGGGATCTCCCAGCGCACCGTGGAGCGGTACGTGGCGGGCAAGTTCAAGCGGCCCCGCCGCGACCTGCGCGAGCGCATAGAGCGCGAGGTGAAGCGGCGGTGGCAGCCGCAGATCCGCGCAAAGGCGAAGAAGAAGGCCGCGACCACCGCCGGCCTGGTCGTCTCCACCCGGGCCCGCTTTGGGTTCACCGCCGCGCCGGGCACGACCGACGACGCCCGGATCCGCGACATCACCCAGGCTCTGCCGCCGCGCTGGGCGGACCGGTTGTTCGAGGCCCGTGACGCCGGCGCCAACGAGCAGCAGCTCCAGCGCATCGCAGCCGAGGGCCTGGCGGAGATGTACTTCCGCGCGGGCAACACCCGAGCCTCGGGCCTGGGTGTGGAGTTCACCGACGTGGAGCACATCCAGATCGAGCTGTAATCGCCCGACGTGCCGCACGTCTGCGATCTCTGGCGTGAAGCCCCATACGAAGAGCGGGCCCTGATCCATGCACCGGATCAGGGCCCGCTCGTTGATGTGCCGCCGCTCATGCACGCGGTCGGCGGCCGTCTGCGATACGAGCGTGATCAGTTGTAGGCGCCGACGGCGGCGAAGTAGATGCCCAGCGCGGTGGCCGCGGCGCCCGCGCCGGTGAGGGCCGCCTGCGGGATGCCGACGCCGGTCCGGCGGGCGAGCAGGCCCGCGGTGAACCCGATGTTGAGGGCCGTGGACAGGGCGAGCAGGAGGGACAGGATCTGCAGCGGGCTCATCGCGTGAACTCCCCGTGGAGGTCGTGACGGCCCGGGCGGGCCGTGCGGGATGCGGATGAGGCTGGCTGTCCAGGGGGCCGTCCCACAGGAGTCCCAGTGGGGATTGGACACATCGCGGCGAAGCGGGCTGGTGGGCGTTAGGGTTCACGCCACGGCCGGGGTGTGTGTCCACCAGGGTGTCCAGGGGCGGGGTGGACACCCGTGCCCGGGCCGCGCGGGAGGGAAAGGCGTCGTGATGACGGGACCGGCGGCGCAGGAACCGGGATACGCCGAGCTGATCGCCGAACTGGCGGCGTTCCGCGACGAGCGTCTGCAGGAGCAGCCGTCGAAGCGCGCACTGGCCGATGCCGTCGGGGTCAGCCCGACCACGATCGGGGACTGGCTGCGCGCCGACCGGTTCCCCCAGCAGAGCGATCAGCTGCTGAACCTGGTGCGGGCCGTGCGGGCACAGGCTGAGCGCGCTGGGCTGGCCGGTGACCCGGCGGCGGCTGCGGTGCTGGACGTGCACAAGTGGCGGCGCGCCTACCAGGCCGAGGCCCGTCGGCGCGCGGACGGCACGAGTGCCGCGGTCCAAGCCGGGCAGGGCCGGGCGGTGCTGGAGCGGATGCGGCCGGGCCGGCCCCTGTCGGAGGTGGCCGACCCGTTCCACCTGGAGGTGCACCATGCGATCGGCTCCCCGGCCGCCGGTCTGCCGGTGCTGCCGGCGTATGTACCGCGCGAGCACGACCGGGCGCTGGCCGAGGTAGTGGTACAGGCCGTCGCCGGGTCCAGCCGGATCGCGGTGCTGGTGGGCGGCTCCTCCACCGGCAAGACCCGCGCCTGCTGGGAAACCCTCACCCTGCTGCGCGGGCGGGACGAGCCCTGGCGGCTGTGGCATCCCATCGACCCCACCCGCCCCGACGCCGCCCTGGCCGAACTCGCCGACATCGCCCCGTACACCGTGATCTGGCTGAACGAGGCCCAGGAATACCTGCTGCCCGCCCCACTCGGGGAGCAGATCGCCGCGGGCCTGCGGAACCTGTTGCGCGACTCGCAGCGGGCCCCGGTGCTGGTGCTGGCCACCCTGTGGCCGGACCACTGGGACACCCTGATCACCCGCACCGGGGCGGACCGGCACGCTCAGGCCCGGGAGCTGCTGGACGGCCACAGGATCAGAGTGCCGGATGCCTTCACCGGCGCCGCACTGGGCGAGCTGACCCAGGCGGCCGGCGCCGACCCCCGGCTCGGGGAGGCCGCCGAACAGGCCCCGGACGGACAGATCACCCAGTACCTGGCCGGGGTTCCGGTCCTGCTGAGCCGCTTCGAGGACGCCCCGCCGGCGACGAAGGCGCTCATCCACGCGGCTATGGACGCCCGCCGTCTCGGCGCCGGTCCGCGCATCCCTCTGGCCTGGCTGGCCGAGGCTGCCCCCGGCTACCTCACCGAGGCCGAGTGGAACCAGAGCGGTGACGACTGGCTTCAGCAGGCTCTGCACTACGTCACGAAGCCCTGCAACGGCATCCCCGGCATCCTCACCCCCGTCAAGACCGGCACTCCCCGCAACCAGCGCAACCGCCGCAGCGGCGCCCCTACCGGTCCCCCTGCTGGGCATCGCACCGGGGTCGGGCAGGGCCCGCTGTACCGGCTGGCCGACTACCTCGACCAGCACGGCCGCCGCCACCGCGCCGAGATCCCGCCCATCGACTTCTGGACCGCTGCCGCCGCCCACGCCCACCCCGCCGACCTGAACGCCCTCGGAAATGCCGCCTGGGCCCGTGGCCTGTACCGCGACGCCGCCCAACTCCACAAACACGCCGCCACCCATGGCAATCCCCACGCCGCATCCGCCCTCGTCAACCACCTCCGCACCGTGCACCCCGCCGACCACCACCCCGCCCAATGGGCCGCCACTCACGCCTCCCTCGACGACCCGTTCGCCGTGGCCTGGTTGCTGGACAGGCTGCGGGAGGCTGGGGCGCAGGAGCAGGTCGCCGCGTTGCTGGCCCGTGACCCCGCCGCCCACGCCTCCCTCGACAACCCGTCCGCCGTGGCCTGGCTGCTGGAGAAACTGCGGGAGGCCGGGGCGCATGAGCAGGCCACCGCCCTGGCCGAACGGGCCGCCGCCCACGTCCCCCTCGACGACCCGTACGCCGTGGCCCTGCTGCTGGAGGAACTGCGGGAGGCCGGGGCGCAGGAGCAGGTCGCCGCGTTGCTGGCCCGTGACCCCGCCGCCCACGTCCCCCTCGACGGCCCAGACGCCGTGGCCCGGCTGTTGATGGAACTGCGAGAGGTTGGGACGCAGGAGCAGGCCACCGCGTTGCTGGCCCGTGACCCCGCCGCCCACGTCCCCCTCGACAACCCGTCCGCCGTGGCCCTGCTGCTGGAGGAACTGCGGGAGGCCGGGGCACAGAAGCAGGCCGCCACCCTGGCCGAACGGGCCGCCGCCCATGCCTCCCTCGACAGCTTGTCCGACGTGCTCTGGCTGGTAATGGACCTGCGGAAGGCCGGGGCGCATGAGCAGGCCATCACCCTGGCCGAACGGGCCGCCGCCCACGTCCCCCTCGGCGACGCGTCCGCCGTGCTCTGGCTGGCGGGGGAACTGCGGGAGGCCGGGGCGCAGGAGCAGGCCACCGCCCTGGCCGAACGGGCCGCCGCTCACGCCTCCCTCGACAACGCGTACGCCGTGGCCTGGCTGCTGAAGGAACTGCGGGAGACCGGGGCGCATGAGCAGGTCGCCGCGTTGCTGGCCCGTGATCCCACCGCCCACGTCCCCCTCGACGACCCAGACGCCGTGGCCCGGCTGGTGGGGGAACTGCGGGAGGCCGGGGCGCAGGAGCAGGCCACCGCCCTGGCCGAACGGGCCGTCGCCCCCGTCCCCCTCGACACCCCGTCCGCCGTGGCCCGGCTGCTGAAGCGGGGGGCCGGGGCGCAGGAGCAGGTCGCCGCGTTGCTGGCCCGTGACCCCACCGCCCACGTCCCCCTCGACGACCCGTTCGCCGTGGCCCGGCTGGTGGGGGAACTGCGGGAGGCCGGGGCGCAGGAGCAGGCCACCGCCTTGACCGAACGGCTTCCTGTCGAAGGGCGCTTCGATGTGTTCATCAGGATCGATGGCCACCGGGAGCGGTTCCGGTTCGGTCGGGAGCCTGATGGGAGTGTCGCTGCCCCTTGGGCGTGGGGCGACCTGGAGTGATCAGGGACGCGAAGCGTGATGAGCTGACCTGAGCGTGCGAAGGGTCTGGCGAAGAAGTACCGCTTCACGGCACAGGGCGGTTCATAGAGTGACGCCATGAGTTCTGCGACCGAGGCCCCGGACCCGCATGCGATCCTGCGCGGCTGGCTCGCCGGGGCGTACACCCGGCCCGACGGCCAGGAGGTCCGCGGCCGCGCCTGGGACGCCGACACCCGCTACCGCTACGGACTGCTGCTCGCCGGAATCGACGCCCCGCCCGGCTAGCATCAGGACTGGTTCTCCTCCATCGGCGATCTCGTCTGGCACTTCGAGCCCCAGCACCTTCAGGACTGGGCGGCCCGCCTCACCAACCTGGACGGCACCCCGCTCGCCGCCGTCTCCAGCGGCCGCGCCGTCTCCGCCCTGCAGTCCTTCTACGCCCACTGCAAGGACGACCTCGGCGCCGCCCGCTGGAACCTCCCCCAGCGCCGCGCGCTCGCCGGGCCCACCCCGGCGGCCGCCCGCGAAACGCTCAGCGGCTTCCAGACCGACGCCCTGCGCACCGCCGCCGACCGCTAGCGCGGCCCCCACCGAACGCAAGAAACAGACAGGATAATTACGGTTATCCTGTGCGCTTCTGCTAGATCGTCAGAAGCGGCGGCATCCGGGGTTGAGGGCGGGGAAATATGAACGGCGAACTCAGCACGGCGATCGCAGCGGCAGGGGTCAGCGGTGTCGCGGCCGTCATCGCCATCTGGCAGGCGCGCATCGCCAGACGATCCGCGGACTACGCGCGTACCCAGGCCGACGCTGCGCTGGTCCAAGCGGACGCGGCCCAGGAACAGGTCGGGTTGATGCGCCGCCAGCTTGACGCGGAGGACGCCGACCGCCACCAGGCCGCCGGCCCGCAGTTCGTGGTCGATCAGGCGCACACCGACACCCACGACCCCAGCTTCCCCTACGGCGTGCTCGTACTCAGACAGGAGTCCGGCCCCGCTCTCACCTCCGTACTCGTCACCGCAGACGGCGACGGCGTCGAGGGCCTGAGGGGCGAGTACGGCAGCGGTACCGACTCCTACGGCCGTGTGGACGAGACCGACATCGGCCCGATGGCCGCCGGGAACGGCACGGAGACGGTTCACGTGGCGCTCGACTACGACCACACCACGACCACGGTCCTCCTCCACCTTGAGTGCCGCGCCCAGGACGGCAGGGTCTGGCAGCGATCGACCTCCAGCAACGTCGCCCCCGCCCCCGAACCGCCCCGCCGCCGCACCTCTCGGTCGCCGTGGATGTAGTGACCGGCCCGAACGAGTGTCAGGGCCACCGCCGAACCACGCCAGAGGAGGATGCGTGACTTCACCTGCCCTCGAAGGCATGCCCGCCGCCGGCCGGGCGACCGACGGTGTGCTGGAGCGCTCGCCGCGGGCGACGCCGGCCACAGCCCGCCGAGACCCGCGCGATCTCTGGCCGGAGCACGCCCGACGGCTGTACGACCTCCTCGTCGGTCTGTACGGCGCCGACGACGTACTGCCGCCCCTGGCGGCCTCGTGGATTGCTCACCAGCGCTCGGTGAACACCCAGAGGTCGTATGCCCGCGGCTTCCGCGCGTTCGAGGAGTTCGCCCGCGAACACGGCACTCACCCGATGGCCGTGAAGTTCGGGCTCGCCGACACCTTCCGCCTCCACCTGGAGACCGCCCCCACGTGGGTGCGGGGCAAGGGCGGCCGACGGGGCGAGATGGCGCGCACGGGCAAGCCGCTCTCGGATGCCTCACGCAAGAACGCTCTGTCGGCTGCCTCCTCGTTCTTCGCCTACCTGGACAAGGTCAGCGACGACGGGGTGAAGAATCCCTTCGACGCCGTGCAGCGGCCCTACGTCGACCCGGACTACTCCGCCACCCCCGGCTACACCGAGGAGGAGTGGGCCCGCTTCCTGACCGTCGCACGCGACGAACACCGCGTCGCGGCGTACCGCAAGCGCGCCTACGCCCTGCTGCTCGTGCTCTACACCTGCTGCCTGCGCATCGACTCCCTGCTCAACGCGCGCGTCGAGGACCTCGGCTACGACCGGGGGCACCATGTGCTGCTGCTGGAGAAGGTGAAGGGCGGCGGCCGGAAGAAGAAGCCGATCCCGCCGGTGGCCTGGGACGCCCTCCAGGACTACCTCCACGGCCGGACAACCGGCTGGCTGTTCTGCACCGCCACCGGCGGCCAGCTCGACGAACCGGCCGTGTGGCGACTGCTCCGGTCCCTCGCCAAACGGGCCGGACTTCCGCTGCGCGGGCCGCACGGTACCAAGGTTGACGCCATCACCCACGCCCTGGCGAAGCGGGACGCCCGCCCGGACAAGGTCCAGCAGTGGGCCGACCACCGGGACTCGCGCACCACGCAGCGCTACAACAAGCGCAAGGAACTGCTCGACGACAGCCCCGGCTACGCCCTCGCGGCCGACCTCGCTGGTGCACTGGACGACGGAGCGGCCTGATCCACCTGCGCCGTCTTACCCATTATCTTGGGCGCAGATTGGCTGTCAGGCATGTCGGTCATGTGGATCGGGGAGACCCTGCCTGACAGGTATCAGCGGGGTGTTCAGGCATGTTCGGCACGTTGGTGACGTTGTGACCCACGGGCCTCCCTGTTGCTGCTGCCTCCGGCTAGGGCGCCTGGCGGGCCTCGCGCGTATCTGGGTTTCCCAGCTGATGACTACGACTCGTTCGTAGTCGGCGCGACCGCCCGGAGCGCTCCTACAGCAGGGAGATCATCACCGCGAACACGGTGACGGCCAGGGCTAGCACCGGCAGCAGTTCAGGGGCAATGACAACGGCCAGGCCTGCGACGACGGCCGAAAGGCCAGCGGTGACGATCACGTGAGCGCGGTCGGGCGTGGGCGGCATGAGGACTCCAAAGGGGCTGCCGGAATGGGCGTGCCGCAGTTTTACAGAGCCGGGGAGGCGCGGACCGCTCGGTCGAAACACCTCCCGGACCATGCCAAGCCGCACTTTCCCTACTCGCCTGACACCAGATCAGGGTGCCTGACCTACGGGGAAGTCTCTGCACCCTAGATAACCGCAGCGACGGCGCCGAACCCGCCACCCGCGCCGAGGTCCTGCGCGGCCTGGCCGAGTTGCGCGAGGAGAGCGCCAAGCGGCACGAGGAACGCGCCGACTTGGAAGCCGACCACACCGCCACTCATCGCGCCACCGCGGTACAAGCCCGCGACCGCGCCACCCCTGACCGGGAGTTCGCCGACTTTCCTTCCTCCCCGGAACCCCAAGCATCGTGACGCAGATCACACCGACGACTGAGAAGATTTATTGCCGGTGGCCCCCCTCCCCGGGACCGAGAGGTGAAGCATCCCGATCGCGTAAGGAGCAGCAGGCAGTGACCTCCGAGTCGACACGCATCTGGCCCAACTGGCACCGCCCCCAAGCCGGGGACCTCCCCATCATCCCCGGGCAGCGTGCCGGAGACGATTTCGAGTACGCCGTTCACACCGAGGACGGCATCCGCCTGTCGTTCATCCGGCCCGAACACCTTCGTCACAACGGGAACACAACGCTCCCCCCGTCGACGGAGCCTCCGGCTGGCGCGGCGGACCTCGTGGAGGCCATCAAGGTCCGCGGTGGCGTCTGGGGCACGTGGCCGGAGGAAGTGGACCTTCTGAACCTCCCACCTGCCGAGCGGGACACCGAGGTCGACCGCCTCGCCGCCGAGGTCCTTGTGCTCCGCCGCAGCGAGCGGTGGCGGGAGGCCCTGTCCACCGCGCTGGCTGGCCCCTGGTGCGATCCGTTGTGGCAGACCGGTCACCTGCCAGCCACCGCGCTCGGCGCGCTGAAGGCGGAGGGCAGCACGATACACCGGCAGCTGGTCCCGGTATGGCGGCGCCGGACCCGGCACGGGCGGGTGCTCTCCCTGGACGCCGAACTGGGCGGGGTGTCACTGCACGACCTGGTCGCCACTGACGTCGACTACCTGGCCCACACGGCGGGCGGGGTCTTCGTGGATGACCGGCTCAACGCTGTTCTGCGCGCGCTCGACCTGGCCGAGCGGGCGGTCGTGTTCGCGTACGCCGAGGACGAGGGGACCACCTGGACGGAGGCCGCCACGTACGCCGGGGCCGCCGACCCGGATGCCTTCGGCGATCACGTGCGGCGCAAGGTCAGGCGGCTGGTCGCTGAACGGCGCCGCCGTGCCGCGCAGCAGCGCCCGGACCTTCCGTCGGCCTGAAGCGGCCTCACCCGCTTTCCGTAGGGCCGGTTGCCCCACGTCTTCTGTGCGGTCTCTCAGTCCTTCGGCTGGATTGCACCGGGTAACCCGCCGCCGTGTCAGAGACCCGGATCGCTCTGCCTCACGCGCTGAAATGCGAAGGTCGGCCCCCCTCCGGGGGCTGACGGACGGCCTCCTTCGCGGCGAGCCGGTACGGACTTGCGCGGCTAACTCCCCGCGTCTGCACACTCCTTGCCCTGTCCCGGTCCTGGTCATCACCCCGCGACACAAGGGGTGAGACCCGCTCATGCTCCACGCCCGCATGCGACTGGCGCATGCCCGCACCCAAGGGGGATCTCCCTGTGAACTTGACGTTCGACCTGGCCACCATCCTCGTGGCGGGGACGGCGCTGGCCGCCGGCTGCTACGTCTACCGGTGGATGGCACCCACCACCCAGGCCGTGACCACGACGACCAAAGGGGAGCGCCTGGTGGCCGCGATCGCCGCGGCGGCGGCCGTCGTCACCATCGGCGCCTTCCTCATCGGCGGCATCGAGGTCGCCGAACCCTCCTCGGGAAGCCCGGCTCCCACCCCTATGGCGACCCGCATCGGCAGCGCGCCGTAGGACGCGCGCCGGCTTGCGGTTCCCCAAGGAGCACCCCGCGAGGTTTTCCCCACTCCGCCGAAAGCAGTGTGGCGAGATGGCAGTGCAGGCCGGACCGGCTACCGGAAGGCTCCGGTCTGCCCTGTCGGGGTGTCCGGCAGGACCGTCACCGCGAAAGGTGCCTCGTTCATGAACGTCATCCATCTCGCTCCCGGGGGAGGCGACAGTCCCTCTCTACTCACGCGGCTCCTCGTGGTCGCGGCCGCCGTCTTGTCCGCGCAGAGCGATGCATGGGCGAGCGCGCTGGGAACGGCGGCCGCCGTCTACACCGTCATCGCCACCGACAACCAGGACCGCAGGAGCTGACTGACCATGACCCGCACGAACCCCTCCCCCGTCGAACTGGCGCTGGTCGCCAAGGTCGGGGAGCTCGGCTTCGCCGTCAGCCCGACCCAGTTGGAGCGGTGGCGTACGCAGCTGTGGCTTCCCCGGACTGCGGACTGGACCGACCCCGGGACGGGGGAAATCCGGGCCGAGATCGTGCACCGGGCTGCCTGGCTGGCTGTCGCATCCAGGCCCGGTCGCAGTATCAGCTGGATCGGTTGGACCTACTGGGCTCTCAGTGACACCCCGCAAACCGCGGCGCGGTTGCGGAAGGCGGTGGCCGATGCCCTCGAACGGCCCTTCCGGCGGGCAGGCATCGACCTCGGTCAGGTCCCCGAGGGTGAGTCCGACAAGGCCTTCGAGGCCCGCCAGGAGATGGCGGCCGGGATGCTGAACGGTCGGCGCTGCCCCCGGCTGGACTTCGACGGGACCCTGCGCGCCGGCGCGGTCGAAGCCGAGTTCGATCTGCCGCCGTCGCGATCGGTGTCCAACATGTTCCACAGGGCGCTCATGGACCCGGGCGCCCGGATGATGGTCGGCGGTGTCGACGACGTCGGTTTCGAGGAACTGGTGGAGGCCTGGGAGGCTGCCTCGCCCGAGAACGCCGAGATGATCGAGGACATCCGGGCTGCCCACCGCGACGCCGCCTTGGCGGGCGTCGACCTGCTCGCTCAGTCCCCACTGGCGGGCGGCCTGCGCGGTCTGATCCGTGCCATCCAGGACGCCGACGACAAGACTCTGTGTGCTGCGGTGCGTGCCTGTACCAAGGGGAACGCGGTTGTGGGGATCCTGCTGTTGCAGCGGGTGCCGAAGCAGCCAGAGATCCTTCGGACACTCATGGCCGACAAGATGTGGGACCAGTGGGTCCGCATCGGGGGCTTCGCCCCGGTCCTCGGGATGGGCGGCGAGGCCGCCATCGCCATCAACGTCGTTCAGTACCTCGTCATCCCCGACTGGGCCGAGGACCTGGCGCGATACCAGGTCCTCATGGAGGAACTTCTGGCGGAGTCCGAATCCGCAGCGTGACGCCCACGTACGGCACAGGCCCACGCAATCGGCTACCGGCTCACGATCGTTCCAGAGCATCCAGCAGAAGTGGGCTGTAGCCCGCTGCCGCGAGGTCCTCATTCGGCAGCCCCGCCTGCCGGAGCAGCTTGAGCGTGGTGGCGTGATCGGAGTGGGCCCACGCGGTGCGGGTCGTCGTCCGCAGTGTCCGCCGGGCGCGCAGGACCTGCGGGTCGGCCTCGTCGTCGACGGCCTTTCGGACCTGGTGGAAGCCCTCCACGGCTGCGGCCGTCTTCACGAAAGCGGCCGCCGTCGGCCGCCGTGCTCTTGGTCGTCGACGTCGAACGCGATGCGCTGCCGTCCGCTCAGGGCGTGGCCGTCGTCGGAGTCCGCGACCACGGTCCTCTACACGGCCCAGGCCGGGGAGTACGGCACACCCGAGCGCGGTGAGGTCCTCGACCAGCTCGATGCCGCTCGCCGACCGGCGGGTAGTCGAGGAACCCGACCACATGGGCCCTTCGAGCCGCTACCCGCACTCAGCCGCTCAAGTCCGGCCCCGACCCGCTGCACCCGTGGGCCGCGCCGAACTCGAACGTCTACCCGAGCGTCGCCTGCATCTGGTCGGCGTGGTTCGCCTGGACGGACTACCCGTACTCCACGGTCCCGTCGGTCCCCCGGGACGGAGCCGGGGTCCCTTGGAGCCGTTCCCTGGACGTCGCCGAGGACGGCCGGTCCATGGCCACTCTCCTGCACCGCATCGCCGACGACACCGCGCCAGTCTGGGAGCGCGCGGCCTGGACGCTGGACGGGCACGGCATCCCGGCAACGCCGTCCCGCCGGCGCACGGCCGCAGTGGCCTGATAGACCTTCCAACCCCGTTCCGTCCGGGACGATATGGGCCCGTGCCACGTCCGTCGGCGCGGGCCCTCGCCGTGCGGCGGGCATCTGGCAGACGGCATGGTCGTTGGGCGGGACATGGAACTGGGACAGGCCGGGCCGGGCGTCGAGGAGTGGGCGGCGGCGGTGGCCGATGCGGTGTGCGAGCTGGTCGACGCGGTGACGCCGGGGGCTTGGAGCACGGGCGCGGTCGAAGATGCGGCCGACGCCATCGACATGCTGGCGGAGGTCCTCGCGGCGATTGACCCGGAGGCCGCTCGCATCCTCGCCGCGGTGCCGGCCGCCACAGCCCGACTGCGCGGCCGACTCGCCCCGGTCTCAGTCGAGGACGGCCCCGAGGTGCCCGTGCTGCGCTCGGGACGGGCACCTCGGCGAGGACTTGGGCCCGGCTGGAAGGGAGATAGCGCACCGCCAGATCCGGGAGCTGTGGCCCTTTGTAGGCGAAGAGGAGCTGTACGGCGTGGTCGGTTAGGTACTTGGTCGTCTCGTCGACCTGGGCACGCCAGCGGGTGCGTTCCTCCCGCAGCGCGGCACGGACGGTGTCGGTTGCCTCCGGTACGACGGGTGCGGTGAGTAGGTGGGTGACTGCGGACAGGAGGTCCAGCATGTTCGCCTGGAACTTCTCGCGGGCCTGCATCTTCGCTTGGAACTGCCGGTTGCGGACTTCGAGCAGAGGCGAGATGTACCGCCCGCTGATTATGAGGGTGAGCAGGGACGTCATGATCGTGATCAGCGCGGTTGTGCCCCACGAGGGCATCCAGTCAGGCATGGGCGTCGTGGTGGGCGCCAGCCGAGGTGAGCGAACCCAGCCGGAGAGAGCGTGTGCAGGAACCGATCGGTTGTTGGACGACGACGCCAGGACAGCGACCCGTCCGGCTGGAGCGGGGTTTCCGTGTCCAACAAGGGTGCGTCTCCCCCCTCCCTCCCCGAGGCCGGTGCCCTAGGGGGAAGGGCTGCGGCTACCGCGGGGGCCCCTCGGCGTCGGACGTCCTGCGGAGCGCGGCCGGCGCTTCCGCCTCGCAGAGTGCGGGCTACGGTCGCCCTCGGGCCACTGCTCCCACGGCCCTGAGCTGCGGGTTTATTGGGTGAGCCCGGTTTCTGCCCGCCATAGCCCTCTTACGTATATCGCTTAGAACTTTGACCCCGTCACGGGGGCATTGCCGGGCCCTTTTATGGGCGTGCCGCCCAGGTTCGGAAAAGAAGATCCCCCGGTACCGCGAGAGGTCTCGGGACGCTCCCTCTCAATGGTATTCTCGTCACTATTCCTCCTCGGATGCCTGGGTGGTGCCCACGTGGACTACCCATCGAGAGGAGGTAGGTGTGCTCACCGGAACGGGCCCCGCAGACGGGGGCAAGGATGATCCGGTGTGGGCGAAGCTGATCCGCCGCGTCACAGACGTGGTCCGGCTCGTAGGTGCTGTCTTGCAGGCCGTGTACTACGCCTGGAAGATCTGACCTGCAGCTGGAGAAGCTGATGGGCCCTACCCTCTCGCGAAGGGCGGGCCCATCGAGTCCTACATCGCGGCTGCGCCCCACGTCTTCGTCCTGCTGGCGGACCGTGGGGCGTAGTCATGTCTGGACTGCGTACGAGACCAACTTTCCTTGTCTCGTGTAGCTACACTACCACGAATCAGCTTTGATATTTCACGACCACTATTTCAGGTGTCGCCAAATATTTCAGCAGCTTCCCTCTTGCCTGTCGGGTTAATTATCCGCGAACCAGTCAGCTTTGGGACCGGAATTAACATCCCCGCATCGATAATTCACGTTCACCAAACGTGATTGCAGACTCCCAACTTCTCAGCCGCGTACGGTTGCCTCTGGATGTCTTCTGGCGGGGTCGGATAACGGGCCAGACCACATCCGCGTGGTCTTGACCAGCGTCGTCGGGCGTCGTCGGAGAGCCGACGACGGGTCTGTCAGAGTCAGCCTGTCTCCCTTGCCCGGTCAAGGTCAGAGGCTGACTCTGGGCCCTCCAGTCAAGGGGGAGGGGTTGACCGGGTGAAGTCGCGGGCCGGCGGCGCTCCACCACCACGGTCTCCTTGTGGACGCCCGTCGACGCCCCGTCGACAAGCGTCCGCCAGGATCCACGGACCGCGCACCGTGGCGGAGCAGGGGGGAAGAAGGTCAGGCGTCTTGCTGTGGATACCCGTAGACGAGGAGTCGACGGGTATCCACAGGTCGCGCACCCTGGGTTGACCCGAGTCGTTGCCTGGCATGCGTCGGTGAAGCGGGGGCGTTGCCTCCGGGGTTACCTGGTCAAGGTCGGGGTTGAGTCTGACAGACCCGTCGTCGGCTCTCCGACGACGCCCGACGACGCTGGTCAAGACCACGCGGATGTGGTCTGGCCCGTTATCCGACCCCGCCAGAAGACGTCCAGGGGTAAGCCGAGAAGCGAGTTAGCGCAGGTCATGCTCATGTCAACCACCCCCCCAGCGTTGCGTGATTGGCCACGCTCGGCGTTTTGAATCGACCTGCCTTTCTGTCGATCACGCGCACACAATCACGTGCCGTGAGCGTACCGCGGGCGGGTTCATCGATTTTTGGTGTGTCGTCAGAACAACCTTTTCCAGCAGGTGAGTTAGGCGATCAGTCCAAGACCTCTGCTACCTGTGACCTGGCAGTAATGCGAGGTTGATGTCCGTTGTGTCCGGCGACTACTTCGAGGATCTCGGGCGCAGGGTCGATGGCCGGTCGGCAGTGTTGGCGAGCATCCGGCGGACGGTCTCCGGGTGCCAGCGCTCCCCGCGCTTGGGTCGGATGCCCTCGGCGTCCAGGGCGGCGGCGATCTCGCGGAAGGACAGTTCGCCCTCGTCGCGGAGCTGGCGGGCACGGGTCCGGCCAGCCTGCTCGGCTTCCTCCTCGGTCAGCTCCTTCTTGTGGGCCTGCCAGCCGTACGGCGGGGCGCCGTAGGCGTACTGCCCCTTCTCCCCCTTGATGCGGCGG
Source organism: Streptomyces sp. NPDC030814 (assembly GCF_055572155.1). Lineage (NCBI taxonomy): Bacteria > Bacillati > Actinomycetota > Actinomycetes > Kitasatosporales > Streptomycetaceae > Streptomyces > Streptomyces sp. NPDC030814. The sequence continues at coordinate 85,813 of NZ_JBVIDX010000028.1, forward strand.
CCGCGCCGGAGCTTGGCCACAGTCATGCCTCGGTCCAGCTGGGCGAAGACGCCCATCATCTGGCGCATGGCGGTGCGCATCGGGTCGTCAGGGTCGTCAGGCAGGATCTCGCCCTGATCGGCCATGAACGCGCGGCCGCCGTGCTTCCACGTCTGGGCCAGGGCTGCCTCCTGCACCACCAACTCGCGGGCCAGGCGGTCAAGGTTCGGGGCCACGATGCCCTGGGCCTTCTTCTCCTCGACCCACAGCAGGGCGGTGGCCAGCTCGGGCCGCTCGTCTCCGGCGACGGTGCCGGGCACGGCCTTCTCGATGAACAGCTTTACGAGGCGGTGCCCGTGCTCGCGCGTCCAGCGGCGCACGATGCGCTCCTGGTCCTCCAGTCCGAACCCGTCGAGCTGACTGCCCGTCGAGACCCGGAATAGGGCATAACTGTGACACTGGAGAGCCGACCGCGGCCTTGCCTCCCTGAGTGCCCGGCACGACGTCTCCGGCTCCAGAGATGGGCGGCGCAGGTGGCTGGGCTCCGGAGGTGTCTCCGGGGCCCAGCCACCTGCCCTGGGGCAGGACGCCGTCATGTCACTGGTGCTGGATCCACCAGAGGATGCCGGTGACGAGTACGCCGCCCGCAGTCGTGGTGATGCCGCGAACGAGGCCGTAGCCAGCAGTGCGGAGAAGGGACCACAGGTGGCGGTTACGTCGGTGCTTGCGCAGGTCGGGGCCCCGGCTCTTCCAGAAGATCCAGCGAAGTCGGGGTGACGGTTCGTTCGGCTGGCCCGTAGGCTCGGATGTAGTGCTGATGGTTCCTCCTGGTGTGGAGCTGTCGGTCGCTTCACGAGGCGGCTCCCTGAGGCAACAGGGGGCCGTCGCCTTTTTGCGGGCGACGGCTGCCGCAGCGAACTCCACGAGGTGCTTGGGAGTTCGGCGCTCTCACATCCAGTCTGGGGGCTGCTCCGACTAGTTGGTCACTCGGGTTTGCGCTGGTCAGCGCGGGTTCTTTGGTTGCCAAGGCTGGTCATTAGTAGGTTTTAGCGTGCCATCGGTTGTCATCAGTAGACTTACCTGGTCGAGGCCAGGGGAGGGTTCGTGGCACAGGTCTTGCGTATGCCGACCGAGGCGGAGCTGCCGAGCGGCCCGCGACGCCGGTTTGTTGAGGCGCTGTTTTCGTACTACCGGGATGCTGGGCGTCCCACGCTGCGGACCATCTCTGATGACATCGCAGGCAAGTCACAGTTCGACGCCTTCACAGTCAGCCGGGAGACGGTCCGCAAGATGCTGCGGGGTAAGACTGTCCCATTGAGCTGGGCCGTAGTCGATGCAGTTCTCACGGTGCTGTGCGAGCGAGCCCACATCGATCCCGACGCGGAGTACCACACGGGCGGTTTCGGGGACGATACGTCCACGTGGCGGCAGGACCTGCGGCGCCTGTGGAACGAGGCACTGGACGCTCCACCCCCCTCGTCCGCCCCGCCGCCCTCCGGTTGGGGAGGCCGCGCCCTTTACGCCGACGAACCACCGTTCTGAGGACGCCCAAGCATGTGAAGCCGGACCACGTGTCAGGTTTCGGTCGCGTGCACGTCACGCCCGCGGCTCGGAGGCCGGGGATTGGTCGTCGGTACCGTCCGGAGTCCCACGGAGTTCCGTGTGCCTGTCGGCACGATCACACCAGTGCCTCGCCCCGGCCCATCCCGCGCTGTTGCCGGGTCACAGGAGCGTCAACAGCTCGTGGAGGATCGCGTTCAGTCGGACAGACTCCGGCAGGTCGTTCATGCGGAGGGCGGGAACGCTGGTGCCGATCTGCCGGTGCAGTGCGTCGTGGGCGATGTCCTTGAAGTCCAGGAGCTTCTTGGCGTGCTGCCCGTCGGTGTGCTTCATGGCGAACGTGTGCTGGTTCGCCACCTCCTTGTAGTCCGAGTACCCGAAGACCCGGGGGATGTGGTCGAGGATGGCCCGGATCATGGCGGCGGAGGAGTAGGGGTTCCCGGCCGCGTAGTTGTGGTTCAGCTCCCGGCACAGGTCGAGGAGCTTGTGCAGCTTCCAGCGGGTCGTCGCGGCAGCCTGCTCCAGGTCGGCCAGGAGAGCGAGGTCGACGTACGACGCGGGCTCGGGGTCGACGGCCACGGCTGCCGCCTCCTCCACGGTGGGAGCGGTTACGAACTGGGCAGCCGTCGCGGCGACGATCTCGCACGTCTTCTTGACGTACTCCTCTACGCTGCGCACGTCACGGAACTGCCACACGCTGCGGTTGAGTTCCCGCTCCCACGTCCCGTCGGTGAAGCCGCCGCCTCCGTTCGTGTTGACGGCAGGCTCGTTGGAGAGCAGGTCCGGCAGCACCTGGATGAACTGCGGCTTGAGACCGGGGATCGCGTCCGCCAGGGAGCCAGAGCGCATGATCGCGCGGGGGGTGTCGTTGTGTAGGACGGGGCTGTTCCGGTACAGGTCGACCATGTACTCGAGGGCGCGCACGAAGGGTTCGCCGGCCATCATCCGCATCTCGGGCAGGACGACGGAGGAGGCCACGGTCAGCCGTACCTGGTCGCGCGGGTTGATGGGCGCCCGCATCGGGACGGTGAAGCCGTACCCGGCGGCGTACGGCACATCCGCCCCGATCCGTGGCAGGGAGTGGAACACCGCGTCGGCGTCCACGTCCCGCTGATCGAAGTGGTGCTGAACGCTGCCCCAGACCGGCCAGTCGCCCCGGTCGAGCCACGACCGGGCGATCGTGGCGAGGAGGTTGTGCTGGTCCGGGGTGAGGGTGACGTCGAGGAGCGTGGTCAAGGAAACCCCTTGGTGCGAGACGAGGGTGACGGGCGACCCTGGGGCGTCCGTGTCCGACAGAGCGTCAGACGACCCATCGTACCGGCGAGATCCTGCTTAGCCCCGTATAATTTCCCTTATACAGGGCTACTTTGAGGGGGGGGTACGTGGCCGACTCCGCCGAGGCCAACGTGGTCGACGCCGAGCTCGTCGACGAGGAGGAAGAACGGCCCCTGCCCGTCCCCGCGCCGGCGCCCGGGCCCCGGGCACTCGTGGACCGGCACACCCTGCTGCGCCCGGCCGCGCCCGTCCCGACGGCGGCGGACCTGCCGGCGTACACCGAGGCCGACTTCCGGATCTCGCAGGAGACGGCCGACCTGATCGACACCGCGCCGCCAGCCAACACCTCCCGTACCTACAACTCCGCCCTCGGGCAGTTCGAGGCCTGGTGCGCCGAGCACGGCCGGGTGCCGATGCCGTGCACCACGGCGACGTTCGTGGAGTACGTCGGCCACCTCGTCCAGCGGGACATGGCGCCCTCCTCGATCCAGGTCCACATGTCCGCGATCCGCTCCGCCCACCCCGACGGGCAGCAGCCCGGCACGAAGGAGGCCCGGCAGATCCTGCGCAAGCGGGCCCGGGAGTGGGCCCGGTGCCGCACCCCCCGCAAGGCCCCGCCCATCCGTACGCCCGCCTTCGCCGCCATGGTCGCCACGTGCACCGCGGCGAGCGACCGCGAGCGGCCCAAGGCCGCACGGGACGCGGCCCTGCTCACGCTCGGCTGGGGGATGCTGGCCCGCCGCAGCGAGCTGGCGAACCTCCTCATCGAGCAGCTGCTCGTCGAGGACGACGGCGTGAGCGTGCTGGTGGCGTTCTCCAAGACCGACCAGGCCGCCAAGGGCGAGCAGACCTTCGTGCCGGCCGACCCCGACGAGCCGGCCGTGTGCCCCGTGACGCGGGTGCGCGCCTGGCTGGAGGAGCTGCGCCGCCACGGCATCACGTCGGGCCCGCTGTTCCGGCAGATCACCCGGGGCGGCAGCATCCGCCCGCGTTCCGGGCCGCGCGGCGACTTCCTCAGCCCCGACGCCATCGGGGACATCGTCAAGGCCCGCGCCCGGCTCGCCGGGGTCACGGCACCCGACGGCCGCACGGCGACCGCGCACGGTGTGCGCCGCGGCCCGGCCCAGGAGATCTCCGAAGCGGGCGGCGACCCGACCGCACAGGGCCGCTGGAAACCCGGCTCCCCCACCGTCCGCAAGCACTACATCGAACCCGCCCGGGGCAAGGCCAACAACCCGCTGCCCGCCGCCCGGGCCAGGGCCCGGGAGCAGGCGACCGCCTGACCTCCCAACGTCGCCGACGACCGCTTCGGCGCGCCGGCGCCAGCTGTCGCGCATCGTGGTGGCGTCGACGTCGACCTTGTCGCGCTTGGTCTCCATCGAGGCGGCCTGCTTCTCCGTGCGGGAGGCGTCGGCGCCGGCCTTCTCGTCCACGATCGCGGCCCGGCGGCTGAAGGCGTCGCGCAGTTCCTCGGGGACGCCCCGGACTTCCCAGGCGCCGGTGCGCTCGTTGCGCTCGCGCCGTACGCCGAAGCGCTCGTACGTGAGATACCGGACGCGCGCCTTGAAGTAAGCGTCGGCGGCCGACGCGTGCCGGTGCAGGTCCTGGCCGCTGTTGGCGATGGACCGCCACCCGCCGTCCGAGCACAGCGCCATGTTGGCGATCGTGACGTGCAGGTGCAGATGCAGATGCAGGTCGCCGGGCTCCCCGGCCCGGATGGGGCCGGGGCTCTGGTGCTCGACCGACCAGGCGAGCAGACCGCCGGTCGCCAGCCGCACCGGCTCGCCGTGCAGGGCCTGAAGGAGGCCGCGATGCCCGCGACGAAACCGGGGGTCGGCCTCCCGCCTCCCACATCCACGGGGCACGTTCCTGGCCGGGCTCGAAGCGTTCCAAGTCATCAGGATCGAACTCGCAGACGTTGCGGCTTCGGAGGTGGTCATCGAACAGACCCTGATGCACCGGCCGTCGCCGCACGGATGTATGGGGTGCCCCGACAGCCGTCGGAGCACCCGTGCGCCGTTCAGGCTGCCGTGCGGCTGCTGTGGGCGTTGTGGTGGGGGTATTGCTGCTCGGCGAGGCTGGTCTTGTGCCAGGTGCGGCAGATGGCGATGACGGCGTCGTAGCCGACGGTGAGGGCGGTCAGGCCGAGTGCCATGGCGGTGTCGCTGTCCTGGAGGACGTGGGTGAAGTGCAGGGCGCCGGTGGTGGCTATCGCGGGGAGGGCGAGGGTGCCGGCGGGGCGGCGGAGGGTTTTCATGCCGGTGTACCAGCGGGCCCAGACGTCCTTGGGTGGGATCACGCTGAAGCGCCATCCGGTGGTGCTCTGTTGTTCGTCACCCTGGGGGGTGTCGGGGATGAGGGTGAGGTTGTTCACGTGCACTGTCCTTGATGGGGGCGGCCGGGGGCGCCGGCCGGGTCCGGTGGGGGAAGGTGTGCTGAGGTGAGGATGGGTCAGTCGTTCTCTTCGAAGCCGAAGAGGTCGTCCTCGTCGGCCAGGAAGGCGTCGATCGGGTTGAGCTGTTCGAGGAGCGTGGTCTCGCGGGCGAGGATGCGGCTGACCCGGCGGGCGTCCCAGAGGTTGCGGGCGATGACGAGGCCGTCTCCGAAGGCGACTTCGCCGGTGACGGCCTTGTACATGTATTTGCTGGCTTCCCAGGGCTTTTCCAGGAGGTCGCCGCTGTCCTGGAGGCGGACGATCATTCCGTGGCCGATGGCGACGGGCAGGATCGCGGAATCCAGGACGTGTTCGGTGAAGTGGACTGCCACGGGCACGGCGCCGCCGAGGACGGCCTGGACGATGGCGGAGCTGGTGTCGTGGGGGAAGAGGAGCTCTTTGTAGTGCTGGCGGAGCTGGGGTGCGAGGTGTTCCAGTGACTGGGGCAGGAGGACGTAGTCGGGTGCGGGGTCGGCGACGAGGGGTTCGCCGGTCATGGCCCGCCAGCCCTCATTGAGGGTGAGGCGCCAGGATCCGGAGCAGTCCGACAGCAGTGCCGTTGTGGGTGTGACCGTGGCCGCGTAGAGAGGGTGGCCGGGCACGTAGGTGAGGATGGACAGGGAGGTGGCGGTGGTGTCCCTGGTGGTGAGCCAGCGGCGCATGCAGCCGCTGGCGGAGACGGAGACTACGGGCTGGCCGCTGCGCACCTGCTCCCGGAAGGCTTCTGTGCGTTCGGCCAGACTGCCGTGGGATCCCAGGACGGTGATCGGCTTTCCGGAGATGCCCGTGGCGTCGAGGCTCTCCTGGACGGCGCGCGCGACACGGCCCATGACGGCGGTGGCCCTGTCGTTCCAGCCCTCTTCCTGGCTCGGGACTCCGGCCGGCGGACGATGCCTGGGGGAACGCGTCCACTCGTCCTGCAGGGCGAGGACTTTGGCGAGTGCCTGGTCAGGGGGGGAGCGTCTGGTTCATGTCCTGGCCGGTTGAAACCTCGCGGTCGACGGTGTTCAGCGTGTGCAGGGCAGCCTGAGCAGCAAGTCCGGTAACAGCGTCGGCGCCGTTGTCCAGGAAGGGCAGCAGGTGGTTCAAGTCGGTTCCTCCTTGCGTCGAGGCGCACCCCAGGGCATGTGCGCTGTGTGTTCGCAATGTTGCTTGGCGTAGTGAACACCATCGAGGTACTTCATGTAGTCCGTATGGAGGATCCCATGTGGAACTACATCTACGTGTCGACACTCTTTGAAGTGCGGAAGTGTTGTAAGCCACATCCGGGATGTAGTTGCGGTAACTGGGATGCTAGGAATGCGTATGGAATGTGACGTGCGACGCACCGTGTAGTGCTGTAGTGCCCTACGCTGTGGGGCGTTCAGTCAGTCAGTTACGGTGCCTCGACTCGCCTGTCAGCACCTGTATGAACCGGGATGGCAGCCCCGACCCTGGCGTGGACGGGGCCGACCATGCCCCGACGAAGGGAACCCGCGTGCCCAGCGACTCCAAGAAGGCTGAGAAGGACAAACAAGTCGTAGTGTCTGTCCGTTTTCCCAGTCAGCTACTCGACCGTATCCAGGCCATAGCTGCCGTCCAGTCCACCACCGCCAACGCCGTCATCCGGGCGGGGATGGACGCCTACGTGCGCGAACGGGTCGCCAGCCCCGAGTTCCGCGCCCAGAGCGAGGCGTACGTGGCCAAGGCCCAGGCCCACGTGGCAGCGGCCCTGAAGGATCACTCCGCCGACAGTGCCCACCCGGCCTGACCGTTCCAGCCACCGGATCCGGCAGGCGACTTGGGCACGACGATGCTCAACAACCGATCCCAGTCATGGTCCCTCCCGAGCCGAGGCCCGCCCCCCGTGGGCCTCGGCTCTGCTGTGCTTCGACGATCACCACCTTTCTTCTCCGGTTCATGGCCGCGTCTCGTCTGGCTCCGTCCCGTGACAGCCGTAGCGGACTGGAACGGCTAGCCGGGACCGGAGGCAGCAGGCGATGCTCTGGCATGCAGCCCTCCCGCTGTGGGCCCCGTGAACCTGTAGCCAGGGCGAAGTCCAGCCCGGACAGTCATCGCGACGGCCGCGGCTTGCCCGGTGCCTGGCCGCCCGTCGTCTCGTGCAGCACGACGACCGGCGCAGGCAGCGGCGGCAGCCGCAGCTAGGAATTCCTCTTCGGCACGCTCTCGTGCCTCAACTCGCCTCACAGCATCCGGCGCATGCACGGTTTCCCGCTGAGGGACAGGACCTGTGCGGGCTGCGGACGCTGCCGCCGTGCAGCCCGACGACGGCCGGCACCCCTCTTCGGCCTCATGGAAGTCATTGCACAGCCTGCAGCACACCTGCGGCAGGGGCGCGTCAGCGGCCTCGAACACGTCCGTGCTCAGCGCCTCGAAGAGAACGGGGTGCCCCGGAGGGGGCCAGCACTGACCGGGGACCCGCTGAGGCAGCTGAGGCCGCTCGGGCGCGAGGACCATGGCCTTTTCCTGCCTCAGAAGGCCGGTTCGGGACTCTGCGGAGGACACGGGCCCGCTCGCGCAGTCGGTACAGACTTCCGCACGCCAACCCTGGGCGCCGTCGTAGCCGAAGGAAGGCCGACGGCACCGGGGGCAGGACAGGTCTCCCTGCCGTTGCGCCTGGTCGACGAGGAGTTCCCGCGTCATACGGGAGGCGGACCCGTAGGTCTGGTTGTACTCGGCCTCAGGGATGACCAAGAGCTTGATGCCCGGCCCCCGGCGCGCGAAGGCTTCCAGATCGCTCATGAGCAACTGCAGATCGCGGGGGGTCACATGCTGGTGCTTGGTCAGCCGGTCCTGAACGTCGCCCTGGGCCGGGGCCACTTGGCGGCTGCGGGTGCTGCGCCGGTCCCGGTCCGCGCGGTCCCACGCCTTGCCCCATTCGGCGACCTCCGATCTGCGGACGCCGAGGACCTCGGCAAACGCCATGACGAAGGACCGGCTGGGCCGTGACTGGCCCTTGAGGACCCGGCCCACCGTACTGTGCGGAAGCCGTCCGTGGCCGCCGATACGGTCCAGGCTGCGCAACGACGGACTGCCGGCGCCCTGGTACAGATCGACGATGGCCGAGTGGAGGTCGGCGAAGTCCTTGACGACGCTGATGTGCATGCCGCTGCGCTGGCCGCTCACCACCCCTGCGGCGCGTGCCTCGTCACGTCGGGCGAGCTTCCAGAGCTTCTCGGCCTCAGCCCCCGACAGCCCGCACGCACGGGCATAGGCGACCACCACGCCGAGGTTCCTCGGCACACTGTTTCCGGAAACGGCGCGCCTCAGGGTGTCCGCACTGAACTCTGTGGCGGCGGCGAGCTGTTCATAGGTCAGTCCCGCGTCCTCGCGGCCGGCACGAAGCCAGGAGGCCAGGTTGTGCAGAGATCTGCTGCACGGTTTGATCGGCTGCTCACGACGACCCATGCGCTGTCAGACCTCCGCGGCGTCAGGGTCACGCCGGCGACTGCGCGGCTGGCGCAGCACCCGGCGTCCGGTTGGGACCGCTCCCAGCAGCAATGGACCCGAGGGCAGACCGGGAACGGCCGGAGCCTCCGTGAAGCCGGTGATAAGCGCTGACACCGGGGCGTCCAGTCTCATCTGGCGAGGCCGGGCGAGGGATGTCACACAAGGCAAAAGGTTCATGCTTTCCCTTCCCGGGATCGCGGGCGATGCAGGCCAACATGGCTGCGCAGTACGGCCGTTACCGGTAAGCGCTGCCCGTGTGAACAGTGATGGTGCAGCATCCCTGCACCGCTGAGCGAACGCACGGCGGGCAGATCCCGCAGAACCGTCCCTTTGGCCATCCAGCAGCAGGCCATGCCGCAGAACCCTGTTTCTCCAGCTCACAGACGCGGGGGCCAACCCGTTTCCCGCAAGCGTGTCCCACCTTGTGCGCATACCGAGGTGGGACACGACTGCGGATGAAGGCGCCCAGCCGAACCCCGGACGCAGCGAGTCGCCTCGACACCGGGCAGGCGCCAGACCAAGCCCTCCCTGTCCCGCGCGTGCCCCATAGCGACAACAGCCACCGGTCAGCGCCGTACTGGCTGACTCACAGCTCACGGCGGTCGCTCCCTCTCCACTCCCGTCGACGACATTCACGCCCCGAAGGTCAGATGCAGCCGCCTCAAGCCTCATTGCTCTGGGGAACAGATAACCCGATCAGCCCGCGCAAAAGTGCAGCCTTCACGACGAGACAGGGCAACGAAGGGGGCCTGCTCTCACACCGACAGCACCCACGAGGATTTGCATATGTTCACCACTTCCGAACGCCACTCCGCGCCATCCTGCGCCACCCCGCGATGAGCTGCTTCTTTCCTGCGGAGATCGACTTACCCAACGCATTTGCGCGAACGGGTAGTTGTGCACTCAATCACCCCAAGTGACAGAAATCACCTTCGATGTGAAGGGTGCCCTGACCACCGATGTCTCCCCTATCTACACAACGTCCTGCGCGAGCCGCCTTGACTTCCAAGGCCACTGCATAAATCCAGTCTCGGGACATCGCAGGTAGGGCGAACACGCTCATCCCGGTGAGCCGACGACGAACTCTCCGGCATGCCGTTGCCACAGCCAATGCCATCGAGGTCGATCGACCCTGTCCGGATCGGCAGCGGCTACTACCTGGCGGCCGACGGGCACGGTCGCCGAGAAGCCGTACGTCCTGCTGCACCAGGCGTGGAACGCAGCGGCAGGGCCGGCGTCGTCAAGTTCGCCTGCCCCGGGCGGGAGCGGCTGGGCCTGCCGCGGGTCCGTGACGGCGCGATCGTTCCTGCCACTTGTCCACAGGGGCCTGGCCTGACGCTGTCTGTATGGATGATCAGCACACACCCCGGCGTCGGCCGCGCTTCGACGCAAGCTCTTCGAGGGCCTCAGACTGGCCGAACGTACCATGTTCACCCGTCCCGCGCCGCAATCCCCGCAAGCCCAGATGAAATTCCTTCTCACGCGCGCGAAGGGATCCACGGCGGCCGAAGCCGAGCGCCTGGGCGTTTCCCGGCGCACCGTGGAGCGCTACCGCTCAGGCGCCGTCAAGAGGCCGCAGAAGCGCCTCCAGGCGGCTTAGGTGGAGGAGACCGAGGCGCAGTGGCAACCGCAGGTCAGGGCACAGGCGAGGCAGCGCGCGGCCACGTCTGGAGGGCTCGTCATCTCCTGCCGGGCCGACTTCGGATTCGGCCCGGAGGGGAGCTCCGACGCGGGACGGATGAGGGACGTCATGACCGCCGTCTCACCCACGCACGTCGACCTGATCCTGACCGCGCAGGAGAACGGAGCGACGGATGATGACCTGCACGAGTTGGTTACGGAGGCCATCGCCGACGCCTATTTCGCAAGGAGGGAGGCGGGCGCGCGGGCCTGCACGTCGAATTCAAGGACATAGAACGGCTCGATATCTCGTTTTAGCCGCACGGAATTCACGACGTGCGATAAAACCTGTCTACGGCTGCCGCACCCACCGCGCGGCAGCCGGATTCCCTGCACCCGTTTCCGCGACGAATGGGAGGCTCGTGTGAGCACCCACGCACCCCGATCCCACCGGCGCCCGCGCGTGCCCGCCCGCCGCGCGGCCGCGCCCCGCGAGCCGATCGACTGGGCGAAGGTCGGGCGCCGCTCGGTCCGACGGCGGGCCCGCGGCATGACCCACCCGGAGGCGGCGGCCGCCCTCGAGGACGCAGAGCTGCAGCAGCACATGGTCCGCGACCACGAGGACCTCGCCGGCGATGAGCGCGGCCCGGCCGAAGTCGCGGAGTGGACGCGCATCGTGCAGCTGCTCGCCGACACCGGCGGCGTGTACGACCCGGACGCCGACGCCGTGGTCCAAGACGAGCTCGCGGCCGACGCCGAACGCGAGCACGCCCGGCAGCTGGAGGACGAGCGCCGCCTCCAGGAGGAGAAGGCCGAAGCCCCCCGCCACGCCGCGCTCGCCCCCGACGTCCTGCGCCACGCCCTGCTGCGCACCCTGGCCCGCACCGGCCTGCTGGACGGGTTGAGCGAGGACGAGCGGGCCGCCGTCAGCCGGCTGCCCGAGTCCGACCCCGCGGCCGCGCTCGCCGTCAACGCCCTGCTCGCCCGCGCCCACGAGGCCGGCCGCGGCTCGCGCCCGGGAGCCGCGTCGTGACCGGCGCCCCGGACACGGTGATCGCCGTGTGGACGGAGTCGACCTGGTGCGGCACCCGGTTCGAGACGCTCACCGCCGACGGCCAGGTGCACGTCGACGGCCGACCCCCGCTGGGCGAGCCGTGGTTCGAGGGCGAGGACGACCCCGACTACAACCCGATCTGCTGGTGCCCGCGCCTCCCGAAGCAGTTCTGCATAGAGTGCGCGGGCTGTGCCGCTTGTGGGCAGTGCCGCGGCCCGCACACCTGGCCCCCGGCCCGGTTCTGATCACGGAGAGTGACCTCGCAGGTTCCCGGCCCACCTGTGACACAAGCGGGAACCTGTGAGCCCGAATGCCCTATTCACCCTGTTCGCCTGTGAGGTCGAACCTCCGAATTCCCAGGTGGACGCGTTCCTGTGAGGCGACCTGTAACCCTGTGACATGACCGCCCCAGGCACCCCGGACCGATCACCGGGCGTCACCCGACACGGGCGGGCGCAGTTGTACGGGTGCGGAATGGACTCAGCTGCTGAAGGACTAGACGGGCGTATCCATTGGGTGCAGTGGGTGCAGCCAGCGGATCGGAACGGTTCGCCCTCAGCATCGAGCAGCATGCCAGTGACCTGGTAGCCGCGACCGGGAGTCATCGTGGTGCGGCTGCGCCGCCGGACGCACTCCCGGAGCCGGTTCGACGAGAAGATGACCGTGGTCATCTGCCTCACGTTCGGGGTACTGATCGCGCCGACCGCGTTTGGGCAGACGATCCTGGACGTCGTCACCCAGCTCGTGAAAGGCCTGTCGCAGGCCGGCCAATGACCCCGGCCTGACGCCCGACGGGACCCAGCAGCGCCGTACGAACCTGGGTCCCTGGGTCCTGGGTCCGGCGTTTCCCAGGCGACCACGCGACCTGGGTCCACCTGGGTCCTGGGTCCAGCCGGGGGCTGTGGATCTGTGTCATCGACCCCGGACTGTGTCATCAACCCCCTGTTTTCCCAGGTGGTCGTGACCATCTGTGTCACTGTTCAGCTGTGTCATCGGGCGGGTTTCGCCCGTACCGCAGACCGGCGCCGCGCCCCGGCGATACCGTGGGAACACACGCCAGATGACGCCCCGGGGAGCCCTCGATGAGCCAGGAGCCGGCCGCCGCACCCGAACGCCAGCCGATCGACGAAGCCGCCGCCGAATCAGTCCGCAAGTACGCGGCCGACCAGCGCGCCAAGGTCGAGGTCCTCGCCTCCGTGCTCGAGGACATCGCCGAACACGGCTACCCCTCGCCGGAGGCCGGCGTGCCGTGGGAGGTCGCCCGCGACGCCCACCTCGCCCGCCTCGCCGGTGAGGAGCCCCGTGTCGCCTGAGCACGGCGCGCGGCGCTCCCGGGTCATCCTGGTGGAGCCCGCGCTCACCCAGCTGGCGAAGCTCACCGCGTCCGAGACGCACCGCCTGGACCGCGCGATCGTCGCGATCAGCGTCAACCCGGAGCTCGGCACCGAGGTGCCCGGCACCCTGCTGCGCGACTACGTGGACGAGATCGACGGCGTGCGGGTGATCTACTACGTGACGGCCCTGGGGTCGATCACGATCGTCGCGTACGTTGAGGCGTAGGGCTTCTCGAGAACCCTGCAGCAGCGCCCCGGACTCCTCGGTCCGGGGCGCTGCTGCTTGCTGCTGCACGGTGCAGTGCCGGTTGCAGTGGCGTCCGTTGCTCGGTGCTGCCCGGCTGCTGCTCGTGAGTCGCTGGGGTGCTGCTCGTCATGCAGGAGGGGCGTTGACACTCCGGTCCGCGGGCCAGGCGGCACAAGGGCGCTGCTCGGGTAGCGGACCCGTTGCTGCACGCAGCAGCGCCGTGCAGCAACCAAACGATTGTTTGCTGCACGGCGCTGCTGCTCTGGGTTACTCCGTCTCGCTGGTGGCCCACTGCTCCAGGGCGCCGGGCGGCTCCTGCAGAATCAGCCGGGCGGCGGGACTGAGCCGTCGCCCGGGTGACGCCCATCGCCTTGCCCAGGACGCCGTGGGAGCCGCCCTGCGCGTCGCACTGACGCATCTGAGCCTTCCGGGCGGCAGTGAGTCCGCTCCAGCAGTCCGGTGGGGCCCTCAATGGCGGCCGCGAGGTCGTCGACGCCTGCCCCGCCGGTGCGCAGCAGGGCGATCCCGTGCAGGGCGCTGCCGAACAGCGTGGCGAGCAGCTGGGCGTCGCCGCCCAGCGCCTGGGCGTCGCCGGCGGCGAGCACGATCGTGAGGTCCTGGACGTCGTCGGTGCGTCTCTTGGCTGGGGTGCTGATCTTATACCGAGAGCGTTGACACTTCGATCCGTCGGCCACTGACCTGGGCGTTTCCCGCCCGCGGGAACGGTGTGCACGGAGCTGACACACCGCACCCGCACACGAACTCGCGCAGCGCGCGAGTTGTCCCTGCGCGAGGGGGCCTTTGTCCAGGATGGCAGGGATCTTTGGTGTCGACGCCGACACCGAGACACACGAACGGCGCCGCACCGTGGGGTGCAGCGCCGTGGTGCCAGCCGGGCTGGGTCAGGCGACGCGCAGCTTCTTGCGGCGGTCGCGGGCGAGCTGCTCGCGGTAGTCCTCGACGGCCTGGTGGTAGCGGGCGACGAAGTACGGGTCGTCCATCCGGTCCGCGGGGTCCATGGCGTCGATGGCGGCCCGAGCGTCGGCGGGGGTCTCGTAGGCGGCGAGCATCGCGTTGATGCGGTAGACGCCGTTGCGCTGCTTCTTCACCAGGCGGGCGAGTATCAGCTCGCGCAGGCCGGAGGTGACGCTGGGGCGGCTCAGTCCGAGCAGGTCGGCGATCTGGCTCTGGCCCATCTCCACGCGCCCGCCGGGCTCGCTGCGGGAGCGCAGGGTGAACAGGACGCGGTAGGCCGGCCCTGGCAGGTCTAGCGCCGCGACGACGCCCTCCGCGTTGACCGGTGTAACCAACATGCCCCTGCTCACCGATCGCCCTCCTTCTGCGTCGTCATCGCCTCGAACCGTTCCCGCCGTTCCCGGCGTTGCCGGGCCCGTTCCTTGCGGAACTCTTCGATCGCCTCGCGCATGTGCTGCAGCGAGGGGAACCGGACCAGGTCCGGCAGCGCCGCGGCCCGCAGCTCCGCGAGCGCGTCGGCCTGGTCCACCTGAACATACTCGGTGGTCCCGTCGGAGAGCCGGACCAGTTCGGCCGCGACGTAGGAGTACGGCGGGTTGAACTGGTAGACGCCGCGCCCGATTTTGATCACGATGCCGTGGCTCATGATCTCGCGCAGCGACTCGTTCACCTTCTGGCGCGGGACATCCAGGATCTGCGCCATGTCGTCCTGGGTGAGCGGGATCCGCCCGCCGGCCCTCTGCCCGGCGATCAGCAGCAGGATCAGCCGCAGCGGCAGCGCCTCGCGGTAGTACTGGGCGATCACAAGGAAGAACTCCAGCGCCACCATGGCGAAGGCGTTGGGCCGGTCCGGGTCGGAGTAGAACTCCAGCTGCTGGCGCTGGCGGCCGATGCTGATCTCCCGGCCGGGATACGCCCGCGCCAGGTCGTCCAGACCATCGATCTTCCGGAGCCGCTCGCCGAAGGCACGCAGCGGATCGTCCGGTGCCAGGCCGGGGTTGGGCGCGGGCCTGGCGGCACGCCGGCGGCGCTGTGACTCGGACACGAGCAGCTCTCCAAAGTTCCAAGATCCCGGGCGTGCAGCAACGTAGCAGAAGGTCAGTACTTCTGACCTCCAGGTCGGCATTCCTGACTTCCGGCGAGTCTTGTGTCCCCCCAGGGGTGACACATCTCTGGCACGAACTCCTGCGCGCCGGGAATCTATGGGGTGTCGCGCCGAACGCGACGCCCGGTGCGGAAAGTCAGCCATGCTGACCTTCCGCACCCCGGGAAGTCGGCATTCCTGACCTCTCGCGCGCTGCTACGTCAGGAATGCCGACCTTTCGGGGGCGATGTGTCTACCCAAGAGGGACATACGAGAGGCCCTATGTCCGTCCTCAGGAGTCACAAGCCACCCCACCGGCAACGCTATGACCAGCGGAAACGCGAGGTCTGCCCTTATCTGATGTTTCGTCGTAAGGCGCGCACCGGGCACCGTCGTGGCCGAAGCGGCTTCGCGTGCGGCTCCGTCGAGCAGCTA
The DNA here is from genome assembly GCF_055572155.1 of Streptomyces sp. NPDC030814. NCBI lineage: Bacteria > Bacillati > Actinomycetota > Actinomycetes > Kitasatosporales > Streptomycetaceae > Streptomyces > Streptomyces sp. NPDC030814. The sequence goes on from NZ_JBVIDX010000028.1 coordinate 101,260, forward strand.
CGGACCGTAGGCGGCACCAGCGGCTCTGAGTCTCGGGTGGTGCCGGCCGTGACGGACAAACAGCAGCAAGGGCGTGGCTCGGGCCGGAACTCGGTTCCGCCGCCCGGCCCTGAGGGCCGATCGGCTTCTGCACCTCCGCACGCCGAATTTCGAAGTCCCCATATCCGAGGTTCCTTTCTATGGCTAAGGTCAGTCCGGTAGGTCGAATTCTCAGGCTTCCTATCCGATGGATTCCCAGAAGGTGCCGAGTGGAAATTAGGGTCTCTTTTTAGCCCGCGCCAGGTGTGGCCTGCTAGTTCCAGAGCCTATCTAGTGCTTCAAAGTGAAGCACTCAACCGGCCGGGGTGTCGCTCGGGCCGATTGCCCCTCCCCTAACCCGACCTCTCCATGACCCTCCGTCACCTCTCTCCGTACTCGCCCGATTCGGCCCGCACCCTTTCTCCACTCACCGCCTCCCCCTCTCACTGCTGCTGCTTTTCCGACCGGTTCCCCTGCGGGCGGGGAGTGTTGGGGCTGGAGCGGAGCGGAGGCCCCGGATCGGGCGGGAGTGAGGGCGCGGCCGCGCTGCGGCCGCTGGCGCGTGGCGCGCAGCGGCTCGCGCGCAACTCGCGGGCGCAGCCCGCGAGTTGACGCTGTGCCACGCAGTGGCACAGCTGGCGCACTCGCGGAGCGGGTGCGCCACGGTTGCGCGCAGCGCGACCGTCGCTTCCTCCGGGCGAAGCCCGGAGGAACCCGCTCCGCGGGG
>NZ_JBVIDX010000029.1:0-101860 GCF_055572155.1 Streptomyces sp. NPDC030814
CGCAGGGCCGAAACGCCGCCCTGCTCCCACACCCGACGCCAACGCCGCACACTCTCGGCACACACACCCACCGCCCGCGCGATCGCCGCATTCGAAGCGCCCTCCTCGAACAACTCGACCGCCCGAACACGCCGTGCCTCCGCCAACTGAGGCCGCGACAAAGGAGGAAGAGACGAGCTGGCATCCGAAGGCGAGGGTCGATAAGCCACCCCGGAAGCCTCCCACTCACAAGGCCAGCACATCCACCGAACTTACGAAAAGGTCAGTAAGACGTCGTTTCACTTGGTCGATTGTGGGCCAGTATCCGACACGAGTTGAGCCAGCTGACGCAGGCGCTGGAAGTAGAAGAAGTCCTCTGCTTCGTTGAGTAACGGCAGGACGTGGCCTAGGTCTGCGATGCAGTCGCGCAAGATCCGGTGGCGCTCTGAGTCCAGAGTGCCACCGTTGTTTTGCCAGGTGGAGAGGCACCCGGCGATGTCAGCGTCAAGCAACACCATGTCGATGCCTGCCCTCTCGGCCCCGCGCAGGCCAGCGGGGAAGGCCGCGCGCAGGTGTTCCCGCCACAAGCGGGTCACAGCGGCTTCGTGCTCAGTAGGGCTGTCCACGCAACTCATCTTCGTGCAGTGACTGCACTGCGGATGCTGTTCACCTGTTCAAGCGGCGGTGACACATGAGGGCTGCGGTTGTGCCGAAGAAGGCCAGGAAGTGCTCGGCCTTGCGTTCACGGCGGCGGTGCAGGCGGCATCCAGTGAGCCAGGACACTGTCCTCTCAACGACCCAGCGATGTTTACCGAGCCGCTGTGAGGACTCGATTCCCTTGCGGGCGATGCGGTGGCGAATGCCGCGCTTTCGCAGCCATCGCCGCAGGTGGTCATAGTCGTATCCCTTGTCCGCGTGGAGCTTGGCCGGGCGCCGACGGCGAGGGCCACGCCGGGATCGGATGGGTGGGATCCCGCCCATCCAGTGGCTCCAGGCCGAGGCTGTCGTGCATGGCGCCGGATATGCCCAGTGACAGGGGCACTCCGTTCCGGTCCGTGAGCAGGTGGATTTTCGATCCGCTCTTGCCGCGGTCGGTCCGGATTCGGTCCGGTCAGTGGCCCCCCTTTTTTGCTGCCCGTACGCTGACGGAGTCGATCGCGCACCTCAACCAGTCGAGGTCTCCTCTGGCGCCGAGTTCGTCGAAGATGACCCGGTGCAGCCTGGCCCACGTTCGGCGGCGTCGGCGAGGGCCCAGGCGGTGACGAGCTGCTCGTACTCGAGCCATTCGTGGGGGCGGAGGTAGCCGCCGGCGGTGCGGAAGAGGGTGGGGATCCGCTCGTTGAGGTCGACCGCGGACCGCACGGAGCCACGGCCGGAAGGATTGGGGGGCATGGGGTCAGCGTACGGACGTCCTCGGACAACTGCCCTCGAGAAACGGTGGGTGCGCTGTGGGATGCGTCGCTGTCCGGCCCGTCCAACGTCGTCGATCTCGATACCGGCGACGAAGACCAGCCAGGGCCGGCCGCCGAACGCGTCCGGAGGCCTCGCCGGGCGGCGGCCACGAGGGCTGCTGGACGAGGAGTCGTGGCGCGACCTAGGTTCCCTACCGCTACCGGCCCGACGGTTTCCGGTGTTGATGACGCTCTTTGAATTTCCCCACCCGTGCTCGGTGGTGTCCCCAAATTTGCTCAGTTGATCTCCCCACTTATTGAGTGATCTTGTCCGGCGTGTCGAACTGGTATCGGCGAGTCGTGGAGAGCCTGCGTGTGCTTGACGGTCGGCCTGTTCGGAGGCCCGGATGCTCACGCGGGAGGAAGACGTGGACGCGCATGCTCTGCGTCGTCAGGGCTGGACGATCTCGGCGATCGCCCGGCATCTGGGGCGTGATCGCAAGGCGATCCGTGCGTATTTGAACGGCGAGGTGGAGGCCGGCCGGCGCCGCCAGGCACCGGATGCGTTCGTGCCGTTCCTGGACTACTGCCGTCAGCGGCTGGCCGACGATCCGCATCTGTGGGCGAGTGCCCTGTTCGACGAGGTCGTGGAACTGGGCTATCACGGCGGCTACTCGACCTTCACGCGGGCTCTTCGTCGATATGGCGTCCGGCCACACTGCGATCCGTGCCAGACGACCCGCGGCCGGGATGTCGCGATCATGGCGCACCCTCCGGGCGAGGAGATCCAGTTCGACTGGCTTGAGCTGCCGGATCTGCCCGGGGAATGGGGTGTTGGCGCGCATGCGCACACTGCTGGTCGGTGCCCTGGCGCACTCGGGCCGCTGGCGGGCGGTCCTCGCGGAGTGCGAGGACTTCCCGCACCTGGTCCACGGCCTGGACCAGGTGGTGCGCAAGCTCGGCGGGACCGCTCGCCGGTGGCGCTTCGACCGGATGTCCACGGTCTGCTACCCGTCCAGCGGTCAGGTCACCGCCGCGTTCGCCGGGGTGGCGAAGTACTACGGCGTCGGGGTGGACGTGTGTCCCTCACGTCGCGGCAACCGCAAGGGCGTGGTGGAGAAGGCCAACCACTCGGCCGCCCAGCGGTGGTGGCGAACCCTCCCGGACGACCTGAGTGTCGAGCAGGCCCAGTCCGGCGTCGACAAACTGTCCGTCCGGATGGACGCGCGCCGCCGCACTGTCGACGGGGCACGAACCACGGTGGCCGAACTCGCCGCTGCGGAGCCTCCGTTGGCGCTGCCCGTGCTGCCGTTCCCGGCTCAGCTGTCGGTGGAACGGACGGTGACCGCACAGAGCCTGGTGCCATTCGAGGGCAACTTCTACTCGGTCCCGCCGGGCCTGCCCGGCGCCCGGGTGACGCTGACCTGCCGCCTGGGCGAGGACTTCCTGGACATCGCCACCGCCGGACGGGCTGTGATCGCCCGGCACCGCAAGGCGGTCCGCGGGGCCGGCCAGACCGTCCGCGACGCCGGCCACGTGATCGCGTTGGAGCGGTCGGTACTGGCCTGCCGAGTTGGCCCGTCACTGCCCGGTCTGCCAGACCACGTTCACCGCAGCCAGTAGTACCAGCCGGCAGACCTTCTGCTCACCCGCCTGCCGCGAGGCCAACCGCCAGCACACACCGGTCCAGCGGAGCTGTCCCGCCTGCACGAACGAGTTCACCACCGACGTCAGCCCCCGGCGCATCTACTGCTCGGCCGAGTGCCGGGCCGTCGCCCGCAACAGCACCGCGTTCCTCGAACAACGCACCTGCCCCAGCTGCCAGGAGGCTTTCGAAGCCCCCCGGACCACCCGGCAGGTCTACTGCTCTCCCACCTGCCGGCGGGACGCCGACCGCCAGCGCGGACAGGAACGGGACGAGGCACGAGCCCGCCGCCTGGGCGAGACACCGCCCCCACCACCACCGCCGCTGCCCGAACTCCCGCCGCCACCCAAAACGGCCAACCGAACCGGAGGATCCCGCCAAGTGACCCCCGAACGCGAACCGTTGGAGCCCGCCGCGACACGGAACTGCCCACACTGCCAGCAGCCCGTCACCATCGTCGCCCTGCTGGCCACCCCCGAAGCCGCCCGCCCCGCCACCCCCGAAGCCGCCCGCCCCGCCATGCCCGTCCGCAGCCCGGACATCATCCCCCTGCGGAGGGCCCCGTGATCGACCTCTCCGGCCACGGCCAGATCGACGACCTGGTCTCGCGAACCCACAGCGAGGGCATCACCGACCTGGCCACCGCGGCCCTGATCGAGCACCAAGGACGCTTCCTCCTCATCGAGGCCGCCGCCCCCGACTTCGACACCCCACCCCGCTGGCAACTGCCCGCCGGCTGCGTCTGGGCCGGGGAGACCCTGGTCATGGGCATGCACCGCATCCTGGCCGAGCACTTCGGCTTCTCAACCGCGGACGTCGGGCGTTACCTCGGCCACAACGACCACCTCGACGACCGCGGCCAGGTCACCCGGGTCTTCGTCTTCGCCGTCACCGTCGAACACCCCGACAGCATCTGCCAGGACTCCCACATCGGACACCGCTGGATCGACACCAGCAGCATCTCGGACACAGTCAACGACATCGACGGCATCCTCCGCGTCTACTACGCCGACAACACCTGACCGTCACCGATCACCAGGGGCCGCCGACCTAACGGTCGGCGGCCCCTCAGCAGGTTCTGTTCAGCGGAAGAACTTCACCACTCAGCGAGAACGGCGCGCTCCGCGCCGCTTGTCACGCCTGAGCCCCCGAAAGCCGTCACGGAGGTTCGTGTATTCCAGCGCGGCGGCTATCCCGGCGCCGATCCAGCGCAGGACACGAAGCGCAACGCCCCCAAGTCGTGCACGATCTCCCTCTCCCCCCAAAGATCAGCCTCTGGCCAAAGCTACACAACACGCACAGCCGTGTGATGACCAGGCCGACCACCGCGGCACATGCTCCTACTCCCCACCCTCCCCACATCCTCCAAAACCGAACCAAATGGGGAAGACAAGCAGCTCTGGCCGCTTTCAAAGAGCCTCATCAGTGTGCCGCCGGGGCTCCGCCGAACAGTGCAACATCTCCCGCGCGGGGTGCGGATTCCTCTGCCTGGAGCGAAACGGCCATTAGCTTGCGGGAGGACGGGCGGCCGCGTCCCGTTCATACGTGGCACCTGGCCGACACCCGACCCAGCCCCCGCACGTCGAGTGCGTTTACCGAGGAGGACAGATGCCGGGAACACCGCCGATCTGTGAGCATGCCAAGGCTGGCCTTAAGAAGTCCCAGGAGGTGGCTGTTGCCAGGCTGAATCTCCTGAACGACGCTCAAGACGAGCTCCTCGTCTTGCAAGCCGCAGAGCCCCCGAACGAGGTGGCGATCGAGACTCAGATGGCCAAGGTCGAACACTTCAGGGACCTGTGGCTGGAGGGCAGGAAGACGGTGAAGGAGTGGCAGGTAGCGGTGGAGGAACTCTGTAATCCGTAGCGCGGACGGCCGGGGCCGTCGTGGCGGGGGCGGTCCTGGATCCGGCGTCGGAGCGAAGGTGCTCCCATACCCCGTCAAGGCGGCTGCGCAGGAGCGCCGCCGGTTGCACGCACCCGGTCATGAGTGCTGCCGGGCCGGGGCCGGTTGCAGCCGCCGTGTACGGGCGGGACGCCCTCATGCGGGCCCCTGCGAGGGTGTTGCTGGTCAGCCCGTCCCGCTCGCCGGCGTCGGCCTCGGCCTGCTTGACCCAGTCCCGCACCGCGGTCTCGGTCAGGTCGAAGTCCTTGGCGACCTGACCGACCGAGCGGTCACCCCGCCGGCACAGCTCGACTATCTCGGCCTTGAACTCCGGCGTGAACGAGCGGCGAGGGCGAGGGTGCCTGCCGGGAGAGTTCCGGTGGTCCAGGCGGGCAGGCCGCCACGGGCCATGGCGATGGCGAAAGCGGCCGCCGCACCCAGCACGCTGCCGATGCGGGCTACGGTGCTCACCATCGTTGTCCCCGCAAGGCCGTTCGGCGCAGTGTCCACGACAGCCTGGGTGTGCCATTCCTCGCGCCATCGCGCGCGCGTCGGCGTGGGAAGCAGCAGGGTCAGTATGGTAAGTGCGCGTGTGGTGACTGGGGCGGTGGATGTGGGCTGGATGACGGCGGAGGAGAGGTCGTGCAGTTCGCGGCTCACGTCTGTCAGGCCGGCTGCGCGGGCCAGTGGTGCGATGACGTCGAGGGTTTCACGGGCGACGCGGTAGCGCCTTGTCGGGGGGACGAAGGCGATGGTGCGCATGTTGTGCAGCCGGTCGGCGAGACGGATGGCCAGCACGGCCTCCTCACGCGTCGGCGTCCGTGCGGTGTGGAAGTTGAGTGCGCTGAGCGGGATCGCGCTGAGCCTGGCGGTGCGGACGGCCGAGATCAGGTCGGCGACCTCCTGCCCGAAGCGCTCGGTCAAGCAGCCCGGCGGGCAGGCACTGTCGTCGATGTCGTGCAGAAGGGCCGCGCAGATCACGGGCGGTGGCATGCCGATGTCGGCAACAATGGCGGCGACGGCGATGCAGTGGGTGAGGAGCGGGTCGCCGCTGCGGTGGGTTTGGCCCGCGTGCCACATGGCGGCCTCATCGTGGGCGTCCTGGATGAGCGAGGTGTCGGCGTCCGGGTGATGCGTACGCACGATATCCAGGAGACCGTCCAGGGACGGGGCGGCGGAGTGCCGCCTGTTCGGTCGGAGTGCTAACCGGCGCCGGGCCCTCATGACACTCCCCCGTCGGCGATCGGGCGGGCGGCCCACCCCGGCAGGGGCTGCCTGCGGGCCCGGTAGGCACGCGCCAGGGCGTCCCGCGCGCGCTCGGCACCGTCCTCGGTGATGTGGTAGAAGCGACGGCGCGGACGGCCGGCTTCCTCATGTACGGCAGGGTCTTCCCAGGTGCTGTCCACCCAGCCGACTTGTTCCAGACGGGCAAGGATCGGATAGATCGTGCCCGACGGCAGCCCCGCCAGCTCGCACAGCTCAAGGCCGTAACGCTCCTTGGCGGGGTCTTCCAGCAAGGCCCGGAGCACCAGTTGGGTCTGCAGGGTCATACGCGGACTACCCATACTCGTACTCTACATAGCCTATATATGAGCTGTCCAGAGACGGTGACACGTCTCGTGAACCTTCAAGGACTCAAGGGCGCACAGCAGTCAGCACCCCCGGAGATGCGGAGACTCCCATAGCGCCCTTCACTACATGGGCAACAATCCTGAACCCCGCTCAGGCCAGATAAGCCGGCTCCGCACACAGTTGGCCCGCAGGAGCGCGCCGCTGCTGGGACGGCGCGGAAGCCCGGAGGCCCGCACCCGGTCCCGTAAATGATCTCCGCTGAGGCGGTGACGTAGATGCCCGTCGGGCGGCTTGTTCGATCAGCCTGCCAGGGCGAAGTTGTGCAGGCGCGCGATGCCGAGCATCGCGTGGTGCACGCCGTCGCCCTTGAGGCGGACGCACGCGGGGTACAAGGTCGGGATCTTTCCGAAGAACGCCAGGGCCGCCGCGCGGAAGGCTGCCGAGATCGAGCAGCGGCGTGCCGAGGGTCTGCCGGTGGGATCGGTGGCCGGCGCGCTGTCGGAGGAGCGGCGCGAGCAGCTGGAGGACATCGACCCGTCGTGGTGCCCGGCCTGGCCGGTCGCGGAGGAGCTGGCCAACTCGCTCACCCCCATCCTCGCCGTCGGCGGCGGAGTCTCGGCCGCGCTCGGCTCCGTACTGGACGCCGTGCTCATCGGCGGCGCCCTCGGGGTGGACGCGCTGGTTCGGCGGCGTGCAGCAGCAGGCCGAGCGGGAGGTGGAACGGCTGGTCGAGGCCACCTCGGCACGGGTGCGGGTACGTCGGCCCGACCGCGCGGGGCCGGGCGCGGCGGCCGTCGAGCACCTGGTGCGCGGCGATGTGATCGAGCTGCGGGCCGGGGACGCGGTTCCGGCGGACTGCCGGGTGGTGCGGGCGCAGGGCGTGGAGGTCGACGAGTCCAGTCTGACCGGCGAGTCGCTGCCTGTGGTGAAGAGCGCCGCGCCGACTGCTGCCCGGGCGGTCGCGGACCGGACTTCCATGCTCTATCAGGGGACGACGGTGGCGGCCGGTGAGGCGCTGGCCGTGGTCGTTGCCACCGGGACGGCCACCGAGGCCGGCAGCGCGGCCGAGGCGGCCCCGGAGGGCGGGCCGCCTCAGAGCGGTGTGGAGCGGCGGCTGAAGGCGCTGGGCCGGTGGTTCCTGCCGTTGTCCGTCGCGGCGGGTGTCGTGCTGTTCGCCATCGACCTGCTGCGCCGGCGGCCGCTGGGCGCCGCCCTGGGCTCCGCGGTCAGCCTGTGCGTGGCGGCCGTGCGCGTGGGGCTGCCGTTCATCGCCACGGTCGCCGAGCTGGCCGCCGCCCGTCGGCTGTCCACCCGCGACACGCTCGTGCGCAGCTCCTCCACCATCGAGGCGCTGGGCCGCACCGATGTGCTGTGCTTCGACAAGACTGGCACGCTCACCGAGGGCCGGATCAGCCTGCAGCAGGTGTTCGACGGCCTCGATCGCCGTCCGCCCGACCGGCTCACCCCGGCGCTGCGCCGGATCCTGGCCACGGCGGCCCTGGCGGGTCCGCCGGGGCCGGCCGCGTCGCTGGCCCATCCCACCGACCGGGCCATCGCCGCCGGTGCCGAGCTGCTGGGTGCCGCCCCGGCCCGGGCCGCCGGGCTCGGCTCGGACACCTGGGAACTACTGGCGGAGCTTCCGTTCGAGCCGGGGCGCGGCTACCACGCCGTGCTGGGACGGGTCGATGCCGAGACGCGGGTTGTGGTCAAGGGCGCGCCAGAGGTTGTACTGGCCCGCTGCGACACCATCCGCCGGGGTGAGACCACCGAGCCGTTCGACGAACGGCAGCAGGCGGAGACCGAGACGGAGGTCGACCGGCTCGCCCGGGGCGGCCTGAGGGTCCTGGCGGTCGCCGAGCGGGTGGCGCCCTCGCAGGCGCCCGGCGATGCGACGGAACTCGACGACGAGAGCGTTGACGGGCTGTGTCTGCTGGGCCTGGCGGAACCCGGTGCGGGCCACCGCCGCCGAGAGCGTGGACCGGCTGTCCCGGGCTGGGGTGCGCATCGTCATGGTCACCGGGGACCATCCCAGCACGGCTGCCGCGATCGCCCGGGAACTGCGGCCCGAGGAGGAGCCGCGGCTGATGACGGGGTGGAGCTGGACGCCCTGGACGACGCCGCGCTCGCCCGGACGCTGCCGGACGTCACGGTGTTCGCCCGGGTCACCCCGGCGCACAAGGTCCGGATCGTCACCCCGTTGCGCGCGGCCGGGCGCGTCGTGGCCGTCACCGGCGACGGCGCCAACGACGCCCCCGCCATCCGCATCGCCGACATCGGCATCGCCCTCGGCCCACCCCGGCCGCCCGCACCGCCGCCGACATGGTCGTCACCGACGACCGTATCGAGACCATCGTCGACGCCTTCGTCGAGGGCCGGGCCATGTGGGCCTCGGTGCGCAAGGCGCTGGGCATCCTGCTCGGCGGCACCCTGGGCGAGATCGCCTTCGTCCTGGCGACCACCTTGCTCACCGGGCGCAGCGCGATCAACGCACGCCAGCTGCTGCTGGTTAACCTGCTCACCGACATGCTGCCCGCCATGGCCATCGCCGCCCGGCCGCCCGCCGACCACGCCGACCGGCTGCTCGCGGAGGGGCCCGAAGCCTCGCTGGGCAAGGCCCTGACCCGCCACCTCCAGCTGCGCGCCACCGTCACCGCGGCCGCTGCCCCCGTCGCCTGGGTCCTGGCCCGGGCGACCGGCACCCGGGCGCACGCCGACACCGTCGCCATGGCCGCCCTGATCTCCTCCCAGCTGCTCCAGACGCTGCGGGACGCGGGCCGCGACCGGGTGGTCGCCGCGGCCGCCGTGGGGTCCCTGGTCGTGCTGGGAGTAGTGGTGACCGTTCCCGGCCTCAGCCACTTCTTCGGCAACCGGCCTCTGTGCCCCGTGGGCTGGACGATCGCGCTGGCTTCGGCGGTGGGGTCGGTCCTGGTGCCGGCTGTGGTGCGGCGCGCCGCCGGTCCGCTGGTGAAAGTTCACCCGCAGGCCACCCGTGTGCAGCCTCCCGGATGACATCGGACCGGACAAAGGAGCCGTTCCCAGCACGATGCACACTGATAGCGAAAGGCGGCTCACCGTGCCGCACATCTTCACCACGATCCTGACCCAGGTCGCGGTCGCCCTGATCGAGGCCGCCCTCGTACGGCTGTTCATGCAGCTCTGGAAGACGTTCTCCGCGACCGGGCGTCCGGTGACGGCCTACGCCTGACCGCACATACCGGTTGGACACCACACAATCTGAACTATTCGTCCGTTTAAGTGGTTTGCGGGTGCTTAGGGGTGGAAAATGGGTCGGGGAAACCCCTCGACCACACTTCCCAGCATGCACGGGAGGCGGAGATGACACCGCCAGAGACCCAGCCACGACCTCAGCAAGAACAGCAGCCGACCCCACCTCGGGCCGAGGCCCAGGCCGAGGAAACCCGCGCCCAGGAGGCTGAGCAGGCAACTGCCGAGCGCCGCGAGGAGGAGGGCGGCCAGGAGAAGCGGGCGGGCGGCAAGGTGCTGCACCTGCACACCGCGCACCCCCAGGTACCCATCCCCTACGTGACCCCGGGCGACGTATTCCGCAACGCGCGTACGGCCACATCCGCGGCGACCTCGCTGCTTCCCTCGCCCCGCAAACTGGCCTTCTACGGCCTCCTCGGCGCCATGGCCGTGGTCGAGGCCGTCGAGTGGCCGATCGCGGTCGTCCTCGGTGCCGCCACCGAAGTGATCACCCGAGAGCAGGCCGCACGGCAACGCGCCGAACACGAGCGCATCGAGCGGGACCGCGCCGACCGCGAGCAGGGCCAGCAGGGCGCCACCGGGCGGACGGAGCCCGCGGGGTCCGCACAGACAGCGACGGCATGACACGTCCCCGCCCTCAACGCCGGTGGGATCCGAACACTGTCCACAGCGTTCGGATCCCACCGGCGTTCCGTACGTGAGGAAGGGGTAGGGCGTCTTCGGCAAAGCCGCTACCGAGCCCAGCCGCCCGTGTTCGGGCGCAATGAGAGTCAGTGATCGAGCTGGACCCGTTGTGCGGCCCTTTGCCGTAGTCCGGGTAGTCGCACTGGGCCGGACGGGGGGAATGTGCACCACACGTCGGGCCTGGTGCACGACCCGGTAGCTGTCTCATGGGTCTCCGGGAGAGACGGCCCCACCGATCAAGGAATCCACCCTGTTCTCAACCTCACCGTCCTGGCGACCACCTACGGGGGCATCCTTTCCGCCGAGCTGCCCGACGCCAGCAGCCCGTCGGCTGGGGCCAGATCCTCGCCTTCGGCGTGCTACTGGTCCTGCCCGCCCTGATCGTCTTCGCGTTCTTCCAGCGGTGGTTCGTCCAGGGCGTCGCCAGCTCCGCGGTCAAGGGCTGAAACTCGCTTACTTGTGGTTGGCCAGTCCGGCGCTCGAAGGCGGCGGCTGAAGGCGGAGACGGGACCATGACCGGGAGCCGGCCGGGATGGATGGTTGTCACTCGGTCACGTCGCTCGCCGAGCAGGGCTGATAGAAGCGGCCCAGACGTGTGTTGGGCAGCCTGGCCGGGCTCTCGAACTCTGTCCCGTGTTCGTACCCCCTGGTGTCGGCAAGTGCCCTGGCCTCCTCACCGAGGCGAGCACTTGCCATACGTTCACCGTCGCCGACGTGGCCGTACACCGCCAGGTCGGGGTACCGGTCGTGGTTGTAGTCAACGACCGACATCTCCTGCGTGGCCCCCAGGCCGAGAGGCACTATCTTCTGCCCGCGCCCGCTGTTGGAGAAAGGGCCCAGCCGCAACTCGGCCATCCGGGGGTAGATCGGGGTATCGCCCGCTTGCTCATCTCCCGCGACGATGACCAGGTCGGCCCATCCGTCAAGGTTGAAGTCCGCGGCGGCGCCGATCACGTACTCCTGTCTGCCACCGGTGTAATCAGCCAAGGCGCGTGCTCCGACAGTCGCTTCATTGGCCGAGCCGACCCCGAAGGTGATGTTGAAGCGAGTACCACTACGGGATGGGTCGGAGACGCGATCCGGACGCCCGTCATCGTTCACGTCAGCGATCAGTTCCCCTGACGCCGTCACACACGAGGCAATGGCAGACGGCCCAGTGGGCGGCGGGGGCGGCTTTCCTCGGGAGTCCTCGCATCCGGCGAAGAGCATCAGGCCGACAACAACGAAGACTGCGCGAGTCCGCCGCCTCTTGTCTCCACTCCGCAATAACACGCCGTCCATCAGTCCTCGCCCTCCCCGACACCGCCTCGATCAACGCCGCACTATCCCGCACAGCGCCTTGCGGCAGGGTGCCCGATGCCCCGCTGAGCACGACAGGCGCCCCCTGAAGAGAGACACGAAGGGCTCGCAACTGCTTTCGAATGACATCAGTTCTCATCGACATTGATCACGCGGAAGCCCCACGAGTGACTCCCGAACGCACATCGAAACGACATCCGCGAAGAGCGACACAGCGAGGTGGACACGCTCCAGCCCTCGGGCACACTCAACCCCGGAGACCGCTACGTCGGAAACCGGTACGTACGGCCGGATCGCCCGCAAGGGGACCATGGCGCCGGTCCAGGCCACCCAGCGGTGGCATGTCGAGCGCACCCCACGCCTGGCAGAACACCTTCCACCAGCTCGCGCGCTGCTACGAACGGCGGATCAGCGTCATCGAAGCCTTCTTCGACCTTGCCGACACGATCATCACCGCCCGTAGCCTGATCCGCCGAGCCTGGACCACCCATCGCTGGGAGGGACGCCCCCGCCGCCGACCATGAACGACCACGTGCCTTCCCCCCGAAGTCTGGATCGCGCTGCTGAGTGGCCTCAGCGCAATCCGCTCCGCTTGATCTCCTTCACACTGCGCCCGGGGCGGCTTGCTTCTCCTGGTTGTCTGCCAGGAAATCGGTGATCCGGTGGTTCGTCTCCGCGGGCACGGCGGTGGGCATAGCGAAGTGGGTGAGCTCGGCGAGGATCTCGATCCGGGCGTCCGGTACGGCCTTGCGGGCCCGGGCTGCGACGTTCGCGGCGTCGTGGGTGCCACTGCGGCCGGCGAGAAGGACCAGGAGCGGGACGCTCAGCGCCGTGGGGTCCGGGCGGCGACCGACGACCAGTTTCCGGTTCGTGAAGCCCGAGACCGCCATGGCATAGAGCCGCTTCCAGCCCAGGTCGGTGTCGGTCCCCGCGGTCTCGCGGTCCAGGTAGGCGCGCGCACGGGCTTCCGTCGGGCGCAACAGTATCGGCAGCGAGCGCAGCAGGAAACTCGGGCGGAAGTTGGCGAAGCACTGGGTCGGGTCGAGCAGTACCAGCCGATCGACCCGCCGTGCGGCGTGTAGGGCGTAGGTCAGAGCGATCCAGCCGCCGTAGGAGTGGCCCAGCAGGTGCGTGCGGGACACCGTGAGGCCGTCGAGCAGCGCGTCCAACCAGACCATCAGGTCGGTGGTTGTGCGCAGCGGGCGCCCGCCGGGGATGCTGCGTCCGGCATCGCCGAGGATGTCGACGGCCAGCACCCGGTGGTGCGTGCCGAGTGCCGGGGCATTGGCGAACCAGACCGCGCCGGTGGAGCCGCCGCCGTGCAGAAGGAGGACTGGGGTGGCGTCAGCAGGGCCGTAGGCGTGGACACGGGTGGTGCCGTACGGGGTGGGAACGTCGATCTCGGTGGTACCGGTGGGCCAGCGGGCGAGGAGTGCGTCGTAGGCGGCGAAGAAATCTTGGGATGAGGACACGGTGAACCCCCGAGGAATCGTCTCGTTGACCTAGTATCTCGCTTGGCGAGATACTAGCCCGGTGAATGATGACATCAACCCCGCGATGCGGCTGGTCCACCTACTGCGCGCAGTAACCGTGGAATTCGACCTGCGCGGCGCCGAGTTCGCCGCACGAAACGGCCTGCACCCGACCGATCTGCGGGCCCTCATCCACCTGCTTGACGCTGACCGGGCTGGCACCGACGTCACCCCGGGACGACTCGGTACGGCGCTGCGGCTCAACTCGGCTGGCACCACTGCCCTGCTCGACCGGCTGGAGCGCCTGGGGCTCGTCCGTCGTAGGCGCGATGAAAACGACCGACGACGCGTCGTGCTGACGGTGGAACAGAAAGCCGTGGAGCTGGGGCGGTCCTTCTTCGGCCCGCTCATCGCCAACCTGGTCGAGGCGGCCAAGGACTTCACTCCGGGCGAACTGGACATCGTTCACCGCTACCTGACCGCTGCCCTTCAAGCAGCCGCTCCCGGCCACGACGCGTCGACGCCCGCCGCCACGGCTGGGACGTCGCCAACACCACAGCTGTTCCCACAGCGGTTCGGTCAGCCATGATGGCGGCGCGGGCACAGGATCTCCGATGGTCACAGAGCGTCGCAACTCCATGACTATGGAACTGTGCCTGTCCCCGTCTGCCGGCCGCCTATCTGCGCGACCTCTAAGCTTGTTTTTTATCTACCAAGTTCTTCCGGGCTTGCCGATGGCTTTGAGGGTCTCGGGGCGTTTGAGGGTCTTGCCGACGTCGTAGCGGGGTGCCCGGTGTCCGTTCTTGGCGCCGGGCGGTCGTCCGGGGCCGACGCCGCGGGGTTCGGGAACACGGGCCGGGCAGACGAGGTGGGCACGGATGTTCCTGAACCCCCGGCGGACCCGGGACGGGGTGAGCCGGTCGGGGGTGGGTTTCTCCCAGGGCCGGCGGAGGTCTTCGGCGAGGGGCCGGGCGAGCCGGAGCTGGGTGTGAGCGACGATCAGGATCCAGGTCCAGCGGTCCGCGGCCTCGGGAGTACGGAGTTTCGGAGTGGTCCAGCCCAGGGTCTGCTTCGCGAAACGGAAGGTGTGCTTCCAGATCGAAGCGACGGAGAAATACCTGCCAGAAGCGGTCCACGTCGTCCGGGGTGGCGCCGGTCTTGGAGGACCATAACCACACCGGCGGGGCATCGCGGTCTTTCGACAGATGCTCGACTTTCAACCGGATCAACGTCCCCTCGACCAGGGGAAGTTCACCGTCGTGGTCGAGCCAGGAGGAGCGGTGGGTGAGCCGGGGGTGGACCTTGTCCCATGCCTGGGTTTCGGCCTTGCGGTGGTGGTGGTGTCCATGACCGTGGTGATCGCGGGCTCGGGCCAGGTCTCCGGCTTGGTGAAGCGGAATTCCGGGCCGTGTTTGGGCGGCCGGCCGTTGACGCCGTGCATCCTCGGTGGTTTCGGCAGCCGCATCACGCGATCGGAGCGGACCCTGCCGACCAGCTCGACCGGCAGATCGCGCAGGACCCAGGCCAGGCGGGTGACGTCGTAGCCGGCGTCGCTGACGATCACGATATGAGGGTCCCCGGCCTGCCACTGGCCTGCGGTCATGAGGCGCTGGACGACACCCCTCAGCTGGGCGGCGGTGATCGCGGTCGCGTCGTCCACGGGTCCGAGCCGCACCGCGTCCAAGATCGCGGTCCAGGACGTGGCACCGGGCTCCAGCACGGCCACAAAGGGAGTAGGGCCAGCCCGGAATGAACTGCGACACCGTCTTCGCCCGGCCGTAGACGTGACAGAACAGCCGCTCCGCCGAGCATGGCGCGTCCGAGCGGAGCCACGGCGAGACATCGACGGCAAGGACCAGGCGCCCGCCGTCGAAACGCGGCAGCGACAGCCCCGGCCGGCACCGCCCGCAGCCGACCAACGTCGACCCGGCCGTGGTTCAGACCGCCGTACATCGCTCCGTGCCCACGACGATGCTCGGGCAGCAGCGTCAGGTCCACCGGGGACTTCACCGCCCCCTCCGCACACAGCACCGCGTCGGTGAGCTCGAACAACTCGTCACGCCGAGCGGTCAGACACTCGTAGAACTCGCCCCGGAAGCGTGACGCTTCCGCGAAGATTTCCCTCCGCACAGCATCAGGCAGCAGACTCACCCTCACGGCCTTCGTCTTGGTCACGTGCACCTTGGTCGGAGCACAGGATCAGACGAAGGCCGCCCCCACGTCCGGCGAATCCCCAGGTGAGCGACCCAGTTCGAGACACGGTTCGAGACCGGAAGAAAAAGAACAAGCTAAGGGCTGTCCCGTAATCCGCAGTGGATCAGCGCACGGCGTCGGATGCGGTGCATCGCAAGGCGGAGGAGTGTCCGCATACTGGATGTATGCGGGCGTTCCGACAACGCGGCGAGGTGCCGTAGCCGGCGTCGTGCGCCCGCCGGGGATTACGGGACAGCCCTTAGCAGCTACCGATTCGTGTAGCCGCTGTCAGATGCCAGGACGACGAGTAGTACCGCCACTCCTTCGGACCCAGGCAGTGGTCGACGGTTCCTGCGTAATAAGTGAGGCGGAACAGTGAGTTGGCGTAGACGCAATTCACCACGTAATAGCCGCCTCCCGTTCCGGTGGCATCGCGAAGGCCGCAAGGAACAGGGGGGTCGGCGGCAGCAGATCCCGCCCCTCCCATGATGAGAGAAGCCGCCCCGGCCGTTGCCATGGCGACTCCAGCGAGCTTGACCTTCCATGTACGCCGCATCTATTTACCCCCGTCAGCGAGATTTAGCTTGTCGGCCGGCGGAACGCCGCCCGGGTCCCACCGTTCAGCAGGAACTAGAAGTTCAGCAGGTCATATTCGGTCATGCTCAGCGGCATCGCCACCCGCTACGAGAAGACCGTCGAGTCCTACCAAGCAGCCCATCGCTATTGACGCGGGCCTGGCACTTTGACGACAACTCCTAGCGCACGATCTGGCACGAAGGTTCCTCAACCCTCGGGTACGGCACGGGCAGCAGCGGGTGGCGCCGGGCCGCGCTCAAGGGACCGTAGAGCCCGCCCGTACACCGTGTGGGTGAAGGCTCCCGCCTACGTGAAGCGGGTCGACGACGTCTCGTACGACGACGTCCCCACCATCCGGCTTCCGCCGACTCCGATCGAGCGGGAGATCCTCGGGCCGCGCCGCCCGACCGGCTGGGTGCTTCAGAGCCTGGATGGCCGGCGCGGGTCAGACCGCGGCGTCCTGCACGCCCCTGAGCCGGACAAGCGCAACCACACCCATATGCCGGTCCGCCAGGACAGCGGTGACCAATGGGAGTGCTGTACGACTTCAACAGGGTCGGCTCCAACCACCAAGCAGCCCAAGGTTGTAGGCGGCAGCACCAACCGAATCGACGTCGGCCTTGAGGTGACGGGACCCAACTACATCAACATCCCCTCGATCGCGAACCGCATGCAGTTCATGACCGGGAGTGACGGACGCCGTGCCCCGTACGGTGCTGGCGCAGCAGGCGCCGTCCATCGTGGTCCTCGACGTCTGCTCAACTTCACGGCTGCCGGGCCCGGAGAGCCGGGAGCGTACGCCCTGCCCGAGGTCCTGCCCGTGGTCGACATCTTCGGCATCGGCGGTTCGACACCCCCCTGGCGGCACAGCACGAAACAACCCGACGGCGTGCGGCCCGGCTCCTACTCGGGGTGGAGTCCAGCCGACTGCCGAGGCGGCGGGTGGCTCCGTGCCGGAGTCAGCCGACTGACCGGCCGGGGTGCGTATGGCCAGGTCACTGACCTTCAGGGCAATGCTCTGTACACGTCGAGTCCGCGCCGCCCATTGCCGGACGAGTACTTCCACGAGTCCTGGCAGTGCCTCGGTGCCGGGATGTTCGGCCCGCTCCCAGCCGAGGCGGCCACGGGCGCCTGTCCCGCGTCCAGCGATGCGTGCTGTCGATACGGCGGCGGCTTCTAGGCGCTCGGCGGCCCACCTCAGCGTGGGGGGATCGACAGCCATCCACCCTGGTCAATGAGGGGACCAAAGGGATCAGTTGCTCAATCAGTTCCCGCGAGAGCTCGAACTTCGTGGTCCTGTGTGAAGCAAGGCCGACAACGTCGACCTGGTCGTCGAGGGAACGGACCGTCAGAGCTGTCAACGGTCCTGCTGCCGGCAGGACGGCGAGGGCCGCGTAGCCGGAGGCGGGGGTCGACACGGTGGCGATAGCAGCGACGAACAAGGGCCCGTCGGTGTCGCCGAGTTCGCGGCCGGCTCGGCCGAGCCCATGGTCTGGCCCACGTGCTCTTCAGGTGTGGAGGGCCGAGGCTGGCGAAGCCGAGGCGGTGATCAGACCGGGGCCGGTGCCGATGACCGACACCGACGGAGAGTGCGGCGGTGGCGGCCGCCAGGCATGCGGCGGGGACGAGGAAGGCGCGGTCGGCCAGGCGCCGGGCGAGGTCTGCGACGGTTTGCCTCTTGTGGGGCAGTGGTGGCACGGCGGGTACGGCGAGCGCTGCCCACAGGGCGACCGCAGCGGCGCACAGGGCCATGACGGTGAAGAGCAGGCGCGGGCCGCCCTACACCGCCCAGCAGCGGGCCGAGGGGGTGGCCGATGGATTCGGAGAAGCCGTAGCTGCCGAGGGCACGGCCGCGTTTGGCGGCCGGATTGAGGGCGCGACCATCGCGGAGGCCGAGGGGGCAAACGCGGAGGCAGTGGCGCCCTGGCCGAGCGTGGCAGAAAAAGGAGGGACGTGCGGCGGTGTCGCTCTTGGCAACATGAAGGGCGACGGTCGCGCAGGGAACCACGATGCCGGAAATATGCGTTTCCTGATCTGGGCGAGCACTGCACGGGACCCAATGCGATGTGCCGAGCCGTCAACCACATGACGGCGAACGGTCTTGGCGAGGAGTGCCGCTGTGTCGCAGGGATAGAAGGTCACGGTCATCGGCTCCAGGGCGACGGCCCCAGCCAGGGAGTTCCCCACATCGGGCGGGCGGGTCAGGCCCACGGAGCCACTCCGGGACGGCGGCCACCAGCGCCTCAACGGCGGCGACCCAGCGCGGCACACCGACGACACCCGGGGTGCCGCGCTCGGTCGGCTCGGCCGGAAGACGCCGTCCAGCCGAGTGCCGTCGCTGCGGCACGGTCCAGCCGACCTCGGCGACGACTCGGGGGCGTTGCGTGTTCATGACGTGCTGGGCCCTTCCTGCGGCCGCCAGGACGAATCGGGGAGGCCGGCCAGGCGCCGCGCCCAGAAGGAACGGTCGGTCCAGCGGGCCTCCTGGGCGTGGATGACACGGTGGCCGCGCAGATACGCGCTCCGTGCGGCCGCGACCTTGTCCGCGTATGCGGCCAGGGCCGAGTCCGCGCCGTGGGGGGCGCGGCCCAGGCGGGCGTCGACGGCCAGGCCCGCGCCCAGCCCGGTGTAGAGAGCGGTCAGCACGCCCTGGGAGGAGAGCGGGTCGAACGCGACCGCCGCGTCCCCGGCGGCGGTCCAGCCGTCTCCGTACACCGTGTCCAGGTGCGCTGTGTGCGCGGCGGCCCGGCGGGGCGCGGCAGGTGACGTGGGCGGGGGTCCGTCCCGGTGGGCCCATCGCGACACGTGGCGGGTGGCCGTCATCCGCCGGCGGAAGTGGCGGGCGGTGTGGGAAGCGGCGGGCAGGTCGGCGTCGGTGAAGTAGGCGACCAGTCGCCCACCGGAGGGCTGCGGGGCGGTGTACCACCAACCGTCGTCGTCGGACTCGACGAGAAAACGGCGGTCGGTGTCCAGTGGGTCCGCCTCCAGGGGCACGTACAGAGCTGTGAGCCGGTCCCCGACCCGCCGCCGGGCACCGCACCGGACGGCGATCGCGGCGGCGCGGCCGGTGGCGTCGATCACCCAGCGGCAGCGCACCGTACGCTCGCCACCGGACCGGGTACCGGCAGGGCCGGTGCCGCCGCGCAGGACCAGGGTCCAGCCGCCGTCCGGCGTCCGCGCGATGTCGCGTACGGCCGAGCCCTCGGCGACCTCGGCCCCCGCCGCGCGCGAGGCGTCGCGCAGACGCCGGTCGAACAACCGCCGGTCGAGGTGCCAGCCATGGCCGTGCGGGTCGTTGATGAAGTCCACGGCGTGCAGGTCGGCCGAACCCCACGCCGAGAGGCTGCCGTAGCAGGGCAGATGCCCGGAGTCGAGAACACGGTCGGCGACGCCGAGGTCGCCGAGCAGGACCCGCCCGGCGGGCACGAGCGTCTCGCCGACCTTGGGCGGCCCGGTGCCGGCGTCCGCCAGCAGAACCGTACGGCCGGCACGGGCGAGCACGAGCGCGGCGGCGCAGCCGGCCGGGCCGCCGCCCGCCACCACGACGTCGTAGGTGTCCGTGCCGGGAGCGAGTGCGGCGCTCACCGCGCGTCGCGGAAGGGGTCGAGGATCTCGAGATATCCGGCGGTGATCTCCTCCTCGCGGAAGCCGGTGGCCCGGGCGGCCTCGCCGATCACCCGTGCCGCGGACTCGGCCTCGGCGGTTTCGGGGGAAAGCCTTCCCTCGGGCCGGATGCCCGCCGCCGCGGACAACACGTGCGGACCCGCGTCGGGCACGTGCAGGTTGACGAGGTTCGCCGTGTCCGGTGCCTGATCGAGCGGTTGTCCCGGGCGCGACTCCACCAGGATCCGTTCCGGGAACTTCCCGTCGCCCACTGTGTAGTCGCGCACCTCCACGATGCCGAGCTTGGGCCAGTCCTTGATCATCTGCGTGCGCTGCTGGTTCATGGTGCCGCTGAGGCCGCGCAGCCAGGTCGCCCGCCGCTCGAACGCCTCTTCCCGGGCGCTGTCGTCGCTCCCGGCCGGCGGCCTGTTGACCTTCTCGAAGTCCTCCAGTTTGAGGACATGGTTGGGTACCTGGGCAGGCCAGAAGGTCGGCAGGTAAGGGCTGTACCGGGGCCCCAGGTTGGCCAGCACCTCATAGCCGGAGCGGCAGCTCGCGGTGTCCGCCTGCCAGGGGGCGGCCATCCAGCGAGTGAGGTCTCCGGGCCCCTGTGCGTGCAGGGGGCCATTGGCGGCGAGCGCCTCCTGCGGGGTGAGGGTGGGCCCGTAGTCTGGTTCCGCGGTGCCGGTGGCGCGGTGCCGGATGCGGAAGGGTTCACTGAACATGCTCGGGTGCCTGATCGGCCAGGTGACCTCGCACCCCGGGTGGAACGCGTCGGCAGCGCAGTTCTCCAGGGCCGCCCGGTCCAACAGCCCCGGCTGCTCGCCGACAGGGGCGTCGTCGACCGTGGGGCGCGGCTGCCACAGGGATCCGGCCCGGAAAGCCCCGTCCGCCCAGCGCTGCAGCATCCAGTCCTGGGTCGGCGTCAGCACCAGGTGCTGACGCACGGACTTGGGCTTGCTGGCCATGGCGTCGCCGTAGATCCACGGCCACGGCAGCGGGGACATTCCGTCCCGGTCGTAGTCGCGCAGGGCGGCGTACGTCTGGCGGCGCAGTTCCCGGTTCCGGTCGGACGGATCGGCGAGCCTCTTCCGCATGGCGGGCGAGAGGAAGAAGTGGGGGCCGTTCCAGCCGAACTGTGCCGCGAATCCCTGGTTGACCCACTGCAGATCGCAGAACCGGCGGAGGATCGGCTCGATGTGATCGGTGAACGAGATCTTCTCCGGGCGGGTCAGCGAACCGGCCTGGACGAAGACGTCGAAGAGCAGGTCGTGGAGGGTACGTATGGACTTCACGCCGGGGGCGTAGTGCGGAGGCCCCACCACGACCCAGGCCGGGGTGGCGGTCAGATCCTTGCCGTCGATACGGACCTTCGCCGTCACCGGGCCGTCGGACACGTCGTCGTACCAGGTGTTGTTGTTGGCGACCCCGGTGATCGGCTGGTTCTTGTAGGAGGCGGAGTTTCCCCGGCCACCGAGCACCACCAGGCGGCCGTCGGAACGGGTGGAGATCTCGCCGAGGTACACCGCCTTGCCCATGATCTTGCCGGAGTCGAACTTCTGCGTCTCGGTCTTCGAGCCGCGGACGGTGCGGCTTCCGGGGTCGTTGACCAGCTTCTTCCTCTCGGCGCCCACGACGTCGGCGTTGCGCAGAGCGTATTGCTCCGCCGCGAGCGTCTTGCCCTCGGGTATGTCCAGCGCCAGATGGAACTGGTACCAGGCGGCCTTCTTGTTGGCCAGATGCACCGTCCACTCGATCTCGGAGACACCCTCGGCGCCCGGCTTCAGCTCCCTCACCACCTCCCCCGCGGCGTTGTAGCCGTACACACGGAACCGTGCGGCCTGCCTGCGGAGCGCCCCGGAACCGTCCTTGTAGGAGCCGGGGTCCGCTGGTTTCTGGTCCGGTGATTCCGGGCCGATGAAGGGTGCTTCGACACTGTTGCCGACCCGGGCGACCCCGATGGCGGGGTGAATCTTCACCTTCACAATCTGACTGTCCATCGAAGAACCTTCCGTTGGGGGCCGCCGGGATGCGGTCTCGAACGTAAGACGTGCAATTCCGCCCGAGGGTCACACCGCGCAGGAGCTGATCGACGTCCGATCATCACTTGGTCTTCTGCCAACTGCTTCCGCACACACGTGAGCTCGCCCCGGTCGGAGATGTGTGGCCGCACCTGAGGAGATCGCCGGCGGAGCTCACCGGACGCGGTCTCGATCAGTTCACCGCGCAGGTGGGGACCCGGCGCGGTGCGAAATGCCGTACCGCCCCGCCTCATCGACGGCCTCCTCGCCAAGGCCCGCCTCGGGCTTCCGGCCGCCGAGCGGGCCTGCCCGGCGCGGTCGTCACCGTGCTGCGGAGTGGGGTGCCGGCCAGTTCGGTGATGATGTCGGCGCGGTCGCGGATGCCGTGTGTGCCGAAGGGGGCCAGGGAGGCCAGTGCGTGTGCCGCGTCGCGCAGGCCCAGTTCGAGTGGGACGTCCTTGCCGTCGGCGATCCGGAAGGGCACGGGTCGGGTCTGGGACCACAGGGCCGGTACCCGCGCGTCGGCCGGTGCGCGGCGGGCCCGGACCTCGTGCCACCGGCCCGCCAGGTGCACCCGGGCCGTGTAGGTGAGCGCGCTGCCGTCCGCCTCCACGCGACCGTCGGCAAGCAGCACCCGGCCGCCCCACGGATCGTGGTCGATGTGTCCGACCAGCCGGGCTCCGGGTGGCGGGGCGTCGTCGTCGGGCAGCGTCAGGTCGACGGCGACGTCCAGCACGAGGTCGGCGCCGTCGAGTTCGCCGTGCAGGCGCTCCCGGTACCGCACTCCGCGCGGGGGGACCCGCATCGCCGTACAGCCGGAGTCCTTCGGCACGCCCTGCGGGTCGGCACCGTCGAGGTAGTGCCAGGCGTCGCGGTAGCCCATCTCCATCAGGGTGTCGGCGGTGACGTGCCCTGCGAGGAACTCGGGGTCCAGGGGCAGCGGGTACTCCGGTTTGACCACGTGCAGGGTGAACGGCCGGGACGCGGTGGCCAGTTCGGCGAACAGCGCCCCGTTCGCGGACATCTCGATCATGTGGACGTACTGTTCCAGCGGTCCGTCGCCCCAGTACGGCGTGTTTCCGATGCACCAGGCCAGCCAGACCTCGTCGGCGCCGCGGCGCAGGGCCTCCCCCACATTGGCGTCCTGGACCCATACGGCGTCGGTCCAGATGTGCTCGTCGCGGTGCAGCGGTGGCATGAACAGCGGCAGCGAGATGCCCGCGGCCAGCAGGTCCGCGTCGACCTCGGTGTGCGGCACGGCGACGCAGGTCTTGGTGGCGAAGTCGACCAGGTTGAAGGTGCCGGGCAGCGGCGAGGAGCGGATGGCCTCCGGGTCGATGCCGAGCGCGGGGAAGACGCGGTGGATCGCCCCGTCCGCGTCGCCGAGGGCGGGCAGCGCCCAGGGTCCGCGCAGGTAGTCCGTCAGCGGCCGCGGCGAGTTGACGTCACGGACCCGCAGGTCGGACCAGCGTCGGCCCATCTCCGCCGGGTCCTGGCCGGACAGCAGCATGCCCGTGGTGAGGATGCCGCCGGAGGTGCCGTCGACGTGGTCGAACTCCGTGCCGTACTCGTCGAGTGCCCGGACTACGCCGGTCTGCCAGGCCACCCGCAGTCCGCCGCCCGCCAGGACCAGCGACCGTCTCATCGTCGATCACCGCCTCACCGGATCTCGGGCCCTGCCGTACCGGCGTCCGCGGCGACGGGGGACTCGGCCGGGCGGGGCGGCCGGCGCCACAGCAGCCAGCACAGCCCCGCCGTGGCCAGGTCGAACAGCGCCACGAGCAGTGCCAGGCCGGTGAACAGGTCCCGCGCCACCCCTGCCGTCACCAGGGCGAACGCGCCGAACTTCTGCAGCCCCACCCACAGCAGTGGGAAGGACGGCGCCCCGGGGGACAGCAACTGCTGGGCGAGCAGCCCACCGATGACGATCATGAACATTCCGACGGTCGCGAAGAGATGCCGGCTCAGGGACGATGAGCCGGCCGAATCGGTGGAGAGCAGCTCCAGCACGAGGCCGGGGGCCACCATCTGGCACGCCCCGGTCACCACCGTGACCGCGGCGATGGCCAGCAGGACCAGCCGGAGCGGGTCACCGGTCACCCGGGCCGGAAGCAGGGTCATGAGAGGGCACCCCACAGATCCCCCTTGGCCGCGACGTACCAGACGATCGCCGCCCAGGTCACCGTGGCACCGACGAACCGGATGTCGTTGAGCCGCATCCACCGCACCAGCAGCGGGGTGAGCCCGGCCTGGCCGTCGAACTGGCCGCCCCGGATCCGCTTGTTGACCGGGATGATGATCCCCTGTCCGACCCAGGTGAGCAGCGTGATACCGACCAGGCAGACGGCCGCCAGCACGACGTACCAGCTGCCCCACTCGCTCCACACCAGCACGATGCCGGAGATGAACATCAGCGGTACGACGACCGTGAAGAACCGGGTGGCCAGCGTCGTGGGCACGCCGAAGTGCACGTTGACATTCTCCGGGGTCAGCGCACGCCAGGTGGGATACAGGAAGAGACGCAGCACCCACATGGTGCCCATGTACATCGTCGCGCCGAAGAGGAAGTACAGCGCGTTCACCAGCAGCAAGGTGTTCACGGCCGGGCTCCCACGTCGATCCGCGGTGGTGCGGGCCACTCCTCCGACAGGCCCAGACCGACGATGCTCTGGAGTGGTTCGCCGAACGTCCGCCCGGCCTCCTCACTCGTGAGGAACCAGCATTCGAAGTGGTCGTCGAGGATGCCCCGGGTCGACGGCAGGAAGCTGGTGAACAGCGGCTGTTCGGCGATCTGGAGGCCGAGCAGTGCGGCTGCTGCGGGGGCGTCGCCGAGGACGAGACGGGCGCGGGCCCGCCTGCCCAGGGCGATGTCGGCGGCGCCCTCGAAGTAGATGGACGATTTCATCAGCATGCCCCGGAAAGCGCAGTAGTTGACCGCGGCCACCCGCAGCGGTAGCCGCGTCTCGGGCGGGCGTTCGATCTCGATGAGCATGGCCAGCCGGCCGTCGTCCTCGTACTGGCTCGAGACGGCCCGGTCGCCCACCTTGAAGTCGAGGCTGGCCCGGTGTTTCGGCATGCCCCAAATGCCCTTGCCGCCCTTGACCGAGATCTCGCTGCTCACCGGAAGGTCCACGACGTACTGGCCGGTGCCGAAGCTGCCGCGCAGCAGCCCAGGCAGCAGCGGCGGCGCGGGCCGGGGTCCGTGGGTGCAGGCGATGCCGACGGAGAACTCGATGTAGCGGCCGATGTCGGTGCGGGCGTAGTCGACGACGGTGACGACGAGAAGGCCGCGGCCGCCGGGGATCGCGAGCGGGTGCAGTTCGCCGCCGGGCAGCAGCCGGGCAGCCGCCGCGCGGTCGACGGGGAACGCGGCCATCAGCGCGGGCGTGTCGGTGGAATCCACCGGCAGCACGAACGGGATGCCGTCGACGAGGGCGTGCCGTCCGGCAAGTCGTCGCTGCCGGCCCGGGACCGGTGACCGTGTCGCAGACATGACCATCCGAGCCAGGCCCAGTGCGGGATTCATCGCGCCAGCTCCTCCAGGATCAGCGGATAGGTGTCGGCCGCCGCTCGGCGGCCCAGGAAGACGTCCAGGTGGCCGTATCCGGGCAGGATGTGCATGCTGTCGCGGCCTGGGCGGTGGCGGTGCAGGAAGTCGAAGGTGCGGCGCTGACTCTCGGCGAGGAAGCAGCGGTTGTCCTCGCCGGCGAACAGCGCGAAGCGGGCGTCGGTCTGCGGTGCCCGGTCGGTGAAGGACAGCGGCAGACCCTCGACCTCGCCGGTGGCCACGAGATGGCCGGCCCGCACACATGCGTCCATCTGCGCGAAGAAGGTCATGGGGACCTCGGCGAACTCGCCGCGGATCCAGTCGTGGGTGGGCTCGTCGAGGTTCGCGTGGGACCACAGGGCCGGCCGTCCGGAGCCATAAGTGAAGCTGACCATGCGGCAGACGCCGTTGCGGCACTCCCGGTGGGTGGCGCGGACGAAGCCGGCGACGCAGCGGGCCGCAAGGCCCTCGGGCCGGTCGCCCCAGGCCGGTGAGAGGTGTGGCAGGACGCGGCCGACGACCGGTGCCACCTTGCTGATCTTGAACCGGGACACGGCGGGCACGACGGGATGCAGCGAGACGGCGTTGCTGACCACGGTGTCCACCTGGGGCAGCAGCCCGGCCGCGGCGGCCATCACGAACGACGTCGAGCCCTGGCAGTGCACGACCGCCTTGAGCCGGTCCGCGCCGGTGGCGGCGAGGACGTGCTCGACGGCGGCCGGATGGTCGTGGGCGGCGGCCTGGTCGAGGTTCCAGGGCATCGGGTCCAGGTCGATGGAGGCCCGCCAGTTGAGCAGCCACACGTCCCAGCCGACGTCGATGAGGGCGTCGACGAAGGTCCTGGGCAGCGGCGGCCGGAAGAGTTCGGCCCGTACGCCCGCGCCGTGCGCGACCAGCACCGGGCCGCGGGTCGGCGGATGCCGGCCCTGCACATGGACGACGGTCAGCGGCCGGCCGTCGCGGGCGGTGAAGGGCCGCACCTCGGTGATGTGGTCACGGCGGGTCGTGGGGCGCGTGCGCGTGCGCCGGATGGAGCCGGTCCCGGTCCGGGGGCCGGGACTCCCGTGGCCTCGCGGATTCGGTTCGGGGCGTGCGGTCATGGTGTTTCGCCTCCCGGGTGATCACGACGGGGTCCTCGATCAGCCGTACGGTGAGGGGATCGGCGGGCACCGCACGTTTGCGGCCGTCCGGTGCGTCGGTCAGGTTCCACCGATGGCAGATCCCGTCGAGCACCAGGGCGTGCAGGGTGAGGTCGCCGTTCGGCTCGATGTGCAGACGTAGGAAGCCCTTGTGGTCCTCGACGGCCTGTCCGGACATCTGCCAGTCGGCGACGGCGCCGCCACGTGCCGACAGCACCCACAGGGCGAAGGCCTGCGAGCCGGCCACCGCGCCCAGCATCGCGGCGACCGCGAGACAGACCAGCAGCACCCCCCAGCCGGGCCAGTCGGCGGGAAACGGCAGCGCGACGGTGACGGCGAGGGTCCCCAGCGCCACCACGGCCTGAAGGAGTACGGCGTCGGCGGCCCGGGGTCTGGCCGGGCGTGGGCTCCAGGTCCGGCGCGACAGACCCCACAACACCACCAGGACCCCGCCGGTCACCGCGGTGAACAGGCCCAGGTCCGCGGCGCTCCCCTGCCGTACCGCGTCGACGGGCTGGAACCCTTCGCGCGCCACCGCGAACAGGAAGCCGAGAACAACGAAGGCGGCGGTGTGCAGGGCCGCGGTGAGCCGGCAGAAGCCGGGGTTGCGCCGGGGCAGCCAGTACGGGGACCACGGCGTCGCGATCCGGCGGGCGAGCCGGCGGGAGTCCGGCACCCGGGGGTAGGTGCTCTCGTCGGCGCGCGTGAAGGTCACCGGGGGGTCGTCCTTCTCCCGCAGCAGGGTCCCCGAGGGCGGCAGCGACAGGTCGCGGGGCAGGGTGTGGGTCGACGACAGGAAGGCGCCGCCGAGACCACACGTCACCATCTGCCGGCGCCGGGGGTCGGGCGGCGGGTAGGCGCACTCGGGCGGATCCGTGGGCAGGCGCTCGGCGTAGCGGGCGTAGTGGTGCTTGTCGCCGGTCAGCCACAGCCGGATCGAGGCGCCGGTGGGCACCTGCTCGCCGGTGCGCTGGTCGGTGCGGGTACGGACCACGGTGCGGTCGAACCAGTGCAGCGTGTCGAAGGCGTCGGCGTCGTCGGCACACTTGACCCAGGTGGGTTCGGCGCAGCAGACGATCACTCCGTCGCCCGGTTGCAGCCGGGCCGACAGATGGTTCTGGAAGTAGCGCATCTGGGGGTCGTCCAGATACGCGCCGAGCTGGCTGTCGAGGCCGACCAGCCACCACTTGCACGGCAGCCGTACGGCGAAGTAGCTGCGGGTCTGCCGGGTCTGCCAGCCACCGACGGGCTGTTGGAGGGTGAAGGTCCGCAGGAACGCGGTGAGGCCGTCGTACCAGTCGTGGTTGCCCGGCAGGGCCAGCATCAGCGGCGGGACGCCGTCGGTGGACGGCAGGGCGGAGGCGTAGGGGCCGGTCATGCCGTCGCGGTAGGCCGCCACCGAGGCCACCGGGTAGACCTCGTCCCCGCCGAGCACGAGCAGTGCGCCGCGCGGCAGCCGCTCGCGGTTGACGGTGAGAGCGTCGGCGGCGAGAGCCGAGGCCACCGACGCAGTGGGCTCGAAGCCGTCACCGAGGTCGGCGACGTAGTCGATCCACAGCTCGCGCGGATCGGGGTCCCCGAGCGGGGCCCGCAGGGGCGCGGCCCTGAGGGTGCCCTGGATCTCCCGCTTGTCGGCGTAGGCGGCGAATACGTCTGCCAGTGCGACCTTGACGCCGGTCCGCACGAGGCAGGTCGGGTCCAGCCAGCGCACCGGCTCGCACGGGGTGAAGTCGAGCTCCTTGGCGTGCGCGCGCAGCTGCTTGAGGTTCATGGCCTGTCTTTCGCAGGTACGGCGCGCGCCAGGCGCCGGCCGTAGACGGCCCACAGTTCGCCCAGGAACAGCTTGCCGAAGAGTTCCATCGCCCGCGCCGGATGCGGGCCGGTGGTGCGGAAGGTGGTCAGCTGCTGGACGAAGTCACCGAGCCGGATGATGACGATCCCGGCACCGATGGCGGGCGCGGTGGTGTCGTGGTCGGCGTGGGTGTGCCCGGCGAGCAGGCGGACGTGGAGGGTGGAGGTGTCGGGCCAGACGTCGGCGCCGGGGTCGTCGTGGACGTCCTTGTGCCCGGTGAGGGTGAGCGGGGTGCCCTCCTGGGTGCGCAGGTGGAGCAGGTACCGCATGCGCCGTCGGCCCACCTCGCCGTCCTGGACGAAGAGGTTGAACCAGCCGCGCTCCACCTCCAGTCGCCCGCCGAGGACGTCGCAGTCGACGTGGCCGACGGCGTCCGCCGCGTGAGTCGGCTCGGCGACGAAGCGGTCGATGTCGGCGGCGGTGATGGTGAGCCGGAAGCTCAGCCGCTGTCCGAGCGAGCGTCCGAGCGCGTGCCCCTGCTCGGGGGCGTCGACATCGAGGGCGATGTGCCCCTTCATCTCCTCGGTGAAGCTGAGGCTGGTGGGTGGCTCGGTGGGCGAGGCGGGTCCGGTGGGCGAGGCGGGTCCGGTGGGCGAGGCGGGTCCGGTGGGCGAGGCGGGTCCGGTGGGCGAGGCTGCTTTCGCGGGCGAGGCGTGGGCGCCCGGCATCGTGGGGTCCGGCGTCGCGGCTTCGAGCGGAGTGCCGTGCGCGGACCCGTCGGCCGCCGGTTCCTCAAGTGCCGTCCGTGCCGCCGACGCCCTGGCGGCCGCGTGCGGCGCCGATTCCCCGTCCAGGATCCGGTCGCAGGCCCGGTCCGCGACGGCGGCGATCGTCAGGGAGGGGTTCGCGCCCACCGCGCCCGGCAGCAGCGCGCCGTCCAGCACGTGCAGGCCCGGGTAGCCGAAGACCTCGCCGAGGTCGTCGCACACGCCCTCCCCCGGATGGCGACCCATGGGGGAACCGCCGAGCGGGTGCACGGTGATCACGCGATTGCCCCACCACCACAGCGGGTTGTCGAGGAAGTCGCCGCCCAGCGCGCCCGCGATGTCCCGCATGGTCGAACGGACCCGTTCGAAGTACGCGCGTGAGGTGCGCGTCGTCCAGTCGACGTCGAGTACGCCGCGGCGCAGCCGCATCCGGCCGTCCGGCACGTCGCGCCCCATGCCCAGCAGGGGCAGGGAGGTCGCGGAGAGCATGGCGGGCCCGAGCAGCAACGCGAGCTGCCCGCCGACGCGGCCCGCCGGATCCACACCGAGGCGGGTCAGCAGCCGGTGCAGCCCGAACCCGAGGAGGCGGCGGGCACCGCCCGGCATCTGGGCGAACTCGGCGAGCCACGCGACGAAGTCCGGGTATCCGGCGTCCTCGATGTAGAAGCCGCGCCCCGCCGAGCCGTCCTCGTCGAGTGCATCGCCGCCGCGCACGGCACTCGTGATGACCGGTCCTCTGTTGCCGTCCAGCCGCAGGGGCCGGTCCCCGTCGGCGTCGGCCGTGGCGCGCAGCATCATGGCGAGCAGGTCGCCGTTGCCACTGAACCGGGTGCCCAGCGCGCCGCTGAGGCCGGGCAGCGCAGCGCGGTTGCGCAGCAGCAGATAGGTCGAGCCGAAGGTGCCGGCCGCCAGCACCAGTCGGCGGCAACGGATGCGGTGCAGGGGCAGCCGGTCGGTGGCGGTGCGGTGGCCTTCGCGGGCGGGATCGTGGACGACGTACGAGACGTCGTAGCCACCGCCGGGGCGGGGTGCGAAGCCCCGCACCTCGCATCGGGTGCGCACGTCGGCGCCGTGGTGCTGGGCCGCCGACAGGTACGTGTGGTCCAGGGTGTTCTTCGCGCCGTAGTTGCAGCCGACGTCGCACTCACCGCACAGCCGGCAGGTGCTGCGGGGCAGGCCGTGCAGATTGCCGTAGTCGGGATCGGTGATCTGCGCGCCCGGCACGGGCGGCGCGCCGGGCCGGGGCGCGAAGGAGACGGCGAGGGGCGGCCGGAACACGGGCAGGTCGAGCCGACGGGCCGCCTGGTGCAGGGCGAGTGTCTTCGGGGTGTCCTGGTACGGGTACGTCGTGGCGCCGAGCATGCGCTCCACCCGGTCGTAGTGCGGGTCGAGGTCGGCGCGGCCGATCGGCCAGTTCTCGTAACCGCCGCCGGGCAGCGGCGACTCGTGCACGAACCACCGTTCGTCCTTGCGCAGCAGGACGTTGGCGTAGATGAGGGATCCGCCGCCCAGGCCACTGGAGACGACGCCTTCCAGGCCGCGGAAGGACCAGAGGTCGAACATGCCGTGCAGGCCGTTGCTCGGGTCCCAGAAGTTGCGGGCCATGTCGGCGGGACTGCGGGGGAAGCCACCCGGCGGGTACGGCTTGCCCCTTTCCAGCACCATGACCGAGTGTCCGGCCTCGGCGAGGCGGTACGCGGTGACCGCCCCGCCGAAGCCCGAGCCGACTACCACGGTGTCCACGTGGGCTGTGTCCTGGCTGTCGTGCGGTGCGTCGGCCATGGGTACTCCCTGCCTGGCCCCCCACAGCGTGCTCAAACCTCCTCAATATGCTCACACCGGGAGTAGATGCCAGCAAACGGGAAGTTCTTGCTGTATCTCTTTCAACTTCGCGTATCTTTCAACTTCAACTTCGCATATCACTTACAACTTCAGATGCCCGTCAGAATCCGGTCTGCGGTGACGGCAGTGACGGCGGTGGCATCGTCGGCCTGGCCGACGCGGACGGCGTCCAGGACGTGGCTCCCATCTCGAGTACAGCGACGAAGGAGTACGGCCACCCGGGAATGAACTGCGACGTTACTCGTACGAGCCCCACTCCGAACCCAGGTCCACTACAGCGTCGCTGACGAGCACGTAGCGGGCGACGATGTGGAAGCGCATCCCCCGGTAAGCGGCCTCGCGCCCTGAGCGGTGGGTGACGATTCCCCAGGGGGAGAACCGGCCGATGCCGATGAGGTACTTGAGGTGGTCGGGCGGGCTTTCGGAGAAGCAGATACAGGGGGTGGCCGCGACGAACGGCGCGTACGCTCTGAACAGCTTCTCTCCCAGGAAGCAGTCCAGGCGCTCCTGCGCGCTCATGCCCTGAATCGACTCCGGTACCGAGTCGGGCCGTTGTCCGTTGCGACCGGTGAAGTGATTACAGACAGTCGCTCTGCGCCGGGCCGACAACTCCCAGATCCAGCATCGTCACCTTGCGGGTTCCCCTCTTCCTTCAGCCGCGATCGCGGCCGCCCGTACGTCATACGCGAAGGGCGAGGCCCCGATATTCGCGGCGTGCCAGCCGGTATCCCGAAGGCGCAGGTTCGTCGCCGAGATGTTGCCGGGCTGAGCGGCTGGCGCAGGTCCAGGCAGCAGCACAGCAGCACACCGAGCCGGCCTGCCTCCCGCGTCGTCTGCTCTGCCGTGGTCGGCGCCCGCCGTTCGGCGAGCGGAGGAGGGTCGTGATGCGGTGGCGTGCGCGGATGAACAGCCGCCAGGCTGTTGACGAGCCACGAAGGGCTACGCCGCGTAATACCGCACGTTCATCGGCTCATGCGTACAAGTGCGATCACCGGACATCTCGCAGAGCTTGCCGAACTCCGCGACCGCCCCGGCACCGCGGGCGGGCGGCTGGCGGCCGTGCTGGAACGCTATGCGTTCATCCAGCAACAGCGGCACTCTCACGGAGGAGAGCTTGCTGCCGTCCTGCACCAGGGTGGTCACGTGGTACATGCCGAGCAGCATCTGCGCCACTTCATCCGGGACTTGCCGGCCGAGGGAGTTCAGGCAGGCGAAGTCCGCGATGATGTCGGGTTGGACGAGCTGACGGGATACTGCCTGCACGCGCTCGCCGCGGCCGGCGCCTGTCATCGCAGGCCGCCGGCCGCGGCGGCTCGTTGCCGTCCCCCTGTCCGGACTGCGTCCCAGCCATTGATGCCCTGACTGTCACCGACCGCCGGGCACTGACGGGCGGGGCTGTGCGTGGCCGGCTACTGGCCGACCCTGGCGAGCGCTTCGGCCGCCGTGCCAGCCGATGCGCTCCGCCGCTGCACGCTGGGCGCCTCAGGCGTGAGGGCGGCCCGTGTGCCACGTGCTGGTGCACGCTCGACCGCTGCCGGCTCCGGGGCCGCACCGTTCCCCGGACCAGGGGTGGGCAATGGCGACGCCATATCCCGTCGGCGTCGCCGAGTTCGCGGCCCGACTCGGCCGAGCCCATTGTCTGGTGCATGCCGCCGGCCCAGACCAGTACACCGCCCAGCGGCGGGTGACCGTGGAGGCCGAGGTCGACGGCGCGCGGACCACCCTGGTCGGCACCGACAACAGCCCGATCTCCGCGCCATGCAGCGTGGTGCAACGCGTCATGCGGGTCGGCAGAGCACCAGGGTCAGCGCCTCCCGCAGCAGACGGGTCGCCTCGGTGATGTCGGCGGCGCCGCCCGGCCGGCGCCAGGCCACGTACCCGTCGGGGCGGACAAGCAGCACACCCTCCTCGTCGATCTCCGCGCGGCGGCTGTACTCGCCGTACGCGTCCTGTGCGTCGCGGTCGATGACGACAGCGCACAGGTCGAGACCGAGTTCCCGGGCCAGGGTGTCGGCGGCGTCGGCCCACAGGGCTCCGGCCAGGCCGGTGACGATGGAAAACTTGCCCCTGCCGACCAGGTCGAGCGTCGAGATGCGCCCGCCCTTGTCGTCCACGAGCCAGGCGTGCGGCAGCTTCGCGCCGGGGCGGGAGGTCGGGCGTGCGAAGAGTTCGTCGTCGCGGGAGATCGTTTCGACGGTGCCGTCGGGGATGACGGCGGCCGACTTGTAACGCTGGTTGTGTTCGACGCCGTGGGCGTTGAACTCGTAGTGCTTCAACTCGATCGCCTCGCGGATGGCCCGCCGCTTCTTGGCCCCGTCGGCGTCCGGCTGCCGAGCCGCGTGCAGCGCCTTGGAGATGCCTTCCTCGTCCCCACCCACTACGCCGAGAGCCTCGAAGAGCGGCAGGAACTGGTCCCGGGAGAGGTTCGCGCGTTCGACGATCTGCTTCGCGACCGGGGCTCGTTCGTCGGAGTAGGTGTCCAGCAGCTCGGGCCCGGCGTGCCCCTTGAGGACGGCCGCCAGCTTCCACGCCAGGTTGTAGGAGTCCTGGACGGAGGTGTTGGAGCCGAGGCCGTTGGACGGCGGGTGCCGGTGGACGGCGTCCCCGGCACAGAAGACGCGGCCGGCGTGCAGCCGGGTGGCGTAGGCGTGGTTGACGGTCCACAGGGAGGCGCTGTCGATCTGCACGTCGAGTTCGTCGTCACCCACGAGGTCGCGGACGATCGCCGCCGCGGCTTCGTCGGTGAGCGCGGGCGGGGGGTTGTCGATGTCGTAGCCCCAGACGATGAGCCACTCGTTCCAGGGCCGGACCATGCGCAGCAGGCCCATGCCGATGCCTCCGACGTCGGCGCCCGGGCGCATGATCCAGTACAGGACGCTGGGACGGTGTTCGACGTACTGCCCGAGGTCGGCCCTGAAGACGATGTTCATGCTGCCGGCCTTGCCCATCTGCCCCTCCATCGGCAGCCCCAGCTTCTCCGCGACGATGCTGCGGCCGCCGTCGGCGCCGATCATGTAGCGGGCGCGGACAGTGTGCTCGTTTCCGCTGGGCCGGTCGCGCAGGGTGGCGGTCACGCCGTCCGCGTCCTGCTCGAAGTCGACGAGTTCCGTGTTCAGCCGGACCACGGCGCCGCGCTTGGCGGCGTTGGCCAGGAGGATGGGCTCCAGGTAGGTCTGCGGGAGGTCGATCATCCCGCAGGGACTCTGGGACGCGTACTCGGTCAGGCTCTCGTCACCGGTGCCCCAGGTGCGGATGCGGCCGATCTCGTCGCCGAGGAGTGAGGTGGCGAAGACGGTGTCGCCCATCAGATGGCTCGGTGTGCCCTTCTCCAGCGCCTCTTGCTCGATCCCGAGGTCGCGGAAGACCTCCATGGCGCGCTGGTTGGTGATGTGGGCGCGCGGGGTGTCGGCGAGCCACCCGTATTTGGTGACCAGGTGGGTGCGCACACCGTAGGTGGCCAGCAGCAGGGCGGCGGTTCCGCCGGCGGGTCCGCTGCCGATGACGAGGACGTCGGTGTCGTAGCTTTCAGGCGTGGTCATGCTGTCTCCATGAAGCTCTGTGGAAATCCGTAGGGGAATGGGGCACTCAAAGCCCGAGACGCGCGATGCGGAAGGTGAAGTCGAGTCGGCGCCACTCGCCGTCGACAGGCCGGCCGTCGGGCGTGGGGCCGGTGCGCCGGACGAAGTCCGTGACCAGGTCGTCCTTGACGCCGAAGACCGCGTCGCGCCGGCCCGGGGCTCCGTCGAGGTAGGCCCCACCCCGGACGAACAGCTGGGTGATCAGCGGCTGGTGTCCGGGGGCGTTGATCAGGAAGTGCACGTGCGGTGCTCGGTAGGGGTGGCGGCCCACGGCGGAGAGCATCTTGCCGACCGGACCGTCGTCCGGGATCGGGTACTCGGACGGCAGGATCGACCAGAACGTGAACCGCCCGTCGGCGCCGGTGGTGAACCGGGCGCGCAGCACCGGCCCGTCCAGATCGGGGAGTTGTACGTCGTAGAAGCCGTCCTCGTTGGACTGCCAGACGTCCACGACGGAACCGGCGACCGGTTTCCCCTCCTGGTCGGTCACCGTGATGTCCGCCCACATCGGCGTGCCCGTGAAGTCTCCTGCGATGTCGCTGCCGTGTTCGGCGGCGGGCGGCCCGGCGACATAGAAGGGTCCGAGGATCGCGGAGGAAGTGGTATCGGGCGTACGGGAGTTGGCGAGGGCATCGACGACGCTGGACACACCGAGGGTGTCGGAGAGGAGGATGAACTCCTGCCGCGTGTCGGTGGTGATGTGGCCGGCCTCGGTGAGGAAGTCGATGGCCCGCTGCCACTCCTGTGGGGTCAGGTCGTTGCGGATCGTGTAGGCATGCAGGGTGCGGGCGAGATCCGTCAGCAGTTGCCTGAGACGCGGGTTCGTGCAGCCGTCGAAGCTGGCCACGACCTCGTCGGTCAGCGCGCCCAGGTCGGGAACGGACCCGGCCGCCGCCTGCGGGCGGTGGCCATGCCAGGCGTCCCGCAACAGGTCGGCGAGGCCGACCTGTGTCAGTTCGCGCGGGTTCGGATACGGCTGTGCGGTGGCCAGTTCCGCCGCGCGGTCCAGGTCGGCCTCGGCCATGCCGAGATCCCGCAGCGACGTCGGGCCGCCGACCCGGCGGATCAGGTCGAAGACGCCGGTGGGGGCGTCGGTCACGCCCAGGGCACGCGCGATGCGTTCCATCGTCTGTTCAGCGGCGGGCGCGTTGTACGCCATGGCATGCGGGAGGATCACGGTGTGGGTCTCGGCGTGCGGCAGGCCGAAGGTGCCGCCCAGCGTGTGACAGAGCTTGTGGTGCAGTCCCATGCCGACGGCGCCGAGGCAGCTGCCGGACAGCCATGCCGCCTGCAGCAGCTCCGCCCGTGCCGCCACATCCGAGGGATTGTCGTGGAGGGCGGGGAGGGCTCGGCCGATGGCGGCGACCGCTTCCAGGGCCATGGCGTCGGTGACGGGATCGGCGTCCGGCGAGTAGAGGGCTTCCACGGCGTGGGCCAGCGCGTTGATGCCACTGGTCACCGACATGGCGACGGGGAGACCGAGGGTGAGCTCGACGTCGTATACGACCGTGTCCGGCAGGATCGCGGGTGAGGACCGGGTGACCTTGCGGCCGTCCACCGTCTCGCCGAGCACGGGGGTGACCTCGGAACCGGCATAGGTGGTCGGCACGATGATCTGGGGCAGGTCCGTGCGGACCGCCAGCGCCTTCGCAAGGCCGGTCGTCGAGCCGCCGCCGATGGCCACGAGGCAGTCCACCCGCTGGTCGCGCAGGAGGACCAGGGCCTGTTCGGTCACTTCGACGGGGGTGTGCATGGCCGCGCCATCGAACTCGGCCACCACCAGGTCGCCCAGGACTTCACGGAGCCGTTCGGTGTCCTTGCGCAGGACCGGTGATCCGTCGGAGAGGAGCAGTACCCGGGACCCGCCGAGCCGTTCGGCCTCATCGCGGACCTGCGGGAGCGTTCCCGCGCCGAAGACCACCCGGCTCGGGCTGGCCGTGTGCACAAAACTCCTCATGAAGCTGCTCTCCGTGCTGTGGGGGTCAGGGGGTCTGTCGCAGTATTCGAGGCCGTGCACCGGCGTTCCTGCACAATCTCGGCATCGCTTTGCACAGAAACGGCGTCGGCCGCCGCCTGGTCCGTGCTTGCCCGCCCGTACGGAAGGCAGCAAGACTGTGCCGCGAAGGAGGGCCACATGAGCGAGATGGGACTCGGTGACACCCACGGAATACTGGTTCGGCCAGGGGTGCGTCCCGTCCGCACGAGTGCGGGTCTCGGCTGGGAGAGGCTGTATGTGTCAACGCAGCGGGAGCTGCCGTACCGGGATGCCTTTCAGGGAGCCGGCAGCCACCTGGTGATCCTGCATCTGGACGGGCCCGTCACCGTCCGCAGGGGACGCCGCGGGTTGACGGCCGTGCGGCAGGTGCCGCCCGGCGGTCTGTTCCTGCATCCGGCCGAGACGGAGCTGGACGTGGAACTCGGCGGCTACCTGAACACCGTGCATGTCTACCTGTCGGACGCGGCCCTCCAAGCGACCGCAGACGGTGGCCGGCCGGTACGGCTGGAGGAGGAGTTCGGCACCACGGATCCGCTCCTGGAGCAGCTGGTTCTGGCCCTCGACGGTGTCGTACGGCGTTGGGAGCCCAGTGCCAGCACCTACGCGGATCAGCTCGCGCTCATGACCGCGGCCCAGCTGGCCCGTCGCCACAGCGTGCGGCTGGGGGCACCCCCGGCCGGAGGCTGGGGGAGGGTCGGCGAGCGGGCGGGGCGGCAAGTGGGGCTCACCGACCGGCAGTTCGCAGCCGTTCGGGAACTCATCGACGCCCGGCTTTCCGAGCCGCTGTCGCTGGAGGACCTCGCCTCGGCCACGGGCCTCGGCCTCAGCCAGTTCGCCCGGCGTTTCAAGGCCCGCGTCGGGTGCCCTCCCCACCGGTACCTCGTGCGCCTGCGCGTGGAGCAGGCCGCCCGCCTGCTGCGCGCGGGTTCCATGCCCATCGCGCAGGTGGCGGCGGCATGCGGCTTCTCCCACCAGGAGCACCTGACACGAGTGATCCGCGCCCAACTCGGCACGACGCCGGCCGCCCTGCGCCGCGAGGGCTGACGGAATCGCTGCGGGAGGCGCGCGCCACAGCGGGCTATGGTTCCCCGTCGTCGAACGAAGGGAGCCACGATGGTCGCCCGCCTGGCCGGGTTTCTCCCCGGCGATCTGACCGAGGAACAGGCCGCGGTCTACCAGGCCATCTCCGGAGGCCCACGCGCCGCCGATCCCCAGCTCTTCGCCCTCACCGACAGCGAAGGACGGCTTCGGGGACCGTTCAACGCGATGCTTCTCAGCCCTCCGGTCGGCGCCGCTCTGCAGACCGTGGGTGCGGCGGTGCGCTTTCGGTCCTCTCTCAGCGACCGCGTCCGGGAGATGGCCGTGCTCCTCGTCGCCGCCCACTGGGGCAGCGCATTCGAACGAGAGGCGCACGAGGCCGTGGGGCGTGCCTGCGGTCTGACCGAGGAGGAACTCTGCTCCCTGCGCTGCGGTGCGCTGCCGGCCCTCACCGATCCCGACGAGACAATCGCGCTGCGCACCACGGCCTCGCTCCTGAGCTCTGGCAGCCTGGGCGACGACGAGTACAACGCGGCGGTGTCGGCCATCGGTGAGCGCGGCCTGTTCGAGCTGACGACTCTGGTGGGCTACTACTCCACGCTCGCCCTGCAACTCCGCGTTTTCGCAGGTGAGGAAGGCCAGCCAAGGCCGTCGGCGCCCTGAGGGAAAGCCCGGTCACCCCTCCTGTGAGCGCTCTGCCATCCGTTTCGCGACCCGCGCGATGGTCTCGCGAAGCCACGTGTGCGCCGCGTCGTGGGTGTGGACGGGGTGCCACCAGAGAGCTTCGTGGAGGGGCATCGTGCCGTACGGCGGCTCCATGATCCGAATGCCTGCGGCGTCCCGCAGCCGCTCGGCGAGCCTGGCCGGGACGAGAGCGATTCTCCCGGTTCCGGCGACGAGGAAGCACAGTGCCTGGAAGGTGTCGGCGGAGACCTCCGAGCGGGGCTCGATGCCGAGCATGCTCAGCTGCCGCGTGGACGGTGTGTCGTACAGCCGCCGGTACGTCACCCAGGGCAGCCGGCTCAGGTCGTCCGGCGTGAGCTCGTCGCCCACCTCCGCATTGTCCTGTGAGACCACGAAGACCCAGCGGTCCTGGAAGACCTCGACCGCCGGGTACCGCTGATGAAGCCGTGCGGCAGCAGCATCCCGTCGGTGGTGCTCAGCAGCGCGGCCGTCTCCTCGGTGACCGTGGCGGGAGTCAGCTCGAAATGGAGCCGGACCCCGGGCGCCTCCGCGGTGAATGGTGCGGGTCAGTTCGGTGCCGAAGACCGTCACCGCGTAGTCCGAAATGATGATCTTGAACTCGTGGCGGTCCACGACCGGGTCGAACTCGGCCTGGCTGCTGAAGACCCGTTCCGCCATGTCGCAGGCCCTGGCCGTCCGGTCCAGCAACGCCTGCCCGAGGGCGGTCAGCTCGTAGCTGTTGCCGGTCCTGAAGAGGAGCTCGTCGTCGAAAAAAATGCCGGCGCAGTCGCGCCAGGGCGCCGCTCATCGCCGGCTGGCTGAGCCCGAAGGAGATTCAGGTCAAGGCTGGCCAGATGCATGGCGCTCCCGAGGGCTGGTCACCCGCCGCAGGACGAGAGACGAGACAAGAAGCTCATCGGTGCCGCCGATGAGCTGCATCCGGCGAATCGGTTTCCCCAATCGGATGCCGTGCGGCCAGATGAATCGCACCGCCGCCGAGAGGACACATCCGTGAAACGTGATGTTGATTCACCGACCTTCCCCGGCCCCTTCGCCCTCGGCACCGTCAGCGCACCAGGCCGGGATCCGTTCCCCTCTGGTCCTGCCGGGCCTCCGCGTGCTTGACCTGCGTGCCGCTCTGGGCGCGCCGGAGCTCACCGTGCGCACGCTGCTGGAGGGCTGGGATGAGGTACTGCCCCGTCTGAGCACTCTGGCCGCGGACACGGCCGACGACTGGCTGCCGCTGGACGGCCTGCGGGTACATGCCCCGGTGGAGCCACGGCAAGTGTGCCAGTCCGGCGCCAATTACCGGCAGCACTTGGTCGACCTGGCCGTCGCCCACCGCTCCCCCGACGACCCCCGCACGGTCGAGGAGGCGCGGACGGTTCGCGGAGGTCATGGACCGGCGGGCGCGCGAGGACCTGCCGTACGTGTTCATCGGCCTGCCGAGCGCGATCACCGGCCCGTACGACGACGTGGTACTCCCCGTATGGGCCGCACAGCCGGACTGGGAACTGGAGCTGGCGGCCGTGATCGCCAAGCCCACCCACCCGGGTCTCCGTGGAGGAGGCGCCGGAGTACGTCGCCGGTTACACGATCGCCAACGACCTCACCGACCGCGCCACCGTCTTCCGCCAGGACATGCCCGGCATCGGCACCGACTGGCTGCGCAGCAAGAACGCTCCCGGCTTCACCCCGCTCGGCCCCTGGATCGTCCCCGCCGAGTCCATCGCGGACCCCGGTGACCTGCGGGTCACGCTGGAGCTGAACGGCGACGCCATGCAGGACGAGTCCACCAAGGACATGCTCTTCGACATCGCACGGCTGGTGTCGTACATCTCCCAGGCTGCCCGGCTCCTACCCGGTGACCTGGTGCTCACGGGCAGTCCGGCCGGCAGCGGCATCCACTGGGGACGCCTGCTGCAGGGCGGCGACGTCATGGAGGGCTCCATCACCGGGCTCGGTGTGCAGCGCACCCGTTGTGGGGCGGAGACACCGGCATGAGCCTGGACCGGCGCGACCCCGAGGGCGCGATCGCCGAGGCCGCGAAGGCGTACTCGAATTGGGGACGCTGGGGAGAGGACGACGTTCTCGGCACCCTCGACTTCCTCGACGAGGCGAAACGCCGCGAGGGTATGGCCCTGGGCCGACGCGGGGTGAGTTTCTCTCTCTCACAGCGCTTCGACATGAACGGCCCGCAGAAGGGATGGCGCAGGCGCACCAACCCCATCCACACCATGCTGATGACCGGCACCGACGCCGCCCTCGACAACCAGGGCTCCCCGCACGGCATCGGCGGCGCCGACGACCTCATCACGATGCCGCTGCAGTGTTCCACCCAGTGGGACGGACTCGGCCACGTCTTCGACCACGGCAAGGCGTGGAACGGACGCGACGCGCAGAAGGTCGTCACCGCCGACGGTGACCTCGTCACCGGCATCGAGCACATGGCCCCGCACGTCGCCGGGCGCGGCGTCCTCCTCGACGTGGGACGGGTCGTCGGCGTCGGTGGGGGCACCTCCCGCTCGAGCGGAGCCGAGAGTGGGGGAGAGCTGCCCGACGGCTTCGCCATCACCGAGGAGCACCTGACCGCCACGGCCGAGGCACACGGCGTCATCGTCGGCCGGGGTGACATCGTCCTCGTGCGCACCGGGCAGCTGGCCCGGGTGCGCCGTGAGGGCTGGGGCGAATACGCGGGCGGTGACGCACCCGGCCTGTCCTTCACCACCGCCGGCTGGCTGCACGCGAGCGAGATCGCCGCGATCGCCACCGACACCTGGGGCTTCGAGGTCCGGCCCAACGAGTTCGAGGGCGCCTTCCAGCCGCTGCACCAGGTCGTCATCCCCAACATGGGCCTGCTGGCACACGATTCCGGAGAAGACCGACAGCCAGGCCGTCCGCCTGCGCAAAGGCTCACGCGGCGGACGGCCACCCGGCTTCGACGAGGAGCGGTACAAGAAGCGCAACACCGTCGAGCGAGCGATCAACAGGCTGAAGCAGTCCCGGGCCGTCGCCACTCGCTATGACAAGCGGGGCTACGGCTTCCTCGGCACCGCAACCACCGCAGCTCTGCTCATCTGGCTTCGGAGTTGAGTCACGACCTCACAAAGGGATCGGCCGATACGCCAGGGCCTGATCGACCACCTCATCAGCCGACAGCTCCCGCTCCGGCGGCCAGAAGATCAAGCCGCTGACATGTCCGGACGGGCATGTCAGGGCTCTGTCGAGACTATGCAGCCAGCCGTCCACCTCGTCGTCTGAGGCGTAGTCAGCGTCCATGATCCGCCGCACGAGCGCGACCGCCTCCGCGCGACTCATCTCCACAACGCTCATCACGTCCCTCCGCCGAGTCACCCTAACGGGACGCGTGATCGCCCGGACAGCTCCTAGGAGGTTCAATGGCGCAGGACCAGATGTGGAGCATGGCGGGTGAGCCAGGCGCTGGCCAGGCCGATGGCGGCGCCAACGGCTACGTCGCTGGGGTAGTGGGCGCCGCTTTGCACACGCTCGACCGCGACCATGGCGGCCGGAACGGCGCACGCTGCGCCGGCGGCCGGCCAGGTGGGTGCGACGGCTGCGGTGAAGGCGACTGCGGCTGCGGTATGTCCCGAGGGGAAGGAGGAGGATTGGGGGCGGTCGTCGGCCTCGTTGTGAGGGAACCACTCCTTTGGCGGCCGGGGACGGTCGGCCATCTGCTTGCACAGGCCGTTCGAGATCAGCTGCGCGACCACCAGGGCGGCCATACCGCCGGCCGCCGCCTTGCGGCCGCGCCACCCGCACAGCAACGCCATTGCGGCGGCGCCGCCGCACCACAACTTGGTGCTCTCGGCGCTTTCCTCCACTGCTGAGAGCACCTTGCCGGCACCGGGCGGGATGCGGCGGGCCGCCTGCTGCGTTCCTACTCGATCAGATTTGCGCAACGCCATCAGCAACCTCATGACCTGCACGTTTCCCGAAGTGCCGCGGAGTAGGCCGCTGACACCGGGGTTCGCCTCTCTTGGCCTTGGTGTGATGGTCATGCGTCATCCAGGCGGCGTACGTCCTCTTCGTCCCACGTGCGGGTGTCGCGGGGCTGGGTGTAGGGCTCCTTGTCCTGCGGCAGGCCGCCCGCGATGGCCCGCTGTCGTACGGTCTCGGCGTCGAACTCCAGGCCCAGAAGGATGGCCAGGTTAGTGATCCACAGCCACACCAGGAAGACGATGACACCGGCCATCGTGCCGTATGTCTTGTTGTACGAGGCGAAGTTCGCGACGTAGAAGGCGAAACCGGCGGAGGCGATCACCCAGATGACCAGGGCGAGGAAGCTGCCCGGGGTGACCCACCGGAATCCCTTGACCTTGGCGTTCGGACTGGCCCAGTACAGGATCGCGATCATGGCGGTGACCAGGAGGACCAGGACGGGCCACTTGGCGACCGACCACACCGTCAGAGCGGTGTCCCCGATTCCCAGAGCCTGCCCGGCCTGCTGGGCCAGGCCGCCGGTGAAGACCACGATCATGGCGCTGATCACCGCGAGCACCATCAGCACCACGGTCAGCGCGATGCGGATGGGGAGGATCTTCCACACCGGGCGGCCCTCCGGCATGTCGTAGACACTGTTGGCGGCCCGGATGAACGCCGCGATGTAGCCGGAGGCCGACCACACCGCCAGTGCCAGGCCCACGATCGCCATGACGGACCCCGCACCGGCATTGCCCTGGAGCTGTTCCACGGCCCCGGTGATGATGTCGCGCGCTGAGCCGGGCGTGAGCTGCTTGAGGTTGTCCAGCACGGTATCGGTGGCCGATTTCCCGGCGAGGCCGAGCAGGGAGACCAGCACCAGCAGTGCCGGGAAGAGAGATAGCACCCCGTAGTACGTCAGAGCCGCCGCGCGGTCGGTCAGTTCGTCGTCCTTGAACTCCCGCAGGGCTCCCTTGAGTACAGAGCTCCAAGCCCGCCTGGGCAGGTTCGTCGGCGCGTCCGGGGCCCGACGCTCGACCTCGGGCCCGGGCCCGGCCTCCTCGGGCGTCGGCACCTCCGGTGCCTGCTCCTCGTCACTGCCGCGACGCGCTTTCCGTCCTGGAAGATGCAACAACCTGGCCATGTCCACCGGGTAACCTCCGTGCCCCGGCCCACTCCACCCCTTGGTCACCACTTCGCATCCAACACCTGTCTTGATCACGAGTGTTGTTGACACTTGCCGGGCTTGATCATGGCGAAGACCTCCGGTGTGG
This sequence comes from Streptomyces sp. NPDC030814, assembly GCF_055572155.1. NCBI lineage: Bacteria > Bacillati > Actinomycetota > Actinomycetes > Kitasatosporales > Streptomycetaceae > Streptomyces > Streptomyces sp. NPDC030814. The sequence continues at coordinate 43,138 of NZ_JBVIDX010000029.1, forward strand.
TGGAGCTGTGCAGGACTGCACCACCCCGGAGTGTCGCCCCACGCGGACCGGGTGAACGCGCGGCCTCCGCGACCAACGCACACCCGATCGGCTCCGCCCTCGACATCGTCGAGGACCACGGAAAACACGCGCCCGCCACACCCGCCACAGACGGAAGGAACGATCTTCACCGGACGGCCGTCGGCAGCGTTCCGGAGAAACACCGCGAGCTCCGCAGAGACACCCTCGCCCACCTGACCATCAGCGTGCACAGGCACATCGTTCCAGGCGCCCGAACCAGCACCCATCCACCTTGACCAAAGGCATAGGGGCACCCCCTGCCTGTGCACAACGCCTGTTCAACGCCCGCGACACCTGAGCCAGCGACCAGCAGATGCGCCAGATCATCGCCGAAGGCCTCAAAGACATCTGCTTCCAAGACGGCGGATACCGCGCCAGCGGACTCTCCGACGTCACCCTCAACGACATCGACTATCTCGACCTCGACTACTGACCCCGGCAGCGACCGGGATTCTGCAATTTGCCCGTTGGACCGACGCACCGTAGCTGTCACATCGGCAGGGTTGTTGTCACCGACACGTTGCTGTGTGACTGTGCGCTTCAGTTTGACAACTGGGCGGTCGAGTTGGCGGTCAGCATGCTGCCGTGCGGTTTCGTCGGGCCGGCTTGAATCGGGTCACCATCGTGCGCGCAGCACGCCGTCGCTGTCGGGTAGAACGGCTTGGAGCAGTGGACTGCGTTCGTCGGTGCAGAGGGACAGGGCACAGGCCGCTCGCGCGTCGGCCACCAGGGCAGCGAGCTCCTGGTACTCGGTCTCATCGACGACCACGTCTCTGATCGTTCCATCCTTCGTCTCCCAGACGAACTCAATGTGCCATTCGGACGGCAGCGCGGTCAGGACCGCGCCGACTTCGGGTTGCAGGTCGGGCCAGACGGTCAGCAGGGCGCGCGGGCCGAGACCGGCGCGCACCGCGTTGAGGTTTTCCGTGGTGAGACGGTGCCAGCGTGTGGCGTTGACGATGGGGGTCTCCTCCAGGAGCAGGCCTTGGCGCGCCGCCAGCTCGGTGCGCACCAACGCCCAGAAGCCTTCGTCGGCGGCCTCTGTCACCACTGGTTCCGCGGCGTAGGGGGAAGCCGCTACCGGTTCCGCGAAGAGGCCGAGTTCTCGCGTGCGGGCGACGGCGTCCGGGCAGGGCTGGTCGCTGCCCACGTACACGTACTGGTCCCATCCGACGTGCACGGCGAAAACGTCTCCTGCCTCCAGCCGGCACCAGGCGCCCTGCTCACGGAGCATGACGCGGATCAACTCCAGGGCCCCCGCCAGGCAGACCTCGGCCCCGTCGTGGTAACCGGCAAGGTCAGCCGGGAAGAGCCCGCTGAGACCGTGCCCCTCGACCGCCGGCCGGGCACCGAGGTGGACGAGCCCGGCGACCGAGGGCTCACGGATCTCCAGCCGGTCAATGCCCGCAGCTTCCGCGAACGCGGAGATCGCCTCCAGATACGCGGCCTCGACCGGCCCGTGGTCGCTGACCGCCTCCTCCGCGCCCCGATAGCTGCCGTGTTCATCACGGTCGGCGGGGTCGTACTTCGTGATCCGGTGAACGAAGGCAGGCGGCACGCTACTCCTAGACAGGGTGGAAGGTAGCGCCAGCGTAGGTCCCGGGCCGAACTCGCAGTTCCGAATTCCGCTGCACAGCCCGACAGATTCAGTGCTCAGTCACAGAGCGCGATGCCGTTATTGCCGTAGCGCGTGGCCACGGCCCGGTGTCTTTTGAGGCGGTTGATGCCGCACTCGACCGCATGCCGCGCCTTGTCAATACCCGCGGGTCGAACTTCGGCGGTCGGCCGCCGCGCGAGCCGCGTTTCTTGCGGTTGCCGGCCTGGTCGGCCTTGTCGGGGATGGTGCAGCGGATTCCACGCCGCCGCAGGTAGGCGCGATTGCGACGGGAGGCGTACGCCGTGTCGGCTCGCCACCCGACCGGGTCGGGTGCGCGGCCCGCCCCTCCCCCAGCGGCGGCTCAAGACGCGGAACACGCTCCTGTTCGCCGTCGGCGCGGACGTGGACTGCTTCGGCCCTGGGGGACTCAACGCCCCGGCCGCCCTGTGGTCGGCGTACGAGAACGGCTGGGAACGGTACGGCCACCGCGTGCTCATCGGGGGTTGTGTGACTCCTGAAGATCGTGCGGTGGCCACAGGCCATAGCGTAGACCCTGCACGCTGTCGGGCGATGCTCGACCAGGCCATGGTCCGGATCGCAAGGCCATTCAAGCGAGTTGAGCCTCGATCCCTCAGCCCGGGCCTACCTGCTTGGGCTGCTGTCGCGTGTCGAGCGGAAGGATTGCTGGCAGCTGGCCGAACACGCGGGCCGCACCCGGCATGGACCGATGCAGCGACTGCTGCGCTACGCCCGCTGGGACGCCGATGCGGTCCGTGACGACCTGCGCGCTTACGCCGCCGACCACCTCGGTACCGACGGCGCGGTGCTGATCGTGGACGAGACCGACTTGTGAAGAAGGGCCGCTCCTCGGCCGGAGTGCAGCGGCAGTACACCGGCACCGCCGGGCACATCGAGAACTCGCAGGTGGGCGTATTTCTCGCACTGGCCACCACCCGGGGACGGGCCCTGATCGTCCGAGTACGTCACTGCGGTTCGCCTCCGGCGTCCCGGCACCGACCCCGCGCGTCCTCAGAGCGCGCGCCGCGGGCACGCCCCGCCACCCCTCCCGCCCAGGCGATGGCCCGCGTGCTGCGCTCCGCGGCGCTTCACCGTCCCGGACCTGCACCGGGCCCAACTCGACGCGTTCCGACGGTGCTGACGTGCCACCGCTGGTCAGAGGATGAAAGCGAATCCACCGACAGCGGATTCAGCACTCTGGGCGGCTATATCACCCTTGATCCCCGAACAGGCATGCCCTGTCCGACGAAACCGAAGGCGTACCCGTCAGAAACATTGACGTCACCACGCCCCAAATCTATCTTCTGCTCGAACTATCGCACATTGTTCGCAATTTCGAACGGTAAGGAGTCTCGCTACGGCGGTCGGCCAAGCGGACCAGCCGGCCCGGAGGAAGAGTTGAAGAGACCCGTAAGAACACTGCTCGCCTTGTTGGGGTCGCTCCTGCTCGCCCTGTTGGGCGTCCCCGCTGTTCAGGGCACGGCCGCTGCCGCCGCCCCGCCGGCCGGGCAGGCCACGCGCTACACGATGACGGCGTTCACCAACAGCAGCGAGTCGAACATGTTTGTGTACGACTCGCCGGACGCCACCGCGTTCACCCTGCAGAAGGGTCCCGCCTACACCCCGCCGTCCGGGCTGATCCGCGACCCCAGCATCTTCAAGCACACCGACGGCTTCTACTACATCACCTACACCACCAACTGGACCGGGAACACGATCGGTTTCGCCCGAAGCACCGACCGGGTGAACTGGACGTTCCTGTACAACTACACGATCCCGATCAGCGGTCTCACCCGCACCTGGGCACCCGAGTGGTTCATCGACACCGACGGCAGCGTCAACATCATCGTGTCCCTCACGACGGCGAGCACCGCCACCGCCTTCACCCCCTACAAGATCACGGCGACCAACTCCGCGCTGACCACCTGGTCCGCGCCCACCCAGCTGTCCGGCATCGCCCCGAACTACATCGACACCTTCATCGTCAAGGTCGGCTCCACCTACCACGCGTTCACCAAGAACGAGACGACGAAGTACATCGAGTACGCCACCGCCTCCAGCCTCACCGGCCCCTACACCTTCAGGAAGACCGGCAACTGGGCGGGCTTCGGCGACTGGGTCGAAGGTCCGGCCCTCGTCTCGCTCGACAACGGCGGCTGGCGCATCTACTACGACGGCTACCGCGCCGGTAAGTACTGGTACAGCGACAGCTACGACAACTTCGCCACCTGGTCCACCCCGACCGAACTGCCCGGCCTCACCGGCTTCGTCCGTCACCTCACCGTGCTGAAGGAGACCGTCCCCGGCGGGGTCACCCTGCCCACCGACACCACCAGGTCCCTGCGGTCGGTCAACTTCCCCGACCGGTACGCCGTGCTGCGCTCCGACAGCCTCGGCTACATCGACCCGGTGACGTCCTCCAGCAGCACCGCCGTCAAACAGAGCGCCACCTTCACGATCGTGCCCGGTCTCGCGGACGCCAACTGCTACTCCTTCCGCGACTCCTCCGGCCGCTATCTCCGCCACTGGGACTTCCGGATCCGCTTCGACACGAGCAACGGCACGGCCGTCTTCAACAAGGACGCCACCTACTGCGCCCGCCCGGGCACCGCCTCGGGTTCCGTCCGCCTGGAGTCGTACAACTACCCGGGCCGCTATCTGCGCCACTACGACTATGCGCTGCGCGTGGACCTCTACCAGAACACCGACACGTTCCGCGCCGACAGCTCCTTCACAGGGGTCACCCCCTCGGCCTGACCACTTCTGCTCACCGAAAGGTTCGAGATGTCTTCCTCCCTCAGCAGACGGCGCCTCCTGCAGGCGGCCGGGGCCACCGTGGCCGCCTCTGCCACCGGGTCCCTCCTCGGCGCGTCTCCCGCCCGTGCGGTCGTCCCTCCCGCGAGGGCCGACGTCGGGGTCTCGGCGCACCCCTTCGCGCTCGACGAGGTCCGGCTGACCGCGAGCCGGTGGCTGGACAACCAGAACCGTACGCGCAACTACCTCCGGTTCGTCGATGTGGACCGGCTGCTGTACAACTTCCGCGCCAACCACAAGCTGTCCACCAACGGCGCGGTCGCCACCGGCGGTTGGGACGCGCCGAACTTCCCCTTCCGCACCCACGTCCAGGGCCACTTCCTCACGGCGTGGGCTCAGCTGTACGCCGTGACCGGTGACACCGTCTGCCGGGACAAGGCCACGTACATGGTCGCGGAGCTGGCCAAATGCCAGGCCAACAACAGCGCAGCCGGATTCAACGCCGGATACCTGTCCGGTTACCCCGAGTCCGACTTCACCGCTCTCGAGCAGCGGACTCTGACCAACGGCAACGTGCCGTACTACACCATCCACAAGACTCTCGTCGGCCTGCTGGACGTGTGGCGCCTCATCGGCAGCACACAGGCCCGTGACGTGCTGCTCGCTCTGGCGGGATGGGTCGACCTGCGCACCGGACGGCTGACCGACCAGCAGATGCAGGCCATGCTGCAGACCGAGTTCGGCGGCATGAACACCGTGCTGTCCGACCTCTACCAGCAGACCGGCGACGTGCGGTGGCTCACCGTCGCCCGGCGGTTCGACCACGCCGCGGTGTTCGACCCGCTGGCGGCCAACCAGGACAAGCTCAACGGCCTGCACGCCAACACCCAGGTACCCAAGTGGATCGGGGCCGCCCGGGAGTACAAGGCCACCGGCACCACCCGCTACCGGGACATCGCCACCAACGCCTGGAACATCACCGTCAACGCGCACACCTACGCCATCGGCGGCAACAGCCAGGCGGAGCACTTCCGCGCCCCGAACGCCATCGCCGGCTTCCTGAACAACGACACATGCGAAAGCTGCAACACCTTCAACATGCTCACCCTCACCCGTGAGCTGTTCGCGCTGGACCCGAACAGGGCCGCGCTGTTCGACTACTACGAGCGGGCATGGCTGAACCAGATGATCGGCCAGCAGAACCCGGCCGACGACCACGGCCACGTCACCTACTTCACCCCGCTCAAGCCGGGCGGCCGGCGCGGTGTCGGCCCGGCGTGGGGCGGCGGCACCTGGAGTACCGACTACGGCACCTTCTGGTGCTGCCAGGGCACGGGCCTGGAGATGCACACCAGACTGATGGACTCCATCTACTTCCGCAGCGACACCACGCTGATCGTGAACATGTTCGTGCCCTCGGTGCTCACCTGGTCGGAGCGCGGCATCACGGTCACCCAGACCACGTCGTACCCCGCCAGCGACACCACCACCTTGCAGGTCACCGGCAGCGTCGGCGGGACCTGGGGGATGCGCATCCGTATCCCGAGCTGGACCACCGAGGCCACCGTCAGCGTCAACGGTGTCAAGCAGAACATCACCACCAACCCCGGCAGCTACGCCACCCTGAGCCGCTCCTGGACCTCCGGCGACACCGTCACCGTCCGCCTGCCCATGCGGGTCGTGATGCGAGCGGCCAACGACAACCCGAACGTCTCCGCCATCACCTACGGCCCGGTGGTCCTGTCCGGCAACTACGGCGACACCTCGCTCAGCTCCCTCCCGACACTGAACACGTCCTCGATCACACGGACCAGCAGCAGTTCACTCGTCTTCACCGCCACCGCCAACGGCTCCACCGTCAACCTCGGCCCGTTCCACGACGCGCACGGTCACAACTACACGGTGTACTGGAACACCACCGGCACCGTCCGGCTGGTCAACGTGGCCAGTGGTCTGCTGCTGGGCATCCAGAACATGTCCACGGCCGACGGCGGCCGCGCTCTTCAGTGGTCGGACAACGGCACCGCCGACCACGACTGGTACATGATCACCGACGGAAGCGCGGTCCGCTTCCGCAACGCCCACAGCGGCAAGGTGCTCGGCGTCCTGAACATGTCCACAGCGGACGGCGCGACGGTGCTGCAATGGTCGGACAACGGCACCGCCGACCACCAGTGGACGCTGCTCGACCAGGGGGACGGGACGTACAAGATCCGCAACGTCAACAGCGGAAAGCTGCTCGCCATCGCGAACAACTCCACCGCTGTCGGCGCGTTCGCGATCCAGGACGCGGACGACGGCACCACAGACAACCGGTGGCGCATCGTGCGGAACTGAGTCCGCCGCGGAACCAGATCTCCGTCGCTCCCCGCCCCTCATCGTCCGCCCAATTCTCCGACCATGGTTCGGCATTCCGAACATCTCCCCCTGGTCGCAGCCCCATCCGTCCGGACGGCCCGTCAGCGGGCCGTCCGGATCCGCTCCCCCAAAGAATGAGGTTCACGTGCTCAGTCGTACGTTCACTCGCAAACACCTGTCCGTGGCACTCTCGGTCCTGGTCGCTTCGGCGGCGACGCTCGTCGCCAACCCCGGCCCGGCTCAGGCGGCCAGCACCGGCGCCTTGCGCGGCGTAGGCTCCGGCCGGTGTCTCGATGTGCCGGGCGCCGCTCAGACCGACGGCACGAATGTGCAGATTTGGGACTGCCACGGGGGGACCAACCAGCAGTGGACGCTGACGGACAGCAACCAGCTGACCGTGTACGGCAACAAGTGCCTGGACGTGCCGGGCCACGCCACCACGGCCGGGACCCGGCCGGTGATCTGGTCCTGCAACGGCGGTACGAACCAGCAGTGGCGGGTGAACGCCGACGGCACGGTCGTCGCCGTGGAGTCCGGGCTGTGTCTGGACGTGTCGGGCGGCGCCACGGCCAACGGCACGGCGGTGCAGCTGTGGAACTGCAACGGCGGCAACAACCAGAAGTGGACCGGTCTGTCCGGGACGGGCAGCACGTGCTCGCTTCCGTCGACGTACAAGTGGACCTCGACGGGCCCGCTGGCGCAGCCGGCGAACGGGTGGGTCGCGCTGAAGGACTTCACCGCCGTGAAGTACAACGGCCAGAACCTGGTCTACGCGACCACCTCTGACGGAGGGTCATGGGATTCCATGGCGTTCCGTCCCTTCACGAACTGGTCGGACATGGCGACGGCCACCCAGACCGGGATGGCCGAGGGCTTGGCGGTGGCGCCCAAACTGTTCTACCTCTCAACCAAGAACATCTGGGTGCTGGCCTCGAACGGCTGGGGTACCGCCTGGCCCTTCGTCTACCGCACGTCCAGCGACCCCACCAACCCCAACGGCTGGTCCGCCCCGCAGCCGCTGTTCACCGGCAGCCTCCCCGTGGGCGGCCCGATCGACCCGACCATGATCGCCGACGACCAGAACATGTACCTGTTCTTCGCCGATGACCTCGGAAGCATCTACAGGTCGACCATGCCGCTCGGGAACTTCCCGAGCAGCTTCGGCTCGTCGTACACGACGGTCATGAAGGACACGGAGGACAAACTGTTCGAGGCGCCGGAGGTCTACAAGGTCCAGGGCCGGAACCAGTACCTCATGATCGTCGAGGCAAAGGGCGCGGGCGGACGCTACTTCCGCTCGTTCACCGCCTCCAGCCTGAACGGTCCGTGGACCGAGCAGGCCGGCACCGAGAGCAACCCCTTCGCCGGCAAGGTCAACACCAACCAGACCTGGACCAACGACATCAGCCACGGTGACCTGGTCCGCAACAACCCCGACCAGACCATGACCATCGACCCCTGCAACCTGCAGTTCCTCTACCAGGGCAGGAACCCCTCCTCGGACGGCACCGACTACCTGAAACTGCCGTACCGGCCGGGCCTGCTCACCCTGCAGCGCTGACCGGATCGCGTCGTCCCGAGCTCGTGACCATGCCCCCAACGCCCCGCACAGCGGCTTCCGCTGTGCGGGCCAGGAAGGACCCCCTCATGGCCCCCTTGCACACGCGACTCCTACGTCTCCTCACAGCCACCGCGCTGACGCTCACCGCCTGCGTCACCGCCTCCGCCGGCACGGTCGCCGAGGCCGCACCGGGCAGCCCCGCGCTCACCCCGCCCCTGGGCTGGAACAGCTGGAACAGCTTCGGATGCGGGATCACCGAGGCGCAGGTTCGCCAGGCCGCCGACGCGATGGTGTCCTCCGGCATGAAGGACGCCGGGTACCAGTACGTCGTCGTCGACGACTGCTGGTTCGACCCGCAGCGTGACAGCGCGGGCAACCTCCGGGCCAACCCGACCAAGTTCCCCAGCGGCATGAAGGCGCTGGGCGACTACATCCACGGCAAGGGCCTCAAGTTCGGCATCTACCAGGCACCCAACGAGAAGACGTGCGCCCAAGGCGTGGGCACCTACCCCGGCTCCACCGGCAGCAAGGGGCACGAGGTACAGGACGCCGCCTCGTTCGCCGCATGGGGCGTGGACTACCTCAAGTACGACTGGTGCTCCGGCAGCGGCACGCTCGCCGAGCAGGTCGCACAGTTCACCACCATGCGTGACGCCCTGCGCGCCACCGGCCGCCCGATCGTCTACAGCATCAACTCCAACAGCTTCCACGCCCCCACCGGCGCCTCCTACGACTGGGGCCAGGTCGCCGACCTGTGGCGGACGACCGAGGACCTGCTCGACATCTGGCAGAACAACAACACCAACAGCTATCCGATGGGCGTCGGCAACGTCCTGGACATCACCGCGCCGCTGGCCGCACAGTCGGGCCCGGGCCACTGGAACGACCCGGACATGCTGGTCGTCGGCCGTCCCGGGCTGTCGCTGACCGAGGCCCGCTCCCACTTCGCCCTGTGGTCGCTGCTCTCGGCTCCCCTCATGGCCGGCAATGACATCCGCACCATGTCCGCCGACGTGAGCGCGATCCTCCGCAACCCCCGCCTGCTGGCGGTGAACCAGGACCCGCTGGGCGCGGGCGGGCGCCGGGTGCGCGACGACGGCGCCACCGAGGTCTTCGCCAAGCGCCTGTCCGACGGCTCGGTCGCCGTGGGCCTGTTCAACCGGGGCGGCAGCACCGCGACGATCACCACCAGCGCCGCACAGGTCGGCCTCACCGGAGGGTCGTTCACCCTCACCGATCTGTGGACAGGCGGCACGTCGAGCACGTCCGGTCAGATCTCGGCGAGCGTCCCGGCGCACGGTGTCGCCGTGTTCAAGATGAGCGGCGGCAGCCCCCTGTCCTCCACCACGGCACGCCTGCGCGGCACCGGATCCGGCCGCTGTCTGGATGTGGAAGGCGGCAGCACCGCCTCCGGGACGGCGACGCTGATCTGGGACTGCCACACCGCCGCCAACCAGCTGTGGACCACCTGGGCCGGCGGCGAGATCCGCGTCTTCGGCGACAAGTGCCTGGACGCCAACAACCAGGGCACCACCAACGGCACGCAGGTCATCATCTGGCCCTGCAACGGCCAGAACAACCAGAAATGGACCACACAGGCCGACGGCTCGATCCGCAACGTCAACGCCGGGCTGTGCCTCGACGTCAGCGGGGCCGCCACCGCGAACGGGACCCGACTGGTCCTGTGGACCTGCAACGGCCAGAACAACCAGAAGTGGACCTCTCTGGCGTAACCAGCCCCCTGGTGTGCGGGGAGACCTCCGGCGGGAAGGGGGCAGTCCCACCGCAGCGTGCCGCGCTGCGGGGGCTGCCCTCCCCCACCGGACAGTGGTGTCAGCGGGAGTGGCCGAGTTGGGTGATGCGCCAACGGTGGCAGCGACGCTGCGATTGTCCGACTGGCGGGCGATGCCACCGAGGCGCGGTGACGGTCGGCACCCTGCCGCTCGTCGCTGCGGCCCGGAAGCTGGGGTGTGACCTGCGGGCGGAGATCGACACCGAAGACATCGACCAGACAGTGGCCGACGGACTGAGAGTGCCCAAGGAGTCGCTGTTCAACCTGAAGGTGCGGGACAGATCGCCCGATGGGCGGACGGAGTCCTTTCGGTCGCGGGCAACGCCCGGAACGTCAAGAGCGTTCTGGCGGCCGGGTCGGCGCCGGTCCGGGTCGAGGGCGATACCGCCGCCCTCACTCCAGTGTCGGGCCTGGCCCCGTCGGGTGCGGCCGAGAAGACCGTGACCGACGCCTCGATCGCGTACCAGGACACCGGGGTCGTCGCGGACGCGGCATCGGGCCAGACCAGCTACGCCCACCGACTCCGCGGCTCACCGGCACCGGCTTTTATTGCCACGCTCGCAGCGATGGTGGCCACCACCCTCGCCGCGACGCTTACCCAGGCCGTTGGCGTTGACTTCGAGGACCCCGATGGCGGCGAGAAGATCCCGGTCCCCGGGTTCGCTCTTCTCGGTCGTGGGCATCGCCACTGCCATCGCTCTTCTTCGTCGGAGCGCTCGCCCCGCCAAGCAATTCGTATGGGCACCAGTGTCACTGACCGCGATCTCGTTCGTCCCGCCCTTCCCCTCCGGGGCAAACACCGCCACCACCACCGCCCTCCTCGGGCTACACCTCGTCCCTGCGACGGTGATGACTCCCATCCTGGCGCGGAGCCTCCGGACCGGGACCGATCCACGATGCCGCATCGGGGGGCGCAACAGTCATACTGGGCCCGGAGGCCAGCGCCCGTCTTGCAGCACCACGAAGAACAGTGGCAGGCCGCGCTCTTGATCATGGCCGTTGGACTCCCGATGTTCGGATGGCGTCGGTGGACCGGAAGGCCAAACCATGGACGATGACCACTGGGCCAGGTGGCCAGAGCCGTGGGCTGGTACGGATACCGACATGCGGACGGTCATGGGCGCGATCCCACGGGAGGTCAAGGACGGGTTCAAGTACGACGAGATCCCGTGGCAGCGGTTTCCGCACGTCCACGGCCCGGGCGAGGAGGTACCCGGTCGCCTCGCGACGCTCGCCTCCAAAGATGCCGAAGCCGCCGCCCTGGCCTTGGCGGAACTGTGGGAGAACCTCAATCACCAGGGCAGCACGATCGCGGTGGGAGCCTTGGCAGTACCCTTCCTGCTCCGGATCGCGACTACCGGGGTCCCCGGGCTCCGGGCGAACACCCTTCGCCTTGTCGCCGAGATCGGACGATGCCAGCACTTCGGGGACACAACACGCGAAGGCCTTCTCCAAGTCGCCGAGGATCCGCTGGAGGCGGAGGGCACCACGATGTGCCCCACGAACTGGACGATCCAGGCTGCTCGCGATGCCATCACGGACGACCTGCACCTCCTGTTCCCTCTTCTCCCCGACCCTGATCCCGATGTCCGCTCCGCGGCCGCCTTCGTCCTGGCGGCGGCGACCAGCGACATCCCGCGCGTCTCCTCAACACTGCACCGCAGGCTGGAGGTGGAGGACGATCCCGGGGTCCGTGTGAGCTTGATCCTGGCGATCGCCCAGCTCGCACGCGAACACCGGGATGAGCACGCTCCGGCGTGGGCCCGGGAGCTGTGGTCGGATCCCGGCCGGTCACCCGAGGTCCGCATCGGCGCCGGCCTCGCCTGGCTGTGCCTGGTCTGCGACCCCGTCCCCGACGAGCTCCGAGCCGTCCTGACCGACCCGAGTGCCGACCGATGCAGCGACCTGTTCCAGCGGGTGCCGTGGCTCGGACCGGTCGACTCCAGCAGCGGACTCCGCCGCTGCGTCCACGAAATGCTCACGCCGGACGTCCCCTGGAACAGCGATTGAGAGACCTCCACGAGATGGCGGAGGACCATCACGTTGGCACCTTCAGCGATCCAGCCGGCCTTCGCTGGTTCTCGGCCCGCCCCCGCTCCGATGCGGCGTCCGGGCCCTCGCTGCATTGTCCACGCAGCGCTATACATCAGCTCCATCCCGGGCAGATGCCCTCGCCAGTCCTCGCCGTCGTCAAGCTCAGCGGTTCGACTCGACGGCGGCTCGTTTCCGGAGTGTCGGTATCGAAGGGACGGTGCAACGATCCGCGTCGCCGTCGGACACTGCCGCCTCCCTCCCGGTGGTTCTGTCGTCGGCCAGCGGTCCGAACGGGTTGATCGTCGCAGCGGAACATCGGGAGAGCCACGCGCCCGCCGACGTCCGGAAGCATCTCGAAGCCGTGGGCGGGTCGATTTCTCGGCGGAAAGGAATTCGCCGCCCACACGTTTGCCATGCGGGAGTGCTCTGCGTGTTTTCTAGCGGTGTCGCCCGCGGTGCGCGACCATATAAATGCCGACATCGATGTCATCGGCGCCTGCGTGAAAACACCGAGAGAGAAAGAAGGACGACGTGTCCGGCAGCGAAAGCGAAAACCCGGCGATCTCCTCCCCGACCACCCCCACCCCCACTCGGCCCAGGTCGAACCGGGATTGGTGGCCTAATCAGCTGGACCTTCAAATTCTCCACCAGCACTCGTCCCGTTCCAATCCGATGGACGAGGACTTCGACTACTCCCGGGAGTTCGCGACCCTCGACCTCAACGCGTTGAAACAGGACGTCTTCGAGGTGATGACGACGTCACAGGACTGGTGGCCTGCAGACTACGGCCACTACGGCCCGCTCTTCATCCGGATGAGCTGGCACGCCGCGGGCACCTACCGTGTCGCTGACGGCCGGGGCGGTGGCGGCACCGGCGCCCAGCGCTTCGCCCCCCTCAACAGTTGGCCGGACAACGCGAGCCTCGACAAGGCCCGCCGCCTGCTCTGGCCGGTCAAGCAGAAGTACGGCCAGAAGATCTCCTGGGCCGACCTCCTGGTCTTCGCCGGTAACTGTGCCATGGAATCGATGGGGTTCAAGACGTTCGGTTTCGGATTCGGCCGCGAGGACATCTGGGAGCCCGAGGAGATCTTCTGGGGCCCCGAGGACACCTGGCTCGGAGATGAGCGATACAGCGGAGACAGGGAACTCGCCGCTCCCTTCGGGGCCGTACAGATGGGACTGATCTACGTCAATCCTGAGGGGCCCGACGGAAACCCGGATCCGTTGGCGGCCGCCCGGGACATTCGCGAGACTTTCGGGCGCATGGCGATGAATGACGAGGAGACGGTCGCGCTCATCGTCGGCGGCCATACGTTCGGCAAGTGTCATGGCGCGGTCGACCCCGCGTACATCGGCCCGGAACCCGAGGCCGCCTCCATCGAGCAACAGGGTCTCGGCTGGAGAAACACGTACGGCACCGGCAAGGGCTCCGACACGCTCACCAGTGGGCTCGAAGGCGCTTGGACCACCGAGCCGACCAGGTGGGACAACGGGTACCTGGACAACCTGTTCGGCTACGACTGGGAGCTGACGACGAGCCCCGCCGGTGCCAAGCAGTGGACCCCCACGGATCCCGCGGCCCAGGGCACGGTGCCCGACGCTCATGATCCGTCGAAGAGGCACGCCCCGATGATGCTGACGACGGACCTGGCGCTGAAGCTGGATCCGGTCTACGGCCCGATCGCGAAGAGCTTCCACGAGAACCCGGACAGACTCGCGGACGCGTTCGCCAAGGCCTGGTACAAGCTGTTGCACCGCGACATGGGACCCGTCACGCGTTACCTCGGCCCGTGGGTTCCCGAGCCACAACTGTGGCAGGATCCCGTCCCCCCGGTCGACCACGAACTCGTCCGGGACGAGGATATCGCCGATCTCAAGAGCAGGATCGTCTCCTCGGGGCTGTCCATCTCCCAACTGGTCACCACCGCCTGGGCATCGGCGGCCAGCTTCCGCGGCACCGACAAGCGGGGCGGGGCCAACGGGGCCCGGATCCGACTGGCACCGCAGAGGGACTGGGAGGTCAACCACCTCCCCGAGGTGGCTGAGGTGCTGCAGAAACTGGAGCGGATCCGGCAGGACTTCGACCTCGCGCAGGCGGGCCGGACCAGGGTCTCACTCGCCGACCTGATCGTCCTGGGCGGGTGCGCGGCCGTCGAGCAGGCCGCGAGGAACGCCGGGTTCGACATCACGGTCCCGTTCGCACCAGGGCGCACGGACGCCTCGCAGGAGCAGACCGACGTGGATTCGTTCGCCGTGCTCGAGCCCAGGGCCGACGGATTCCGGAACTACCTCCGGGCGGGAGAGAAGCTGTCGCCGGAGACACTTCTGCTGGACCGCGCCAATCTGCTGACCCTCACCGCTCCCGAGATGACGGCGCTGATCGGCGGCATGCGCGTTCTGAACAGCGGCTACAAGCGCTCGCCGCACGGCGTGTTCACTCACCGACCGGAGACGTTGACCAACGACTTCTTCGTCCATCTGCTCGACATGGGCACGGAGTGGACGGTGTCGGCTTCCGACGAGGACGTGTTCGAAGGGCGGGATCGCACCACGGGCGAGCTGAAGTGGACCGCCACCGCGGTGGACCTCGTCTTCGGTGCGAACTCCCAGCTCCGAGCCGTCGCGGAGGTCTACGCGTCCCGGGACGCCGGGCACAAGTTCGTGCGTGACTTCGTGGCCGCGTGGGACAAGGTGATGAACCTCGATCGGTTCGACCTCTCCTGAACCCGATGTCCGGGTCGGGCTGGTGAACACTGCTCGCCCGGAGTTCCAGCAACGCCTCCCCGGTGGGCACGCGCGCTCCACCCGCAGCGCGCGTGCCCGCCGTCCGCATGTCTCCTGGAGTACGGAGAGAACGTTCCCAGCGGGGTCGGTGAACCACGCGATCGCGGCGGGGCCGCCGTCACCGGCCCGGACGATGCCCCTCTCGTCATGGTCGAACCCGGGATAGCGCTCAAGGCTCACGCCGCGCCGCTCCAGTTCGTCGACAGCGGCTTCGATGTCGTCCATGGGGAAGTTGAGGATCGTGAAGGTCGCGGGGATGTGAGACTCCTCCGGGTAGACGAAGACCCGTGCGCCTCCGCCGAGCGTGAGAGTCAGCATCCGCATGCCCCCCTCCCCGCTCTCCTCCGCGCGGAGACCGAGAGTCTCACCGTGGAACCGTCGGGCCTCGCCGAGGTCGTCGACCGCGAAGCCACTGAACGCCTGGGATTGTCCGAACATGCCCTGTCTCTCCTTCAGGGTTGAGCTGTTCCGAGATCTCAGGGCACACCACACCCACCCCGGTCATCGGCGCGCCACGCTGTCGACGCGAGGGCAGCGACTTCCCCGCCCTTCTCCAGCGGCTGTCCGCCTACGTGCCGACCCGCAAGTCCATGGAGTACCCGACTCGCCTGCGGTTCTCCTCGGCCCGCGATAAGGCCCACACACGGCGAGTCCTTGACGCTCTGACGCCGCAGGGCAAGGACCCGGTCATCGATGTGCCGCTGGTACCGGCGAGTTGGACGCGCTACTGCAGCTGCTGGAGTACGTCCGGGGTGGCCTCCGACGCGACGGGCTCGAAGGACGGACTTCGCCGGCCTGCCGCCGACGAGCTCGAGGGCCGGCGCGGCGGCGGATACGATGCCGCCGCCCGCCAACAGCGGATTGAGGAACGCTGTCGACGGTCGGAAGGCGAGGAGGGCTGACAACGGGGCCCTGCCGTGAGCGTGGTCTGTTAGTACTCCAGCAGGGGCGCCGACGGCTTGTCCGTGCGGGACGGGACGCTGCCGCAGAACTCCGCTTCGATCACGTTGATGTAGAGCGACGGGTTGGGGAGCCAGTCACCGTTGATGTTGAACGTCAGCTGGTGCTTCCCGTCACGCGTGCCGACCATCGCGGACAGAGAGCCGTTGGTACGGCCGCTCTTGCCCACGACCTTCACGCCGCAGGACAGCTCCGCGAACTCGACTCCGAGTCCGTACCCGAGCCCGCCCCCCGCGGGAACCTCGTCGAGCATCTGCGCCATCTGCTTGCGGGGCAGCAACTCTCCTTTGAACAGGGCCCGTTGGAAGCGGTTGAGGTCGCCGCTGGTGGAGATGACATCGCCGGCCGCGCCCAGCCAGGTCATGTTCTGTTCGGTGGCGTCGTGGGTCGGGGCGTCCGGGGCGTCCTGGTGCAGCCGGGAGTAGCCGACCGGGTGGGGCTTCGGCAGGTGAGGTGACGTGCCGGGGAACGACGTGCCGCGCAGCTTCAGCGGCCGGATGATGCGGCGGGTGATCTCCTGCGCGTACGAGCGGCCCGTCGCCTTCTCGATGACCATCCCGGCGATGACGAAGTTGGTGTTCGAGTACACAGGCTTCGTCCCCGGATCGGGCAGCGGCGGGTACTTCAGCGCGACCGCCACGAGTTCCTCGGGCATGTGCGTGTCGTACCGGTGCTCCGGAAACCCGGGACCGGCGGCGTCGTGGACGAACGCGGGGTCGTCGGTGTAGTTGGCGATACCGCTGGTGTGGTTGAGGAGCTGCCGCAGGGTGATCTTGTCGCCGTCGTAGCCGTTGCCTCGCACCAGGCCGGGCAGCCATCGCCCGACCGTGTCGTCCAGGCTCAGCCTGCCTTCGGCCTCCAGTTGGAGCAGGACTGTCGCCACGAACGTCTTGGTGATGCTGGCCCCGCGGAAGTGGTCGCGGGGAGAGCGCTCGCGGCCCGTGCCGGTGTCGGCGTGGCCTGCCGCCGCGTACCAACCCCCCTTGCTGTCATGGACCTTGGCGGCCACTCCGGGCAGTCCCCCCTTGTCGACCAGGTCACGCAGGGCGGTCCGGGTCGCCTCGTGGTCGGCGTGCGGCTGTGCCGCATGTGCGGACGGGGCGAGTGCCGCCGTTCCGGCGCACAACGCCACGGCCAGGCCTAATGAGACGGTGCGTGAAGCCCGCTGCTTCATGGGTGTGTGCCTCCCGTTCACCTAGGGGCAGGGCTTGCCCCTCGGTGCGGATGACGCCCAACGCGGGCTTGCGGGTTGATCGTCTGGGGCGGGAAGCCGAGGGAACCAGGCGGTTTGGTTTGGATCAGCGGGCGGACCAGCGGGTCGCCGAGGAGGCCGGTCTGGAGGCGCACGCCTTCGGCTGTCTGTCTCTGCTGGCCAAGGCCAGCGGTCGGCAGCGCGAGGCGATCTCGGCAGCGCAGGTCGCGCAGAGCGTCGCCCGGACGTTCAGCTCGCCGAGGATGCTGTCGCTGTTCGCGATGCGCGAGGCCGGCGGCTGGGCCTTGGTGGGGGATGCCGGAGCCGCGGGACGGGTCGATCCTGCGCACCCACCAGCTGTACACCAGGGGCCGCGCGAGGCTGACCCGGAATGGCTGGAGTTCAACAACCCAGGCTGCTGGCGGGGTTCGCGGCGCTGGCGCGGGCATGCTCAACCGACCGAAGCAGGCACGCACTGCTCGCACCGCCAGGTCGGGCTACCGCAAGACCGGCATGGCAGGGGCTCGCGCTATGCCCTGGCGTCTCTGATGAGTCCTGTCGCTTGATGGTGGGCGTCACGATTGTGACGTCCCTCGCATGCTGCGTGGTCAAGGGCGCCCGGCAGGGTGCTCTTGACCACGAGCGCGGCGGGTTGACCGCGTGATCGAAAGAGAGGGACCCCGGCGACGCTCGGCTGGGGTCCCTCAAGGAAGCGCCTCCAGCTGAATCGGGGGTCATCCGCTGGTCACTCCAGTCCGAGATGGTGCCGGCGCTCCGCCACGTGTCGTCCCAGTTCTCGCTGATGTCGTTCACGACCCGGCTGAAGTACTGCTGCACCAGTTCGTGCAGGTAGACCGAGAGCGCGCCCGGGGTGAGGCCGAGTGCGGTTCCGAGCGCGCCGCCGAGCAGTGCTCCGAGGGGGATCGTTCCGTAGCTGAGGAATGCGGTGCTTGCGGTGAGGCGACCGAGGAGATGCGGCGGGCAGTAGCGTTGCTGGAAGCTCGCCACACCGTCGCCCACTCACAGTTGGCGAACACGAAGAACTGAGACGCCATGGACACGGTGTACTGGGGTCGGTTCGCGCACAGATGGCGGTGATGGCTCGGGATCTGCTGGCGCAGGATTCGGTGGCCACCGCGCTGGAGCGGATCACGGCCTTGGCCACCGAGCTGGTCGACGGTTGCAACGCGGCCGGCATCCTCGTCCTGCACGACAAGCCGGTCGAGCCCTGGCCCCCGCTTGTTGAGGCCGGAGGCCGTGTTCTGGACTCCTGGGCTGTTTCGAAACGACCTGCGTCAGCTGTCCCCCGTCGGCCTCAGCCGCCTGTCACGGGTTTGGAGCCGATGGCCGCGCAGGCCGCCTTCTTCGTGGCGTAGCCGTCCGCCGGGTAGATCACCGGCCCGCCGAGTACCTCATGGCCGTCGGTGGCGGAGGACTCGCCGTGGTCGGGCTGCGCGTTGGGGTGATAGCAGGCCACGAACCAGGTCGGTCTGGGGATCGGTGGCACCGTGCCCTGTCCAGGCTGGTTCCACAGCCGGTCCCAGGTCACGGCGCAGGAACGCGTCGCGTCCCGCGGATCGAAATCCTTCATGTCTTTGAGCGGCAGCTGGCTCAGGTCGGCCTCGGGTGACAGTGTGCGAGCGCACATGACATTGCGCCCGTCCTCATCCCAGGGCCCGAGCGTGGCTACGGCGGCCGTGGTGGCGCCCCCCAGGAGGGCGGCCGTGACCGCACTCACCATGAACAGATGCCGACGCCTGGCTGAACCGGCCCTGGCAGGCGGCTGTTCGGTGCGTCGCAGGATGTTCCGCAGGACGGCTTGGCCGTCGGGGGACGTGGTCCAGCCGTTGGTGTCGTCGCCGGTGGGGCGCAGGGCTCGGATGGCGGCGAGGTCGGGTGCCTGGCCGTGCTGGGTGATGGTCGGCTTCATGCTGACTCCCGCTGGGTGAGATGGGGCTGGGCAAGAGCGCCATGGACCGGCTGCACATGGGCTGTACGGGGCAGCGCAGCCCTGAACCGTTTGCGTGCCCGGTGCAGGCGCACGGCGAAGGCAGTGGCCGTGCAGCCCACGACCACGGCCGCCTGCTTGGACGTCAGGCCGTACCAGGCACTCAGAACGAGCACCTCCCGGTCCTGTTCCGAAAGCGCCGAGAGCGCGGCGGCCACCTCGGCACGCGTCCCTATCGCGTCGCCGATCTCCGAGGCCTCCGGCCGGTCGGCCATCACGGCCAAGCGCTCGGCCAGTGCGCGGTGCCGCTGGTCGGACCGCACGCGGTTGGCGAGCAGCCGCCGAGCCGAAGCGAGCAGCCACGGCAGAGCATCGTCGGGTACGGAGCCGGACTTGCGCCAGGCGAGCACGAAGGTCTCCGACAGGATGTCCTGTGCTGTCTCCCGGTCCGTACGGTGCAGCAGATACGCGAGTACCCGATCGGCATGAGCCGTGTAGAGAGCCTCCAGGGCCCGGTGTCCGTCCGGGTCACCGTACTTCCCTGCGGTTGTTCGTCGTCGTCTCACAACACCTCCATGGTCCGTCCGTCAACTGCCGTCAACCGGGAGATGTACGGCCGGGCCGGATCTCTTACAGCCTCCGGACAACTCGAGTGCGGGCCGTCTTGGCAGGCGGGACACAGATCACGAGCCTGCCGTGAGTACACACCCGCGCGATCGCCCGTGCCTGATCGCCACCTGCTCCAAAGGGAGAAGGGCTCACCACGCTCGCCAAGCACCTCACCATCCACGGCCCGCCCTCGAGATCCACCGGCCCCCTGCCCCACAGGCCGGCAAGGCTTCTGTCCGCGTTCTTTGCCGCGACGGCCGAGGCCAAGCGGGTGGCCTGCAGTTGTCCGGAGAGGGGCACCCGAGCCGACATGGCCGATTCCGGCTCATGTTTCCGGGGCCTGGTCGATCAACACGACGCCTCGTGACGTGTCGGCGGACTGGAGCCCACCCCGGTCCCGGGCTGTACTTCCGGCGGCCTGCTGAGTGTCCGAGGGTCAGGCCGGTGGTCGCGATCCACCCAACGTCGTCGGCAGGCGGCCAAGCGGAATAAATCTGAAACAGCGACCTCGTCCTGGAAAACGAAGGTCTCGCCGTGGAAGTCGCTCAGCTCCAGCAGGCCATCACCTCACACGCCATCGTCGACCAGGCCATCGGCGCCATCGTCACCCTTGGACATATGCCTCCCGAAGAGGCCTGCCGAGCCTTGTCGACGTGCCCCACCGGCACCAGCACCAAACTGCGCACCGCCACCGAACACATCATGGCCTTTGCCCAAGGCGCTCACCCGCCAGAGGCAGAGCTAGCGGGCTCCGGCGAAGAATCACCCGGCACGCCGCCATCCTCATGGAGAGGCAGCCGGATGCACCTGGGCCCATCCCGCCGTACGCAGAAAGACAGACGGGCAGATGCGAACTGAACAGCACTGGCCGAACCCGCCCACCACTCCCCCACCGATACCCCGGATGACCCGGCCGCCGCGTTGGCGGAGCAGCTGGGGTCTGTACTGCGCTTCGCCGCAGACCCGCACAGCGAGGTTGTGCACGCTCTGACGCCGCGGCTCGTCACCGCGCGCTGCAGGCCTTCAGGTGCCCTCTGCCTGCATTACACCAAGGTGCCCCCCCCGCCCTTCCATCTCGTGGCTCATGCGGCCCTCGAGGACGGCGTCGCAATAGGTGCCCTCGCCTGTGATGCCCAGCAGCTCGCGGGCCGCTGCGGTGCAGCGTGTGTGTCGGGGTACGTAGCGGCCAGGTGCTTGGTGTCGCCGGGAGCGATCGGCCAGAAGCCGTGGGGGCCGATGGGTCCGCCCCGTCAGGCCCGGCAATGAAGCCATCGTGGGTGGAGGCGATGCGGTACACGCTTGCGCAACTGGTGCGCTTCCGTGGGGTGGTCGACTTGTCTGCGGTGCCGGAGGTCAGGTCGTGGCGGAGGCCCACTCCACGAACTGGACGACCACACCGTTGGGGTCGGTGATCTGGAAGAGGCGTTCGCCCCACGGCTCTTCACGCAGCGGCATGGTGATGTCGACGCCCGCGGCCCGGAGCCTGCCCTCTTCCTCGGCGATGCCGCTGTCGACAGTGAACGCGAGGATGAGCCCGCCGGCGCGCTGATCGCGCTGGTCGGTCGGCAGGACCTCCATGCCCCGCCGCAACAGGACTATGTCGGCCGCGGCGTCGGGCCGGCTCAGCGAGGAGAAGCCGTCGGCAGCCATGCGTTCCTCGTAGCCGAGGTGGGTGATGAAGAAGGAGCGGGACGCGGCCACGTCGTCGACAGTGAGGGACACGGTGGAAGCAGTGATCTGCACGCGGGTTCCTTCGGTTCGGGACGAATAGGGAGCAGGCGACGCAAGCTGAAAGTGAAACTTACGTTGGACGTAAAGTTAGTCCAGAGGCGAGCTTGAGGTCAACATAATTTTACTAAGGATGTAAGATTTAGCCATGAGTATCGAGAGCACCGGACTGCGCGAGTCCAAGAAGCGCGAGACCCGGCAGTTGATCTCCGACCACGCCACCCGCCTGTTCATCGCGCAGGGTTTCGAGTCGACGACCATCGCGGAGATTGCCACCGCCGCCCGCGTCGCCAAGAAGACCGTGACCAACTACTTCCCGCGCAAGGAGGACATGGCCCTCGACCACCAGGAGACGTTCGTTGCGAGCCTGGCCGAGGCCGTGGCCGCCCGCCGCGCCGGAGAGTCTGCCCTCGGCGCGCTGCGCCGTACCTTCGAAGCGGGCGTCGCCGCCCAGGACCCGGTGATCGGTTTCGCCGGCCAGGACTTCTCCCGGATGATCCACGAGAGTCCGACTCTCTCGGCCTGCCTGCGCACACTGCACGACCGGCGCGAAGAAGTACTCGCCGCCGCCCTCGCCGAGGCCACCGGTTCCTCTCCTGACGCCATCACCGCGCGCACCGCCGCGGCCCTCCTCGCAGCGGTGCACCGCGTCATGTTCCGCCGTATCCAGGAGTTGACCCTCGCCGGCCGCACGGACGACGAGATCGCCGCAGTCGTCGCGGAAGAAGCCGCCGACGCCTTCGGCCTCCTGGAACCGGCCCTCGGTCACTACGCCGTGGCATGAGCGCCGCCTCCAGAGCCCGGACGACGCCCGGTGCGGGGCATCCGGCGGCTGCCCGCACCCGATGTCAGCAGCAGTGGCTGCTGCCGCTGGCGGCGTTCATCGAACGTCATCGACCGGGGCAAGGTCTTCGTCTCCCGGGCGTTCGTTGGAGACCTGGACCACCGGCACCCTCCTGCGGAGCGCGGCGAGCGGGCAACAAGGTCAGGTGTCACCCAGGCCGGTGAGCTCGCTCCACGCCTCGACGAGCCCCCGTATCCGCTCAAGTGATCCGCAGAAATGGATCGGGTTATCGCCTGCCTGCCTGTCTCTCGCGACGATGCCCAGGTCGGCCCATCCGTCACGGTTGAAGTCCGCGGCGGCGCGCCGATCACGTACCCCTGCCGGCCACCGGTGTAGTCGGCCAAGGCTCGCGCCCCGACAGTCGCTTCATCGGCCGAGCCGACACCGAAGGTGATGGTGAAGTGAGTGCCACTACGGGACGGGTCGGATGCGCGATCCGGATGCCCGTCGTCGTTCAGGTCAGTGATCAGCACCCCTGGTGCCGTCGCACACGAGGCGATGGCAGACATTCCAGTGGGCGGCGGGGGCGGCATTCCTCGTGAGTCCTCGCATCCGGCCAGGAGCATCAGGCCACGAGCATCAGGCCGACCACGACGAAGGCTCTATGAGTCAGTCACCTCTTGTCTCCACTCCGCGACAACACGCCGCCCATCAGTCCTCGTCCTGCCCGACACGGCCTCGATCAACGCCGCACAGCCCGTTTCAGCAGGGCCCCTGACGCCCCGCCGAGCACGACAGGCGCCCCCTCATCCATCACGGCATCGCTACTTGCCGAAGATCACGTGAAGGGTGGGACCGTCGATCTCGGATTCCTGGCTCATCGGCCGCCGAGTGGCCATGGCCATGGGCCGCGGAGACCGCGCGGAAAGGCCCCCGGCTGTGTGACGCGCTCGATCGCGCCGCGCGCCCGATGAGCCTTCCCTAAGGGCTGTCCCGTAATCCGCGGTGGGTCAGCGCACGGCGTCGGATGCTGGGGGCACCTCCCACGCCGTTCAGGCAGCGGGGGAGCATCGCAAGGCGGAGGGGCGTCCGCATGCTGGATGTATGCGGGCGTTCCGACAACGCGGCGAGGTGCCGTAGCCGGCGTCGTGCGCCCGCCGGGGATTACGGGACAGCTCTTAGCTCCGCCCCGGATGGGTGGATCAGCGCAGTCCGGCGAAGAGATCGTTCTCGGGTACGGCCGCGCCGGTGGAGTCCTGGACCCGTACAAAGGTCTCCATGCCCATCAACTCGCCGAATCTCTTCTTGCCCATCTTGAGGAAGAAGATGTTCTCGCCCTGACTGGCGTGCGCGGCCAGCGCGTCGAACTTCTGGCCGCTGAAAGCGGTGGTATCCACCCATGTGGTGATCTCATCGTCGGGGAGGCCGATCTCGGCCATCGCGGCGGCCTCGGCAGGATCCGGCTCCGGCATGTCCGGATGAAACTCGCGCATGATCTCCCCGAACCGCTGCATTCCCGAACGGGGCACCGTGGTCCAGTACACCTTCGGTGTCAGCGCGGTCATCTCCAGCGCCGCCATCGTGATGCGGTGGGCCTGGATGTGATCGGGATGGCCGTAGAAACCGTTCTCGTCGTAGGTGACGACCACATCGGGTCGATAGTGCCGCATGAGTTCAGCGAGTCGGGCCGCGCCTTCCTCCACGGGGGTCTGCCAGAAGGATCCGGGGGCATCGTTGCTGGGCCAGCCCATCATCCCGGAGTCGGCATACTCCAGCATCTCCAGGTCGCTGATCTTCAGGACGTCACAGCTCGCCTCGAGTTCTTGACGGCGCATCAGGGCGACCGCCGCCGGATCGTGCCCGGGATCGCCCGGCTTGACACCCCCCGGTCCATCACCGCAACCGCCGTCGGTACACGTCACGAGAACCGTGCGGATGCCTTCCGCCGCGTACCGCGCGAGGACCCCTCCGGTTCCGGTGGCCTCGTCGTCGGGGTGGGCGTGTACGGCCATAAACGTCAAGGGCCGGTCAGTCATCAAGCAGTCCTCCTGTGGAAATACGTCTTGGTCCGAGTGTGCGGCGGGCGTACCGCTCCTGGAGCCCCGGATCCTGGTGGGACGGACGACCTGGTGGTCTCCTTGTTCCCCGCTCGTGCAGCGCCGGTCCCTCGGTCGATGCAACACTGCCGGCCGGGCCGGCTGTTCCCGGCGCGGCGGCAGGTAGGGCGTGGAAGCACCTCCTCGCACCTCAAGATTTCCAGATGACCAGGCGGCTGCTCCTGAGGTGGCCTTTGAGCGGTGCCCACGCTGCAACCGTCTCCAGCCCGCAAGAGCAGGCGGCTGGCGCCGGGATGGTGGTGGCCCGTCAACCACTGGGCAATTGATGCACTACGGATCCGCGGCGATGCGACTGCACGTGATGCTCCTCGATCGCCACCCGCGCGTCATTGGCTTGGCCGCCCGGCCGCCCGGCCGCTTGGACTGCGGTGGCGCGGGCCGAGCGGGGTGCGGGCGCATGTCCCTCAACTGATGCTCCGGCTGGCAGACGGCCAGGGGTTTCTCGCCGACTGTGCAGGGGGGAAAGCAGATCTCGGCCTCTTCACCCTTGAACCCGACGCGCCCGGCTCGCAGGGCGACCCGTCGGACTGCACCATCTCGCCCGGGAGGTTGGCCCACTTGGTGAACCCGCCGAGACGGCGGAACTTCTCGAAGCGCGCCAGGCCTGACGGGGAGCACCGACCTCCTGACGGCCAGGCCCCTGCAGGGCGTGAACCCGGATGGCGACGAGTTCGAGGTGATGTGGCGCACCCCATGCGTCGACTGGCCGATCTCGGAGGAGAAACAGAAACCGCTCCCGCTGGGCCTCCGGTCGGCGATCGACCGATGGGGCCCGGTCTGAGGACGGGAGCGGCTGCCGGGTCGGTCACGTGACAGCCGTAGGCCCCGCGCCTCACTCGCGGAACAGGAATACCGCTTGGTGCAGCTGAGCGGCAGCAGGCCATGAACAAGATCGACGAGCAGGCTCAACAGCTGCCCCACACCAGGCGCTTGATCCACTTGCTCTCGGCGGGCTCTCCCAGCATTTTCATCTCTTTGGCTCGGCCGAACCGTTCTGGACGAGCCCGGCCCGGCTCGCGATGAGCGCCGCCTCTACCCGCGTGCGGACGTCGAGCTTGGCCAGCAGTTTCTGCACGTGCGTCTTGACGGTGCTCTCCTCGACGCGCAGTCGGCGGGCGATCTGCGCGTTGCTCAGGGCGTGTCCGACCAGGGCGAGGACTTCGCGTTCCCGCGGTGTCAGGCCGTCGGGCAGCGTGACGATCCCGATGCTGTGGCTGGATGCCCGGGCGATCAGCCTTCGGGTCGGGCCCGGCGAGACGAACCCGTCACCGCGGGCGACCGCCCGGATGCCGTCCAGCAACGTGGCGGCAGGGTCGTCCTTCAGCACGAACCCGGTGGCTCCGGCCTGCAGCGTTCCGAACAGGTACTCGTCGAGGTCGAAGGTGGTGAGCGCGAGGATGGGTGGCGGACCTGCCTGGGCCATGATCTGCCGAGTGGCCGCGACGCCGTCCAGCCGCGGCATACGCACATCCATGACCACCACGTCGGGGCGTAGCCGGGCGGCCAGCTCCACCGCGGCTGCCCCGTCGGCGGCCTCTCCGACGACCACGAGATCGGGCTCGACATCGATCATCATGCGCATGCTGGTACGCACCAGGTCCTGATCGTCGGCGAGCAGCACGGAGATGGTCACTGCTGCCGTGCCTCCTCCGTCGGGAGGGGCAGCATCGCGTCGACCCTCCAGCCGCCGTCCGGCCGGGGGCCCGCTGTGGCCGAGCCTCCGCACAGCGCGGCGCGTTCCCGTATCCCGATGAGCCCATGACCGGTGGTCGGGCGGGTCCGCGGCCTGCCCTGGGGCGCTCCCTCGTCGTCGACGCGGATGCACAGCCGATCCCTGCCGTAGTCGAGCCTGACCGTCGCGTGTGGTGGGCGGGCGTGCCGAGCGACGTTCATCAACGCCTCCTGGACGATGCGGTAGGCGGCGAGGTCGACCATACGGGACAGGGGGCCCGGTTCGCCGCTGGTCACGATGTCCACCGCGGCGCCGGCCCGTCGCGCCTGGTCGGCCAGCGCCTCGACCTCCCGCAGCGACGGCTGCGCCACGAGGTCGGCGGCGGCCTCGTCGTCCCTGAGCGAGTCCAGCGCGCCGCGCAGCTCGCCCAGCGCGGCGCCGACCTCCCGGCCGATCTCGGCGAGGGCCTCGCCCTCCGGTGTGCACCGGTCCCGGTGGACATGACCGACGGCCGTGACCCGCATCGCCACCGCACTGAGCCGGCCCGCCACCGCGTCGTGCAACTCACGGGCCAGGCGCAGCCGCTCGTCGCGAGCGGCTGCGCGGGCGTCCAGCTCCCGCAGCCGTTCGGCCTGCTCGGCCTGCGTGGCGGCCAGCTGGACACGGCTGCGCGCCGCATCTGCCATCGCCACCACCACCACGGGCATGAAGCCGAAGACCGCCGTATCGTAGAAGAGCCCCACCAGCCCGACGTCGTAGGCCTCGGCGCTCCATGGGGCGCGGTAGGCGTCCACGGCGACGCAGGCGCCCAGCGCGGCGATGGCCGCCAGTCGTAACCGGGCCGTGCCCGCTGCGATCGCGCTGAACGCGGCGACCCACACGCCTGCCTGCGCCAGGGCGGGCGTCGTCGCGGCCTGGTCACCCAGCCAGGCCGACGTGACCAGGTACCCCAGACCGACGACGGCCAGAGCCGTCACCGGACGCGAGCGGCGCCACAGGACGGCGAACGCGAACACGGCCGCGGAGACGGCCAGGAGCACGGTGTGGGCCGTTGTCCTTTCGAACCACAGCAGCTCCACCAGGTCGATCGAGGCCGCGACCACAGCCAGCGCTGTCAGCACGGTGCCGCTACGGGGCGCCGACGGAGGTCTTGCCGGCCGCCGCTTGCTTCTCGTCCTCATCACGCTTTTCCCGTTGCCTGCGGTCGGCGCGTTGGAAGGGGGCGTTGACGGCCCAGCGCCAGACGAGTTCGAACGGGCCTTGGCGGAAGTGCCGCAGCCACCACCAGGCGGCGAGCATCAGCAGGGCGCTGATCGCCGCCCAGGACAGCACCGTACCAAGGGGGCCGAACGGTCCCAGACCCAGTCCCCACTGGGAGAAGACCACTATGGCGACGACGTTCTGCAGCATGTAGCACGACAGCGCGGTGCGGCCGACATCTGCGAGGCGGCGGCTGAGGAACCCCGAGCCGCCACGGCGGCGCAGCAGGATGAGGATCAGCCCCAGATAGCCGAACGCCACGATCGGAGCGACGGTGTAGCGGGACAGTGCCCCGATGATGTCGTTCCCAGCCAGGGGCAGATTTTCCCACGCCGTCAGTGTTCCGCCGATGGTCAGCCCGCCCACCGCGAGCCAGCGGCTCATCGCGTGCGCCCGCGCGTCGCCCCTGAACAGTCCCGCCCGCCACAGCAACACCCCGCACAGGAAGAGGAATGCCGACAGGGGCGGGGCGATGATGAACGCTTCCTCGCGAAGGGCCCAGAAGTCCCCCACCCGACCGGCGACTTCGGCGAAGTAGGTTGTGGGCACTTCGTCGTCCCAGGCGCCGCCGAATCCGAATCCGAACGAGCCCTCGTCGAACCGTTCCGCCCAGTCGTCGTCCCCAGCACGCCCACCGGCGGCTCGGCCCGCCAGCATGCGGTTGAACTCCAGCGCCAGGTGCAGTGCCCCGGAGAGCACGGTCGCCACCACCAGCCAGCGGGTGCTCAGGCGCAGCAGCGGGGCGATCACCATGCCGACCAGCGCGTAGCCCATGAGGATGTCGAACTCCACGACGAGCGCGAAGTGGAGAAAGCCGTCGGCCAGCAACAGGAGCGAGCGCCACTCGTACCGCCATGGCCAGCGAAGCCCGTTGCGGACCGCCGACTCGAACTGGATCGCCATGCCGACACCGAACAGAATCGACAGGAGCCCGAGAAACTTACCGTTCGAGATGGCGTTCGATAGGGGAGCCAGGAACTCCTCCGACCTGCCGAGGAGTTGGACAGGATCGCCCCCGGAGCCGATGACGAAGATCCATATGTTGGTCAGCAGCGTTCCGATGATGGCGACACCGCGCAGCACATCCAGCGACTGTAAACGCCGACTCGCCTGTGCTTCTTTCGACTTGGTTTCCTTTGACACGAGGCGAAGCTATGGCGGCGGTGCCCGCGGACACGTCAGACCGACGTACAAGGCCGCCTCATCACTTCGGCGGAGGGACGACCCTCAGAAGGGGTGATGCCCGCTGACGCCGCTCGAGGAGTCGTCTGGGGCTCGGGCCCGGCGCTTGATCGCCCGTCAGAGGGTCTGCGAGCACCCCGCTGCCCGACAACGAACTGAACCGGGTTGTGCCTCAGGGACGGCGAAGCCGAACCGGTCCCCCCGCTGCCCAGCCCTGCTGCTGAGCCTGCACCCAGCGTGTCCCGTCGGCATCGTTGTCCACGACAGAGCTCGCCCACCGGCGCAGTGCGGGATCCCGGCTCACCTCGACCAATACGGCAACGTCCTCTATGCGTCAGGGGCGAAGAACGAGAGCGGGAGAGACCGGCGACGCGGCCACCCGAAGTACGACCGGGGCACTCATCAACCGATCATATGCGGCGGCGTTTTCACTCGACGCCAGCCGAGTCCGCCCCATGCCGCCTTGCGTATGCCGCCATGCGACCGCCCCGTCATTGCTGTGTCCGGACGCGCAGAGCCTGGACGGACCAATCGAACACTGGAGCCAGACTCTCCGGGGCCGGCCAGCCGTTGACCACTGCGAGCAGCTGGAGGTATCGCTCCCTACGTGGGTCGTTCACGCTCTCCAGCCGAGTCGCCAGCCGGCGGCGAAGCTCGACGTCGTCGGGCCGGCCGAGGAGGTGCGCGTAGTGAGCCGTGAACTCCGCGACGATCGGATCGGCCTGGGGTGAGGCCGGGTCGATGCCTGCGGTCAGGGCCGGGGCGGCCTGGTCACGGACGGCTGCGGCGATGTCGCGGCGCGGGACCGTCATGTCGCTTCGGGTCTGCTCGGCGGCCTGGTCCTCGGCCATCCGCCGCACGACGGCGCGGAAACCCGGGTCCAGGGACATTTCGGCCAGCTCCACCCACGCCTGGACCTGCTCTGCCTCCGGGTTGTCGGGCAACTCGGGGGTCATCGAACGCATGATCCCCGCGAATGCGGGGGCGTCAAGACCGCCGAAGACGGCGTCGAGGAAATCGCCGATCAGACGTCTGCGTTCGTCCTCGGAAAGCTGGGCCAGCCGGTGCATGAGTTTCGTCTCCTCAGGTGTGGACCCGCGCTCGGCCACCGCAGTCAGCACCGCGCGCCGCAGGCGCAGGACGCGGATCTGCACTGCCAGTGCTTCGGCGTGCGCTGCGGCGACTTCGGGAAGCGAGAGCTCGCGGTCCACGACCTTGCGGATCGTGGGAAGGTCCAGTCCCAGCTCGCGCAGGGTCCGCACGAGGTCCGGGCGCGCGGCGGCGTCGATGCTGTAGAGGCGGTAGCCGGCCGGGCTGCGGTCCGTCGGCGCCACGATTCCGCGATCGGAGTAGAACCGAATGGTCTTGACCGTGAGACCGGTCCGTCGAGCGAGTTCACCGATCGAGTAGAGCGTGTCGCCGTCCATGTCCCCACCTTTGTGTCTCCCCCTACTGGAGACTCAAGTCCCTTCGCCTGCCAGCAGGCAGGACCGATGCCACCAGCCCCCGCCTACTCAGCGGCGCGGAACCTCTGTCGTACCGTCGGCCCCCAGGTCCGTGGTGTGTTTCTCGCGGAGTTCCTCCGCGACTTCGTGTGCCCGAGCCGGGGCATGGTCCGTCATTGTTCTCGGTAGGCCAGCGCGCGCAGGTCGTCGTCGTGCGCGTAAAAGGACCGGACGGATGCTGCTGGGCGTCCCTACCGAGACAACTCGGCTGTGACGCCATAGCCCCCGCCTTGCCGTAGGCCGAGCCGACAGCGAGTGGGACAAGGCCCCAGGGGGATGGCCGCTTCCGCCGGTCGCTGACACCAGTTGCTGCACGTACGACTCCGGCAGCCTGTTTCAGGCTGTCGTGGCCTGGCCGTCGCCGCCATCACTCCGGGAAACGTGCGCGGGCGAACGTGCGGGCGCGGGCTTCGCCCCCCCCCGGCGCGAAGAGGCGGCCAGGGCATCGAGCAGGTTGCCGCGCAGCCCCCGACGCCGGTGGCGTGCTGCGCCAGCGTGTCGCCCGCCAGATGTTCCTCAAGGTGTCGATACCGCTCTGCGGGGCGAGTTCCGTGACACGTCGCTTGCACGCACTGCTCGCGTCCACCTTCGTGGCCTCGGGGGTGAAAGCCAGTGAGGTAGACACGGGAGGCAACGAAAACACGATATCCGGACAAAGAATGCGAAACTTGATCGTCTGGAATTGTCTGCGGTGACAAAGGGGGCCTGCCAAACAACTTCCGGGCTGTGAGTGTCAGTCGTGACATCGCCGCACGTCGAACAATCCGGAGCGCACCATGCCCACCAGCGTCCTGGCCGTGGTCGCCTTGTCCGTCCTTCTCGGATTCCTGGTGATCACCTTGCACTGGGTGGACAGCCACAGAACGGACTTGACGGCGGCGGAGCATACGACGACCAACACCGAGACCGTCGTCGGCAAGAAGCACATCGACTTCCCACGGGTCCGCTGGAACATCAGCCGCGGCTCGGGCGCCTACCTGACAATGCTCGACCAGCTGCGGAACCTCGCTGAAACCTCCGCCGACGGCCGCCACGCACGCAGCCTCGACACCGGGATGAACCTCGCCGTCACCGACGCCACAGAGAGCCGGAGTTTCGCCGACCTTGTGATCAGCAGCGACGACGACACCCCCACGGTGCATGCGGTCGTACGGCTCAGCGATTTCCACGTCGTGCGGTTCTTCTCCAGCGACACCCCACACGACTTCGTCCTGAACCTCACCTCAGACCTCCCCCACAAGAACGACGCCACCGACGACAACTGGTTCCTCGGCAAGGAGGCCTACGACGCCCTCACCCGCGTCGCGAACCAGTCGCTGACCGGCGTCGATCTGAGCGAGTCCAGCCTCGAAAACAGCCTCAGGGACCTCGGCGTCCGCGGCACCGACCGCACCGCCCAGGCACGCGGCATGCTGCGGTACCTCATCGCCATCACCGAAGCTTCCCGCTTCCGCCCCATCGCCCACCGCATCGCGAACGGCCTGGACAACGGGTCCAACGTCTTCCTCACCGCACAGCAGTCGACCCATGCGCAATGACGTGTCCGGTCGATCATGCGACTACTGCGCGTTCGGATCATTGATGTGGACATGGGGCGGGGTGATCCGGCGGATGCCGAATGGGACCGGCTGCGGCCGTTCCTGCCGTTCAGCAACAGACGTTGTGGCAGGTGGCGGGATCACCCGGCAGGTGATCGACGAGGTTCTACACCGGGTATGGACAGGCGCTCAGTGGCGTAACCTGCCCGAACGGTTCGGTCCGGGCAAGACCGTGTATGGGCGGCAACGATTGTGGTCGGCCGACGGCACCTGTGAGCGCCTACTCCAGCAGGTTCATGCTCAGGCTGACGCTGGGGGCGAGATCGACTGTGACATCTCGGTCGACTCCTCCATCGTGCGGGCGCATCGGCATGCTGCCGGCGCCCGCACCGATCCACCGCCCGCTCCCCCGCCTCAAGGGGGACGCACTCGACAGACGGGCGGCTGTGAGGTGAGGCGGGGGTTGCCCACGTGCCACCAGCGAGGCGGTGCAAGCCTTTTCCATGGGACGGCGAACGGGGCGGGAGGGACGACAGGGCGTGGCGAACGCGGAGCAGAGCGGACCGGGCGGTGTCGTCGGCACGGGTGCGGCGGTGCGGCTGGGGACGACGCGCGTCGTGCTCTGGCTGGTCGCCGCCGTTCTGGCGGTGCGGCAGATCGCCCTGGTGCTGCGCACGCCCAAGGGGGAGCGGCTGACGGAGTTGGAGACCTGGGTGGGGCCGGACGGCGTGCTGCATGTGGCGGGTTCGCTGTATGACTCGACGCGGTTCACGGGTACCCCGTTCGGGGGACTCGTTTTGAAGCCCCTCACGCGTGCGGCCGAGCAGGCTCTTGGCTGGGGCTGGACCTTCGGCACTCTGCTGCTGGTCGTCGCGCTGGGTCTGGTGGCCGCCCGCGCCCTGCCGCAGCCCGTCTCCCGGCGGACGGCCCTGCTGGCGGCGCCCGTCGCGGTCACGCTGCTGATGCTGTCGCTGCTGTGGCTTCGATCGATAGATGGCCTCGTGCCCTCGGGCGTCGACGAGGTCGGCGGGCTGCGAGGATATGTAGTTGGCCCTCGTGAGGATCAATAGGTGGCCTCAGCGAGTCCTCGTCTGAGCGTTCAGGTCAGGACGTGGGGAGCAACGGCGCGTTGCAGAGGTTCCCAAATCTCCGTGCAAGGCGGCGTGGAGTGCGGCCTCGAGTTCACGGGCTCGCTCTTCGCTCGACACGCCGTGCATCATGAAATAGATCGGCCCTGCGGAGGCGTCCGCATCGACCTCGCGGTTGTGGAGCAAGCGAGTGATCGCGGCCGGACAGCGTCGTTCATGGAGTCCTGAACCGCTGGGCGCGGTAAGCAGCGCATGATGTGCCGCTCACTGGTGGCCTTTATGGAGCTGACGGAAGGCGCCGGGCGTGATTCCGGTGTGGCGGGCGAAGAACTTGCCGAAGTTGGTGGGTTCGGGGAAGCCGAGGCGGCGGGCGATGGTGGCCACAGGGTCGTTGGTGTGTGCCAGCAGCCGCTGGGCCTCCAGGGCGACACGGCCGTCGATGACGTGTTTGACGGGTTGCCCGGTGGCGGCCGTGCAGGCTCGGGTCAGAGTCTTGACGGTGTAGCCGAGGCGGTAGGCGTAGTCGGCGGCGCGGCGGGTGGTGGCGTAGGAGCGTTCCAGTTCGGAGCGGAAGCGGGCGTAGACCTCCCCGCCGGCATTCGGGTCCCCGCCGCCGTGGGGGTGGGGCAGCCGGTCGATCTGCAACAACACGGTCGCCAGCAGAAGTTGAAGGATCTCCGCCGACACGGTCTGCTCCGGCCGGCCGTACTCGGCCCGCAACTGGCCCAGCAGCGTGGACAGCACCGCGTACTGCGGACGGGCACCCAGTTGCCAGCACCCCGGCCCGTACCACTCGTTGACCAGCCGGTCGGCGCTGCTGGTGTGCGGCGGGAAGGCGGGCGTGAACAGCAGGTGCGTGCCGTTCGCGGTGCCCGGCCGGACGAACCGTTGCACCTGTCCGGGGCGGACCCACAGCAGCGTGCCCGGACGCAGCGGATGGGTCACGAAGTCGACGGCGTGTTCGCCGCTGCCTTCGGTGATGAGGGTGAGGGTGTGGAAGTCCACCCGGTGGACCGCGTCCTGCCGGCTGCCCCGGCGTCGGCGCCGCTGGTGCAGGGTGGCCAGGTCGATGATCTCGAAGCCGGGGACCCGTTCCTCGGGCGGATTGAAGTCGAGCCTGGGGATGTCACCGCCCGGGCCACGATCAGCCCCGGCAGGGTCCGCTGGGATCATCACGGGCTCCTGAATGTCCTCGATTTACCACGGCGGGTCTCCAGCGTATCTCGCCTGCCTGCGCTTTCCCGGCGAGAGTGGAGGGCGTCAAGGCGGCGCCAGTCCGCCCTCACCGCAAGGAGCATCCTATGAACGGCACGGTCACGGTCCTCGACAAGGGCGCGGTCCGCATCCACAGCTACATGTCGCCGGCGGACACCTTCCATGCCACCACTCAGCTGATCGAGACCCCGGCACGGATCATTGCGATCGACGCCCAGTTGAACCCTGCCTACGCCGACGAGGCCGTCGCTTACGCCAAGGGGCTCGGCAAGCCGCTGGAGCGGCTCATCGTCACCCACGCCCACCCCGACCACTACAACGGAGCCGACCGCTTCGGCGTGCCGGTCCACGTTCTGCCCCTGGTACGTGAGCAGATCGCAGCGCGTCCTGCGGCCCAACTGCCGGGCGGCCTGGCCATCGCGGCCACCGACCTGCCCGGGAGCGTGGACATCACCCCGGGACGCGAGGTCATCGACGGTGTCCCGTTCGTCTTCGAGGCCGTCTCCGGTGGTGAGGCCGCCGACGAACTCCTCATCAAGCTGCCCGATCAGGGTGTCCTGGTCGCCCAGGACCTCGTCTACAACGACGTCCACCTCTACCTGGGCAACAACGACATCACCGGCTGGCAGCAGCTCGTGGACGCGCTGGCCTCCGAGTCCGGCTACGACACGATTCTCGCCGGCCACGGCGCCCCCGCCGGCCCCGAGGTCTACGACGACATCCGCCGCTACCTCACCGACGCCCGCGAACTCCTCGGCGACGACGGCGACGCATACAAGAAGGCCATCGTCGACCGCTACCCCGCCCACGTCGGCCCGTTCATCATCGACATCGCCAACCGGTCCCTCTTCCCCGCCGCCGGCTGACTCCCCTCTCGGTTCTCATTTTCCCTCCGGCACACGCCACAGAGAGATCCACCATGTCCTCAGTACGTCTTCGCGGCCTTTGTGCCGCGGCTGTCGCGACGGCCGCCCTGCTCGTCCTGGGCGGCGCGGCCCCGGCGGCCCTCGCCACCTCCGGCGGCGGCAGGTCCCACCACCCCGCCCTTGCGAAAAAGCCTCCCTTGCCCAGCAGTTACACGATCCCGGGTGACAAGACCTACCCCGAGGGCATCGCCCGCCAGCACGGCACGCCCTACTTCTACGTCGGCAGCACCACCGACGGCACGATCTACCGCGGCGACGTGCACCAACCTGATACCCGGGTGTTCCTGCCCGGCGGCGAGGACGGACGTACGTCGGTGGCCGGCATGAAGACCGACCGCGCGGGCCGACTCATCGTCGCCGGCGGCGCCACCGGCAAGGTCTTCGTCTACGACACCCGCACCCGCGCCCTGCTGCACGTCTTCGACACCGGCCGCACCGACGTCTTCCTCAACGACGTGGCCCTCGCCCCGAACGGCGACGCCTACATCTCCGACTCCCTCCACCCGGCCCTGTGGCACATCACCGCAACCGAGCTGCACAGCGGGACCGTCCACCAGCCCCTGCGCGTCGGAGTGGATCTGAGCCGGTCGCCGATGGTCTACGACGCCGGCTTCAACGGCAACGGCCTGGCGGTCACCCGCGACGGCCGCTACGTCCTGCTCGCCGACTACAACGACTACGCCTTCTACCGCATCGACGTCCGCACTCATCGGGTGGTCCCGATCGACCTCGGCGGCGCCAAGGGCATCTCCGGCGACGGACTGCTGCTGCGCGGCAACACCCTCACCGCCGTCACCGAACTCGACCACCCCGAGGGCCAGATCAGCGTCCTGAAGCTCAGCCACGACTACACCGGGGCACGGCTCGTGCGCACCGTCCACGGCCACGGCATGCACAGCCCGTCCACGGCGGCCTTCGACGGCCCCGACCTGCTGATCGTCAACTTCCAGTTCCAGATCGCCGACCCGCACCTGCCGTTCGACGTGGTGCGAGTCCACGTCGAGTAGCGGCCGCACACCACCAGGAAAGGCGACAACCATGAAGATCACCGTCATCGGCGCCGGCAACATGGCCCGCGGCATCGCCACCCGCGCCCTGGCCGGCGGCCACACGGTCACCATCACGGCCAAGGACGCCGACAAGGCCGGACGGCTCGCCGACGAACTGCGCGAGCAGAACCACGGCGGCGGCCGGATAGACGCCGCCGACGACTTGGCTGTGGACGACGCGGACATCGTCATCCTGGCCGTGCCCTTCGAGGCGGCGAAGCACCTCGCCACCTCCTACGGAGCACGCCTGAACGGCAAGGTGCTGGTCGACATCAGCAACCCCGTCGACGCCGCGCTGGACGCGCTCGTCGTCGCCCCGGGCACCTCGGCCGCCGAGCAGATCGCCGCAGCTGCCCCGCCGCAGGTGCGCGTCGTCAAGGCTTTCAACACCACCTTCGCCACGACCCTGGCCGCCGGAGAGGTCGACGGCACGCCGCTGGACGTCTTCATCGCCGGCGACGACGAGGCGGCCCGCGGGAAGGTCGCCGACCTCGTCAGCTCCGGCGGGCTGAATCCGGTCGACGTCGGTGCCCTCAAGCACGCACGCGAACTGGAGGGCTTCCAGCTGCTGCACATGGCCCTGCAGATCCGCGAAGGCGGCCACGGCTGGGCCAGCACCATCAAGATCATCGCCCCGTGAGCCGCGCGGGCACGCCCCCTGCACCCCGTTGCCGGCCCGCTTCCCCCACGGGCCGGCAGCGGACCGTCACCCATTGCCTTCAGGAGAACCGCCCCATGCACCCCCGCACCCTGCTCACCTCCCTCGCGGTCACCTCGGCCCTGCTGGTCTGCGCACCCACCGCCACCGCGGCCACCGAGCCACTCTCCGCACCCCGGATCGCCGCCCACTTCAGCCTGCCCGCCGCCCAGCAGCCCGAGAACATCACCCTGGACGGCGACGGATCCGCCTACCTGACCTTCTCCTTCGCCCGGCAGATCGCCCGCGTGACCCCGTCCGGCCGCACCCACGTCCTGGCCACGCTCCCGGCCCCCGCCAAGGCGAGCACCCCCAACCTGGGCAAGGCGTTCGTCGGCGGCATCGCCCGCGCCGACGACGGCACGCTCTACGTCACCTACGCCACCGGTACGGCCGACCTCACCGGCGTGTGGGCCGTACGCCCAGGCGGCCGTCCGCACCGCATCGCCGCCCTGCCCGCCGACGGCCTGCCCAACGGCCTCGCCCTGGACCGGCGCACCGGCCGTCTCTACATCACCGACTCCGTCCACGGCGTCATCTACCGCCTCCCCGCGCACGGCGGGAGGGCCACCGTCTGGGCCGACGACGAGGCCCTGAAGCCCACCACGTTCGCCGGCGCCAACGGACTGAAGCTGCACCACGGCGCCGTCTGGGCCACCAACCTCGACAAGGGCACCGTCCTGCGCATCCCCGTCACCGCACGCGGCACGGCCGGACCCGTCCAGGTCCGCGCCACCGGCATGCCGTCCATCGACGACTTCGCCTTCACCGGCCACGGCGACACCCTCCTGGCCGCCCGCGACAACAACGAAGTCGACCTCGTCCGCCCCGACGGCACCCACACCACCGTGCTCACCGCGGCCGACGGCCTGCAGACCCCCACGTCCGTCGCAATCCACGGCGACACGGTGTACATCCCCAGCGCCGCCTACCTCACGAACGAGGACCCCAACCTGCTCGTCGCACACCTCGACCACTGACACGGCCCACCAGGACAGCGCACCTCATCCGTGACCGTGGCGGTGCCGCGCCGACCGGACGGCACCGGCACGGTCAGGCAGCGGCGGCACAACGGCCGGGGGCTCCCGTCCGGCTGCCGAGGCCGCAAGCCCTGACACCGGAACCCCACGGACGGAGCCCCCGGGGCCGCCAACGATCACACATCCCCCCGGCGCGCGAGGCACCCGGCCTGTCCACCCCGAAAGCCCTGGAACAGATATGTCCGAACCATCCCCGGCCGGCGCCGCCCCCACGCAAGCCCCCGGCCCGCCGACCCCAGCACGCCACCCCCGCCGTCTGCCGCTCGTGCTGATCCTGGGCTCACTGACCGCGCTCGGCCCCCTCACCATCGACCTCTACCTGCCCGCCCTGCCCCAGGTCAGCGCAAACCTGCACGCCTCACAGGCCGTCACCCAACTCACCCTGACCGCCTTCATGATCGGCACAGCCGTCGGCCAACTGGTCATCGGCCCGCTCAGCGACACCCTCGGCCGACGACGTCCCCTCCTGACCGGACTGACCGTGTACATCGCGGCAGGCGCCGTATGCGCCCTCGCTCCGGATCCGGCGGTGCTCATCGGCATGCGTCTGGTCCAGGGCCTGGCCGGCGCCGCAGGGATCGTCATCGCCCGGGCCGTCGTCCGCGACCTGTACGACGGACTCGCCGCCGCCCGCCTGCTGTCCTCCCTGATGCTCGTCTCCGGCACCGCCCCGGTCCTCGCCCCCGTACTCGGCGCCCAACTCCTGCGCCTGACCTCCTGGCGCGGTGTTTTCGCCGCTCTCACCCTGCTGGGCCTGGCGATACTGGCCGCCACCACCGCCCAGCTGACCGAGACCCTGCCCCCGGCACACCGCCGCCCCGGCGGACTGACCAGCACCCTGCGCACCATGAGCGACCTGGTCCGCGATGCCCGCTTCACCGGCTACCTGCTCACCGGCAGCCTCGGCTTCGCGGCCATGTTCGCCTACATCGCCGGCTCCTCCTTCACCCTGCAACAGATCTACGGCGCCTCCCCCCAGACCTACAGCCTTCTGTTCGCCCTGAACTCGATCGGCCTGGTCGCGACCGGCCAGCTCAATGGCAAGCTGCTGCTGGGCCGCTTCTCCTCGCACCGCGTCCTGGCAACGGGCCTGGCGCTGC
Organism: Streptomyces sp. NPDC030814; assembly: GCF_055572155.1. Taxonomy (NCBI): domain Bacteria; kingdom Bacillati; phylum Actinomycetota; class Actinomycetes; order Kitasatosporales; family Streptomycetaceae; genus Streptomyces; species Streptomyces sp. NPDC030814. The sequence continues at coordinate 81,706 of NZ_JBVIDX010000029.1, forward strand.
TGGGTGTTGCGGGCATCGCCCTGGTCCTCCTGGTCACCGCCACGCACGCGGGCCTGCCCTGGATCGCCGCCGCGCTCTTCCTCACCGCCTGCCCGGTCGGCTTGATCCTGCCCACCACCACGGCCCTGTGCCTGCAGCGCGCGCCACACGCGGCGGGCAGCGCCTCCGCACTGCTGGGCACCACCCAGTTCCTGATGGGCGCCCTCGCGCCCGCCCTGGCCGGCCTCGGCGGACGGCCCACCGCCCTGCCCATGGCCCTGTCGGTCCTCAGCCTCGCACTGGCCGCGGCCGGCTGCTTCCTCGCCCTGTGCCGCCCCTGGCGAGCCACTCCCGACCCGCTGGCCCAGTGAGCCGACGAGCGAGGACACGAGACCACACCCTCAGACCGATCGAACACCGCAGCAAGCGAACCCCTTCCATGCACCCAGCACCCGCGGCACGCCGGGAGCCACCGCGCCGGCGTGCGTCCGCATGGTCGGCGGGCCCGGCCCAGCTGGCAGGGCCGCGGACGCTGGTCTCAGCGCAGGAGAACCGCGCTGAACGCCTCCCGGGATCACCATCGACGGCCGGCTCTCAGTCGGCCGCTGGTAACCCCCACCCACCTGTGGTCACACCGCTGCATGGACACACCTGACCGGTCAGAGGGGGCAGTGAACGAGGAGTCGTCTGCTGCTGTGCGGCATGATCGGTGGGCGGGGTGGAAGCGGGACGGAAGGGGGCGCCACGACTGTGGACGAACAGGCGGAGATCTCTACGTCGAAGGATGCGGCGAACAACGCGCTGGTCCTGGCCTTCGGGCGGTTGCAGGGGGCGGCGAACCGGCTGGAGTACATCCTGGGCCGGGCTCTGGAGGTGGAGTGCGGCATCAGCCATCTGATGTTCGAGGTGCTGCTCATTCTGGGGCGTGCCGGCGAGCCGGGGCTGTCGATGCGGGCCATCGCCCAGGAGCAGGTGCTGACCACGGGAGGAGCGACCCGTCTGGTGGACCGCATGGAGGCGGCCGGCCTGGTCGAGCGCGTCGAGGACCCCGGGGACCGGCGCGGACGGCTGGTGCGTCTGACTCCGCTGGGGGAGCGGACCACGGTCGCCGCGTCACGGGTGCACGTGGAGAACATCAGGCGCTATTTCCTCGCGCCCCTGCCGGTCGAGGACCGGGAGCGGTTCGCCGAGAACCTGCGCATGCTGAGTCATGCGGCGCGGGACATGCTGCCCCGGCTTCCCTGACCGCGGTCTGCGGCGGGCGGCGCAGGATCCGCGGAGGTGGGCACCAGTGTGTGATGGCCGCCACTCCATCGACCGAAATACCTGACTTATCAGATACTGTTGTGTCAGGTGAAAGGCTCGCATCAGCGGGCACCGCACCGTTCTGCCGAGGTCCTCGATGAAGCTCATCTACGTTTTCGACGCCTACTGCGGCTGGTCACACGGATTCTCCCCGACGCTGCGCGAAGTGGCCTCCCGGCATCCCGAGCTCCCAGTAGACGTGGTCTCCGGCGGCCTGTTCACCGCAGAGCGCCGGGTACCGATCCGGGAGTTCGGCTATGTCCAGGGCGCCAATACCAAGATCCGTGAGTTGACCGGCGCGGAGTTCGGCGAGGCATACGAGCGGCTGATCGCCGACGGCTCGTTCGTGATGGACTCCGAGGCCGCCGCCCGCGGCGTGGCCGCCCTGCGCCAGGTCGCTCCCGCGCGGGCGGTGGAACTGGCTGCCGCTGCCCAACGGGCCTTCTATCTCGACGGCCGCAGCCTGTCCGAGACGGCCACCTACCGGAAGATCGCCGAGCAGACCGGGCTGGACGCGGTCGCCGTCGCCGCCGCTTTCGAAGCGCCCGCAGCCCGGGCTGCGGGCGAGGCCGACTTCGCGCGCGCCGCCGAGCTGGGCGTCGAAGGCTTCCCCACGCTCCTCGCCGTCGACGGCGAGCGCGTGACCACCCTGGCCCGCGGCCACGCCACCGCGGACGAGGTCGAGCGTCGTCTCGCGTTCACGGCCGCCCACACCGTCTGACCTGCACCCCCGTCCCCACAGCCCCGTCCGCGTAAGCCCCAGAGCTCCCAAGGAGGCAGCCATGAGCACCCTTTCCTTCAAGGTCCTCGACCTGGACTTCCCGGCCGGCACCAAGAACAAGACCGCCACCCTGGTCACCAGCGAGCACGAGGCCCTGCTGGTCGACGCCGCCTTCACCCGCGCCGACGGCCACCGCCTGGCCGCCGAGATCCTCGACTCCGGCAAGAAGCTGACCACCGTCTTCATCTCCCACGGCGACCCCGACTTCTACTTCGGCGCCGAAGTGCTCGCCGACGCCTTCCCGCAGGCGCGCTTCGTCGCCACCCCGATCGTCATCGAGCACATCCGGCACTCCTACGAGGGCAAGCTCAAGGCGTGGGCTGCCCTCGGCCCGAACCTGCCCACCCGTCTGGTCGACCTGGAGCCCCTGACGGGCGAGCTCACCCTGGAGGGCCACCGCTTCGAGCTGAAGGGCGGCCCGGCCGGCCTGCCCGACCGGCACTACTTGTGGCAGGCCGAGCACAAGGCGATCCTCGGCGGCGTCCTGCTGTTCCAGCAGGAGCACGTCTGGGTCGCCGACACCGCCACCCCCGCCGACCGCGCCGCCTGGATCGACCTCCTGGACGAGATGGCCGCCCTCGAGCCGGAACTGGTCGTGCCCGGCCACCGCCTGCCCGGCACGCCCGCCGACGCCTCCGCCATCACCGCCACCCGCGACTATCTCCTCGCCTTCGAGGAGGAGCTCGGCAAGGCAGCCGACGGCGCCGCCCTGACCGACGCGCTGGTCAAGCGCTACCCGGACAACGGCATGCTGATCGCCGCCCAGATCGGTGCGAAGGTCGCCAAGGGCGAGATGAAGTGGGGCTGAGCACCATGACGCACGACCGCACCGATTTCGCCACCTCCACCGCCCCCGCCGACGTCGTACGCCGCCAGTACCTGGCCTCGGCGGCCGGCGACCTGAAGGCACTGCGCGCCACCCTCGCCCCCGACGTCGAGTGGACCGAGATGGCCGGCTTCCCCCTCGCCGGCACCTACCGCACCCCCGAAGGCGTCACGTCCAACGTAATGGAGAAGCTCGGCCAGGACTGGGAGGACTGGACTGCCCACGACGACACCTACGTCGTCGACGGCGAGAACGTCGTCGTCCTGGCCCGATACACCGCCACCAACAAGGCCACCGGCAAACCGATCGACGTCCGCGTCGCCCACCACTTCACCGTCCGCGGCGGCCTGATCGTCCGCTTCGAGCAGTTCGTCGACACCGCGCTCGTCAGCGACGCGATGACCGACTGACCTCCCGCGCCACCTCAAGGACGTAAGGACTTACCCGATGAACGCGACCGTCGTGCTGGTCCACGGGGCGATGCACACCCCGTGGATCTTCGAACCGCTGCGCGAGCGGCTCACCGCCCCCGGCGTCACCTCCCGCGCCGTGCAGCTGCCCAGCAGCAACCCCGACAGCACCGAAGCCCGAGGGCTGACCGAGGACGTCGACGTGGTCCGCGCCGCGATCCAAGCCGCTGAAGGGCCCGTCGTGCTGGCCGCCCACTCCTACGGCGGTGTCCCCCGCCACCTGGGCTGCCGCAGAAGCGGACCGGGTCGCCGAACTCGTCTACCTCGCCGCGTTCGCACTCGAACCCGGAACCTCGATGCTGGAGTGGATGGGCGGCGACTTCCCGCCCACCTGGATCCACTCCCCCGACGGCCTGGCCGTCAAGGCAGCGGACGCGGAGCAGTCCATCTTCAGCGGCGTGGACCCCGCCCTGACCGCCGAGGCTGTCGAACGCCTCAACTGGCAGGGCATGCGCGCCTTCACCGAGAGGCTGGGCGCCGCACCCACGAAGGTCCCCCTCACGTACGTCGTGGCGACCGAGGATCCGGCACTGCCGCCCGCCGTACAGGAACAGTGGGCAGCGCGTGCCGCCCACACCCTCCGCGTCCCCTCCGGGCACTCCCCACACCTGTCCCACGCCGACCATGTCGCCGACGCCCTCGCCGAGGACGCGTGGCTGGAGCTGCACCACTACCTCAACCCCGACGCCGTGGACGGGACGAACGACCTGCACGCTCGGACCGCCGCAAACGGCCCGCGCAACCCCGTCCGCGGCTGACCGTCAACCGATCCACAAGTCATACACGGCACCGCTCCTGATGTCGTTCGCGGAGAATTAGCGGATCAGCAAGTCCTGGTCATGCTTCCAGCAGTTGTGCTGGAACTCGACCTCCGCCTAGTGGTCCGTGTCCGTGGCGAAAGCCCCGGGCCCCTGGCGGCAGGTCACCGGCGATCGTTGGTGGGTGCCTCAGGTGGCTAGCCGGGTCCAGGAACCCTGACAGGTCGCCGGCCTGCGCGAGATTGACGTACTACATCGGCCTTTCGCCACCGCTCATGGATTCCCACTGGCCGAGGAATCGTCGCACAGACTCGCAAAATGAGATGACCCCAAAGCCGGCCGCTCCCTACGGTGAGCGTGGTGGCCGGTCCCCAGGCTTGGTCCAAGCGTCCGTGGGTCGTGGCCGGCCGGCTGGGTCAGTCCCAGCCTCCGAGGAGACCGGCGTTGGCCTGGGCATGGCAGATGTTGTACCCGCCGGCCGCGTGTGCCTTCTCGGTGTGGCCGTCGACGGTGATCGAGCAGTTGATGTCGCCCTCGCCCTGGAGTTGCGCCATGACGCTGAAGTACAGCGCGTCCTCGTCGAGGGGGAGGGTGGCCGTGAACTTGCCGTTGCTGAACTTGCCCTTGCGGGTGTCGCTGTCGGAGCCGTAGGTGATGTCGAGGGGGCCGAGAACGCCGGCGGGGGCGGTGCCCCAGACCTTGAAGGTGACGACCGGCTTCTTGGCCTTCTTCTTGGGCTCTTCCTCGGCCTCTTCCTTGGTTGCCTCTTCGGTCGGATCTTCCTCGGCCGCGGGCTCGTCGTCCTTCTTCTCGGCCTCGGCGTCCTTCTTGGTGTCCTTGTCGGCGGTGACGGAGGTGCCCTTGCTGGTGTTGCTGGAGCCGTCTCCGGCGATGGCGCCGACGACGCCGATGAGAACGAAGAGGACGACGACGCCGAGGCATCCGAGGCCGACGATCATGCCGACGGGGGTCTTCTTCGGCGGCGGGGGCGGTCCGCCCCATACGGGCTGTTGCTGCGGGTACTGCGGCTGCTGTCCCCACCCAGGCTGTTGCGGTCCCCCCGGTCCCGGCTGTTGCGGGTACTGCTGGTTCATCTCGCCCCCCATGGCGTGCTTTTGTGCGTGGGGGGCGAATCTAGTTGATGTGTGGATGATGTGAAGACTTCGCGATCGTTCTGTGACACACGAGAGTGAGGGGGAACGGCAAAGGCCCGCGCAGTGGCGGGCCCCGGTGGTCTCAACGGGTACGCGACATCGACCGCCCCCGGGAACTCCCCGCCCTGGGAGGACGCGCTGATCACACCGCCGACACTGCCCCTACAAGTCTGGTGGTGCGGTTCCTGCAGACGGCGGGTGCCGCGGTCAAGTAGTGCGGTTGCGGCCCGCTGCTTGCGAGGTCGCTCGCAGTCGACCCGTTGCCGGCGAAAGTCGCACACACGAGGTGCAGAAAGAACGCCACGAGCACAGTCTTTCGAGCCGTGCCGCCCTGTGATCGGGCACGCCGCTGTGATCGGGAGGCAGGCCATAGCGGGAGTTGTCTCGTTGGTCCACGGCGCGGCCGATGAGTTTGTGGCTCCCGACCGGTCCAAGCTAGTGACACCCTACGAAAGGACACCGCCTTGTCGGAGCTCCTCGTCGACTTCATCACCTCCCTCGACGGCCACGCATCGGCAGAGGGATGGCCCGGGTTCTGGGGCCTCGAGGGCCCGGAGTACCTCGCATGGCTCGGCGAGCAGCCCGAGGCCACCTACCTGATGGGAGCGAACACCTACCGCCTGATGTCGGGCTTCGCCGCAGGCGAGGTCCCGAATGGCCAAGACGAGCTCAGGCCCGAGGAAGAGGCGTCCGTCGACGCGCTCACGCAAGCGTCCAAGGTGGTGTTCTCCTCCTCACTCGAGGAGCCACTGACGTGGGCCAACTCCACGCTCGTCCGCGACGACGCCGTCGAGGCGGTCCGCGCCATGAAGTCGAGTGGCTCGGGGCTCCTCAGCACGATCGGCAGTCTCAGCCTGTGCCGGTCCCTGCTGCGAGCCGGACTCGTCGACCGCTTCCGGGTCGTGATGTTCCCGGTGATCACCGGGGCCACGGGCGAAGAACGCATCTATGACGGCTATCCGGACGTTGCCCTCGAGATGATCGAACACCGCACCTTCGACGGCCGTATCCAGCTGGTCGAGTACAAGCCCCGCGTGCTCGAGCACCCGCCGCTCGGCGTCCCTGCGTGACGTCGCCCCGTCCGCGCGCCTGGACGGCCGCCAGGGCCGGCGCCGGTGGGCACGGAGCAAGAACGATAGCGGGGAAACGGCCAACGTCGGGACGCCCGGTCCAAGTCGTGAGGCGCCCTTGAAGGCGAGGCTGAGCAACCGGTACCGGTGGACGTGACCGTCCGGGCATGGGTCGGCCGCGGAGTTCTCACGCCTGTGGCCCATGCGCTGGCCGCCCCCGGCGGTGCGTACACCTGCGGGCGGCGCAACGAGTCGCCCCATCGGCGTGCCGGCGTTCGTGCCCAGCCCCGGGCGAGCGGAGGGACGCTGTACACGGCAGCCGACCGCCGCCGCCCCCTGGTGGCGGGTGCCGGCGACGGGCGGGCCGGTCCGTGCGTCAGTGGCCGGCGGCGAGTTCGCCGCTGAGCTTGCCGTGCAGGTGGGCACCGGGGTCGTTCAGGCCCGTTGATCTCCACGGTCTTGTCGCGCTGGGCGTACGTGGTCTCGATCGCGTCAAGGTCGGCAACGGAGGAGGCGTCCCAGATGTGGTCGGCGGACAGGTGATGACGACCTTTTCCGGGTAGCCGGCGTAGTCGAACCGGCCGACGAGGTCGTTGGAGGAGGCGAAGAACGGCTCGCCGGTGACCCGCTGGACGGCCGTCTCGCCGTCGGGGTCGACCACGGCGGTGTCTTCGGCGAGGTGGGCGACGCGCTTGGCGAAGATGACCATGACGGTGATGGAGCTTGCTTCAAACGGCTGGAGGAGTCCTGTCACGGGGGCGTGTGGTCGCGGGGGCGTGCGGTCGCGGCGGAGGTACGCGGTGCGGGTCACCACGGAGGCCCTGATCGGCGTGCCTGCCAACGCCCTCACGAACGACCCACCGAGGGGACTTGTCCAGGGAACACGTTCATCGTTTTCGCCGGCGTATACGGATCAGGTAGGTCGCGGCCGGCTGGGATTCGAAGTGTTCGCCGGTTCTCCTCGCAAGGACATGTGCTCCGGGGGTTGCCGGGCGGTGCGTGTGTGATGCAGGATCCCTCATCCGCCGGTCGTGGTGATCAGGCGCGCTGCCGGTTGGGGGCTGCGGTGATTCGTGGGGTGGCGCCCGTGCGCATCGGCCGCTCGGCCCGTGACACGCTGTTGCTCGTCGTGGCCTTCGGCGCCGCGGTCGTCCTGCTGTCGCAGTTGGCGCAGTGGTACGCCCGGTCGGCGGCCACCGAGAAGAAGCCCGACCTGGTGACCGGCGCGCGGGGCGCCTTCCCTCCCGCGCTCAGGGCCGACGCCCAGGCCGCGCCCGAGCATGTCATCCGGCGTACGACGGGCGACGAGGTCCTGGTGCACGGACTGGGCCTGCGGTCGACGGACTCCGGTGTGCGGGCGGTGAACCTGCGGACCGGCAAGTGGTACTGGCGTTATGAGCGCCGGGACACGACCGTCACGGGGGCGTGGCTCCAGGCGTCGGAACGCACCGTCGTCATCTGGTTCCCCGACCGGAAGCTCACCGCCGTCGACCTGCGGACGGGCAGACCGCTGTGGCACACCCGGATTCCGTGGGCCAAGAGCCGTCGCCCCGCGACCGGGACCGTGGGCCGCGGCCAGGTCGTCATCGACGTCCGCGGCAGCCTGCGCGCCCTCTCCGAGCGCCACGGCCGCACCCTGTGGACCGTGAAGCCACGCCGCTCCTGCGACGAAACACCCATCCTGTCGACGTACGCGTTCCCGGATCACCTGACCGTGATCCGAATCAGCTGCGACACGCTGAGCGCACCGAAGAAGGACGTCGGCCCGCCCTCGACCACGCCCGACGTCGAGAAGAGCACCGAACTCCTGCTCGGCGTCGACGACCGTACCGGCGCCCTGCTGTGGGAGCGGCCTTCCCGGGCGGACGACGTGGTCGGCGGCGACGAGGACACCCTGGTCGCTCTCGACCCGGACCGGCTCATCCCGCGCGTCGACCTGCTCGACGTGAACCGCGCCGGGGTCTCCGAGCGGGGCGAGGTCCGGGTGAGGGAGACCTGGGCGACCGTCGCGGGCGACGGACTCCTGGTCTCCTACCTCGACCCGGAGATCTACGACATCGAGTCGAACACTCTGCTGAGTGCCTACGACCTCGCGGACGGACACCCGCTGTGGACGCTACGTGCTCCGTCCCGCCAGGCGTTCGGCGAGCCCGCGATCGCCGACGGCCGCGTGTACGTCGTCCGCCAACAGGATTTCCGATACGGGGACGCCGACACCCTCACCGGTGCCGACCTGCTCGTCCTCGACGCGGACACCGGACGCCCGCTACATACTCTGCGGCTGCCGGAGCTGACCGCACCCGAGCGGGTCGACTCCCGCACCGTACTGGACGTCGCGGTCGCCGACGGAGCTGTCACCATCCGATGGCGCAGCGGCCGGAACGAGCTGCTCGTCGTCACGGACTGACCTTCCGCGGACCTCAGAAACCGCCGGTGGCTCCGAACGTCGGCAGGCGGAGGCGACCTTGATGTCGGTCCGCGCATGGACGCCCGCCGCCTTGCGGCTCTCTCCCCCACCGATACCCCGCATGACCCGGCCCCCGTTCAGGGGCGTCACAGGTACAAACGTCGCTTCGCCCGCAGACCGCCGCAGCCCCGTAGCCGGCCACCGGACCAGCGCACTCACTGCAGCGCGGCAGTGAGCATCCGCCTGGCGCCCTCGCGGACGATCTCCTCGATCAGGGAGCCCGACCGGAAGGAGCCGTCGTCGGTGACTACGCTGGGCGCGGGCGTGCCTTCCCGACCCGCGCTGCGAACGCGGGGCTACTCGGTGACCATCAAGGGAGCAGGTACATCAGGGACTTCCGCGGGGTCGGAAGACCGCGCGCCCCGGCGGTGTGCCGGGGTGCACGGCCGGCGTTGCGATGGGTCAGTCGTTCATGGCTTCGCGGACCTCACGGGCGGGTCTGGCGGAAGGCGCCGGGCATCATCTCAGTGCGGCAGGCGAACGCCTGATCAGCGCCTCCGCCCAGCGCCCAACCGTCCACGGCGGCCATGGTGGGCAGGCAGCCTGCTGCCCTGGAGGGCGTCCTCACGGCCTCGGGTGCGCAGTTCGGCGATGGCGGCGCCGTCGGCGACGGCCCCTGCCGCGCCCCGTGAGTGGCCACGTCCCAGTGGTCCTCACCGGCCTGGGTTGGCCGCTCCGCGGATCACCTCGTCCACGGCTCGGCCAGGGGTCCCCGACCACCGCGCCGCCTCGCAGACCACAAGTACGGGCAGGTCATCCGCCCGTACGGAAGCCGATCCCCGCAGTAAGGGCCCTGCGGCTGCGAGCCCCGTCGATCAGGGACGCCTTGTCAGCCCAGGGAGTTCTCGTCTGCGGGGGTGGGCGCGTGCCGGCGGGACTGGAGAACCGAGAAGCGTCCGGTGACGAAGGCCGGGTCGGTGAGGGCTGCGTTGGCGGCGGGGTTGGCCGCCGTGCCGTGGAAGTCGCTGAACGCGGCGGACTGGTTGACGAAGACTCCGCCGGTCAGGTTCTCCGACAGATGCACGCCCGCCTCCAGGGCCGTCGTGCGCGCGGCGTCCAGTGCGGCCTCGCCGGTGGCGTACACGGAGGCGGTCAGCGCACCGTGCCGGCGCACGGTGTCGTGGAGCACCCGCAGACTGTGCGCGGTGGAGTCGGTGCCGATGACGAAGGAGACCGGCCCGAACCATTCGCTGGTGAAGGTCTCCTCGTCGGCTTCGGCGTCGAGCCGTGCCACCAGAGGGGTGCGGACGACCGCTTCGGCGAACTCGGGGTGGGTGACGCTCTTCGACGGGTGAGCGGTCCTGCCCAGCCCCGTCGCCTCGTCGAGGCGCCTGAGCACCCCGTCGTTGACGATGGCCCCGAGGGTGGCGGCCGCGCGCGCCGGATCACCGAGCAGCTTGTCCAGGGCGGCGCCCAGGTCGGCGGCGAACTCGTCGGCCGTGCGGGGCCCCTGGTCCGTCGGGAAGCCGTCGCGGGGTACGAGAATGTTCTGCGGGGTGGTGCACATCTGGCCGCTGTAGAGCGACAGGGAGAAGGCGAGATTGCGCAGCAGTCCCGCGTAGTCGTCCGTGGAGTCCACGACCACGGTGTTCAGCCCGGCCTTCTCGGTGTGGACGACGGCTTGGCGGGCGTTGGCCTCCAGCCAGTCGCCGAACTCCTTCGAGCCGGTGAAGTCCACGATGCGCACGTCGGGATGGGTGGCCAGGGCGGGCGCGGGGCGCTCGTCCGCACGCGAGGCGGCGAGCAGCACCACATCCGGGTCGAAACCGGCCTCCGCGAGGACCTCGCGGGCCACCCGTACCGTGATCGCCAGGGGCAGTACGGCCTTGCGGTGCGGCTTGACGATCACTGGGTTGCCGGTGACCAGGCTGGCGAACAGGCCCGGGTAGCCGTTCCAGGTGGGGAAGGTGTTGCAGGCGATCAGTAGGGACACGCCCCGTCCCACAGGCGTGTACGTCTTGTCCATCACCAGCGGCCCGCCCTTGCGCTGCGGCTTGCTCCAGCGCGCCGCGCCGACCTGCCGCTTCTGCTCCGCCCAGGCGTACGCCACCGCTTCCAGACCGCGGTCCTGGGCGTGCGGGCCGCCGGCCTGGAACGCCATCATGAAGGGCTGGCCGGTGGTGTGCTGGACGGCGTGCGCGATCTCGAAGCTCGCCGTGTTCAGCCGGGCGAGGATCTCAGCCGCGACGCCGGCCCGGGTGTCGGGGCTTGCGGAGCGCCATGCCACTGCGGCGGCCTTGGCCGTCGCGACGGCCACCTCGGGTACCAGGTACGGGTAGCTGACGCCGAGCGAAAAGCCGTAGGGCGAAACCTCGCCGGCGGGGACGGTGCCGGTGGTGGGGTGGCCTTCAAGGGCGAAGGGGTGGTTGAGGAGGCCGCGGAAGGCGGCCTCGCCCAGCTCGGGTGCACCGGCTCCGTACGCGGAGGCGCTGGGGGTTTCGGGGTACGGCGTCCAGTAGCCGCGGTCGGCGGTACGCGCCACCGCCTGGTGGAGCAGTTCCGTGTGGCGGACGAAGAAGTCGGGGTTGTGGTCGGTGGTCACGAGAAACTCCAGGCCGAACGTTCGGTAGGTGAGTGGGTGTGGTGCGGGGCGCCCAGGGCTGACGCAGGGGAACAGGGTGGGATCAGACGTCGGCGGGGAACAGGGTGGGATCAGACGTCGGCGAGCAGGATCGCCGGGCGTTCCACGCAGTCGGCCACATAGCGCAGGAACCCGCCCGCCACACCGCCGTCGCAGACTCGGTGGTCGAAGCTGAAGGAGAGCTGCATGACCTTGCGGACGGCCAGGGCACCGTCCACCACCCACGGTTTGTCCACGATGCGTCCCGCCCCGAGGAGTGCGGCCTCCGGGTGGTTGATGATGGGCGTGGATCCGTCGACACCGAACACGCCGTAGTTGTTGAGGGTGAAGGTCCCACCCGTCAGACGATCGGGCGGCAGGCTTCCGTTGCGGGCGAGCTCGGTCAACCGGGCCAGTTCGGATGCCAGTTGTACGGTCGTCATGAGTTGGGCGTCACGGACGACGGGGACGACCAGGCCGCGCTCGGTCTGTGCGGCGAAGCCGAGGTGCACCTCGCTGTAGCGGACGATCTCCCGCCGTTCGGTGTCCACCGTGGAGTTAAGCTCCGGGTAGCGGCTCAGTCCGGCGACGCAGATGCGCGCCAGCAGGGCCATGAGCCCGATGCGGCGGCCGGGTTGGGTGGCCTCCAGCGCCTTCTTGGCCTGGAGCAGCCCGGTCGCGTCCACATCGACCCAGGTGGTGGCGTCGGGGATCTCGGTCCGGCTGCGGGAGAGCTTGTCCGCCACGGCACGGCGCACTCCGCGGAGCGGGATGCGCTGGGGACCGTCCGACTCCGGCCGCCCTTGCGGTGCGACGGTGGGGTTCGCCGACGGCCGGTGAGCGGGAGCGACCGGTGCGGCACCGGAATGCCCCGCCGTCTGCCGGACGCGAGCGAGAGCCTGCTCCACGTCTCGTCTGAGAACGACGCCTGCGGGACCGGAGGGCGTCAATCCGGCGATGTCGATCCCTTGTTCCCGTGCCATCCGCCGTACGAGGGGCGAGATGACCCGGGGGGCGTGCGGCCCGGTGGGCTGCGCTGCCTCGGCACCCGGACCGCCTGCCGTGGCCACACCGGCGCGTCGACGGCGGCGGCGACGCGGAGCCGGACCGTGGCCGGTGCCGTAGCCGATCAGGACGTTGCCGGACCCGGCCTGCTCCTCCTCGCGGTATCGCTCCGCGGCGGCCCCGGCCGACGCGGATTCGGCGGCGGACCCGCCGGGCGACGCAACGCCCGAGCCCTCGCCCGTGCCTCCGGCCCCCCCGGGGGCTCCGGCACCCACCGTGATCAGCGGTTCCCCCACTGCCAGCGCCGTGCCGGCCTCCGCGTGCAGTCGAAGCACGGTGCCCGCGTACGGGACCGGCACCTCGACCGCGGCCTTGGCGGTCTCGACCTCGATGACGATCTGGTCGATCGTCACAGTGTCGCCGACCGCGACCTTCCACTCGATGATCTCGGCCTCGGTCAGTCCTTCGCCGAGGTCGGGCAGCCGGAACAGCTGCTCCCGGAGCATTGCGGTGGTCATGCGACCGCTCCCTTCAGCAGATGCCGGGTGTCCGGCTCGTCGTCGAACTGGAGACGGTCGACGGCGTCGAGGATCCGGTCGACACCGGGCAGATGGGCGTGCTCGAGCTTGGGCGGCGGATACGGGATGTCGAACCCGGAGACCCTCAGAACAGGTGCGGCCAGCGAGTGGAAGCAGCGTTCCTGCACGCGTGCGGCGATCTCCGCCCCGACACCGGCGAAGCCCTGCGCCTCCTGCACGACCAGGCAGCGCCCGGTCCGGCGTACCGACGCGCTCACCGTCTCGTCGTCGAAGGGCACCACGGTCCGCAGGTCCACGACCTCGAGTTCGACGCCCTCGGTCGCCGCCGCTTCCGCGGCCGCAAGGGCCACGGGAACCGACGGCCCGTATGCGACGACCGTGGCGTCGCGGCCCTCCCGCCGGATCGCCGCCCGCCCGAACGGCAGGGCTCCGCGCCGCTCCAGGTCGGTGTCCTCCCTCGACCAGTACAGCTTCTTCGGCTCCAGGAAGACCACCGGGTCGGGGTCGGCCACGGCGTCCCGCAGCAGCCAGTAAGCGTCCTCGGCCGTCGCCGGGGTGACGACCTTCAGTCCCGGAGTGTGCGCGTAGTACGCCTCGCTGGAGTCGCAGTGGTGCTCGACTCCGCCGATGCCGCCCGCGTACGGGACGCGGATCACCATCGGCAGCGTGAGCCGCCCCCGGGTCCGGTTGCGCAGCTTGGCGACGTGCGAGGCGATCTGCTCGAACGCCGGGTACGCGAAGGCGTCGAACTGCATCTCCACCACGGGCCGGAAGCCGCCCATGGCCATGCCGACGGCCAGTCCCACGATGCCGGCCTCGGCGAGCGGGGTGTCGAAGCACCGCTGCTCGCCGAAGTCGCGGGTCAGCCCGTCGGTGATGCGGAAGACGCCGCCCAGCGGGCCGACGTCCTCGCCGAAGACGAGTACGCGCTCGTCCTCGTGCAACGCGTCCCGCAGCGCGGTGTTCAGCGCCTGCGCCATCGTGACCTTCGCCATGGCGGATCAGCCCTCCTGAGTCTGCGGCGTGGTGGATCCGGCGGATTCGGCGGATTCGGCGGATTCGGCGGATTCGGTGGGTTCGGTGGATTCGGTGGCCTCTGCCAGTTCGGCCGCCAACAGGGCGCGTTGTTGGCGCAGTTGCGGGGTCGGTTCGGCATAGACGTGGTCGAAGAGCTCCAGCGGGTCGGGAACGGACTCCGCGTTCATGCCCGCGCGCAGCCCCGCGGCCATGGTCTCCGCCTGCTCCCGCACCGCCGCGACGTCCTCGTCGGTGAGCGCCCCGCGGGCTCGCAGGTAGGCCTCCAGGCGGCTGAGCGGGTCGGCGGCGCCCCATCGCTCGACTTCCTCGTCGTCCCGGTAGCGGGTCGCGTCGTCGGCGTTGGTGTGTGCGTCCATGCGGTAGGTGTGCGCCTCCACCAGGAAGGGACCGTGCCCGGCGCGCGCGTGTTCGACGGCGGCGGTCAGCACCGCCAGGACCGCGACGAGGTCGTTGCCGTCGACCTGCTCGGAGCGCACCCCGTAGCCGATGCCCTTGTAGGCGAGGGCGGGCGCCGCGGTCTGCCGGGCCAGCGGCACGGAGATCGCGTACTTGTTGTTCTGCACGAAGAAGACCACCGGCGCGCGGAAGACGGCCGCGAAGTTCAGTGCCTCATGGAAGTCGCCCTCGCTGGTGGCGCCGTCGCCGACCAGCGCCATCGCCACGCCGTCCTCGCCCTTGCGGCGCAGGGACTCCGCCATGCCGGTGGCGTGCAGTACCTGGGTGGCCAGCGGGGTGCACTGCGGTGCGGTGCGGGTGGCGGCAGGGTCGTATCCGCAGTGCCAGTCGCCGCGCAGCAGCGTCAGCACCTCCAGGGGGTCGATGCCACGGGTGACCAGGGCGACGGAGTCCCGGTAGGTCGGAAAGAGCCAGTCGGTCGGGCGCAGCGCGAGCACGGCGCCGACCTGGCAGGCGTCCTGGCCCCGGCTGGACGGATAGACGGCGAGCCGTCCCTGCTTCGTCAGCGCGGTCGCCTGCGTGTCGAACCGGCGCCCCAGGACCATGTGCCGGTACGCCGCGCGCAGCAGATCGGCCGGGGGCTCGGTGTATCCGGCCGGCGGCTTGGCCGGAGTGCCGTCCTCGGCCACGAACCGAACCGGCGTCAACGACGGCAGGAGGCCCTGGACCGTCTGTCGGAGGCTCTTCACGGACATGGAGGGCGCTCACTTTCTCTGGACACTTGACAAGGGAATGGTCGCTACTACGAAATAAGTGTTCAATGCTTCGAAAGAACCGGCGACGAACTGCCGAAACGGGTCACATGGGAGCGCAGAATGTCTGAGAAGGACTCGACGTCGGCCCCTGTGTCCGGACGAACTGCCGCCACACTCGACGGCATCGACCGGCAGATCCTGAGCAGGCTCCTCGAAGACGGCCGGGTGTCGGTCCGCTCGCTGGCCGAACAGGTCCACATCTCGCGCGCCAACGCCTACACGCGGATCGGCAGGCTGCTCGCCGAGGAGGTGATCAGCGGCTTCACCGCGTGCCTGAACCCGAAGCGGGCGGGCCTCGGCACGAGCGCGTACGTGACGGTGACCATCGAGCAGAACGCCTGGCGCGACATCTCACGCGATCTGCGTGAGATCCCGTACGTCGAGCACGTCGCCCTCGTCGGGGGCGACTTCGACGTCCTGGTGCTGGTCCGGACACCGGACAACGAGGCGCTGCGCAACATCGTGCTGGAGCGCATCCAGGCGATCGCCGGGGTGCGCTCGACCCGTACCTGGCTGGTCTTCGACGAGGTACGCGGCCCGGGGGCCGACTGGACCGCCTGACCATGGGCCCGACGCCCGGGCCCCGCCCGTCGTACCGCGGTGGCCCTCCCCGCCGACGACGATGCCGCAGCCGATGCCGATGCCTGTGCCGATCCTTCCGCCGACCGGCCGTTCCGGTCAGACGTCGAGCAGCGCACCGGCGGGCCCCCGATCCCCGGCCGTGACCGTGGCCGGCACGGAGGCGTGCCGCGACCGCAGCACCCGGAACCGCCCGGTGACGAAGTGGGCACCCGTACCGGGGAGGTCGGCGACGGCCGAGGACGGATCGCCGGGGAGGTCGTCGGCGACGTTCTGCACCAGATGCACCCCGGCGTCGAGCGCTGCCGTCTCGGCGGCCGCCAGCACCAGTGGATCGGCCGAGTGCACCGCGGCGTACAGCGCGCCGTGGCGGCCGACGGTGCCGCGGAACACGGCAAGGCTGTGCGCGGTCGACTCGGTGCTCACCAGGAACGCCACCGGCCCCGGCCACTCCCGGGTGTAGACGCGCTCGTTCTCCGCCCCGAGCCGGACGATGAGCGGGCTGCGCACATCGACGACGGGGCGACCCGGAAGGCACAGCGGCTGCGACGCGTGCACCACCGGGCCGTACCGCCCGGCCTCCGCGAGCGCCGCCCGGACTTCTTCGCCCGCGAGCGCGCCCACCAGCCTCGCCACCCGCGCTGGATGAGCGAGCAGCCGGTCCACGGCCTCGCCGAGGTCGGCACCGAACTCCCGCAGGCTCTTGGCGCCCTCGTCGGTGTCGAAGCCCGACGCCGGAACCAGGATGTTCTGCGGCGTGGTGCGGACCGTGCCGCTGCACCGGCACAGGGCGAGGGCGAGGCCGCGCAGCAGTCCCCGGTAGTCGTCGGTGGAGTCGACGATCACGGTGTTCAGCCCGGTCCGGGTCGCGAACACGGCGGCCTGGTGGGCGTGCCGCTCCAGCCAGTCGGCGAAGCGTGCCGACCCGGTGAAGTCGACGATCCGCACCGCGGGGTCCATGGCCAGCCGCTGGTGCAGGCGCTCCCCGGGTGCGGCCACCGCCAGGGTCACGATGTCCGGGTCGTGGCCGGCTTCCACCAGCACCTCGCGGGCGATGCGCACGGTGATCGCCAGGGGCAGCACGGAGCGTGGATGCGGAGCCACGATCGCGGGGTTCCCGGTCACCAGGCTGGTGAACAGGCCCGGATACCCGTTCCAGAGGGGGTAGTCGGGACAACCGATGAGAAGCGACACCCCGCGCGGGACCAGGGTGCTGGTGCCGCACACCGGCAGCGACTGCCCCCGGCGGCGGGTCTTCCCCCAGCGCCGGTCCGCAGGGGCGCGCTCCGACTCGGCGAAGGCGATCGCGACCGCCTCCAGGGCCCGGTCCTGGGCGCTCGGTCCGGCGGCCCGGAACGCCGCCGGAGGCGGCTGACCGGTGGTGTGGTGCACGGCGAGGGCCAGCTCGTGGCTGCGTGTGTTCAGCCGTCGCAGCATCTCCACCGCCAGCCCCGCCCGGTGGTGGAGCCCGGCGACCCGCCATTCGGCGGTCGCCCGTCGCGCCGCCGCCACCAGGACCGCGGGGTCGCACCGCGGGTAGCCGATGTCCATGACCGTGCCGTACGGAGAGGACTCCGTGGCCAGCCGGCCGAGCTCACCGGGCTGGTCCAGGTCGAAGGCACGGCCCAGCAGGGAACCGAAGACCTTCGCCGCCGTCCGGGGCGAGCGCATGCCCGTGCTGGTGGCGCCGCTCCATGTCGTCTCCGTGAAGGACGCGCAGCGTTCACCGGCTGTGACGGCCCGTACCGCCTGTTGGAGCAGGTCGCGATGCCGCTCGTAGGGACCGGGGCGCACGGCCTCAGCCTCTCCAGGTCGCTGCGAGCGCGAGCAGGGCGTCGTTCTCCTCCGGCAGGCCGATGGTCACCCGGACGCCTTCGCCGAGGAACGGGCGGACGACCACTTTGCCGCTGAGGCAGTGCAGGGCGAAGTCGGCGCCGGCGCCGGCGAGCTGCAGCCACACGAAGTTGGCCTGGGAGTCCGGCACTTCGAAGCCGAGCGCACGCAGCCGCCCCGTCACCCGTTCCCGCTCGGCGACCGTGAGCGCGGCGCGGCGGGCGACCTCCGCGCGCTCACCCAGAGCGACGACGGCGGCCTCCTGGGCGAGCGCGCTGACGCTGAACGGCACCTGCGTCTTGCGCACCGTGGCGGCGATCTCCTTCGGTGCCACGCAGTAGCCGACCCTCAGGCCCGCCAAGCCGTACGCCTTGGAGAAGGTCCGCAACACCACCACGTTCGGCCGGTCGCCGAGCAGGTCGAGCGCATCGGGGACCAGGGCCGGATCGGCGTACTCCCGATAGGCCTCGTCCACGACGATCAGTACCTCGTCGGGCACCCGGTCCGCGAAGTCGCGCAACGCCCGCGCGCCGACCGCGGTGGAGGTGGGGTTGTTGGGGTTGCAGACGAAGACCAGTCGGGTCCGGCCGTTGATCGCCTCGGCCATGGCGTCGAGGTCCAGCGCGTGCTCGCGAAGCGGGATCTGCACCGCCCTGCCGCCCGCCACCGCCGTGAGAATCGGATAGGCCTCGAAGGACCGCCACCCGAAGACGACTTCGTCACCGGGGCCGACGACCGAGTGCAGCAACTGTGCGCAGACCTCCGAGGAACCGGCGCCGACCGCGATCCGCTCCGGATCGACGCCGTGATGCTCGGCCAGGGCCACCACGAGAGAGGCCGCGCTCATGTCCGGATACCTCGACACACCACCGGCCAGCTCCCCGAGCCTTCCCACCACTCCCGGCAGCATCCCGTACGGGGACTCGTTGCTGGCCAGGGCGGCCGCACCCGGGAGCTTGCGACCCGGCACATAGGCGGGCAACTGCGCCAGGGCCGGACGGACACACACCATGCTCGACTCGCTTCTTCCGCGTGGCCCGAAGCCGTGCCTTCGGGCACTCGACAGGAGAATCGTGGGCAACGGATGACAAACGTTCAACCAGTTGGCAGATCAGGCGACAGACAGCCGATCGACCGCACCTGTACCGGCAAGTAGTCCGACCGCAGTCCGGTCAGGGCCCCTCCCGTGAGACGGACTGCCGGGGCTCCGCCGGGCCCGGACCCCGCCCACTGATCACAAGTCGGCCACATGGCCCTTTCCGGCCCCTGGTCGTCGGAACGGCCCCGAAGACTGCTCCCCGACCCCGTGAGGTCTCCGCGCCTCGCCCGCTCCGACCGAGGAAGCCCATGTCCAGGACCCATCTCGCACACCGGTCATTGACGTCACTGGCAACGGCCGCCACGCTGCTGACCGCCGGTTGCTCGGGAACCTCCGACACCGCGCACGCCGGTGGTTGCCGCGAGAACGGCGACTGGACGGCCGAGCAGCGGGCGGAATGGCTGCGCCCCACCGTCTCGTTTCCCGGGTCCGCGCGCGGCGACGAGGCTGTCGTGATGCACCCGCGTGCCGCCGGCAACGGGGGGTTGCTGTGTGAGCCGATAGCGGTGGAGGTCGAGTTCTGGAAGCTCAGCGCCACCGCAGCGGGCACGGAGACGAGGCCCGGACAGCACATGCGGCTGGCCACCAGTGGCGGTGACGAACGAAGCATCGGCTTCCCCGCCGGGCTTTCCGCCGGGGAACGCGGCGGCTGCACCGGCGTCCTCATGGCGGTGTACGTGGGCGAGCCCCTGACCGAGAGCGAACTGCCCGAGGACATCGGCCACCTGATTCCCGGCACCGCGGAGGTGAGGTTCAGAACCGACCGGATCGCCGCCTACCGGCTGCTCCCCCCATCGGAACCGGAATCATGCCGCGCGAACGGAGAGAGCATGACGGCCCCTCCCACCACGCCGAACCCCTGGGGCAGCAACCACCCGTGAGCGACGCCCCCAAGGGGAGCGTTCACGCAGGCCGGAGCCCGTCCTCCGCTCCGCCCTCCCCCGCCATGGGGTGCTCAGGACTGCCGCACGGCATCATACGGACATGATCACTGTTCATCTGAAGTACGAGATCGACCCCGACAAGCTGGAGGACTTCGAGGAGTACGGTCGCCGCTGGATCCGGCTCGTCAACCGTTTCGGCGGGACGCACCACGGCTACTTCCTGCCGAGTGAGGGTGACAGCGACATCGCCTACGCCCTGTTCTCCTTTCCCAGCCTGGCCGTGTACGAGCAGTACCGCACGGACAGCATGTCCGACCCGGAGTGCCGGGAAGCGTTCCAACTGGCCCGTGACACCCGCTGTATCAAGCGGTACGAGCGCCGCTTCCTGCGACCGCTCGACGGCGGATCCTAAGGGCTGTCCCGTGATCCGCGGTGGATCAGCGCACGGCGTCGGATGCTGCCTCCCACGCCGTTCAGGCAGTGGGGGAGCATCGCAAGGCGCAGGGGCGTCCGCATACGGGATGTATGCGGGCGTTCCGACAACGCGGCGAGGTGCCGTAGCCGGCGTCGTGCGCCCGCCGGGGATTACGGGACAGC
>NZ_JBVIDX010000030.1:0-90446 GCF_055572155.1 Streptomyces sp. NPDC030814
AGCACGGTGAGCCCGATCAGGATCCCGGTGATCGTCCCACCGGACGCCATCCGGTCCACCAGCGCCTTCGTGGCCAACGGCTGCAACAACGCCCCCGGGGCCCCAACAGGGCACACAACAGACCAAGGGCAACGGCCCAACGGTGGGGGCCGGACTACGCGTTACAGCGTCCTGACCGTCTCCCAGGCAGACAGGGACGTCTCATCCTTCGCCGGGGCGGATGCGGTGTTCACAACATTCCTTCCTTGTGCGGTCCGCCCGGCACCCGCATGGACGGTGCCGTGCGGACCGGGCGTGATCGTGTGCCGGCTCAGCGGACGAGTCCGGCTGTGCCCGAGGAAAGGGCGCGCACCAACGCTTCGGGTACCTCAGGGCGTACGACGACCAGGACGAGGGCGCCCGCAGCCAGCACCAGGCCGAGGAACTCCAGGAATTCGCCCCTGCGAGGGACCACGTCACGCCCCGGTTCGTCAGCTGGTGAGGGGAGGGAGGTGTCGGGCTCCTTGTGCCGCGCACGGTGTGTCATGCCTCCACCCTGGAAGCCCGGCCGCCCCGCACCCATCCGGCAACCGTCGGGTCCACCCCCGCCGAGTGGCTGGACAAGACCACCGCCCGGTCGTACCGGACCGAGCCGGGGACGAGGTTCCACCGGTCGGCAGGGCGGTACCCGCCGGTCGGCGGGGGCGTTACCGAAGCCTGCCGGATGGCCCGCCCCTGAGCTCCGCGCGAGGTTTGCCGTATGACACAGACGCAGCCGCCGCAGGAGACGTCAGCTCTCCCGGAGAACTCACCTCCGCCGCCCCGGACCTCCCCCGACTCCGCCGTGCCGGCCTCGGCCGGTCCCTCGATGGGACGTCTCGTCGGGGTGGACCTGGCCCGCGCGCTGGCGGTGTTCGGCATGTACGTCGTGCACATCGGCCCCCCGCTGTCCGCCACGACCGGCGTGGCGAGCTGGATCCGCTACATGGCGGATGGCCACTCGTCGGTCCTGTTCGCCACTCTCGCCGGGTTCTCGCTGATGCTGATCGCCGGCCGCCGCGAGCCGAAGACGGGCCTGGCGGGCCGGCAGGCGAGGGCCCGGATCGCGATCCGGGCTGTGGTCCTGCTGGTGCTGGGCACCGTGCTGGCGATGGAGTACGGGGGAGTGATCATCCTCGGCTTCTACGGGGTCTACTTCCTGCTCGCCCTGCCCCTGGTACGACTGCGTGCCAGGACGCTCGCGATCATCGCGGCCGCGTTCGCCCTGGTCACACCGCAGTTGGCGTTCTTCCTGACCTCGCTGCTGACGTCGTCGGTCCAGGAGAGCATCAACGCCTACGACCCGCTCCGCCGCCTCAGCGAGGTGGGAGTGCTCGACCTGCTGCTCACCGGCTTCTACCCGGCGCTCACCTGGATGTCGTTCGTGATTGCGGGCATGGCACTGGGCCGCCTCGACCTGTCCTCCGGCACCGTTCAGAAGCGCCTGGCCGCGCTCGGCGCCTCCCTCACCGCGGCCGCCTACAGCATGTCCCTGCTGCTCGCCGGATCGGGCGCGTTGAGAAGCACGGCGGAAGACGGGTCGTCGTCCGGCAGCTCCGGGGCGATGCCCCCCGCCAGCGGTTCGATGCCCCCGGACGGGGGGTCGTTCCCCGATATGCCGGCGTCGTCGCTCCTGGCGGCCGGGCCGCACAGCGGGACCACCTTCGACATCATCGGCAGCGTGGGCGTCGCGATCCTCGTGATCGTGGGCGCGACCGTGCTGATGGACCGCCTGCCCCGACTGCGCCGTCTGGCGAAGCCGGTCATCGCCGTGGGCACCATGTCCCTGACCGCCTACGTCGGCCACTTCCTCGGCCAGTCCGCGCTGTCCGTGCCCACCGGGACCGGCACCCAGCAATCATGGGTGCCGCTGATCATGTTCGTCCTCGGGGCGACCGTGTTCGCCGCGATCTGGTCCCGCTTCTTCCGCCGAGGCCCCCTGGAATACCTCCTCAACGCCGCCACCAAGCCGGCAAAGCACATCCGATGAGACCCGGCCGGGGTGGGACGCCCCCTCGCTCCGCCCCGGCACCGAGATGCCCGAGCAGTTCCTCATCTCCTTCCCGGACTCCGACTCCGAGCCCCTGTCGGCCCTCGACAGGACGGCGCTGCGGGCCCTGAAAAGCGCCGCACCGCCATGGAGCCCTCGATCTCACTGCGAGCGGCTGCGCCACCTCCAGGACGCCTTCTCATCTCCACCAGCACCGACGGCACGAACTTCACCCAGGTCGCCTACGGCATTCGGCATTCGGCATTCGGCATTCGGGCCGGCAACCAGACACTCAAGGTGGCCGAATGGCCCGCCCGGACGTCGGCGCCGGCCGCTGGGCGAAGCGCAGGTGGCGCAGTTCCGGGACAGCGCCGGACGGGCGACCACGGCCCCGGCACGCTGCGGTGGCACGGACCGCACAGCGTGGCGGTCTGCCCGTCCACCGGTCTGCCACCAACCCGCGTTCCATCTCCTCCGGGCTGACGTCCTCCGCGCATCGCGGGTCACACCTCCGCGCTCCCCCACCGGGGCCGTGACCGAGAGCAACTCCGGTGCCGCAGGACGTACGGTGCTTGCCCATCTCGACCACCTGACCGGCGGCGTGAGTGCCTCCTGTGTGGTCTTGCACAGGGCGGCCCTTTTGTGTGCGCAGGAGAGCGGAGCGGCTTCGGTCACAGTCGTGGTGGGGTCATGACGAAATGGGCTTCGACTTGGGCGGTGACGATCTGTCGTGCGGGTTGCAGGTGGAGGGCGTCCGGCGGTTCGGCTCCGTCGAGGCCCTCGGTGCTGACAGCACCGTACGGGCCGTAATCGGCTGACACCGGGGCGTTGAGGCTGCTGTCGGAGAGCTCGACGAGGGCGACAAGTGTGGCGTCTAGGGCTTCGGCGTATGCGCGGGCGCGGCGGACGGCGTCGTGGACGGCGGTGCGGTGTGCTGCGCGGTGGACGGGTGAGTCGGGGCGCAGGGCCCACCAGGGACCGTCGACGCTGGTGAGGTCGAGTTGGGCGAGGCGGGTGGTGAGTTCGCCGAGGGCGGTGAAGTCGGTGAGTTCGGCGGTGGTGCGGACGTGGCCATGGTAGGCGCGGACGCGTTCGCGGCGGCCGCGTTCCGTGAGTTGGGGAGTGATGGCCAGCGTGCCGGTCTCAAGGCGTTCGACGATGTCGCCGAAGCTTCTGACGAGGTCGAGGGCGGCGGTGTTCCGGCGGGTGAGGTCGCCGAGGGTGTCGCCTCGATCGGTGCCGCGGGCGGTGACGGTGATGCCGATACGGGCGAGGTCGGGGTCGACTTCGAGGTGGGCTTCGCCGCAGACGGCCACGCGGGGTGCGGTGGGGGTGCCGTAGGGGCGGGACGGTTGTCCGGTCATGGTGTCAGCAGGTTCCACCGCCGCCGCTGACGAGGCGGAGGTTGACGGGCGGGCCGGCCGACGGTGTCCCGTGGAGCAGTGTCTCCCAGGTCCGGCCGAGCGGATCCCCGCCGAGCAGGGTCGCGATGCTCGGGTAGTACGCGTGGCCCATGTTGCTCGCGCCGCCGGACCACTTGAGGAGGAGTTCGTCGTCGAACGCCGCGTGCATGGAGGAGACCCGCTCAAGGGCGATCTTGGCGGTGAACTCTCCGACAAGAGGATTCGCCTTGGTGCGGTTGAGTGGGGCGAAGCAGGAGCCCTTGGCGCTTCGGACGGCCATGGTCGCGTTGCTGATCTTGCCGGTCAGTTCCCCGTGGACCGGTGACTTGGCGAATGCGAGACGGACGGGGAGGGTTGCGCGGGAGGCGTAGTCGCCCTGTCGGGTGCGGACACCGATGGTGCCCTCCATGGCCCGGCCGGCGAAGGCGGCACGAAGGACGGCGTTCTCCTCGATGTCCGCGACCGGTTTGATCTTGGTGACGGTGCCTTTGGAGATCGTCGCGAGGTAGATCGTGTTCGCGTAGGCGGTACGGCCTACATCGGCGTCCGCTTTCAGTTGCCTGGCGACGGCGACGGCGAGCGGCAGATCGCCGCCGCGAGTGTGGAACTTCGTTCCGCCGCGCTTGAGGGCTCCGAAGCGCTGTGTGCCGGACGGGTCGCTCGGCAGCCGGATCGGCTTCTTTCCCGGAAAGAGTTTCGTGCAGTGCACGATGCCGTTTCGCTGCGTGGAAGCCGCGCATATTTCGGAGACGGCCTTCGCCGTGGGGCTGTTCCGGTCCGGGGCCAAGGCGGCCGTGCTGGTCCCGCATCCGGTGAGCACAAGGGCGGCGAGCGCGGCGGCCGTCGTCAGACGCCTGACGCGGAAGCACGGGGTGGTCGTGTTCATGGCGGCAAGCGTGCCGGGCGATGCCTGAAACGCTTCTGAAGGCCGTCTTCAGGATTTTTTCAGCTCGGATGGCGGAAACTGAGCGGATGCGCCTGCTTCTGGTCGAGGACGAACAACGACTCGCCGACGTCATCAAGTCCGGACTGGTGGACAAGGGTTTCGCCGTGGACGTGGTCGGTGACGGAGCCGAGGCCATCTGGATGGCCGGTGAGCACCGGTACGACGCGATCGTGCTGGACGTGATGCTGCCGGGCCTCAACGGCTTCGCCGTGTGCCGGAAGTTGCGCGAATCCGGCAACTGGACACCGATCATGATGCTCACCGCGATGGACGGTGAACTCGACGAGGTCCAGTCGCTGGACAGCGGCGCGGACGACTACCTGGCCAAACCGTTCTCCTTCGCGGTGCTGCTGGCGCGGCTGCGGGCCCTCGTCCGCCGCGGGGCTCAGGAACGGCCCGCCGTCATCGAGGTGGGCGATCTGCAGGTGGACCCGGCGGCGGCGTGCGCCCGGCGCGGCGGCGTCCACATCGCGCTCACTCCCAAGGAGTTCGCGGTGCTGCACCTACTGGCCCGCCGGGCCGGCCAAGTGGTCACCAAGACGGAACTGCTCCAGCACGCCTGGGACTTCGCCTTCGTAGGCGATCCCAACATCGTCGAGGTATACATCAGTGCCCTGCGCCGCAAGATCGACGCACCGTTCGCGGTCCGCACCCTGACGACCGTGCGAGGCAGCGGCTATCTTCTGGAGCTTCCGTGAACCGGCTGTCGGTGCGGATGCGGGTGACCCTGGCCGCGTCCGTCATCGTCGCCACGGTACTGACCGCGGCCTCCCTCGTGCTGATCATCACGATGCACGACAGCCTGGAAGGCGGCGTCGCCGACGAGGCCGCCCGAAAGGTCAGGGCCAGTGCCGCCGCCCTCAAGGAGGACCCGCCCCTCGACGCGGCTCCACCCGGCGAGGAGGGCAGCGCGGAGCCGACGCCGGAGAAGAGCGAGCACGGCGCCGGCACGGGCGGGGAGAAGGTGGTCCTGGCCGACGGGTACGCGACCGCCAGCACGGTCGTGGACACCGCCGACGGCCCGGTGACGGTGAAGGCCCGTGTCTCGCTCGCCCCCGTCCGCAATGCCCTCGACATGCTTGAGCAGTTGCTCCTGGTGGGTGTCCCGGCGCTGGTGGTGCTGATGGCCGTCATGACATGGCAGTTGATGGGCCGGGTGCTGGCCCCCGTGGAATCGATCAGGGCCACCTTCGCCGACATCACCGCCAAGAACCTCCACCGGCGGGTGCCCGAGCCCGTCACCCGCGACGAGGTGGCACGCCTGGCCCGGACCATGAACGTCACCCTGGGCCAGCTGGAGTCCGCGGTCGAGCGGCACAAGCAGTTCGTCGCCGACGCCGCCCACGAACTGCGCAACCCCGTCGCCACGCTGAGCGCCCGACTCGAACTCGGGATGACGCAGGCACCCGACCTCGTCACCGAGGCCCTGACCGACGTGGCCCGCATCAAGGAGCTGACCGGTGATCTGCTGCTCCTCGCCCGACTCGACGGCGGCGAACCGCTGATCGGCACCGACGTCGACCTGGCTCAGGTGGCGGCCGAGGCCGCCGCACGACCGGCCCCCGTGAAGATCGCGCTGGAGCTGGAGTCCGATGTCATCGTGACCGGCTCCCGCTCTCACCTGGAACGCATGGTCGCCAATCTCGTCGCCAACGCGGTCCGTCACGCCGCCTCCCAGATCACCATCAAGGTCACGGCCGACGGACTGGACGTCATCGACGACGGCCCGGGCATCCCGGCCGCCTCCCGCGAGCGGGTGTTCCAGCGCTTCCACCGACTGGACGAGGCCCGGGCCCGCGACGCGGGCGGATCCGGACTCGGCCTGGCCATCGCCCGCGACATCGCCACCGCCCACGGAGGCACCCTGACGGTCCAGGACACACCCCACGGCGCTCACCTGTCCTTCCGCATCACCGACGCCAGACGGACCGAACACGTTCACTCATGAATCTGCTGCTTGGCCGACGTGCCGGGCCGCGCCGGGAGAGGCTGTTCTCGCGGGTGAGGCGGCGGGCCACAAGGTCTGCCCTGGCGATGTGGATCATGACCAGGTCATGGTCCCGCAGCGTCGGGACGGCTTCCGGCACCACGAGACCCGGATCCCGGGACCGGAAGTGACGGATGGCCAGGTGTTCGGCGTTGGCCGCCTCGGCACCGCCGTCGGCCAGGGTCGCCCTCAGGACGTGTCGTCGCCCGTCCCCGGCGTTCTCGACCAGCATGATCTGGTCCTGCGTGCTGCCCAGGTCGGTGAGCCGACCGTTGATTCCCCATTCCTCACGGAGGAGGCGGGTCGCGTCGTGCTCCGACAACATCGGGCCGGCGCAAGGGGCGGCGCAGACGGTGACGTCGACCGTGGCTTCGTCGGTGAACGACGGTTGCGTCTCAGCCATGGTGGGCCAGCTTCGGACGCCAGTCCGGGTCGCTCCAGAGGCCGAGACGTGCCTCGGCGGCCGCACCGAGACGGAACGCTGTCAGATCGTCGAACGGCCGGGCAACGATCTGCACCCCGGTCGGCACGCCGTTACCGGCGCGACCTGAGGGCACGTTGAGGACCGGATGCCGGCTCGCGATGTTGAAAAGCTGGGTCATACACTGGCTCACGGGGTTGGCGAACCGCACGCCCTCGGCGAGCTGCACGGACTCCGCGGAGGTGGCGTCCGCCGGATAGCCGGTGGTGGCCATGGTCGGGCAGATGAGGGCGTCGTGGTCGCGGTATATCCCGGCGAGTACGGCATGCATACGGCCTTCCTCCTCCACGGTCCGCAGGGCGCCGACGTTCTCCAGGGCCGCCTCGCACGCCTCGACGACGTCGAGGACGTTCCGGGACCACCTCGGGTCGTCAGCCGGCGCCCACTCCCGTACGGACGGCCCGAGGAGGAGGCCGTAGTGCGCCATCGCGGTGATCATGATCGACTGGCGGGTGATCGGGATCTCCACCGGGGTCACCTCGGCTCCGGCGTCCCGCAGGGCGCTCGCGAACCGCTCGATGTTGGCCGCGGCCTCGGGGACGACAGGGAAGTCACCGATGGTGACCGCGAGCGCGACCTTCAGGCCCGCACACGAACCGAAGGCCGTCGGGAGCGGTGGAGCAGCCGGCACCGAGGCGTGGTCGACGGGGTCAGGCCCGGCGATCACGTTCTGGAAGAGGGCACAGTCGGTGACCGTACGGGCCATCGGCCCGTCCTGACAGTAGGTGTCGAGACTGAGCGGCGGCAGCGACGGCACCCGTCCGTAGGGAGGTCGGAACCCGACGACGCCGCACAGAGCCGACGGCACCCGGATGGAGCCTGCGATGTCGGAGCCGGTGGCCAGCGGAGCGAGTCCGGCAGCCAGTGCCGCACCCGAGCCGCCCGACGAACCGCCGGGGCTGTAGTCGAGGTTCCATGGATTGCGTGTGACGCCCCACAGCTCGGAGTGGGTGGTCACGGCGATCGAGAACTCCGGCGTCGTGGTCCGCAGGTGCAGGACCGCACCGGCGTCGATCAGCCGCTGGACCATCGGTTGCGTCTGCGTCGCGACGGTGCCCTCGGTCAGCAGGGAGCCGAGGCGATGGGACCTGCCGGCGATCGGCATCTCCTCCTTCACCGCGACCGGGACACCTTCGAGCGCCCGGGGCGCCGGGCCCTTCCCCGCGTACCTGGCCTCGGCGGCCCGCGCGACATCGTGCGCCTCGTCGAACATCTCCTCGGCCACCGAATTGACCTCGCTGGTCTTGGAGACCCGCTCGATCAGCGAGTCCAGGACCTCCACCGGGGACAGCTCGCGCCGCCGAAACGCCCCGAGCATTTCCTCGGCCGACAGATAGTTCAGGTCCATTCTTCGCTCCTCTTTGCAATGGGCAGTGCGGCTAAAAAGGTCAGACGGGCATGCAAGGGGCTAAGGGCTGTCCCGTAATCCGCGGTGGATCAGCGCACGGCGTCGGATGCTGGGGGCACCTCCCACGCCGTTCAGGCAGTGGGGGAGCATCGCAAGGCGGAGGGGCGTCCGCATACTGGATGTATGCGGGCGTTCCGACAACGCGGCGAGGTGCCGTAGCCGGCGTCGTGCGCCCGCCGGGGATTACGGGACAGCCGTTAGTGCGCGAAAAGTGACAAGGGGTTGCCTGCCGAGCTCAGTCCGCGCTCCTCCTGGATGGAGTTGCCGCCGTCCACCACGAACAGCTGTCCCGTGACGTAGGACGACTCCGGCGAGGTCAGGAACGCCACCAGTGCGGCCACCTCGTCGGGACGCCCGGCGCGACCCACCGGCGTTGCCGCCCCGAGAGCGTCGACGTGCTCGTCGAGCCCCCCGGTCGCGATCCAGCCGGGGGCGACGGCGTTGACCGTGACGCCCCGCGACGCCGTGTCCATGGCTGCCGAGCGGGTGAGGCCGATCAGGCCGGCCTTGGCCGCGTGATAGGCGACGTCGCCCTTGTAGGCCATCACCGGACCGGAGAGCGACGCCATGTTCACCACCCGGCCGTACCCGCGGCTGAGCATCGGCTGGAGGGCGGCGCGGGTCATGTAGAAGGCGGTGTCGAGGTTTCGCGAGAGGGCCGAACGCCACTGCTCGTCGGATGCCGTCGCGAGACTGGACGGGTCTTCGGGCTCGGCCACCGAGACCATGCCGGCGTTGTTGACGAGAACGTCGATCCGGCCGAATGCGTCCAGCGCCTCGGCCACCACCGACTCGGCGAACCCGGGATCGGTGAGATCGCCCGCGACCCCCCTGACGGGGCAGCTCCCCGCGAGCTCGGCCACCCGCTCATGGATCCGCGCGGTGGTCGAGGTGATCAGCAGCGAGAAGTCGTCGGCCAGCCGCTTGGCGCATGCGAAGCCGATGCCGGACGCGCTGCCGACCCCGGTGATGATCGCGACGGGCCGGCCGTCGGCGTTGGTCGGGTTCATGTGGTGCTCACCCTCGGATCCCTGGACGCTCGATGGCGTGACTGAGTTGGACGTTCGTCACAGTAGGGATCCCAGAGGGTTATCGCAATGGCTTCACAACCTGTACATTCGAGCCCGGTATGAGTTGTACGTTCGTTCCAGTTCTGCCTGAGATGGTACGCCGCGGCAGCCTCACCGCTCAGGCGGGCTGCTCTGCGATTGCTACCGTGCGGCCACTGCGCCATGCACTGCCGTCGTGCAACGCCCGACGGTCACCCACAGGTGAAGAGGACGAGGAAAGACATGAGCCGGCCCGGCGGATCCGCCCACCAACGAGACACCCCTGTACTGACCGAGCGCGGTGGGGTCCGCAAAGCGGCCATCCTTGAAGCAGCCCTGCAGGTCATCGGGGACAAAGGGCTGGCAGGGCTCTCCATGCGTGCCATCGCGACGGAAGCGGGACTGCCGCTCGGAGCTCTCGGCTACTACTTCAAGACCAAGGACGATCTGATCCTCGAGGCGTTCGAGTTGCACACCCGCCGGGAGGCGGACCGGGTCCTCGCGGCTTTCGCGGGTGTGGCGGACGGCGACCACGCCGACGACGTCGCCGAGCACCTCACGGCGTTCATCCAGCACGGACTGACCGAGGCACGGACGAGGCTGGTCGCGGAGTACGAGTTCCTGATCGAAGCAACTCGTAGGCCGGACCTCGCGCGCGTCTCAAGGGCATGGCGCCAGGCGTTGCAGATCCAGGTCAGTCACGTCGCGACCCGGCTGGGCTCGGACGATCCCGAGACAGACGCAGAGATCATTCTCTCGGTCGTCGCGGGTCTGGAGATCGACCACCTCTCCGCACCGCTCGACCCGTCGACAACGCAGGCGATCCGCACCGCGCTCCGCCGCACGATCACAAGGCTCGGGCTCCGCGGCCACGCCGCGCGGCCATAGATCCCGTCGGGCAGCCCAGCCGCACGACAGCTCTCTGGGCATGGGGTCCCGCAGCCGTCGCCACGGTC
Organism: Streptomyces sp. NPDC030814; assembly: GCF_055572155.1. NCBI lineage: Bacteria > Bacillati > Actinomycetota > Actinomycetes > Kitasatosporales > Streptomycetaceae > Streptomyces > Streptomyces sp. NPDC030814. Next base: position 10,239 of record NZ_JBVIDX010000030.1, read on the forward strand.
TGGTGAGCGGCTGCACGAGCCGCCGCTCTCCGAGCTGCGGGCCGCGGACCTGCTGGACTTCGCCCGCACGGCGGTCGACTCCAGCTACATGCGCGCGATGAAGGGCGGGCCGGCCACCGGTCCGTCCCCGGTGGACCGGGCAAGTCCAACAGCGAGCATCACCTGATCGTCGAGGCACACGGCATCCCGCTCGCCGTGATCACCATCGACGGCAACCGCGACGACGTCACCCAACTGATCCAGCTCATCCCCAGGCCGTCCCGCCGATCCGCGGCACGGTCGGTCAGCCACTGCGCCACCAGAAGCGCCTGTACACCGACCGCGGCTACGACCACGAGGTCTGCCGGGACCAGGTCCGTCGGTTCCAGATCATCCCGCACCTCGCCCGGCGTGACAGTGGGCACGGCTCCGGCCCTGCGTGTACCGCTGGGTCGTGCAAGGAGGTTCGGCTGCTGCATCGGTTGACGCATTCGCAGCAGCACCGGGCCCGCGCGGCCTCACATGCGAGATCTCAGCACGTCGACCTCGCACCCCGGAGCAAACGGATCAAACCCGTGCTCGGCCAGCCAGCGAACCGCCAGCAGGCTTCGCAACGACCACCACGCGTAAATCACGTCGAGTTCCATGTCAGTGCCGTAGCCGGCGATGACATCGTCAAGGTGCTCCTCGTGTCCGAGCGTGAAGGTGGCGAGGTCGTACAAGGCATCACCCTGGCCCGCCTCGGACCAGTCGATGATGCCCGTGACCTCGTCGCCGTCGACGAAGACATGCTCGAGATGCAGGTCGCCGTGAGTGAACGCCGGAGTCCACGGTCGGAGCGCGGCCTCGGCGACCTGGCCGTTGCGGGTGACCAGGTCCGCGGGCAGCACGCCGTTCGTCACAAGGCGCTCGCACTCGTCGTCGAGTTCCGCCACCAGCGCATTGATGCTCCGGCCGGCCCGGCCGGGCCGGGGTGGCAGCGGCGCGTCGTGCAACTTCCGGATGGCGGCTCCCGCCGCGGCCCATGCCGTCGGCGACCCGGTCGACGGCCCACCGAGGCGTCCCAGCGTCGTCCCTGGGATTGCGTCTGGCGGGCCGGGGGCCGCCGCGCCGGGAACGTCACCCCACCCTCGCGGCGCCTGGCGGAGGAGGAACTCGACGACAGTGCCGCCGTCTGGGCGGAGGGCATGGTGGCGGCAGGACTCCTCGACCCGGTCGATCTGGTCGACCTTGCGCGCCCCGCCACCCGCGCCCTGGCAGCGCTGGCCCGCCTCGCCGAGCGGGATCTGCTGGGCGCGGCAGCCGTCGCGGAGGTGAACGCATTGACGGAGATTCATCTCGGGGAGCGGGGGCAGGCCTGGGCGGCGCTCGATGTGCTGCTGCCCGGACATGAGGGAACGGTCGCGGAGCTGATCGCCGAGGCGGGGAAGGCTGCCCCGGACCGGCTCGCCGCCGAGGTCGAACCGCAGGTGGTGGTGACACCGACCTCGCTGTCTCCGAGCCGAAGTGAGCGGCCGGAGGGCGGGGCGACACTCGACGCGGTGTCGCCCGGGCACGCGGGGGCAGCCGTGCAGCCGGTTGCAGACGCGGGCCCGGCCTCGGCCGGGGCCGTCGCCGAGCCCGAACGGCCGGCCGAGCACGAGCCGTCGGCCCCCGAGTCGCCCGCCCAGCCCGAGACCCCGGCCGCGGCCGTGCCCGGACCGCCGGCCGCCGCACGCCCGCCCCGGCGGGCGCTGCACCGGAGCGAACGTGTGCACGCTCTGGCCGCGCTCGACCTGCTGTACTCCCTGGCCCCGGACGATGCGCCCACGCCGAAGGATCCCGAGGTGCTGTGGGCGCTGACCGAGTACGAGCCGGCATCCGCGCCCGGCCTCGCCACCCCGCGCTGGTTCGCCCTCGCGTGCGCCGCCCACGGCATCCCCGCCTCCCGGCAAGGCGGCGCGTACGAAGCGCCCAGCCTCGCGCAGGTGCGCGCGCGGCTTCCCGAGACGTACGGATCCGGGGCGCAGCACACCGAACGCGCCTAACGGGCAGGGCGTGTTGCCCGCCGAGGATCTGCTCACCCTGCTACCCGCCCGGCGTCTGCTTCTGCTCCCCCACGACTGGCGGCGGCTCGCGTTCGCCGACGCGTGGCGGTCCGCGCTCGCCCGCCGGCTGAGAACCGAACTCGGCACCGACCCCGACGCCTGGCTCGGCCTGGCCGCTACCGTGGCGGCGTCCGAAGCCGCCTCCGGGGGACTGACATGGGCGGAGTTGCTGGAGCGTGCACGCTCCGGCGCCGTCCCGGCGGCGACGGCCCAGGCGTCCATCGGCAGGGCCAGGCCGGCCACCCCCGACGAGGCGATCGACCTGCTGGAGCACGGTGACCATCTGTGGGCCTGGCCCGAGGGGACCTTGCTGTGCCTCGCCGACGCCGAGGTGGTCGATGCCGTACTACCCCGGCTGGGTCCCGACGGGCCCTGGCTGCTCGCCGCGTACCTGCTGCGCCACGACCGGACACCGTGGGCCGTCCTCGACCGGCTGCTCGCGGACCGCCACCCCGAGGCGCTGCGCGTGTCGGCGTTCCTCCTGAGCGGCCGACAGGGGGAACGCCGCGTTCCACTTCACCATGCGGTCGCCCGCATTCACCGATCCGGCCGCCCGCAGGGGAGCATCCGCACACCCGAGGTCGTATCACGGCCGGCGCACCGGGCGGCGTCCTCGTGCCGCTCAGTGCACGTGCGGTACACCGGTCATCTGCGGCTTGCCGCGCGGCACCAGCGCCAGGGCCACGACGGCGCTGACGGCGGCCGCCGCCGCGCACACCGTGAACGCGTCGGTGAAGCCGCCGACCGTAGCGCGCTCGATGCCGGATGCGGCGACGGTGGAGACGACCGCGACGCCGATCGAACCGCCCACCTCGTGGAACGTGTTGACGACACCGGACGCCAGCCCCGCCTCCTTGTGGTCGATCATGGCGAGCGCCGTGGTGGTGGCGGTGACGAAGACCGCGCCGATTCCGAGGGACGCGACCACGTAGCCCGGCAGCAGGCTCCCGTACACGCTCGCGGAGTCCGACAGGCGGGTCAACGGCACGGTCCCGGCGGCCGCGACCGTCATCCCGGCGGCAGCCGTGGTCCGGCTGCCGATCACGCCGACGAGTCGGGAGCCGAAGTGGGCACCGAGGGCGGTGGCGACGGCCACGGGCAGGAACACCAGCCCGGTCCTCAGAGGGCTGAATTCACGAACATGCTGAAGGTAGACGGAGCCGAGGAAGAAGTAGGCGATGAGCAGGGCGGTCGCCGTCAGCATCAGGAAGGCGCCGGCAAGGACCGGCCGCCTGGTGAACATGCGCAGGTCCATCAGCGGGTCCCTGCCGACCCGTTCGGCCAGGGCGAACAGGGCGTAGGCCAGGGCTGCGCCGGCCAGTGGCAGCAGGGTGGCCGGGTCCCCCCACCCTGAGTCGCCCGCTTCCACGAGTCCGTAGATCAGCGCGCCGGTGCCCGCGGTGACGAGCAGCGCGCCGGGAACGTCGAGCCGGGCGGGCCGCGGAGCGCGGGCCGCTATGAACGCGGGGACGGCGGCGATGACCGCGAGGCCGACGGGCACGTTGACGTAGAAGACCCACTGCCAGCCGGGGCCGTCGGTGAGTATCCCGCCGAGGAGGACCCCCGCGGCGGCGCCCGACCCGCCGATCGCCGCCCATACGCCGAGGGCCTTGTTGCGCTCCGCGCCGTGGAAGGTGGTCGTGACGATCGACAGCGCGGAGGGGGACAGCAGCGCCGCGCCGACGCCCTGGGCGATGCGTCCACCGAGCAGGACCGGGGCGCTGTCGGCGAGTCCGGTGACGAGCGAGGCGGCGGTGAACAGGGCAAGTCCGGCGAGCAGGGTGCGCCGGGCGCCCAGGGCGTCGGCGAGACGGCCCCCGAGGAGCATCAGCCCGCCGAAGCAGAGGGTGTAGGCGGTGACGACCCAGGTCAGGGTCTCGCGGTCGAGTGCGAGGTCGGTGGACATGTCGGGCAGCGCGACGTTCACCACGGTGACGTCGAGGATCAGCATGAACTGGGCCAGGCAGACCAGGGCCAGGGCGGCCCAGCGACGGGGGTCGGGAGCCTGATCGGTGTGCGCCGGAGCGTGGGCCGCACCGGCTGAGGAGTGGGTCATGACGGTCCTTGGGGGCGAGGGATACGGTTTCCACATCTTCTTGAACTGTACTGTGCAGTTCATGTGAACTCAACTGTTCAGTTCAGGCGGTGCTAGGCTCCTGGGTGTGAGCGTGGAAGGTGTCAAGCAACCCCCGAGCGGCCCCCGTGCCGAGCTGAAGCGGCAGGCCATCGTGCGAGCGGCCCGCAAGCTGTTCCTGCGGGAGGGCTTCGGTGTGGGCATGGATTCCATCGCCGCCGAGGCCGGCGTGTCGAAGGTGACCGTCTACAACCACTTCGGCAGCAAGGAAGCTCTCTTCACCGCCGTCATCGCGGGCGCCCTGGACGAGCCCCTCGCCGGGGACGCGTCCGCCGCGCTCGAAAAGCTGGCGGAGGCGGAGGATCTTCGAACAGCCCTGCTGGAGGCGGCCCGCACGTGGGTCCACTCGGTACGCACCAACGACGAGGTCGCCGCCCTGCGCAACCTCGTGGCCGCCGAGGCGCACCGCTTCCCGGAGCTGGGGAGGGCCTGGCAGCACCACGGACCCGAGGGGCACCATCCCGCGGTGGCGACGGCGCTGCGCACCCTCGCCGACCAGGATCGCCTGGTCATCCCCGACCTGGAGACGGCCATCATCCAGCTCTATGCGCTGCTGGTCTTCCCCCACATGGTTTTCGGCTCCTACGGCACGCACATCGACGAGAGCCTCACCGACCGCCTCATCACCAGTGGCGTCGAGATGTTCTTGGACCACTACGGTCCGCGGCCGCTGTAGCGCCGGGGCCACGCCCGACCGTACGGCCGGACCCGGGATGTACGGCTACCGCCGGGCGCCGGATCCGTTGGTGCCCGTCCGGTCCGGATCCTGGCGGGCAGGACACGTCCGGGCGATGCCGGGCCATGGGCCTGCGGTCACGGCCCTGGGCCCGGGTCCGGTCGCACCGCCTCGGTGATGCCGGCCCGGGCCGCTTCGAGTTGCGCGGCGAACGCGATGCCGAGGAACAGCGCCACGCCCGTCACATTGGCCCACAGCAGCAAGGCGACGAACGCCGTCAGTGGTCCGTACACGGCACCGAACGACCCACTCTTGGCCACATAGAGTGCCAGCAGCCAGGTGGCCGTGATCCACAGGACCAGGTGGACGGCCGAGCCGAACGCGAGCCAGGTGTAGCCCGGTTGGTCCCTGCGCGGAGCCCAGCGGAAGATCACCGCCGACGCGACCCAGGCGAGCGCCACGCCCAGGGGCACTTGGAGGGGCCGCCACCAGTCGAGCAGGCGCTCGGACCAGCCGAGGGCCTCCACCACCGCGTTCCCCACGGCGTCTCCCGCGACGAGGACGAGGAAGCCCAGGACCATCGGCATGCCCGCCGCGAGGGCGAGGAGCAGGGCCCGCCCGTACTTGGCCAGGAACGGGCGGTCGCGTTCGATGCCGTAGATGCGGTTGGCGCCTCGTTCCACCTGCCCCATGGCCGAGGCGAGGTTGAGCACCGCGAAGGCCAGGCCCAGCCACATGGCGACGGCGTTCCAGACCCCGGAGCCGGCGCTGCGCGCGGTGGCGTCCAGGGCGTCCTCGACCAGGTTGGCGCTGGCGCCCGGGACGATCCGGCCCAGGGTGAGTTCGATGATCCGCCCTACGCTCTCCGTGTGCACGGTGGTGGCCACGCCGACCAGCGCGATGGTGAACGGCACCAGGCCGAGGACCACTTGGAAGGCGAGCGAGCGGGAGTTGGTGAACCCGTCGGCGTAGCGGAACCGGGAAAAGGCGTCGAGGAGGAGCCGGCGGCCTCCGTAGCGGCGCAGCGCGGTGAGCGCCTCGTCCCCGGACAGCTCCTCCCCGATCATGTCCCGCGTCTGCGGGACATGCACGACGGTGCCCATCGAGAACGTCTCCTCCTGTCGTTCGTACGCCCGGACGAGAAAACGTGATCTTGCGGCCGGGAGAACCGTACAACCGGGCGGGCGTCGCGGTCGCCCGTCGAGGGACCCGCCCTCGGGTGGACGTCAGGCCCGACCCGTCGTCAGGGGTTCGGAGGCCTGCCGGACCGTGTCCGGGGCGGGTTCGGGCCGGTGGCAGGTGGACACGTCGACGTTGGCCTCGTCGGTGGTCGTGCCGCCGCCGGACGTGGGAGGCCAGGCCCCTGCCCCACTCCCCCAGTCGCTCGCGTGCTCGGTGTCGTGGGGCGCACTCCCGGACCGTCCTGGACGGGGTCCGCCATCCACCGTGAAGACCTCATCCGCACCGGGGCGGGCGCCGTCGGCAGCGCCTTTTCGCCGGGATCAGAAGGACATGCGGCCACGAGTGCGGCGGCCGGCCGAGCCGCTGCGGCTCACGGCGCGGGAACTCGTCCGGAACGGCTTGCTGAAGAGCCTGCCAAGGACACCGGGCGCCTTGCCACCGGCCCGCGCACCGGCACCGAGCGAACGCTGGGTGCCGTGCTCGGGGTGGCGGGACAGACGCGGAACGAGGAAGGCCAGCACGGCCAGGACCACACACACTCCGACAACTGCTGCAATGATCACGGGTCAGCTCCCTTGGTCGACAGGGAGGAGTCGGGTGCCCCGTTACGTCCTGCCCATGCGGGAGGCGGCCACGTGCGGAGGGCCGCGACGGTGGCTCGTCCGAGCCCGCTGCCGTCGTCGCAGGGCGACGCCAGGGCCCTTCCTGCACACCCTGACCCCGCTGGGGGTCTCTGCCCCACCACAATGGCCGGCACAGCGGCTGTCGGCCGGGCCTTCCCCGGCCGCGGACCGGGCAAGGCGACATCCGAGTGGGCGCGGCCTTCCAACCGCTGGTGGCGGCACGTTCCGTACCCTGGGCGGCATGCGTATGCGCCCCACCCTGAGCTGGTCCCCTGACGAGGACCTGCCGCCGGGCACCACGGATCTCGGACCGGTCGTCAGTGCCCTGGGGTCCGGCGAGGTGCTGGTCCTCAGTGGGGCGGGCATCTCGACGGAGTCGGGCATCCCCGACTACCGGGGCGAGGGCGGGAGTCTGAGCCGGCACACCCCGATGACGTACCAGGACTTCACCGCAGGCGCCCAGGCCCGGCGCCGGTACTGGGCGCGCAGCCACCTCGGCTGGCGCACCTTCGGCCGCGCCCGTCCCAACGCCGGACACCGGGCGGTGACCGCGTTCGAGCGGCACGGTCTGCTCGCGGGTGTGATCACCCAGAACGTCGACGGTCTGCACCAGGCCGCCGGCAGCGACGGCGTCGTGGAACTTCACGGAAGTCTCGAGCGGGTCGTCTGTCTGTCCTGCGGCGCGTTCAGCCCGCGCCGTGAACTCGCCCGGCGGCTGGAGGAGGCCAACGCGGGTTTCGAGCCGGTGGCCGCCGCGATCAATCCGGACGGCGACGCCGACCTCACCGACGAGCAGGTCGCGGACTTCCACGTGGTGCCCTGCACCGTATGCGGCGGCATCCTCAAACCGGACGTGGTGTTCTTCGGCGAAGCCGTTCCGCCGCCGCGGGTCGAACACTGCCGCACCCTGGTCCGCCAGGCGGCTTCGCTGCTGGTCCTGGGCTCCTCGTTGACGGTCATGTCCGGGCTGCGGTTCGTCCGTCAGGCAGCCGAGGCAGGGACGCCGGTGCTGATCGTCAACCGGGACGCCACCCGGGGTGACCGGCACGCCCTCACCCGGGTCGCGCTCCCCCTGGGCAAGGCCCTCACCGCGGTGGCCGGCCGGCTGGGCATTCCCGTCGACGACGAGGTGACGGCCGGAACGAGGTAGAGCCCCTGCGGGTGCCGGCTCACCGCATCGCCGCGTGGCTCGGGCCGGCAGTCGGTGGCACATCCGGGAGTCCCCCCGACGGGACAGCCCTTAGGGGGGTGGACGCATGCTCCACCTGATCGCCCTGGTCAGTACCTGGCCGGTGAGCGGTACCGCCATGTCCTCCAACCCCGGGAAACGGGGCAGCCCCAGCAGTCCGCGTGCCCACTGGGGGAGGGACGTCACCGCGTTCGCGGCGAGCAGGGCGTAGGCAGGCCGGGCCACGAGCGGCAGCGGTGGGTGTATCAGCAGGAAGCGCGCGGCCGCCCTGCTCTCCGGGGTGGCACGGAGTTCCGGACGGTACGCGGCCAGGCGCGACTCGAGTTCCGCCCGCGTCCGGGGCGGGTCCGGCACCCCGAGGGCCGTCGCCACCCGCGCCGTGTCCCCCACGTAGGCGTCGTAGTCGCCGGGGGTGAGGGGATGGGCCCCGAAGCGCTCGTGGGCGCGCAGGAAGCTGTCCGTCTCGGTGACGTGCACCCATGCGAGCAGGTGGGGGTCGGCGGCCCAATAGGGCTCGCCCTGCGCCGTCCTGCCCCGGATCCGCTCATGGATCGCGCGGACGCGTTCGACCGCGCTCCGGGCGTCGTCGACGGTTCCGAAGGTCGTCACGGCGAGGAACGTGCTGGTGCGCTGCAACCGCCCCCAGGGGTCGCCGCGGTACCCGGAGTGAGCGGCCACGGCTGCCATGGCCAGCGGGTGCAGGGACTGCAGCAGCAGGGCGCGCAGTCCGCCGATGAACATGGAGGCGTCCCCGTGCACGACGCGGATCGGCCGATCCGGACCGAACCACCGCGGCCCCGGGGTGTCGTGGATGCGTGCGCGGTTCGCGGGGCCGTCCGGCCCCGCGACGCGGCGGAAGAGCGCCTGGCCGAGCCTGTCCCGCACGCCGGAGACCATGAAGAGGCCTCTGTCCATGGTTTCATTCTGCGGCGTCGTCCTCCGCGACGGAAACGGTGGCGGCGTTGCCGTCGGGGCGTCCGCCGAATGCCGGAGTGCCTCGTGTGAGGGGGCGGGTGACGTGGCAGCGATCCTGTATGTCCCTGGTGATCACGTGTGCAACGGGAAGCACCGGTGCGGGCGCCCGGCTCTCCGTGTCGTCGACACGATGCCCCTGCCCCGCCGGATGGTCCGCAACGAGTTCCTCCAGCACGCGGGAACTCTGCGCGGAGTCCGCGCGGGTGGTCCGTCCGGACCTGCCGTCGGTCCGCCCGTGATCTCGGAGGCGTCGCGGACACGGTCGGCGTCAGGCCGCCGGTCCGCGCCGTGTGACTCGGTAGGGGCTCTCCGCCCTCTCGCTGGCGGGCCCGAGCAGAGCGCGCCGCACGGCCCGGTGGAGGTGCCGCCATGCCCGTGACCGCCCGCGCGGTCCCGGCGCGTGTCGGATCGCCGTCCGTGCCCGCGCTGTTCGTCGCCGCCCACGGCGGGCCCACCCTGGCGGTCACCGCCGTCGCGGCTCTGCTCGCGCTCCGCGCCGACCTGCGCCCGCTCGACGTCCTCGCCGTCACCGCGGCGGTGTTCACCGGCCAGCTCACGATCGGCTGGGGAAACGACCTCCTGGACCTCCGGCGCGACCGTGCCGTCGGTCGCACCGACAAACCGTTGGCCGGCGGAGCCCTCCCGGTCGGCCGGGTGGTGCCGGCCCTGGTCGTGGCGGCGTTCGCCTGCCTCGCGCTGTCCGCGCTGGCCGACTGGCGCAGCGCGCTGGTCAACGCCACCCTCGCGACCGGCGCGGGTCACGCCTACAACTTCGGTCTCAAGGCGACCGCGTGGTCCTGGGTGCCGTACGCCTGCGCGTTCGGGACGCTGCCCTCGGTCGTCACCCTCGCCGACCCCGCCGGGGGCTGGGCCCCGCTGTGGATGACGGGTGCCGGCGCCGCGCTCGGTGTCGGGGCACATCTGCTCAACACGCTGCCCGACCTCGACGACGACGAACGAACCGGCGTCCGCGGCCTCCCGCACCGGATCGGCGAACGGCGCTCACGCGTCCTTGCCGCCGTGCTGCTGTGGGCGGCCTCGGTGGTCGCCGTGCTCGGCCCCGCGGGACCGCCCCCGACCTGGGCGTGGGCGGTGCTCGCACTGGTGACGGTCCTGACCCTGCTCACGCTGTTCGCCCGCGCCCGTACTCCGTTCCTGGCCGCGGTGGCCATCGCCCTGCTCGACGTCGTCCTGCTCGTGGCGGCCGGCTGATGACCCCCTCGGCCGGCCACGGCCCCCCGATGGCGGGCCCCCGGCCGCCCGCCCCCGGCCGGTCGCGGCTCCGTCGTAACCGGCCTCCCCGGAGCCGACGCGCCCCGACCTTCACGCTCGGCCCTGGTCGGGCGCCCGCAGCACCCAACCGCTCGACCAGCCGGCCAGAGGAGCCATCATGACCATGCGCGTCGTCAGCGTTCGCGGCGCACTGCCCGAGCACCGCCACCGGCAGGCGGACATCACCGAGTTGGTCACCACCATGCTGGTCGAGGAGAAGGCCAGACACGGCATCGTGGAGCGGATGCACCGCAACGTGTGCGTCGAGACCCGGCACACCGTGCTTCCGCTGGAGGAGTACGTCCGGCTCGATGACTTCGGCCGGGCGAACGACGTCTTCATCCGGGCCGGCGTCGAACTCGGCGCTCGTGCGGTCGTGGACGCGCTCAAGGCCGTCGGCCTCACTCCGGCCGACGTCGACTACATCGTGTCCTGCACGGTGACCGGCCTGGCCGTCCCCTCGCTGGAAGCGCGGGTCGCGGCGGAGATCGGACTGCGCCCCGATGTGGTGCGCCTGCCCCTCGTCGGCCTGGGCTGCGTGGCGGGCGCGGCCGGCATCGCCCGCCTCCACGACCTGCTGCGCGGCCGCCCGGACGGGGTCGCGGTACTGATGTCGGTCGAGCTGTGCTCGCTCACACTGCAGCGCGCCGACACCTCGGCCGCCAACCTCGTGGCCGGCGCCCTGTTCGGAGACGGCGCCGCGGCGGTGGTCGCCGTCGGGACCGAACACGCGCTCGCACAGTCCGACGACCCGACTCGGCCCGAGGTCCTCGCGTCGCGCAGCCGTCTCTACCCCGACTCGGAGCGCATGATGGGATGGGACGTGGGTTCCGGCGGGCTGAAGATCGTCCTCGATCCCTCCGTTCCCGACCTGGTGCGCCGGTATGTGGGCGAGGACGTCCGCGGCTTCCTCACCGACCACGGGCTGACCCGCGACGACCTCCGCTGGTACGTCGCGCACCCCGGCGGCCCGAAGGTCCTGGAGGCACTGCAGGAGGCCCTCGAGGTCGAGCGGGACGCCCTGGCCATGACCTGGGACTCGCTGCGCCGGATCGGCAACCTGTCCTCCTCCTCGGTGCTGCACGTCCTGGCGGACACGCTCGCCGAGCGTCCGCCCCCGCCGGGCTCCCACGGGCTCATGCTCGCCATGGGCCCGGGCTTCTGTTCGGAGTTCGTGCTTCTGCGTGCGCCGGGAGGTCGGCGGTGAGCAGCGAGGTCCTCTTCACCGTCCTGGTCCTGGCCGTCGGCCTGGAACGGGCCGCGGAGCTGGTCGTGTCCCAGCGCAACGCCGCCCTCAGCTTCGTGCGGGGCGGCGTGGAGGCCGGGCGGGGCCACTACCCGTTCATGGTGGTCCTGCACACCGGCCTGCTCGTCGGCGCGCTCGTGGAGGTGTGGCTGCGCCGACCGGACACGGCGGCGGACCTCGCCTGGGCCATGCTCGCCCTCGTCGCGGCCTCGCAGGCGCTGCGCTGGTGGTGCATCGCCACCCTGGGACGGCAGTGGAACACCCGGGTGATCGTCGTGCCGGGCGCCGCGCGCGTGACGGGCGGCCCCTACCGCTGGATTCCCCACCCCAACTACGTCGCCGTCGTCGTGGAAGGGCTCGCCCTTCCCCTGGTGCACTCGGCCTGGGTCACGGCGGTCGCCTTCACCGCACTGAACGGGCTCCTGCTCGCCACCCGCATCCGCACCGAGGACACCGCCCTGGCACAACTGACCTGAAGGGGACACCCATGGACCTGCTCGTCGTCGGTGCGGGCCCGGCCGGCCTGGCCACGGCCCTGCACGCGGCCCGAGCCGGGCTCGACGTCGCGGTGTGGGAGCAACGCGCCGGCCCGGTCGACAAGGCGTGCGGCGAGGGGCTGATGCCCGGTGCCGTCACCGCCCTCGCCGCACTCGGCCTGGACCCGCCCGGGCACGGCCTGCGCGGCATCCGCTATGTGGCCGGGCGGCGTCGGGTCGACGCCGACTTCGCAGCGGGCCCCGGCCGGGGGGTACGTCGCACGACGCTGCACACGGCGCTGCGCGAGGCGGTGCTCGCCGCCGGTGTACGGATCGACCAGCGCACCGCGCGCCGCGTCGAGCAGAACGAGGACGGTGTGCTGGTCGACGGCGCGCGTGCCGCCCACCTCGTCGCCGCGGACGGTCTGCACTCACCCATCCGCCGTGCCCTGGGGCTCGACCGGCCACACCGGGCACACCCCCGCCACGGGTCGCGGCACGGGTTGCGACGCCACTACGAGCTCGCGCCCTGGAGCGACCACGTCGAGGTCCACTGGGGCCCGAGCGCGGAGGCGTATGTGACCCCGGTGGCCGACGACCTCGTCGGCGTCGCCGTGCTCACCTCCGCCCGCGGATCGTTCGACGACCACCTGGCCGCCTTCCCCCGACTGCGGGAGCGGCTGGCCGGGGGCGGGCACGCCGGACCGGTACGCGGGGCGGGCCCGCTGCGCCAGGACACGAGCGCGCGCACCGCCGGACGGGTGCTGCTGGTCGGCGATGCCGCCGGCTACGTGGACGCGCTGACCGGCGAGGGCATCGCGTTGGCGCTCGCACAGGCGCAGGCGGCCGTCCGGGCCATCACCGAAGGTGACCTGGCGGGCTATGAACGGCAGTGGCGTGGGCTCACCCGGCGCTACAGGTGGCTGACCCACGCACTGCTGAGCGCGACGCGGGTGCCCCCGGTTCGCGCGGCGCTGGTGCCCCTGGCTCAGGGGCTGCCGTGGCTGTTCGCCGCAGCCGTCGACGCGCTGGCCCACCCGGCGGGGCAGCGTCGCACGGGCCTGCCACGTCGATAGCCGGCGGGCCGACCCGCCCGATCGAGCGAGCCGCCCCGCCCGATCGAGCCGCCGCGCCCGTCGGTCGGGCACGGTCGGGCGGAAGCACTCCGCCGTCGGCTCACGCCGCGACCGTGCCCGGCTCGCCCCGAAGGCTCTGAAGCACCTGAAGCACCTGAAGCACTCGGAGCATTCGGAGCATTGGAGAAGGTGCTTGTGGTGCTCGCGGAGCGAGGCCGTGCGTGGCTGCGTCGCCGTGCCCTTTGACTGCGTCGCCGTGCCCTTTGACTGCGTCGTCGTTCGCCGTGACCGGTGTCAGGCCAGCGGGACTGTGCGGGGGGTGCCCCGGCGGAACACCGTCCAGGTGCGGAAACCCACGTCGTGCAGGACACGGACCACGTCCGGGTACTGGTCGCAGACCCGCTCGGGGACGTGCGCGTCGGAGGCGAAGGTGATGGGCACGTCGAAGTGGTAAGCGCGCTCCAGGAGGTCGTGCTCCGGGTACCAGCCGCCGTGCATCTTCGTGCCACCCGATGTGTTGATCTCCATCACCGCCCCGGAGTCACGGATCGCCCGCAGCATCTCGTCGGCCGCGGCCGGCGCGGGAACCGTCCCGAGCTTCGGATGGTTGCCCTTGAGGGCGTCCACATGTCCCATCACCTGGAACAGGCCCGACCGCGCGCACTCCGCGACGGCGCGGAAGTACCGCCCCTTGACCGCGGCCAGTTCCTGCTCGTTGTCCTCGACGGTCTCCCAGCGGGTGGTGTCGAAGATGTCGCGCCCCTCGAACATGTGGACGGAGCCGATCACGTAGTCCAGTGGGTACCGGCCCAGTGCCTTCGAGTACGGGTCCATCCGGCCCCGGAAGAAGTCCGCCTCCGTGGAGACGAGGATCTCGATGCTGCGGGCGAACTCCTCCTTCAGTGCCAGGGCCTCGGTGATGTACGACGGGAACTCCGACTTGGGCATCGCCACCGGGGGCAGTGCGTGGTCCGCCTCCTCCGCGAACATGGGGGTGTGGTCGGACAGGCCGAGGACCTTGACCCCCTTGTCGAGGGCCGACGTGACGTAGTCGCGCAGCGAACCGCGGGCGTGTCCGCACCGGTTGTGGTGTGTGTGGAGGTCGATCACCGGCTCACACCGCCAAGTAGCCGCCGTCGACGGCGAGATCGGTGCCGGTGATGAAGCTCGCCTCACCGGAGAGCAGGAACGCGATCGGTGCCGCGACCTCCTCGGGGTCGGCGAAGCGCTTCAGCAGGAACTTGCCGCCGTGTTCGGGGGCGGCTTCGGCCGTCGCCCGGTCCAGGCCCAGGGCCTCGCGGTGGAACCTCTCGTTGTTGGCGTTCCACACGGTGCCCGGGCTGACCGAGTTGACGCGGATACCGCGCGGGGCGAGTTCCTCGGCCGTGCACCGGGTGAAGCCGAGCACCGCCGCCTTCCCCGTGTTGTACGTCAGGTAGCCGCTCTGCGAGATGTGCGCCGAGATCGACGCCATGTTGACGACGGCCGCGTCGGCGTCGCGCTCCGGGAGGCCCGCCACGAACTCGCGGGTGACCAGCGAGAGCCCGACGATGGTCGGGTCCAGCGCGGCGTGCCAGTCCTCGGCGGTCGCCTCCAGGCCCTTGAAGACGAACCCGGCGGCCAGGTTGACCAGCAGCGTCGGCCACGGCCAGTCCTCCGGCAGGTCCGCCAGGGCGGTCCTGACCGCCGCTGCGTCGGTCACGTCGCCGACCGCGAGCCGGACCTCGTGTCCCTCGGCGGTCCATTTCCCGACCGCGTCCCGGCCGTGCTCCTCACTCTTGTCGTAGACGAGCACCCGGCAGCCTTCCGAGCACAGCCGCTCGACGACCGCGGCGCCGATGCCCTGCGCGCCGCCGGTCACCATCGCCGTACGTCCGGCGAGTCCACGTCCCCGGCTTCTCATCCTGCCCACTCCTTCTCGGTGATGGTCGCCCCGGCTGTGGCCGTCCCGGTCGTGATCCACTGCCCGACCAGGCGGACCACCTCGTCACGGTCCAGGTTCTCGGTGGCTCCGTGCGGGGACAGGGTCTCCCCCGGGCCGACGGGGACGTCGGGGTCCGCTGCGAGCGCGGCCACCGCCCCCGGCTCCAGGCCCGCACGGGCCAGGGCCCGCCCCAGGGAGGTGCTGCCCAGGCCGTCGCCGTCCTTGGCGGCGAAGTACCGCCAGTTCTGGAACATGCCCTCCAGGTGCCCGGCGGACAGGTGCACGGCGTTGCGTCCCTCGGAGAGGTCGATGCCGTGTTCGCGGGCGAGCGCCCCGAGGGTGCCGCGCAGTGAGCCGGAGCGGGCGCGGAACGGGTGCAGGTCGCCGAGGACCTCCTCGCGCAGTTCCCGCATGGGCCGTTCGCTGTGGCACTCCAGCAGGCCGACCAGAGCGTCGGGGGTGCGGTAGCCCTGGTCCAGGGCCGGCAGGAAGCCGTTGAGGACGGTCACGGGTTGGCCGTTCACCTCGGTGACCGACGCGTAGGAACCCGATCCCAGTTTGTGGATGCCCGCGCTCCGGCAGCGCTCTTCGAGGGAGCGCGGGGACAGATCGCCGGCCGCCATCGCCGCGTAGGCCGCGAGGACGTCGCGGACACCGGTGTGCTCGCGCAGGGCGTCGAGCGCGCGACGGGCGCCCGAGGTCAGCGCCGTGCCACCGTCGGCGGCCACCCGGTGCAGGCGGGGGTAGTGCAGCAGCAGGTCGCCGCGGGCGGCGAAGTCCGCGGCCGGGACCACGGCGCAGCGCAGCACGGTCACTCCCTGGCGGCCGAGGGCTCGGACCGTTGCGGCGAGCATGTCGGGCGCGAGCGGCGCGGTCATCACCTCGGGCTTGACGACGACGGCGGCGTGACTGCCGCCCTCGGGTGCCGGCAGCGGCGGCCGGCCGCTGTCCGCGCGGCGCCGGGTGTCCCGCGCCGCGGCCGACAGCGCGCGTGCCATGTCCCAGGTCACCACAGGGTGATGCCCGTTTCGATCAGTTCCGCCGTCAGGTCGCCGGAACTCGCGACCGTCTTCTCCACCAGTTCCCTGAGCTCGGACTCGTCCGCTTCGGGAGAGGTGACGACGACCTCGTCGGGGCTCTCCAGCGGGGCTTCCTTGGATGTGAAGATGTGCACCTGCGAGGGGCCGCCGAACTGCTCGTGGACCTGCCGGGCGAGGCGCATGGCCATCACGTTGTAGATCTTTCCGGTGTGGTCGAGCGGGTTCTTGCCTGCGGGCGCCTCGATGCTCATCGGGCGCATCGGGGTGATGAGGCCGTTGACCCGGTTGCCGCGACCGACGACGCCCACGTCACCGGTGTCGGCCACGGAGCCGATCGCGGTGAGGTAGGGGCGGCCGTTGCGGTCGGTGGCGTTCATCAGCATGCGGAAGTCGTGCAGGCCGAGCGAGGTGACGTACTCCTCCAGCTCCTGCTGGATGACGGCCTTGCGGGCCCAGTACTGGTCCATCGTCGTGATGTCGGCCGCGAGGAACGGCATGTTGACGACGAGGCTGAACGCGTCGTGCCGCCGGCTGCCGAAGACCTTGACGTCCCAGCCGGTGTCGGCGTGCCGCTTCTTGAAGTCGGCACCGTTGATGAGGTGCTCCAGGCCGAGCACCGCGGTCTCCAGACGCGACAGCGGGGCGTAGCCGTGCAGCAGGTTGGTGTCGTTGGAGACGAGACCGGCGGAGCGCAGCGGCACCAGGTCGTCCGGGGAGGCCGGCTGGTAGCGGGAGACGCCGCGACCGGAGCCCTGGTGGTCGACGACGCCGAGTTCGATCACGAGGTGGCGCTCGGGGTCGAAGCCGGTGGTGACCTCGCACAGGACGTCGGCGGCGGCGCGGAACATGATGTCGTGCACCGGTATCTCGGTCGTGCCGACGCGGTAGGCGCCCTTGCCGAACACCTTCACACGGTACGGGGAGGTGATCTCGCCCCGGCCGAAGTCGACGTCCGCGCCGCCGCCGTACAGCGTCACCTTGTCGAACCAGTGGTGGGCGACGCCGCCGAACTCCTTGAGGCAGTACTGGGAGTAGTAGCGGGACATGCGCTCCGCCATGGCGTCGCACATGGTGTCGGGGTGTCCCACACCCTTGCGCTCGACGAGTTCGTAAGGGAGGTCCTCGACGGTGCGGGAGTCTCTTTCGATCGACAGCATGGCCATCTCTTCCTGGGTGACGGGGGTGGGAGAACGGGAGCGGTCAGGCGCGCCAGGGACGCGGGACGCGGCGGGCGGAGCTCGCGTGGGTCTGCGCCCAGCGCCGGATCGACCGGTACAGCACGTCCCGTGTGTCGGGGACCTGGTGGGTGACGTCGAACGGGTCGGTCACCGACAGATAGCCCTGGTAGGCGCGGAAGGCGGTCACCTTGAGCAGTTGCGCGCGGTCCAGGTACTCCTCGGCGAAGGGCAGGTAGAAGCGGTTCCACTGCTGGGGCGTCACGTACGGCAGCCGGTCCAGCAGGGGCACACCGTGCTCGGCACGCCAGGCGTTGAGGGCCTCCCGTACGGTGTCGAAGGCCTCGTCGACGCGTTGGGCGCCGTCGCCCCGGCCCAGGACGGACAGCCGGTGCCCGTCCGGCGGACCGGAGTCGAGCAGCCGCGTCACATGGCCGGCGACGTCATCGGTGCTGACCATGTCGAGGAGGCCCTTCTCCTCCGCGACCAGTGCGGGCACGGCGCCGTTGCACATCGAGGCGGGCAGCCAGAAGAAGCCGCTGTAGCGGTCGAGCGCGCCGTCCGCCCGGGCGCCCATGACGATCGGGAAGCGCACGATGTCGGCGCTGTCCCGTTCGGCGTGGACGATGCGTTCGGCATGCGCCTTGGACCACTCGTAGGAGTTGCGGTAGACGTCTCTGTCGGGTGAGGAGATGTCGCCCTGAAGTCCCGTCACGAAGGAGGAGGACAGGTGGACGACGTGGGTGTCGGGGCGGGCCAGGGCGAGCACCGCGCGCAGCGGGACGACGTTGGCGTCCTCGGCCTCCTCGTCCGGCAGGTTCCAGCGGGTGTCGGCCGCGCAGTGCACGACGGCGTCCCAGGGGCGGCGCAGTTGCGACGGCGGCTCCTGGGCGCCGATGTGCCAGGCGGTCAGGTCCGGGCCCTCGCCGCCGCGGCGGCTGACGCCGTGCGGCGCGTGGCCGGCCGCCCGCAGCGCGCGCATGACCGCGCTGCCCACGGCTCCGGTGGCACCCGTGACCAGGACTCGGGGGGGCGTGCTCACGAGACCGCCGTGATCCGCCGCTCGATGGCCCGCAGCATGTGCTCGGCGTTCTCCCGCAGGGCCTTGGTGGCGACCGGGTTGAGCATGTCGGCGAGGAGCGGGATGCCTATCTCGAAGTCGACGCAGAAGGTGACGACCGAGGTGCCGTCGCCGGTGCGCTCGACCTTCCAGTACCCGGTGAACAGGTCGAGGTCCCCGGACACCTGGTCGAAGGACATGACCCTCGTCTCGTGGTCGAGGGTGTCCGTCTCGACCCATTCCAGGACGGAGCCCTTCAACAGGACCGACCACTCACTGGTACGGACTCCGGTGTCGCTCTCGCCGATCACGGTGACCGATTCGACGTTCTCCATGTAGGCGGCGTAGTCCTCGAGGCGGGTGACGGCTGTCCACGCCTCGGCCACCGGGGCGTTGATCGGCAGGTTGACCTCGACATGCGGCATGGTGGTGTCTCTCCTTGTGTGGTGCCCGCGGGTGGGGGCTGGGGGTCAGTCGGCCGGGTCGAAGGTGATCTCGCGCCCCGTGCAGAAGCTGCCGACGACCTCGTCGCAGACCAGGAGGGACGGCGGGTGGTGGTGGGCGGCGAGCGAGTCGAGCGCGAGCCCGGCCGCCTCCTGCCCGCGCCCGTAGAGACGGCTGCCGACGACCGGGGTGACGGCGGACATCACCCGGTCGCGGGTGTCGCTGAGGGTGGCGCGCAGGCCCACCGCGGCGGCCATGGCCGCTTCGCCGGCGAGGGCGCCCGTGTCGATGTCCGCGGCGAGCTGGCGGCAGGCACCGCCGAGGGTCAGCAGTTCGCGGGTGGCGCGGCCGAGCAGCGCGGTGCGGGGTCCGAAGCGCCCGGAGACGCTCAGGCCGTGGTACGCCGCGTCCAGCAGTGCGCTGAGGACGCCGTGGTACGTGGCGGTCAGCAGTACGGAGAACCAGGCCATGCCGGCGGTGACGTTCTCGTCGATGACGTCGGCGGGACCGCGGTGGAAGACGAGCCGGTCGTCGACCTCGACGTCGCGCAGCACCAGCCGGGCGGTGTCGGACTCCCGCATGCCGAGCGAGGGCCACTCGCCCTCGGCGTCCAGACCCGGTGAGGAGCTCGGGATGAGCGCGAGGATGGTCTCGTCGGTGTCGGTGACGCGGGCGGTCAGACAGACGAGGGTGGCGGTGGTGGCCAGCGAGCAGGGGTACTTGACGCCGCTGACGCGGTAGCCCTTCTCGGTCGGAACGGCCTCGGACGTGCTGGTCATGAAGTTGGGGCTGCCGCCGGGCTCGGCGAACGCGGAGGCCACGAGGGCGCCGGAGCGTGCGATGCCCTCCAGGAGCATCCACGTGGTGTCGCGGTGCCGTGTCCAGTAGTCGACCATCAGGCCGACGGTGAAGGCGTGCATGTTCAGGGCGACCGCCGCGGAGGGGTCGATCCGGCCGAGCGCGCGCTGCGCGGCGGCCACCTCGACCAGGTTCGCGCCGGCGCCGCCGAGGTCCTCGGGAATGGGCAGCGCGGCGTACCCGCCGGTGGCCAGCTCCCGGATGCGTTCGGGGCCGGTGGCTCCCTCGCGGGGCGGAGCGGGCGTCCACGCCGTGCTCCATCCCGCGTCCAGCAGTGTGCGGTGCGGCGGTAAGCCGTCCCCGAGGTTTCCTGGCGCCTGCGTGGCAGCCGTCCCCATGGTTCTCCCTTCGCCCGTCACGGGCCGGCCGGTCCGGTTCTCCGCGTGCCCGGCGCGATGTGACGGCTCGACTCTAGGCAGCGCGGACGGCTCGATCGGGTGGGTGTTTCTTTGTGCGGAACACGAGATCGCGACGGCCGGGATCCGCCGGTCGCCGCCGGGCCGGTCACAGGTGCAGCAGGGTGAAGAACTCGTCCGGCACGGGGGCGCCGGGAGTGACCCGGACGGTGTGCCAGCCGAGTGCCGCGGCGGGCGTGAGGTCGAGTTCCGGTGAGTCGCCGACCATCACGTGCTGCTCGAAGTGGCCCTCCGCGATCCGGTGGAAGGCACGCGGGTCGGGCTTCTTCGGGCCGCCGTCGGCGGTGAACAGTCCGCGGTCGAAGACGTCGGGTGCCTTGGCCTGGCGCAGCAGGTCCCACATGAGTCTGCCGGGGAGGTAGCAGTTGGACAGCAGCCGGAGTGTGTGGCCCGCCGCGTGGGCCCGGCGCGCGGCCTCCGCGACGGGCTCGCACAGGGTGTACCGGCCGGGGTCGGCGCAGCCGAGGGCTCGCCACAGTGCCTGCTCCAGCGCGGTCCGGTCCCGGACGGCGCCCTGGTTCCGCAGCCCGGTCTCCAGCAGGTCCAGGGTCGCGGGCTGTGGGGCGAGGGGGTCTCGCATGACGTCGAGGAGGGTGCCGTAGACGGTGTGGACCACCGCGCCCGCCGACCGGGGGTCCAGCTCCAGCGTGTCGGCGAGGACCTCCGTGAACCGCTCGGGGCCGGGCAGGGGCCGGGACGTGATCAGGGTGTCGAAGCAGTCGAGGACGACGAGCGTGGACATGGGGTGCCCTCTCTGACGGCGTTGCGGGTTCCGGGCGGCGTACCGCTCAGGACCAGGAGAGTTTGCGGTGGTCGGCCCGGAAGAAGACGAGGGTGACGGCGGTGAGTCCGGCCGCGAAGACGCACAGCACACCCGCCGGGAACAGGACGTCCGTGACCCCTCCGCCGCGCAGGATGACCTCGTTGAAGCCGCGCATCGCCCAGTAGCTGGGGACGCCGGGTGCGAGCGGCCTCGCCCAGTGCGGCATCGCCGACTGCGGGGTCAGGGCGCCGCCGAGGCCGGCGAAGACCAGGGCCAGGATGTTGGCAATGACGCTGAGCTGCGAGATCGTTCGGCACAGCGCGACGAGTGCCATGCCCACCATGACCACGCACAGGGCCAGCGGTACCGCCACCACCGCCAGCGCGAGGTAGGAGCCGGTCACCCGCAGGTCGAACAGCAGGCCGCCGGCGACCAGGATGACGGTGAGCTGGAGCAGCGCGGCGGCCAGCGGTACGACCAGGCGCGCGGCGAGCAGTTCGACCGGACGCGCGGTGCTCGCGCGCAGCCGGTCCCAGGTGTTCCAGCCGTGCTCGCGGAACATGGCGAAGCCGACGACGTTCACCAGGAAGAAGAGGAACATCACCGCCATGCCGGGCACGCCCTGTTCGGCGCCGTTGGCGTCGGTGACCTCGCCGCCCGCCCGCAGGGCGGCGCGGAACAGCGGCTGCATGAAGCTCATGATGACCAGCGGCATGACCGTGCGGACCACCAGGGGCGCGGGGTCGCGCAGCAGCAGCCTGACGTCCTGCCGGACGAGGGCCGTGATCCGGGAGAACGCCCCGTCACGCATGGTGTCCCGCTCCGATCCTGTCGTGGCTGTGACCTACCGTTCCGGGTGCGCCCCGCTCGGCGGGGTCGGCGGCGTGGCTCCCGGCGAGCCCGAGGAAGACGCTGTCGAGGCTGGGCCGGACGACCCGCAGGGTGGTCAGCCGGGCGGCGTGGTCACCGAGGGCGGCGAGCAGGCGGGCCGTGACCGTGTGCGGTTGTTCGACGCGGACGAGGAGCGTGTCGCCCTGTCGGGTCACCGGCCAGGGCAGGTCGAGTCGGGGTGGCTCGCCGGAGAAGACCAGTTCCACGGCGCTGTCGCCGTGGCGCCGGACGAGTTCCTCGACGGAGCCGCGGGCGATGACGCGGCCCCGGTGCAGTACGGCCACGTCCGCGCCGAGGTCCTCGATCTCGGGGAGGTAGTGCGTGGAGTAGCAGACGGCGGTGCCGGCCGCGGCCAGCTCCCGTACGTGGGCGATGAGGCGGGCGCGGGTCTCCACGTCGACGCCGGCGGTGGGCTCGTCGAGAAGGACGAGTCCGGGCCGGTGGAGCAACGCCATCGCGGTGTGCACACGGCGCTGTTCGCCGCCGGAGAGCCGGGAGGCGGGCCGGTCCATCAGCGCGGTCAGGGCGAGCGGCTCGCCGACCTCCTCGATGCGCCGCCGTGCCTCACCGCCGCGCAGTCCGGCCAGTTCGGCGAAGAACCGCAGGTTCTGGCGGACTGTCAGCGGCGGGTAGATGCCCAGTTCCTGGGGGGCGAGGCCGAGTTCGCGGCGGGCCCGGCGCGGGTGCCGTGTCACGGAGTGGCCCCGTACCTCGATCTCCCCGGTGTCCGGGCGCAGGAGTCCAGCGACCAGGGACATCAGGGTGGTCTTGCCGGCGCCGTTGTGGCCGAGCAGGCCCACGATCGTGCCCTCGGCGATCTCGAGGTCGACGTGGTCCAGTGCGGTCGTCGCGCCGTAGCTCTTGCCGACTCCGCGAACGGAGAGGGCGAGGGGCCGGTCCGCGCCGCGGGCCGGCCCTGGTTCAGTCGGCACGGCGCGTCCAGGCGTCCGGCAGCAGCGGGGGCAGGCCGACCCGGTCCATCAACGGCTGCCAGGTGCGGGCGAGTTTGAAGCCCTTCATCATGCCGCTGCCGGAGCGGACGTCGGGCAGCGGTGCCGGGTACCCGAGCTGGGCCTCGGTCTCGGCGAGGTGGTCGCGCAGCCGTGCCAGCCACGGCTCGGCCCGGTCACCGGTGGCGTCCACGCCCTCCGCGGAGAGTGTCAGGGCGGCCTCGGACTCCTCGGTGGGCAGGCCGGCGAACGGGTCGAAGGCGGCCTCGTCGTGGCCGTAGGTCAGCTCGCCCTCGGTGCGCAGCCCGCGGATCGACAGGGACAGCTGGAGCAGGTCGTACGCCATGAGGACGGCGACCTCGCTCTGTCCGGCGGCGACGGCGCCCTCGACGTCCTCCAGGCGGGCCCGGCAGCCCAGCAGGAGGCGGGCGGCGCCGTGGGCGCGGAAGGTGAGCAGCCGACGCAGGTCGACGGGGGTGCCGGCGGGGCCGGGGGCCGTCGCGTCGGTCTCGGTCGCGTCGGTCGCGGTCGTGGGGGGATGCGTCACGCGGGAACCTCCGAAGCCGGGTGGGCCATACCGAGCCACACCATGTTGTGCACGAACAGCGGGAGCAGATCCTCGGGGGGAGCGGTGCCGGCCGGTCCCGACCAGATGACGTCGTCGCTCCCGCCGTCCGGCAGGCCGAGCCGCCGGACCTCCAGGGCGCGCAGTTGCCAGCGGTCCACGACCGTACGGTCGTCGAGCCGCATGGTCCCGGTGCCGGTGGCCCAGCGCAGCACGCCGTGCAGCGGTGCGGCCGGGCCGACGAGTCCCTCGACGGCGTCGAGGCAGAAGGGGACCCGTTCGCGGGGGTCGCCGGGGACGAGGACGGTGCGGAGCAGTTCGAGGTTCTCCAGGTCGCCGAGCGCCTTGAGCTTCTCCCCCGCCCACTTGGCGGCGAAGTACAGCTGACCCCCTTCAGTGGCACGGGCGTTGAGGGCGGCGACGACCGCCTCGCGGGCCCGTACCCCGGCGGTCAACGGCTTGGCGTCGAGCAGCCAGCGGGCGGCCTGCGCGAGCCGGTGGGCCTCCACCACCCACCATTCGCGCAGCGCTTCCCGCAGCCACGGCGCCCGCAGCCCGGTGTGCCACTCGTCCCAGGGTTCGACGACCGTGAGCGGCAGCCCGAGGGCCAGCCGGGAGACGGTGTTGAGGGTGCGGCGCCGGTGGTTCCAGGCGTCCTCGGTGACGGTCTCGAAGCGCGGCCACGGTGCGGCGGTCAGCGCGGCCGCGGCGTCACGGACGGTGCTCGCCCGGCGGATGCCGACGTCGATGAGCGTGCCGTGCTCGTGCGACTGGACGGGGAAACGCTTGAGGTTCTCGTTCTCCACGAGCACGAGCAGGTCGA
Source organism: Streptomyces sp. NPDC030814 (assembly GCF_055572155.1). Lineage (NCBI taxonomy): Bacteria > Bacillati > Actinomycetota > Actinomycetes > Kitasatosporales > Streptomycetaceae > Streptomyces > Streptomyces sp. NPDC030814. The sequence goes on from NZ_JBVIDX010000030.1 coordinate 34,063, forward strand.
GGTCGCTGCGCACGTTGCCGAAACCCGCGAGCACCGAGCCGGCGACCACCGCGAGGGCCGGTGTTCCCATGCCCTGGTCGGCCTCCTTGAGCACGGCGTCCCTGCTCAGTCCCCGCAGGTCGAGGAAGGCCGCGAGGCGCCGGTCGAGGATGTCCGGTTCGGGGAACGCCACAGCGCCCGGGGAAGTGGTCTCCATGCGTCGGTGCACCTTTCGATACGGACGGCGACGGCGGTCACACTGTCAAGCGGGCGGTTGCGGGCTCAACGCCCGTTCCGGCTGCCGGAACACGGCTTCTCAGGGGTGTGCGCGGGGGGCTAGAACCGTGTTCTCCGCCGGACCACGGAGAGGACGCCCCCATGACCACGAACGCCGGCGACGGCGCCGCCCGAGAGACGCTCACCGCGATCCGCCGGCACCTTTCGCCGCAACTGGCCCTGGTCTACGGCTTGAACGGCTCCGGCGCCGTCGAGGCTCGGGGTGAGGGTGCGCGGGTGCGGCTGTCCGACGGCCGTACCGCGCTCGACTTCGGCAGTTACGCGGTGACCCTGCTGGGTCAGCGCCATCCTGCCGTGGTGGCGGCGGTGCGTGACGAACTGGACGCGATGCCGGTGTCCAGCCGGGTCCTGGGCAACCGGGCCACCGCGTCGCTCGCCGGGGCCCTGGCCGCGTGGGCCGACCCGGGCCGTCTGACGAAGGTGTGGCTGGGGCTGAACGGCTGCGACGCGGTCGAGGCGGCGCTGAAGCTGGCGCGCCGGGCCACCGGCCGGCAGCGGGTGATCGCCGTCGAGGGCGCCTACCACGGCAAGTCCATGGGTGCGCTGGCCGCGACCTGGAACGCCCGCTACCGCGAGACCCTGGAACCGCTGCTGGGCGGGGTGACCCACATCCCCGCGGACGTCTCGGCGGTACCCGGTGCCTTCCAGGGCGAGGACGTGGCCGCCGTCCTGGTGGAGCCGGTGCAGGGCGAAGGGGGCGTGCGCCCCCTGGACCCCGTGTTCCTCCGGGCCCTGGCGGACGCGGCCCGTGCGCACAGCGCGTTTCTGATCGCGGACGAGATCCAGACCGGGCTGCGCCGCTGCGGCCCGCGTCTGGTCAGCACCGGCCTCGGGCTGGAGCCGGACGCCGTGCTGCTGGGCAAGGCCCTCGGCGGCGGGGTGCAGCCGGTTTCCGCCGTCGTGGCGACCCCGGAGCTGTACGCGCCGCTGTCCGCGGATCCGTTCGTGCACACGACCACGTTCTCCGGGCATCCGCTGGGTGCCGCGGCGGGAGTGGCGGCGCTGCGGGCGGTGGAGGAACTCGCTCCGCGGGGAGAGCGGTTGGCGGAGTTCTTCGGTTCCGCCCTGGCGCGGCTGGCGGAAGACCACCGCGGTCTCGTCACCACGGTGCGCGGGCGGGGGCTGCTGTGGGGCGTGGAGTTCGCCACGCGGGCCGCGGCGGGCGAGGTCCTGATGGAGCTGGGCCGCCGGGGCCTGATCGTCTCCCCCTGTCTGGGCCGGCCGGAGGTGCTGCGGCTGCTGCCGCCGCTGGTCGCCACGGATGAGGAGGCCGAGGAGGCGTCGGCGCTTCTGCACTCCGTCTGCTCGGCGGTGCCCGACGAGTTCCGGGTACCGGCCGCCGCGGTCCGATCCTGACCATCCAGCGCCCCGCTCCGGCACGATCCGGGCCGGGGCCGGCAACGCGAGGAGTACGAGATGAGCGCGGAGCCCTGCGCCCCGGCCGGAGCCGAGGAGACACCCGACCAGGCCGGCGTCCAGTACCGCTATCACCGGGACCTGTTCCCGGCGCTGCACGACTGGGAGAACACCGAGCGGGCGATCGTGGACTTCACCGGCGAGGAGGGGCCCGACGGGCTCCTCGGCCTGGACCAGATGGGCCACTTCGGCCCTCAGGGCTGCGATGTGGTGGTCCGCGCCGCCGTCGCCCGCCTCGGGTCGGGCCGCGCGGTGGAGCTGTGCGAGTTGGGCAGTGGCTTCGGCGGTGCGCTGCGCTACACCGTCGACAGGCTCGCCGCCGCGGGCGTCGAGGTGCGGCGCTCCTACGGCGTGGATCTCGTCGCCGAGCACTGCGCGGTCAGTTCCCGGATCAGCCGGGCGCAGGGCCGCACCACGATGTCGGAGCTGTGTGCGTCGGCCACCGACGTACCCCTTCCCGACGCCTCGCTCGACCTGGTCCTGATCACGGGCTCCATGCCGCACTTCCCGGACCCGGGAGCCGTACTGCGCGAGGCGGCACGGCTGCTGCGGCCCGGCGGGCTGCTGGTGCTCACCGAGGAGGTCAGCCTCACGGCCGATGGTGCGGAGCCCTCGGAGGGCTTCCGCGCGATCCATCCGCGCGGCGTCTTCTTCACCACGTCGGTGGCCGACCGCAGGGTCCAACTGGCCCGGGCCGGTTTCACCGACGTGGAGCGCGAGGAGTTGACCGACTGGGCCGTGGCGCTGCTCGCCGACCGGCTGAAGGTGGTGCGCATCTTCCGCGGGAGCGTCGCGAACATCTACGGGGACGCGTCGGCGGACCGGATCAGGGACACCCTGACCGCGGCCCGGGAGGAGTACCTCGCGGGCCGGCTGCTGCCCACGCTGTTCACCGCCAGGAGGACCGGCAGCTGACCTCCGGTCATAAGGAGGTGACCAGCTCGGGGGTTCGTTGCAGGGCGCGGGACACGGCCGCGCACGCGGTCCTCAGGTGTGCGGCAGCGAGGCCCGCGTCCAGCCGGGCCCGGGGGCCGGCGACGGCCAGCGCCCCGATGGCGGCGCCGGACGTGGTGAGCACCGGGGCGGCGACACCGGTCACACCGGTGGCACCGCGGACGACCGCGAAGCCCTGACGCCGTACGAGGGCCGTCTCGTCCTTCCGGGTGCGCGCGACCTGATGCGCGGCGGTGTCGTCGTCGGCGCCGAAGGCGCGAAAGACACGCGTCGCGGCCCGGTGGGAGGCCCGGGACTCCTCCATGCCCCGGTCCGGATCGTGTCCATGGGTGCTCCGTACGGCGTCCACGAGGGCGGCGTCCGCGCCGGCGGGGTCGGCGATGAAGAGGAACGCGCTGCCGTGGGTGAGACGGTGCAGTTGCTCCTCGTGCGGGAGGGCGATGTCGCGGAGCATCAGCTGACGGGACACTCGGGCGCCCAGCATGAACAGGCCAAGACCGAGCCTGAGTCCCTTCTCGCCGCGCTCCAGCATGCCCTCCCTGACCAGTTCGGCGATGATGCGGTGGGCTGTCGCCTTGGGCATGTCGGCCCGCCGGGCGATCTCGGAGAGCGGGAGTTCCGGCTCGCCGGGCCGGAAGGCGCGAAGAACGCCGAGGCCGCGCGCGAGCATGGAGCGAGCACTGTTATCGACGGACAAGAGAACTTCCTCCATGTCGGGGCGGTGGTGCGGTGTCGTGCGGGCTCCGCGCCCGGCCCGGTACGCGGTGGGCGTACCGGGCCGACGCGGGCATCGGTGCCGGGTGTCTCGCCGGGGCCGGCCGTCTACCGTGCGGCTGGTGCTGTGGCTGGAGTCGCGAGCCGGTGAACCTTTCCGGTCAGGTCACAGCACCAGGGCGCCGGAGGCGTGCCGGGCGCGCAGTTCGTCGGCGTGGCCGACGACCTTGCGGATGCCCTCGGCCCAGGCGTCCATCAGTTCGGGGCGGTCGTCGGAGTACACGGGCAGCCGCAGCGCTCGGGCGAGGTAGGTGTCGGTGCCCGGGAACTCGTCTCCCCGGTAGACGCGGTACGTGTTGTCCCCGGGGTGGTAGGTGCCGGAGTGCCAGCCAGGGCTGCGGAAGGCGGCCTCGCGGTGCAGCGGGGGCGAGGTGGGCCGGGTCAGCGGGACACCCTCGGCCCTGGCCGCGGCCGTGAAGACGTCGATGGGCAGTCCGTCGAGTTCCTCGGCGACGTACAGGGGCTGGTAGCTGACGTAGTGGGCGACGCGGTCGACGTGCTTGTGCCGCACCGGCGGGGTGATGCCGGGGATGCCGTCGAGGAGGGCGCCGAGCCGGCCGTAGTTCTTCTCCCTGGCGGCCAGCACGGTGTCGAGCCGGGCGAGGGCACCGCGGGCGAGGGCCGCGCCGACCGGGTGGATGCGGTAGTTGAGGCCGAAGCCGGTGCGGCCGTACGCACCGTACTCCTCGCTGGTGACGTCCTCCTCGCCGCGGTCGATGCAGTGGCCGAGCATCACCGCGCGCTCGTAGATCCTGCGGTCGTCGGTGACCAGGATCCCGCCCTCGCCGGCCGTGACCTGCTTCTTGGCCTGGAGGCTGAAGGCGGCGACGTCGCCGTGGCGGCCGACCGGCCGGCCCGAGGTCTCGGCGCCGTGGGCCTGGGAGCAGTCCTCCACGACGGCCAGGCCGTGCTCACGGGCGAAGGCGGTGATGCGCTCCATGTCGGCGGGGAAGCCCATGAGGTGGGTGACCACGACGGCCTTGGTGCGGGGTGTGAGGTGGGCGGCCAGTTCCTCGGGGTCCAGGATGCCCGTGTCGGGGTCCACGTCGGCCAGGACGGGTACGGCGTTGCAGGTGAAGACCGGCATCGCGGTGGCGAGGAAGGTGTAGGCCGGGGCGATGACCTCGTCGCCGGGGCGCAGGTCGAGGCCGAAGAACGCCGAGTGCAGTGCGGAGGTGCCGGAGTTGACCGCGAGGGCGTGGGCGGATCCGAGGCGTGCGCGGTAGCCGTTCTCCAGGGCCTGGACCTCGCCCTCGCTGCCGTTGTAGGTGATCTCGCCCCGGCGCAGGAGCGCGGTCACCGACTCGATGTCCTCCTCGGTGATGTACGGCCACCGGGGCCGGTCGGCGGGGGTGAGCAGGGGCTCTCCGCCGAGGAGCGCCAGTCGTGTCATGCCCGTTCCTTCCTGAGCAGTTCCTGGATGTCTTGAGGGGTCCGCAGCCGCAGGCACGGCACGGAGCGGGCCTTCAGGCGGGCGAACAGGGCCGTGTTGACACGCCGGACCACGGGGAACTCCCGGTGGGCCCACAGCAGGAGGTGCACCGCGCTGCCGGGGCGTTCACGGTTGCCGTTCCACAGTTCCTCGCGTGTGCGCAGCCGGCGCAGGGTGCGGCGCAGCAGCCGGGCCGTGGTGACGGTACGGGGCGGGTCGACCCAGAGGACGGTGTCGGCGAGTTCCTCCAGCACCGGGTGGGCCGCGCCGTACTGGCCGTCGGCGACCCAGCCGTCGGTGTGGTCCAGCGCGGCGACGGCGGCGAGGAAGTCCGCTTCGGGGCGGCGCCGCCAGCCCGTCTCCCAGAACATGGCGTCGAGTTCGACGTGGGGTACGCCGCGGGCTTCGGCGAGGGCGCGGGCGACGGTGCTCTTGCCCGCGCCCGAGGGGCCGACCACCCATACCCTGCTGCCGGTCGTGCTCACGTTGTCTGCCTTTCGAGGGGTGGTGCGGGGATGTCTCCTTCCAGGAGCCGGGTCAGCGCGGCGGCTCCGTCGTGCAGGGCGGAGAAGTCCTGCCGGAGTTCGACGCCGGGCACCTCGGCTGCCATGCGGGCGAGGATGTCCCGTCGGGCGGAGGGTGGGGCGGGGGTGAAGAACGGCAGCAGGAAGTCGGCGTGCTTGACCGCGGTGAGCAACTCGTTCGTGACGAGCCGGGCCAGGGTCTCCTCGGTGTCGAGGGGCAAGGCGCCGGGCTCGGGGTGGAACCGGGGGAAGACCAGGACCCGGATCCGTGCCTCGGCCAGGAGCGGGGGGCTGCCGGTGAGAGCGCGCAGTTCCGCCGGGCGGAGCAGGCGGTCGGTGGTGCCGGGCAGTCCGACGGCGGGGAAGGTGTCGCCGCGCACGGAGACGCGGCGGGGCCAGCCGCGTCCGGTCCATCCGTCGGCGCCGGCGTGGACGGACACGTCGTCGTTGCCGACGAAGCGGTGTCCGTGGCGCAGGGCGGACAGGACGGTGGAGGTCTTCCCCGCCCGTTTCGCGCCCAGCACCAGCGCGCCGTGCCCGTCCCTGGCGACCAGCCCGGCGTGCAGGAAGACTTCCGGGTCCTGCGTGTGCTCCAGCCGCAGGAGGATGCGGGTGAACCGGATGAGGTTGTGCCACAGGAAGTCCCGTGGCATCGCCGGGTCGAACAGGACCTGGCGGGCCGTTCCGTCGTACCAGAGCCGGGTGGGGGGTTCGGTGGCGTTCGTGATGACCACCTCCTCGCCCGCCGGGCGCTCCTGGTCCGCGATCCCGATCCGCCAGCGGGCAGGGCCGGGGTCGGCGGCGGGGACGGGGTCGGCGGCGGGGGCGACCCGTATGTAGGGGGTGAGCGTCTCCCGGACGTGGGCGGCGGCGTCGGGGCTCACGTCGAGCGCCACCGCATGCCCGGAGGTGCGGCACACGTACCGTGTCATCCGCGGGTTCCCTGCGCTGTCGTGGCGACGACGTCCGAGAGGAGGCCGCGGACCGTGACGGCGCCCTCGGCCCGCCAACCGAGGTACCACTCGAGGATGCCCGGGGCGTGCCGCGCCACCTGTCGGAGGTATCCGGGTGACGGGACGAAGTTGAGCTCGAGTACGGGTATCAGGGAGCCGAGTTCGTCCGGGGTGAGCGGCCGGTGGGCCGTCGCGGCGTCGAGCACGGCCCGGGCGCGGTCGGGCAGGATCCGGAAGCTGCCGCGGGCGCGCCGGGGCAGGAACAGCAGGGCGCGGGCGACGTCGTAGACGCGGGGGCGCAGTTGCAGCGCGTCCCAGTCGAGGACGCAGGCCAGTTCCCCGCTGTCGGAGTACAGCAGGTTGGAGCCCGCCACCTCGCCGTGGGTGAGGACCTCGGGGAGGGTGTCGTACGCGGCGAGTTCGGCCTGGGCCCGGCTCAGTACGGCGGTGTAGGCGCGCCGGGCGTCGGCGCGCACGGCGACGCTGACATGGGGGGCGGCGATCTCGTCGACCTCGTCCAGCACCGTGTGCGGGGGGCGCGTGGTGGTGAGCCAGAACTCCAGGTTGCGGGTGGAGCTCTGGCCGTCCGCGGGTAGTCCGCTGACCGACACGCGGTGGAGCGCGGACAGGAAGGCACCGGCCTGTGCGATGTCGCCGGGGCGGGCGGAGTCGAAGGGTCTGCCCGCCCGCCAGGGCCGCAGCTGCCAGACGGAGCCGTCGTGGACGGCCGAGCTGTGTCCCCCGGCCGCGGGCACAGGCGGCGCGACGGGGATGCCCGCGGCGGTCAGCCGGGGCAGCGCCGCGTGTTCGAAGGCCAGCCACTGCGGGGAGACGTCCCGCCCGAGCCGCTTGAGCGCGTACTCCCCGTCCGGTGCGGTGACGCGCCAGACGGTGTTGACGCTCTCACGGTTCAGGGACCACACCTGGTGGGTGTGGAGGCCGTACTCCCGGGCGAGGACGCGGGTGACCGTGCTGTCCTGCGCGGGCTGCAGGGTGGGGGCGGCGTCAGGCATTCCCGTCGACCGCCTGCAGGGCGTGGTGCTCGCCCGCCTTGCGTACGAACCCCTGGAAGTCGTGCAGCGCCTCGGATTCCTTGGCCCCCGTCTTGGGGCTCTTGAACAGGAAGGCGCAGACCGGGTCGACGACGCCGACCATGCCCTGGCGGGCGGCGCTGTGTGCGGCGCGGACGGCGTTGGCCAGCACGGCGGCGGCGTTGGGGCTGTCCTCCACCTCCAGGCGTATCTCCATGTGCACGGGGGCGCCGATGATGCTCTCGCCCTCGATGCGCAGGAAGCAGACCTTGCGGTCTCCGAGGTGCTTGACGAAGCCGTTGGGGCCGGCGGCGACCTCCCGGGAGTCGATGCCGGCGTTGGCGAGAGCCTTGCGCTTGGACGTCTGCTTGGAGCGGGACCTGGCCGGGTCGGACAGGTTCAGGAAGTCGGTGTTGCCGCCGACGTTGAGCTGGTAGTTGTCCTTGACCTCGACGCCGCGGCTCTGGAAGAGCTCGATCAAGGCAGTGTGCAGGGTGGTGGCGCCGAGGTGGCTGCGCAGATCGTCGCCGAGGAGCGCGGCACCGCGTTCGGCGAACAGGGCGGCCAGCTCGGGGTCGTTGGCGACGGGTTCGGGGGTGGCGTTGACGAAGCCGGCGCCCGCCTCGGCGGCAGCCCGCGCGTATGTCTGCACTGCCTCGGTGGAGCCGGTGGGTAACAGGCAGACCACGACGTCGGGCCGGGCGGCGGCCAGGGCGGCGGCCAGGGACTGCGGGGTGGCGGCGTCGACGTCGGCGTGGACGGCGACGGCGTCTGCGAGGGCTCCGTCGAGGCCGTCGAGCAGCGGGCCGGCCTGGACGGTGACGCCCTGGTGGGGGACGTCCACGTGGCGGACGGCGGCGGTGCGGCCGGCGTACACGGCGTCGGAGAGGTCCTGACCCACCTTCAGGTGGTCGACGTCGAAGGCCGCGACGAACTCGATGTCGGCGAGGCGGTGACCGCCGATGTACTCGTGCATCACGCCGTTGGCCGGACCGGGCCTCTGCCGGTCAAGGACCACTGCCTGCACGAAACTGGAGGCGCAGGAACCCACGCCGGCCAGCACGACCCTGATCGCGTTGTTACTCAAGGGTTTCCCTCCGGACTTACCTGACTGTGGATACGTTTTTCCCGGTGTGCCGAGGAATCTCAGGCGACCGGGATCGGTGCGAGCGGTTCATCTGCTTCAGCTATTTCCGCCCGGTCGCGGCAAACGTATATCAAGGGGGCTTCGTTTATCCACCACTCGAATTCCCGTGGAATCGCCGGATGGAATAGCGGGGGGACTCGCGCACGCCTGTGAAAGGCATGCGCGAAAGAGGACCCCGAAAATGATTGGCGGGGGTCGCGAGTTCGCCGCGCACCTGCTCGCCAAGAAAAACGTGCGGGCGTACCGGAAACGCGGCACGGAAGGCAGCACGCAGACGGCGGCGGAATCCGGGAAAGCAACCGCCCGCGTGGGGAGCGGAGTTCGCTGCCCACGCGTGGCGACATCACATCACGGTGTGTCCCGCGTCGACCATGAGGTTCTCGCCGGTGACGAAGCTGGCCTCGGAGGAGAGCAGGAACGCCACGGTGGAGGCGATCTCCTCCGGGTCGGCGGTGCGGTGCAGCATGTGCTTGCCGCCGATGTCCGGGTGGGCGTCCGCCTCCTCGCGCGACACGCCGTACTTCTCCTTGTAGCGGCGCGCGAGGTTGTCGTTCCAGACGGTTCCCGGGCTCACCGCGTTCACGCGGATCCCCGCCCCGGCCAGGTCGGTGGCCATGCACCGGGTCATGCCGATGATGGCCGCCTTGGTGGCGCTGTACGTGACGAACCGGGGCTGGGCGATGTGCGCGGAGATCGAGGAGACGTTGACGACGCTGCCCCCTCCGGCGGCCTCCATGAGGGGCGCGACGTGTTTGACCATCAGGGCGTGGCCCATGACGTTGACGTCCGTGACGCGCCGCCACTCCTCCACGGTGGCCTCGATCCCGCGCATGATGAACGCGGCGGCACAGTTGACGAGCAGTTCGACTCCGCCGAACGCGGTGCGTGCCGCCTCCACGGCGGCCACCACGTCGTCCTCGTCCGCGATGTCGCCGCGTACGAAGGCGACCCGGCCGGTGCCCGCGTGCCGGGTGAGGTCCGCGGCCGTGGACCGTCCTGAGTCCTCGTCGATGTCCATGATCATGACGTGGGAACCCTCGTCGGCGAGGCGGGCGGCGACCGCTCTGCCGATGCCCTGGGCACCTCCGGTCACGAGTGCGGGCCGCCCCTTCAGTCCTTTCATGTGCCTGTGCCTTTCGGTCCCGTGCTCAGCTGCCGACGACATCGGGTTCCGCGGGAGCCCCGTCGGCGAGGACCGCACGGAGCCGGGGTGCGAGATCGGCGGGGACCAGCCGGTCGGTGGCGGCGTCCAGTTCGTCCTGCGTCCACCAGCGGTGGCCGCTGACCGTGTCGATCTCACCCTGGCTGAAGCCGCTGGTGTCGATCTCGAAGTGCGGGACGCGGCAGAGGTAGATGCGCTCGCGGCAGTCGTAGGTGTTGCCTCCCCAGGAGGCCACGGCCTCGCGGTACCAGATCTGGGGGCCGACCTCGAAGTCCTTGAGGCCGGTCTCCTCTTCGACCTCGCGGCGCAGAGCGTCCTCGGGAGACTCCCCGTCCTTGATGCCACCGCCCACGGGGTACCAGAAGGTCTCGCCGTTGTCGTCGTCCACGCTGGAGAACAGCAGGAGTCTTCCGTCCTCGTCCAGCAGCAGAGCACGGGCGCTGTAACGGATCTGGGGGGCGGTCATCGTGCAGGGTCTCCCGTCATCTCGGCGCGCGGGGCGAGCCAGGCGCCCAGAGCGCCGCCGTTGTACGTGGTCGGTGTCCACTCACCGTGCAGGGCGGGCACGGCCGCGGCCAGTTCACGGAGGCGGCCCGTGAGATCGCCGGGTGGCTCGGGGCTCGGGTCGGCGGACAGCCACCGGGTGCGGTACGCCGTGTCGGGAACGAGGATGTGCTCGGCCAGCGCCGCCACGGCCTCCGCCTCTGGGACAGGGCTGGACAAGGGTTCCGGCGTGCCGGTGTTCTCGAGCAGTACCAGCCGGTCGATCCGGGTGGACGCCAGGAACTCGACGCCGGCCAGGCGCCGCATCTCGCCGTTGCTGAGCGACATCTTGTTCTTGGGGTCCGGTCTGCGGGTGGCCGCCTCGCCGTGTCTGATGAGCTTGTTCTTCTCTCCGGGCGCGATCCCGAGGCCGACGGCCGCCTCCTGCGTGAGCCGGACGGACAGGGGCAGGCCGACCACGGTCCATGCCGGGCCGTCGGCCAGCAGCAGGCACCGGTCGGTGGCGACGCAGTGGCCGCCCGCCTGGGCGAGCTGCACCGAGAGCGAGGTCTTGCCGGCGCCGGACGGGCCGGCGAGGACCACGCCGGTGCCGTCGGGCAGGACGGCCGCCGCGCCGTGCAGCATCAGCGCACCGCGGTCGACGAAGTGTTCGCGGACCAGTTCCCGCAGGGTGCGGGTGACGACGAGCCCCAGCTCACACTCGTGCGCGGCGATGATCTCCCAGGAGAGGAAGTCGGTGGTGAGGAGGGCGTGCGGGAACTCGTGCCCCTCCCCCGAGACGAGGACGAACGTTCCGTCCTCACGGTGGTGGCAGCCGTACCACCATCCCGCGTAGGACTCCCGGCGCTCGGTGACCGGTTGGGCCGCCAGCTTCTCCAGCCCTGACGGGTCGCTCACGGCTGTGACGGTGATCCGTGTGACGGCCTGAGCGGGCTCCCCGCGGGCGAGCTGGTGCTGGCTGCTGACGTAGTCGAGGACCTCGGGGTCCTCGGCCCGGACCCGGAACTCCAGGTCGTGCCAGACGATCTGCGTTTCGCTGCCTAAACCAAGTTCCAACTTCAACGCCCTCCGACGCAGAAGATGCGACCGCGCATTACCGAACCGCGCACTATCGACCTGCGGGGGTGCGTACATTTTCTCTGTGTATCGCTAGAGCACACCTGAGCGCGTTCTCCTGTGCATTCGGATTCATTCTGTTCCGGCGAACAGTGAATCGCCATGGGCTGTTCAATTGCCGACCCGCTGCCCTTACAGGTCCTGAGTGACGGACGGAAGGCTTCCCGAGTGAAAGCCATCCAACCAAACTTCCCTGGCGTGTTCAACACTTGAGTATCTCTGTCCGAAAGGGAGCGGTTCCTTGCCTGAAAGTCCGTCGGCATACCGGCTCACCTTCTTGCGCTCCTTTCGTCACGATTTTTCCGTTACAGGACGCTTCGCACCTCACTCCCCCACCCTCCCCGGCCCGGGGGCGGCAAAGCGCGCGACCAGGGCAGTCGGGCTTGCCGTTGCCGAACCACTGAGGTCCTTCACGAGGCGGAGGGAGCCCTCGCCACCGGGGGACCAGTGCCCGTTTGCCGGCTGAGCGTGCCCGTTCGGTGCCCGTTTACCTGAGATCCATGGGGCCGGCGCCCGCGGTTCGGCCCGCCGGGGACTCCGCGGCCGGCCGACATGGTTCGGCCCGGCATCCGGGCCGCCGAGGTGCTGGTGCAGGGGTGCTGGTGCAGGTGCGCGCCGATCGAGGCCGGCCCCGCGGGTACGATCGGTACGTCGGCCTCATGGACGTCCCGCGGCGAACTCGCGGGCCCGTCGTCGGCAGCTACGCAAGGACCATGCATGAGGCTGCCCGCATTCCGCGCCCCTGTCGTGCTCGCACTGGACCGAGGTCGAAGAGCGCCGGCCGCGGCCTCCCCCGCTCATCACGCTGCACCAGCAGCCACCCCACACACCGTTGTGCTGCTCCACGAGGGACGCGAAGTCCCCCCAGGTCTCCGAGGTGAGCAGTCGAGTCGTATACGTCGGTACGTGCTCTGCCACCATCACCGCATCATCGGGCGTCACTTCAGCACCGGCGAGGCCGGGCCCCGACGGCCGGTACCGATGCCGGTACTGTGTCGGACCGCCGACCAGGACCAGCCGGTGACCCCGTCCGCCACGCACCGTCCGGGAGCGCATCTCATGACGCAGGTCGACGGCATCGACGCCCGGGGGATGCAGCACTGCGAGACCACCACGCTCGCGGTGCTGCTGCGTCACCAGGGGCTCGATCTGTCCGAAGCCATGCTCTTCGGGCTCGGCGCAGGGCTGTCCTTCATCTACTGGGACAGCAAGAGTATGGACTTCCCCTTCCTCGGAGGACGCGTCAAACCCTTCGCCCTCACCATGGGCCTCGCCGACAGGCTGGGGCTGGACCTCCAGGTGAAGGAGACCACCTCCCCACGCAGGGCCTGGGAGAACGTGACGGCCGCCGTCGACGCCGGCCGACCCGTCGGACTGCAACTGGACAGCTACCACCTCGACTACTTCACTTCGAAAGTCCACTTCGGCGGGCACATCGTCGCCCTGTACGGCTACGACGACCAGCACGCCCGACTCGTCGACACCGCCTCCCAGGGCGGGGCCGTGACCACCAGCCTGACCAGCCTCGCCGCGGCCCGCGCCGCGCGCGGGCCGATGACGGCCAGGCACCGCTCCTTCACCGTCACCGCCTCGGCGAACACCGCTCCCCCACGGGAGCGGGTCGTCCCGGCCATCACCGCCTGCGCCGACGCCTTCCTCGACCCGCCCATCGCCAACCTGGGCCACCGGGGTATCGAGAAGGCCGGCAAGCAGGTACGCGGCTGGCTCCAGCGGAGCGACGACCCGCAGCACGATCTGCCGCAGGCCGCCCTGCTGATGGAGAAGGCCGGCACCGGCGGCGCTCTCTTCCGGAACCTGTACCGCGACTTCCTCGCGGAATGCGCCGAGCTGATCGACAGTCCGCACCTGCGCACCGGGCACGCGCTGTACGCGCAAGCCGCCGGGCTGTGGACGCACACCGCGTCGCTCATCGCGCAAGCCGGCCGTACGGGCGATGCCCAGTACCTCATCGAGGCAGGCACCACCCTGTCCGAACTCGCACGGACCGAACGTGAGGCCATGCAGGCGCTGAGCCGTCTGGAGGAATGAAACCGGCCCCGCCGGCCAGTCGGCGGTGGGGCCGTCGTGGTCCGCCTCGCGGGCCACGGTGCGTCATCCGGTGTCCGACGTCCGGCGGTCGTACCGTCGAGCCCGTCACGGAGGAGGACTTCTGATGCGCAGCGTGACCTATTCGATGAACGTCTCACTCGACGGCTACATCGTCGGGCCGGACGGCGACTTCAACTGGACGACGCCCGACGAGGAGGTCTTCCGCTCCTGGATCGACGAGATCCGACACGTCGGTGTCCACCTGCTGGGACGACGGCTGTACGAGACGATGCTGTACTGGGAGACCGCCGACCAGGATCCCTCGCTCGACGCATCACAGCTCGAGTGGGCCGCGCTCTGGAAGCCGCTGCCCAAGGTGGTGTTCTCCACCACGCTGCCGGCGGTGCAGGGCAACGCCCGCCTGGCCTCCGGCGGCCTGGCGGAGGAGATCGAGCGCCTGCGAGCCGAGCCGGGGACGGGCGACATCGCGATCGGCGGTGCGACGCTCGCCGCCGAGGCGGCCGCACTGGGGCTGATCGACGAGTACCGGGCCAGGGTCTACCCGGTGCTGGTCGGCGGCGGCATTCCCTTCTTTCCCCGGGACGGGCGCCGGGTGGATCTCGAACTGGTCGAGACCCGCATCTTCACCTCGAAAGTCGTGTACGTCCGCTACCGCGTGGCGCGGTAGGGGCTGTCCGAGAGACCTCGCCGTCCGCCCACCGTCGGGCCATCTCCCGCGCCACGGCCCCCGCGGCCGGGGACGTCCACCGTCTGCGGTGGCGGGCCAGCCGCACGGGGATACCGCTGAAGCCCGGCGCCGGTACGCGCGCCAGTCTGCCCTGCTGCATCTGCTCCTCCACGGTCGTCAGTGGCAGCAGGGTCAGTCCCAGTCCGGCGGCGACACATGAGCGCGCCGCGTCGACGCCACCGAACCGGGTCAGCCGGGGCCGGGCGTCCGGCACGGCGAGCAGCCGCCGCTCCAACGCATCGCTGTACGAACAGCCCTCCTCCAGCAGGAAGAAGGTTTCCCTCGCCAAGCGCGCCCAGGTCGGCGGTCGTTCGCGCCCCGCGAGGGGATGCCGGGCAGCACAGACGAGGGCGAGTTCCTCGTGCGCCACCGTCTCGGCCGCCACATCCGGGGAGAGTGGATCTGCCTCGTCCTCCAGCAGCAGCGCCAGATCCAGCCGCCCGGACCTCAGCCCTTCCACGCATTCGCCCGTTCCGGCCGCGTACAGGTCGACGTACACGTCCGGGTGGCGGTCGCGCAGTGCGGCGACCAGCGGGGGCAGCCTGGTCGCACACAGCGACTCAGGGGCACCGACCCGCACCCGCCCCCGCAGGACGCCGTCACCGCCCTCCCCGACACCGCCGCCGCGCAGCCGCGCCACGGCGTCGAGCACCTCCCGCGCCCCTTCCAGCCGCCGTCGCCCGGACTCGGTGAGCAGCGTTCCGGTGGGCAACCGGTCGAACAACCGGGTGCCCCACTCCCGCTCCAGCGTGCGGATGTGGACGGTGACCGTGGACTGGGCGAGGTGCAACTCGGCGGCGGCCGCGGTGAAGCTGCCGGTCCGGGCGAGCGTGATGAAGGTCTGCAACAGTCGGGTGTCCACGACGCCCAGACTAGTCGGCCATCGCACTGCCTGCCGTTATGTACATTATCGATGGACTCGATCGCTGATGATCGTTGGACGCGATCGCCGTTCACTGGCAGCGTGGGGGCATGACCAGCGACGCGTACCCCAGAGACGATGTAAGCGGCGTGAGTTCCGCGGCCCCCTCCGGCTCCCCCGACGCGGCCCGGCCGTCCGAGGCGACGACCGGCATCCTGCGCTACTCCGCCTTCTCGAACGACCCGGCAGGCGGCAACCCCGCCGGTGTGGTCCTCGACGCCTCCGCGCTCGACGACGCCGCGATGCTGGCGATCGCCGCCGAGGTGGGCTATTCGGAGACGGCCTTCGTCACCGCCGCGGACGCGTCCGCGCGCCGCTTCCGGGTCCGTTACTTCAGCCCGCTCGCCGAGGTGGCGTTCTGCGGCCATGCGACCGTGGCACTGGCCGTGGCCCTCGCGGAACGGCTGGGCGGGGGCGACCTCCTCTTCGACACGCCCGCCGGCGAGATCCCCGTCGCCACCGCGGTCGACCCCGCCGACGGCACGACCCGTGCCACCCTCACCAGCGTTCCGGCCCTCTCCCGACCCGCCACACCCGCCGAACTGGACGAGGCCCTCAAGGCACTGCGCTGGTCCCCGGAGGACCTGGACACCGCCCTGCCTCCCCATGTGGCCTTCGGCGGCAACGACCACCTCGTCCTCGCCGCTGCCTCCCGGTCCCGCCTCGCCGACCTGGCCTACGACTTCGACGGCCTCGCCGACGTGATGCGCCGCCACGGCTGGACGACGGTCCACCTGGTCTGGCGCGAGTCCCCGCACCTCTTTCACGCCCGCGACCCGTTCCCCGTGGGCGGTGTCGTCGAGGACCCGGCGACCGGCGCCGCCGCGGCGGCTTTCGGTGGCTACCTGCGTGCCCTCGGCCTCATCACCGCCCCGTCCACGATCGACATCCGCCAGGGCGAGGACATGGGGCGCCCCAGCGACCTGCGGATCGACGTGTCCGGCGAGGACCCCCGCGTCCGCGTCACGGGCGGGGCGGTGCCCCTCGTGTGAGCCAGTGCCCCTGGGGCCGGACGGGGGGGTGCGGTTACCGCTCATGCGGGCGGCGTCAGGGGGCGCCGCGGTCGTCGGCGATGGGGCAAACCGTGCCGTCGCGCAGGACGCGTCCCCTCGGCCCGGCCCCTGTGCTTGCCTCGCGGGCCGCCGAAGTCAGGAGGTGTGGGTCGCGGGCGGGGCCGGGAGAGACTGCCGGAGCCTTTGGGCTTCGCGCAAGAGACGGTTGGTGCGGTCGGCTAGTACGCCGCCCGGGAGCAGCGCGGGCGTGTGGAAGGACCGCGCGGCGGTGGCCACATCGGGTGCGGACAGGGAGATCTGTGTGATGTCGGTGCGGCGGATCTCGTCGATGGAGCTGCCCCGGACGACACGTCGCAGATCCGCCCACGCCGTCGCGCTCATGCACATGGAGCAGGGGGTTCACCCCGTGTAGAGGGTGGTGTCGGACCAGCCCTGGTTGCCGTGTCGGTGGATGCAGTCGTTCGTGGCGACGACTTCGCCGGGGAACATGGCGTGGTTGCGCCGCCGTTGGCCTCGCCTGGCCACACGTTCGACTCGTGCGGCCAGGTCTGGACGCTGCGACCGCCCACCGCCTGGTTCCTGGCGGTCACCTCCTGTTGAAAACAGGGCGTCGAACTGGCTGCCCAGCCGACCGGGCAACGGGCCGGAGCCCGGGTCGGCCATGGTGGAGTCGCCGGCCGGCCACACGGTGACCGGAGCGGCAACAGCGCCTGCGGCGGGGGCGGTGGTGTGCGAACGCGGCACGGCGCAGTGGGCCGCGACGGCTTCGGGCACGGTGCCGCTGTCCGCGCCCGCGCCGCCGGGGCTGCGGCCGGCGTTTCCCCTTCCGGGAACACGGCCGCGTCGGCGATCGCTCCCGCGGTCGCGGTGGGGCCCGGAGCGACGTCCGGCGGCTGACGGGCACCGGGGTCGAACCGGACGCATGTGTGGGGGACATGGTCGCTCCTTCCCCGTCCGCCGATCGCGCCCCGGGGGAATGGCGGTCGAGCCGGTCGGCGGGCAGGTGTTGTGGGGGCCGAGGGCGCTGATACATGAACGCCGGCGGCGGCGTGCCGCGCCGGTCGAGCGGTCGAGCGGTCGAGCGGTCGAGGGCCGGTCGGGGCATGAGCGACCGGCGGACGCGATCACATCCGGCTGCCGCCATGGGCATACCGGGTGTGTGAACGGTCCCGGTCCTGAGGGGGATTGCGGCGAGCAGCCGCGAGCCTGCCTTTCCCGACTCGCACTTCGCCGGTCAGCCGACCGGGATCGTTCCCACGCCGAGCAGGGGGACCACGCAGTTTCCAGGGAGGCGTCCGGGCTGTCAGTCAGCGAAGAGGAGCCGAGGCCACGAATCCGAACATGGCCGAAAGTCCGGGTCCGACAGATTTCTTGACGGAGCATCAGATCGGTTCTTACCCTCCCACCGATGGGAGCGTTCCCACACCCATGGAGTGACCCCTGGCCCGCACACAGCACTGGCGACACCGCTTCACTCCCCCCCACGCATCGGAGGTCATCATGACCGACGTACCTTCGCGTCCCCGACGCACGCCCGGATCCCGGAGATCGACGAGCCGGTCGATCCGGTCGGGCGGCAGGCGCACCCTGGGTGTCACGGCCGCCGCCGTGCTGGCCGTCTCCGCCCTCACCGCGCTCCCGCACAGCGCGCACGCCGCCACCGCGCGCCAGGTGGAGCGCCTCGACCGGGGGCTGATCAGCACGCACACCAGCGGCGGGAACCTGGTGTCGTGGCGGTGGCTGGCCACCGATTCGAACGACGTGGCGTTCAACGTCTACCGCGGCGCCACCAAGCTGAACTCCTCTCCCCTGACCGCCTCGACGAACTACTTCGACGCCGGCGCGGCGGACTCGGCCGACTACACGGTCCGCCCGGTGGTGAACGGCACCGAGCAGCCGGCGTCGGAGCGTGCGCTCCAGTTCAGGGCCGGGTACCTGGACGTGCCGATCTCGCCCCCCGCAGGCGGAACGACACCCGACGGGGTGGCGTACACCTATGAGGCCAACGACGCCTCCACCGGCGACCTGGACGGCGACGGCAGACTCGATCTGGTCCTGAAGTGGCAGCCGACCAACGCCAAGGACAACTCCCAGTCCGGTTACACCGGCAACACCATCGTCGACGGAATACGGCTGGACGGCACCCGGCTGTGGCGTGTCGACCTGGGCCGCAACATCCGTTCCGGAGCGCACTACACGCAGTTCCAGGTGTACGACTACGACGGTGACGGCAAGGCCGAGGTCGCCATGAAGACCGCCGACGGCACCCGGGACGGCACGGGCACCGTCATCGGCAACTCCTCCGCCGACCACCGCAACTCCAGCGGCTACGTTCTGTCCGGCCCCGAGTACCTGACCATGTTCAACGGGCAGACCGGCAGGGCGATGGGCACGGTGGACTACGTCCCGGCCCGCGGCACGGTCTCCTCCTGGGGCGACTCCTACGGCAACCGCGTGGACCGCTTCCTCGCGGGCACGGCGTACCTGGACGGCGCCCGCCCCTCACTCGTCATGGCGCGCGGCTACTACACCCGCACCGTCCTCGCCGCCTGGGACTGGCGGGGCGGCGCCTTCACCCGCCGCTGGACCTTCGACACCACCTCCTCCACCAACAGCGGCAAGGGGTACGACGGACAGGGGAACCACGGTCTGTCCGTCGCGGACGTCGACGGCGACGGCAGGGACGAGATCGTCTACGGCGCGATGACCGTCGACGACAACGGTGCCGGGCTCTGGACGACCAGGCTCGGCCACGGCGACGCGGGTCACGTCGGCGACCTCAACCCGGCCCGCGCGGGACTGGAGTACTTCAAGGTCTCCGAGGACGCCGGCAAGCCCGGCTCCTGGATGGCTGACGCGCGCACGGGTCAGATCCTGTGGCAGACGGCCTCCGGCAGCGACAACGGTCGCGGAGTCGCCGCCGACATCTACGCCGGCAGCGCGGGCGCCGAGGCATGGTCCGCCTCCGACACCACGCTGCGCTCGGCGACCGGCGGATCCCTCGGCCGGGAGCCGTCCAGCATCAACTTCCTGTCGTGGTGGGACGGCGATCCCGTGCGCGAACTCCTCGACGGCACCCGCATCGACAAGTACGGCACGTCCGGCGACACCCGGCTGCTGACCGGGTCCGGGGTCTCCTCCAACAACGGCACCAAGTCCACCCCCGCCCTGTCCGGGGACCTCCTCGGCGACTGGCGCGAAGAGGTCGTCTGGCGGACCAGCGACAACCGCGCCCTGCGCGTCTACAGCACGCCTCACCAGACCGCGACGCGTATCACCACCCTGCTCCACGACACCCAGTACCGCACCGCGCTGGCATGGCAGAACACCGCCTACAACCAGCCTCCCCACCCCGGCTTCTTCATCGGCGCCGGCATGCCCACCCCGCCCCGCCCCACCGTCCACACACCCTGACCGCCGGCGACCGCTCCGACACCGCCGCGCTCCGCGCACATACAACGAGAGGGAGGAAACCACCATGCAGTCACGTGTCACCGAGGTCTCCGCGCAGCAGGAGACCGGCACCGGCCGGGCGAGGTCCCGTCAGGGGAGTCGGCGGGCCGGGCCGAGGGCGTTGGTGGTCGCGATCGTGGCCGCCCTGCTGGCGGCACTGGTCTCGGCACAGTCGGCATCGGCCCAGGACAACCCGTACCAGCGGGGCCCGGACCCCACGGTGACCAGTGTGGCGGCCCAGAGGGGAACGTTCGCCACCGCGGAGATGACCGTGTCGCCGGGCAACGGCTTCAACGGCGGCAGGATCTACTATCCGACCGACACCAGCCAGGGCACCTGGGGTGCGATCGCGGCGGTGCCCGGCTACACCGCCCGGTGGAACGCCGAGGGGGCCTGGATGGGGCACTGGCTCGCCTCGTTCGGCTTCGTCGTCATCGGCATCGACACCAACAGCCCCAACGACTGGGACACGGCCCGCGGCACCCAGCTCCTCGCCGCGCTGGACTACCTCACCCAGAGGAGCCCGGTGCGCGACCGGGTCGACCCGAACCGACTGGGAGTGATCGGCCACTCCATGGGCGGTGGCGGCGCCATCAGCGCGGCCGAGCGGCGCCCTTCCCTGAAGGCGGCCGTCCCGCTGGCGCCCTTCTCCCCCTCGCAGAACCTGTCCACCCTGCGGGTCCCGACGATGATCATGGGCGCCCGTGACGACGGCACGGTCACCCCCTCGTACCTCGACGGCCTGTACGGCGGCATGCCGGCCGGCACGAAGAGCGCGTTCGTCGAACTCGCCGGCGGCGGCCACGGCTTCCCGACGTGGGGCAACTCGCACGTGACGCGGCGAACGATCCCCTGGCTCAAGATCTTCATCGACAACGACACCCGCTACACCAAGTTCCTCTGCCCGTCGCCGGCCGATTCCAGCAACATCTCCCGGTCGAGGACGAAGTGTCCGTACGTCCCGCTGGGCACCCTCGGCTGACTCGGGTCCGAGCAGGTTCTCGCATCCCTCGGCGTGCGGTGCGTGTGGTGCCGGGCGCGGTAGGCGTGCGTCCGGCATGCAGAATCTAGCCAGGGCGTGCAACTGCCGATGGCCGGAACTCGTCCCTTCTACCCGAGCCGACGGGGCTCGCGGAGAGATCGAACCACCTGAGTGGGGGGACGGAACATGAACCTGACGCCGAGGAAGAGCCGCCGCAGACCCGGCGCCGTCCGGGCAGCCGTGTTGAGCGTGTGCGCCGTGGGGGCGCTGGGCCTGGCAGGCTGCTCGGGGGGCGGCGGTACGGAGGGCGCCGGGAGTGACGCGCAGCCGACCGTGACGGCGACGGGCGGCGACGGCAAGGCGGGGGCGAGCGCCGGTACGGGGGGCGAGGAGACCGGAGCGAAGGCTTCCGCGGGCGCGGGTGAGAACACCGACACGGACGGGGGAAGCGGGGGCAAGTCCGCCGGGGGTACCTCTGTCACCTCGAAGCCGTCCGAGGGCTCGGCCTCGGGGTCCGGGGGCGGCGGAGGGGGCAGCGCCGACGGCGGTGACGACTGCGATCACAAGATGCCCATCTCCCCCGACGAGATCGCTGTCTACCGCTACACCCCGGAAGGGGGGTCACTGAGCCTGATCGTCAAGCACGGCAACTGGGGATGCGGCACGCCCGACTCGGACGGCGCGCCGTTCGAGACGGTGGGCAAGGAGACGTACATCCCGATGGACCAGGCCGCGTACGTCACGGTCACCAACCCCATCGTGGAGAGCACCACCAACCAGCCCATCGGTGTCCAGGAGTTCCTCGACTGGCTCGACGCGAACCCGGACTCCGGGCTCGTCTTCACCTACCACCTGGGGAAGAACGGAGCCATCGACCGTCTCGAAGAGGTGTTCACGCCGTAAAGGGCCGGCGCCGGCTGTGGCCGGCCGGGCCCCCGGGCCCGGCCGGCGGAGACGGACGAGGTCCGGACACCCCTCCCACCCCGCGGCAGGGAGCGTTGAGTCGTCAGGCGGGCCCGCGCCGGGGACGGTCCGGGGTGAAGGACGGTGCCGGCTCGGTCAGTTGTCGCGGGCGGCCTCCCTGGCTGCCTGTTCCAGTCGGTTCCTGTGGTTCTCCCACCATGCCGTGTCTGCCGGCGGCAGGCTCGTGTTGGTCTCGTTCATTCCCACGGCGCCGTCCAGGAGTTCCCGGATGATGTCGGCGTGTCCGGCGTGGCGGTGGGTGTCGGCGGTCACGCGTACGACGGCGTGGTGCAGGGTCACCTCGTCGCGGTCGTCCGGCCACCACGGCACCCTGCCGATCGTGTCGAGGGGCAGCGCGTCGATCGTCGCGTCCGCGTGGGCCCAGGCACGGCGGTAGAGGCCGACGATGTACTCGCGGGACTCCTCGGCGGTGGCCCACATGTCCCCGTTGGGGTCCGCCTCGGCGTCGAGCCAGGGCAGAGGTTCGCCCGAGGGACGTTCGAAGGTGTCGCCCAGGTAGCCCAGTTCCACGCCGGCGGCGTGCTTGACCAGGCCCAGCAGGTTGGTTCCGGTGGGTGTCATCGGGCGGCGGATGTCGTACTCCGAGAGCCCTTCCAGCTTCCAGAGCAGGGCGTCGCGGGCGGACTGCAGATAGAAGCGCAGGTCGGTCTTGGGATTCGTGGGAACTGTGGGATCCGGTCGGGTCATGGGGACCAGTCTGCCGCTCCGGGCGGTCCGGCCGGCGCGCCGGGAGGCGGGATCCGGTGCCGCCACCGCGGACGCGCCTGCGCCGTGCGGCCCAGGTTTCGGCTACATCCTCGGCACCGGACCACGCGACCCGGGCGGGCATAGGGAAAGGACCCCTAGGGGAGTGGTGCCATGCTCGCCGAGGCGTACGGGCACGGTGCGGCCCGGGTGAGGGCCTCACCCGGGCCTGTGGGATCCGCCCGCGGCGGGTCAGCCCGCCAGCCGCCGGGTCAGCAGTTGCTTGCCGAGTTCGGCTCCCTTGCGGCTGTCGGCCTGCGCCTTGCGGAACAGCTCGGCCAGTTCCTTGTCCTCCGCCCGCTCCGCGTCCTGGATGTAGGTCTCCAGACGCAGCGCGTTCTCCAGGCAGGCCTCGACGTACCAGATCAGGTTGTAGTCCTTGTCGGCCGTGCCGGTCACGTGCCCGGTCTCAGCGGTGCTGGTCACGTTCTCCTCCTCCTCGGTCGGGGACTGGGGCCACGCCGACCCGGCGCGGCTCCCGGAGCGCAGCACGAGTACCCGGACCATGGCGGCGTACACGGCACCTGCCCCACCGGCCCGCCTCAGGTGTTCCGGGGACGTCCGAGGGCACACGGCTGTCACCACCTCATGGGAGAAGGGCCACATCACGTGCGTACCGTCGGAGTGGAAGAGGAACTCCTCCTGGTCGATCCGGAGACCGGTGAGCCGCAGGCCAGGGCCGCGGCGGTGCTGGCGCGCGCCTCGCGGGACGGCTCGGGGGAGGACGTGTTCGAGAAGGAGCTCCACGACGAGCAGGTCGAGTTCGCCACGCATCCGCAGTCGTCCATGGCGGACCTGGGATCCGAGATCATCCGGTGCCGCAAGGACGCGGAGCGTCATGCGGAGGACGTCGGCGGGGCGGTCGTGGCGCTGGCCACCTCGCCGTTGCCGGTGCACCCGACGATCACCATGAACAGCAGGTACCAGTGGATGGCCCGGGAGTTCGGGCTGAACACCCAGATCCAGCTGGTGTGCGGCTGCCACGTCCATGTGTCGGTGGAGTCCGAGGACGAGGGCGTGGCCGTGCTGGACCGTATCCGTCCGTGGCTGTCCGTGCTGACGGCGCTCAGCGCGAACTCGCCGTTCTGGCAGGGCCAGGACTCCGGGTACGCGAGCTATCGCAGCCAGGTGTGGGACATCTGGCCGATGGCCGGACCGTCGGAGATCTTCGGCTCGGCCGAGCGGTACCACCGGTGCGTGGCGGAGCTGAC
This sequence comes from Streptomyces sp. NPDC030814, assembly GCF_055572155.1. Lineage (NCBI taxonomy): Bacteria > Bacillati > Actinomycetota > Actinomycetes > Kitasatosporales > Streptomycetaceae > Streptomyces > Streptomyces sp. NPDC030814. Next base: position 57,458 of record NZ_JBVIDX010000030.1, read on the forward strand.
GGCGACGGAGGTCGTGCGGGACGAGGGGATGGTGTACTTCGAGGCACGGCTGTCCCAGCGGTATCCGACCGTGGAGGTCCGGGTCGCGGACGTGTGTCTGCACCCGGACACCGCGGTCCTGATCGCGGCCCTGACCAGGGGGCTCGTCGACACGGCGGCCCGCGAGTGGCGGGCCGGCCGGGAGCCGCTCGGCCACACGCCCGCGCTGCTGCGGCTGGCCAGGTGGCGGGCCGCCCGGTCGGGTATGTCGGAGAACCTGCTGGACCCCGTGACCATGCGCCCGCAGCCCGCCGACGACGTGATCCGCTCGCTGCTGGACCACGTCGAGGAGGCGCTCGCCGACACCGGAGACCTCGATCTGGTCCGTGACTCGGTCGCCACGCTCGCGCGGCGCGGCAACGGGGCGCGGGTGCAGCGGGAGGTGATGGAGCGGACGGGGAGTCTGCGGGAGGTCGTCGCCGCCTGCGTACGGCACACACAGGCATGAGGTCCGCCTGGTCCGGCGGCGTCGCCTGGACGAAAATGTCGGTGCGCGTAGGTCGGCACGGACGGGGTATTGCGTTCCGGACGTGCGTCGGCTCCCCGCCCGTGGCGGGGAGCCGACGGCCCCGTTGGCAGAGACTCGAAGGCGAGGAACCCGAGCATGAGCGCGTGGCGTCCCGACCGCACTGCCGGGCGGCCCCCCGGCCCCGCAGTGCGGGTATCGGGCGACCTGCCCGACCTGGTCCACGCGGGCATGTATGTGGTGGACGACAACGGCGTCATCGTCGCGGTGAACGCGCGCGGGGAGTTCCTGCTCGGCCGTTCGGCGGGCGAACTCGTCGGCCGGGACGCCCATGACCTGCTCCACCGGGACGGCCGTGGCCAGACCATGCCGCGGGCCACCTGCCCCATGATGCACGCGTTCCTCGGCGGCAGTACGCGGGGCGGGGCGCACGAGTGGTTCGCCAGGGGCGACGACGCGCTGCTGCCGGTGTCCTGGCTGGTCACCCCGTGCAGGCTCGACGGGGGTGGGCTGGGAGCAGCGGTCCTGTTCTACGAGATGGACCCCGAGGAAGGGGTCCCCTCGACGGCGGCTTCGCCGACGCTGTCGCAGCTGGACCGGCTGGCGCTGCTCGCCGAGACGACGACCCGGCTGACCTCCACGCTGGATTCCGAGGAGGCCGTGGCGCGGCTGGTGCGGCTGGTGGTGCCGCGGCTCGCGGACTGGGCGGTGGTCGACCTGATCACCGAGAGCGACGACGTCTGGCGGACCACGGTGGCGACCCATCACGGCGGTGCCTTGGTGCGGTTCGAGGAACTGGAGGGTCCGCTGCCGCCGGTGCACGAGGAGTCGCTCATGCCGCTGTCGCGGGCGCTGCGCGGGGCGGCGTCCACCCTGGCCGGCCCGGAGACGTACCAGGGGCCGCCCGACTCGGGGATCGCGGTGGCGCAGCAGCGGCTGTTCAAGGTGACGGGCATGCAGTCGGCGGCGATCGCGCCGATCCGTGGGCCGCGCGCGGTGCTGGGCGCCCTCACGCTGGGGCGCAACGCCGAGTCGGGGGTCATGACGGACGCCGAGCTGTCGCTGCTGGAGGACATCGCGCGGCGGGCGGGGCTGGCGCTGGAGAACGCCCGGCTGTACCAGCGGCAGCGGCACATCGCGGAGACCATGCAGCGGCATCTGCTGCCGCAGCTGCCGGAGGTGCCGGGGCTGAGCATGGCCGCGCGGTACGTGCCGGCGTCGCAGTCGGCGCAGGTCGGCGGCGACTGGTACGACGCGTTCTCGCTGGCCGACGGGTCGACGGCGGTGGCCATCGGCGATGTCGTGGGGCACAACATCGACGCGGCCGCCGGGATGGCGCAGGTCCGCAACATGCTCCGCGCCTACGCCTGGGCGCTGGAGGAGCCGCCGAGCGCCATCGTGGAACGGCTGGACCAGGCCGTGGTGAACGTCACCGAGGCATCCATGGCGACCATGATCTTCGGCAGGGTGGAGCGGGCAGCCGAGGGATGGGCGCTGCGGTGGACCAACGCCGGTCATCCGCCGCCGTTGCTGATCACGCACGACGGGCGGTCCGCCTTCCTCGACGAGGAGCACGACCATCTGCTCGGCACCGGTCTCACCCGGGCCCGTACCGACACGCTGACCCCGTTGCCGCCGCTGGCCACGGTGGTGCTGTACACCGATGGCCTGATCGAGTCGCCGGGGCACGTCCTGGACCGGGGCCTGGCCCGGTTGCGGCAGCACGCCGCGGCGCTGGTCCGTCGTCCCCTGCATGTCTTCTGCGATCTGCTGCTGGAGCGGGCGCGTCCCGCGGAGAACGACGACGACGTGGCGCTGCTGGTCCTGCGGACACCTGGCGAAGAAGGTGAGTCGGCTGACCGGTAGCGGGCACTCGTACGGCGAGGGCGGCATGAAGTCACTGTCTTCCCCAATGCCCCACATATCCCTACCATTTCGAACGCGTAGCCGCTCTCATCGGGGGAAGCACGTGCCTCGGAGAGGAACGCGAGATCGCGTCCGCCTCGATGAGCTGAGCGGGGAAAGACGAGATGGCAACAGAGCCGCGTTGGGACGACAAACTGCCTTCCGAGGAGATCCAGAAGCGTCACGCCGCCTTCGACGGAGAGTTGGGCGACGTGACGGGTGCCCGTGCGGCAGCCGAGGAGTTCCTCGGCGCGCTGGCGCGCACGTCTCTGCCCGCCGCCCAGGAGCACTGGGACGACATCCTGCTGGTGGTGACCGAGCTGGCCGCGAACGCGGTGCAGTACGCCCCGGGGCCCTTCGAGCTCACCATGCGCCGCACCTACGACGGGGTGCATGTGACGATGCACGACACCAGCGTCACGTCGCCCGAGCCGCGTCCCTTCCATCCGAGCAAGGGCGGCGGCGGTATCGGCTGGTATCTCATCCACACACTCTGTGACGAGGTGAGCGTGGTGGTGCGCGACGAGGGCAGGGAGCGTGGCAAGGACATCCACGTCTTCCTGCCCTGGTGAGACCCCTCTTCCTGCCTGGTGAGACCGGTCTTCTGCCCTGGTGGGACGGAGCGCCACGGCCGACGGGCCGGGGCGCTCCGGTGTGATCAGCTCAGCGGCACCAGGACGCTGATCGTCTTGCCGCCCGCCGCGTTGCCGCGGATGTCGACCTCGCTGGACAGCCGGTTGATCAGCGGCCAGCCGTATCCGCTGCCCTCGTGGGCGCGGGGCGGCATGCCCGGGCCGTGGGCGGCGGCCGGGACGGCGGGACTGTAGTCCCGCACATCCAGCCGTACGCCGTCCACGGTGACCGTGACGTCGAAGCCGGCCAGCCCCCCGCCGTGCCGGACCGCGTTGGTGACCAGCTCGGAGACGACCAGGAGCAGGTCGATCATGGCTGCCTCGGTCGGGGGCCCGGACGGCGAACGCCACCGTTCCCCCACGATCGACCGCGCATGGCGGCGGGCGGCCGCGGCGCTGCTGATCGTGACGGGCGGCCGTGTCGCCTCGGCGGACGGGCCCTCGGCGGGGGCGGTGCTGTGCTTGCCGACCGGCCGGCGTTCCATCGCTGTCATGGTGTCCGCGGGGTCAACGAGGGGGGACAGGGGTGTGCGTCACTGTTCATGAAGCGCCGCATACCCGCTCCTGCCCGGACCATGGCTGTCGAGATCGCCACTCATTCCCATCCCGTACCCGCACAGCTCGGCCGTTGCGGTGGCCTGCGCGGCGGCGAGCTGCCGGCGCGCTGCCTCCAAGGCCTGGCGGACGTCGCGGGTGCCCGTGGACACGCACAACGTGTACGCGAGGTCCTGCGCGCGGCGAGCGGCCTGCGGGTCGTTCCGCTCGCCCTCGTGCGACGTGAGCGACTCGTATTCCTCGACGAGCCGGCGCAGGGTCGCGGGATGGGGCATCAGCATCTGTTTCGCTCCTGGGTGATCTGGACGACAGGATTCATGGACGGGTCGGTCCGGGTGCGACGCGGCGGACGGTGCCGGGCCGGTCGCTCAGCTGGTGCGGGTGCGCCGGCCGTCGCCAGGTTCGACGGACTGGCCGAGGGCCTCTTCGCGGACCCGTGCGCAGCTGCGGCTTATGAGGCGGGAGACGTGCATCTGGGAGATGCCGAGCCGGTCGGCGATGCGGTTCTGGGTCATGTCCTCGAAGAAGCGCATGTAGAGGATGGCGCGTTCACGTTCGGGCAGTCGGCGCAGCCCTTCCTTGGCGGCCTCCCGGTCCACGACGACGTCGTACGCCTCGTCGCACGAGCCGAGGGTGTCGGCGAGGCTGTAGCCGTCGTCCCCGGAGGTCGTCTCGGCGTCCAGCGACAGGGCGCTGAAGCTCTCCAACGCCTCCATCCCGGCGTTGACCTCTTCCTCGGTGAGGCCGGTGTGGGCGGCGATCTCGGCGACCGAGGGCTCGGTGGCGCCGGAGGTCTGGCTGAGTTCGCGGCGGGCGACGCGCACCTTGTTGCGCAGGTCCTGCACACGCCGGGGAACCCTGAGGGTCCACATCCGGTCGCGGAAGTGCCGCTTGATCTCTCCGGTGATGGTGGGCACGGCGTAGCTCTCGAACGCCCCCCGTTCGGGCTCGTAGCGGTCGACCGCCTTCACCAGGCCCATCGCGGCGACCTGGCGCAGGTCATCCAGGGACTCGCCGCGGTTGCGGAAGCGGCCCGCGATGCGGTGCGCCATGGGCAGCCAGGCCCGTACCAGTGCATCCCGTACGGCGTCCCGTTCGGGTCCCTCGTCCATCGCGGCCAGCCGGGCGAAGGCGGCGGCGGTGTCGGGGGCGTCGTCATGTGACCTTCTGTCGATGGTGCCGGGGCGGGCGGACGTACCGGATCCGTTTGCGGACACGTTGACCAGCATGCGGAATCGCTCCTGAACGACGCTGTCAGGGACTCGCGGAGGGGAACGGCGGGCGGGCGAGAAAGGCCCGGACGCGGAACACCGTTTCCTCCGGCGTGCCTCCCGTACGGAGGCGTGCACACCGCTTGCCCCGCGATTCGGTGGGCAAACAACCGTGCGCACATTCCTGGTGACGCGTCGCCGGTCCGGGCGGCGGTGCCGGTGAGGCGTCCGCACCTGCCCGGCTGCGGCCCGGCGATGACTTCCGGCCAGAGTGCGGAGGGAGAGCGTCCCTGTCGAGGTGAAGGGCGACTGACTTGCGAAGACCGGGGCAAGCGAGGGATGGCAGCAAGCATTCGGGCGAGAGGGGTGGACGGCATGGCAGCCGTGACGGCAGCGCGGACAACGGCCACGGCACGGGAGACGGTCTCGACGGAGGGGGCGACCCTGCCGCGGATCGAGGACCCGTCGCAGATCAAGCCGAAGGACGCGCGTGCGATGTCGCGGCAGTTCTTCGACCGGCTGGGCATGCTGGACGAGGGGACCCACGAATACCAGTACGTACGCAACACGCTGATCGAGATGAACCTGTCGCTGGTGCGGTACGCCGCCTCCCGCTTCCGCGGCCGTGAGGACTCCCTGGAGGACATCGTCCAGGTCGGGACGATCGGGCTGATCAAGGCCATCGACCGGTTCGAGCTGTCCCGTGAGGTGGAGTTCACGACGTTCGCCGTGCCCTACATCGTCGGCGAGATCAAGCGCTTCTTCCGGGACACCAGCTGGGCCGTGCACGTGCCGCGGCGGCTCCAGGAGGCACGTGTGGAGCTGGCCAAGGCCACGGACGAGCTGCAGTCCCGGCTGGGCCGTATGCCGACGACCCGTGAGCTTTCCGAGCTGATGTCCCTGTCGGAGGAGGAGGTCATCGAAGCGCGCAAGGCCTCCAACGGCTACAACACCTCCTCGCTGGACGCGGCGCTCACCTTCGACGGCGGCGAGGACGGCGACACGGTGCTGGGCGACCTCATCGGCGGGCTGGATCCGTCGCTGGAACTCGTCGAGGACTTCCATTCGCTGGCGCCGCTGATCGCCCAACTCGACCGGCGGGAGCGTCGGATCATCCATCTGCGGTTCGTCGAGGAGCTCACCCAGTCCCAGATCGCCGCGCAGCTCGGTGTCTCCCAGATGCATGTCTCCCGGTTGATCAGCCGCATCATCAAGCGGCTGCGCACGGGGCTCCTGGAACCGGGAGTTGCCTGATCACACCCTGTGTGGAGGAACGATTCGCGGGTATGCGCACGGGCGCATCGCCGAGCGATGCATCGAATCCGTTGATCGGGGCACTCGGCCCTGATCGGTAGCGCCTGTGGGAGGCCCTTGTGTCCGTTGCCCAGAACCCCCTGTCGATCAAGGTGGATCTGCCGCGCGAGGACGCCGTTCTGCTCACGATCGAAGGGGAACTGGACATCGATACGGCGACCGAGCTGCAACACCATCTGGCGAATCAACTGAGCCACGGGCGACGGCATTTCCTCCTCGATGTCTCGGCCGTCCCCTTCATGGACTCGTCCGGCATGAACATCATCCTGCGGACGTACCAGGAGGTGCGGGCGATCCCGGGAGGTGTGTACGTCATCTCCCCGACGCCGGCCGTGCGGCGCATCCTCGACCTCACGGGGGTGAGTCTCACCGTGGCGACGGTGGACAGCGTCGACGAGGCGCTGGCGGCCGTGGACTCCGGCCGGCTGCCGAGCCGGTCGGACGAACCGTCGGCCGGGGCGTAGCCGTCGAAGGGGGCGGTGGGCGGCGCCGCTTGAGCGGGGTCCGCCGGTGGGTGGTGCCGTACGCAAGTCCGATGGTTGTCGTTTGACAACTGTCGCCGTAAGCAACAGAGTGAGCGCGAGGCAAGCACGTGGGAAGGGTTCGGATGCCTGTCGGACCGGGGCCGGGTCGACGGTCGGACGCTCCTGGCGTCGAAGGCGGCATCGTGCATCCGTACCCCGTCGGTGTCACCCGACGCGAGGGAGGACCGCCCACGCCTGCCCGCCCCCGTTGCACGCCGGCCGACGACGCCGGGTTCCGGCCCACCGGAGCCCGCCTCCTGGCGGCGGTCGCGGAACCGGCGGCCCGAAGGGGGCGTGGAGCCGACGGTGCGGATGCCGGTGTCGTCCTCCCGCCGGTGGACCGGGCGTATCGGACGCATGGCGAGAAGCCGTCACCGTCGGCGTACGCCGGCCCCGAGAGTCGAGCCGGGCGACCGGCTCTTCTTCATGAGCGACGGGGTGTACGGCGTCAGGACCGGCTGCGCCGCCCCAGGACTTCGCCCATCACCCGTCCCCCGGAGCGGGGAATCGCAACAGCACGTGAGGAGAGACCCGTGCCGGAGCAGGACACGGCAGGCAAGCGCAGGACACCGGCCCAGGAGGTGGCGGGCTTCCTGCGCCACCGTCAGGAACAGATCGCGCAGCGCTGGGCCGACGCCTCGCTGTTCCGCACCGTCTTCACCCACTCAAGGGACGAGGCGGTGGAGGCCGGCCGGGCCGTCGTGGACGCACTCGCCGCGGTGGCCACCGCGGACACCGTCGAGGACGCGGAGTCCGGCGGCTTCCATGTCATCCGCGACCAGCTCGCACGGACGGCCGCCTCCCGGGCGCGGGCCGGCTCCAGCATCACTCAGATCTCCAGCGAGGTGGACGCGCTCCGACTCCCCGTCACCGAGCTCTTTCTGGCCGAGTTCCCCGACGCACCGGCGGAACACGTCCGCGAGTGCACCACGACCCTGACGGTGCTGATGGGCACGCTGCGCCTGGTCGTGCTGGAGACGGCGCTGAGTGAGGGCGAGGAACTCATCAACCGGCAGCGGCTGCAACTCCTCGAGGTCGCCACTCCGGTGATCAAACTGTGGGACGGCATCGTCGCGGTGCCCCTGATCGGCACCTTGGACAGCGCGCGCAGCCAGGTCGTGATGGAGACACTGCTGGACTCCATCGTCGAGCAGCACGCCAGGTTCGCCATCCTGGACATCACCGGCGTCCCGACCGTCGACTCCCTGGTGGCCCAGCACCTGATGAAGACGGTCGCCGCGGCCCGGCTGATGGGAGCCGAGTGCATCGTCTCCGGGATCCGGCCGCCCATCGCGCAGACCATCGTGCACCTGGGTATCGACCTCAGTTCGGTACTGACGCGCGCGAGCCTCGCGGACGCTCTCGCCTACGCGCTGCGGCAGCAGGGCGCGGACATCGTCGCGCGCGGGGACGCCGGTTCGGAGTACAGGTGAGCGGCGCGTTCCCCTCCCCCTACGGCGGCCCGTCCCCGTACGGGGCTCCCGTCCCCGTCCTGAAGCTGGGCGAGGTGCTGCTGGTGACGCTGCAGGGCGATCTGCACGACGGCACGGCGGAGCAGCTCCAGCAGGACATCAGCGACACGGTCGCGCGCAGTGGGGCCACGGGCGTGGTCATCGACCTGTCCGGAGTGGAGATCGTCGACTCGTTCCTCGGGCGGGTGCTCGGCGACATCGCCGCCCAGACGAGTCTGCTCGCCGCCCGGACCGTCGTGGCGGGCATGCGTCCAGCGGTGGCGATCACCCTGGTGGAACTGGGGCTGACGCTGCCCGGACTGCGCACCGCGCTCACCACCGAGGACGCGATGCGTCTCCTCGGCGACCAGGCCCCGACCCTCCCCCGCCCGGGACGCACCCGCCAGGAGAGTGTGTGATGCAGACCGCCGGCGGCGTCTCCGCCTGCCTGCCGATTCACTCGGACCTGGATCTGGTGTGGGTACGGCAGCATGTGCGGCAGGCCGCCGCCCAGCTCGGCTTCGGTCTGGTCGAGCAGACGAAACTGGTGACCGCGGCCAGCGAGCTGGCCCGCAACACGCTGATCCACGGCGGCGGGGGCCAGATGGAGTGCGCGCCGGTGACCAGCGGTGGCGTACAAGGATTGCGGCTGGCGTTCAGCGACGAGGGACCGGGCATCCCGGACCTCGACCAGGCTCTCGTGGACGGTTTCACCTCCGGCGAGGGACTCGGCATGGGGCTGGGCGGTGCACGGCGACTGGTCCATGACTTCCAGATCGACAGCCGCCCCGGCGGAGGCACCACCGTGACCGTGACGTCCTGGTTGGCGGGTCCGCCGCGCCCGCGAGAGGAGCGGTGATGCCACGCGTGTGGGAGGTGCCGGTGCACGACTCGACCCGGGTGCGCGACGCCCGGGTGGCCGCGGAGGACGCGGCTGGACGGGCGGGGCTGGACGAGGACCGGGCCGCGGAAGCGGCACTCGTGGCGACCGAGCTGGCCACCAATCTGCTCAAGCACGCCGACGGCGGGCTGATACTGCTGGACGTCGTGGAGCGGCCGACCTCGGACGGCGACGACCGGGCCCCCATGGTGCAGATCGTGGCGATCGACCACGGCCCCGGGATGCCTGACGTGAGGGGCGCGCTGCGGGACGGATACTCGACCACGTCCTCCCTCGGCGCGGGCCTCGGCACCTGCCGTCGCGTCGCCGACGACTTCGATGTGCACAGCGCGGTCGGCCGGGGCACCGTCGCCCTGGCGCGGCTCGGTTCCCGCCGGCGACGCGGCGGCTCCCGTCCGCGTTCCGCCGGGCGCGGCATACGAGTAGGGGGCGTCAACGTCCCCTTCGCGGGTGCGGAGTTCTCCGGCGACGCCTGGGCGTGGGTGCGGGCGGACCACCTCACCACCCTGCTCCTGGCCGACGGGCTGGGGCACGGACCGGAGGCGGCGCGGGCCTCCTCGGCGGCGGTGGAGCAACTGCGCCGGGCGCCCGACCTGCCGCCGGCGCAGCTGCTGCGCCGACTGGAGAATGCCCTGCGCGGCACCCGGGGGGCGGCCGTCGCCGTCGCCCAACTCGACGCGTCGGTGGGGCGGTTGCTCTTCACCGGCGTCGGCAACGTGGGGGCGCGGCTGCGGACCGGCGCGACCTGGCAGCCCCTGTTGTCTCGGCCCGGGATAGTGGGTGCGCACCGGTCGGCGACGATGCCCCAGGATGAGCTGCCCTGGAGGGACGACTGTCTTCTGGTGCTGCACAGCGACGGTCTGCCGAGCCGCTGGAACCCCGGCCCGGCGGCCCACAGCACCACTCTCGACCCCGCTGTCGTGGCCGCCGTGATCGTGCGTGACGCGAGCAGCCCCGCCCGCCCGGTCCGCGACGACACCAGCGTCGCGGTGCTGAGCCCCTCCCCGCCGGACCACCTCCCATGACCAGAACCTGGCAGATCAGTTCCGTCACCGACGCGGCTCGCGCCCGCATCGCCACCGCCCGGCTGGCCACGGCGCACGGGGTCTCCCCGACCGACCGTGCCCGGCTGGTGACCGCCCTCACCGCGCAGCTGAGGCAGTGCCTGACCAAGGGCGGCACCTGGCTGCTGAGCGCGCGTGCCGCGGCGACGCCGCCGGCCGGCAGCCGGTTCCTCGTCGAGGTGACCTCGGCGACGCAGCGGCCGGGCGAGTTCCGGCAGCCCTGGCGACTGACCGTCGGTTGCGCCCAGGATGTGGTGCTCCCGGACTCCGGGCGTGTGGGCGACGATCCGGTGACGCTGGCGGAGGCGCTGTTCGGCGCGGACGAGGACGCCGCGCTGCTGCTGGAGAAGCTCGACGAGCAGGAGGCGCTGGTCGCGTTCCACCGCGAGGAACTGCACCAGACCAATCAGGGGGTCCTCGCGCTCCACGCCGAGCTGGACGCAGCGGGACGCGCGCAGCGGGAGCTGTTCGCCGCCGAGCAGAAGGCCCGTGAGGAGGCCGAGAGCGCGCGCGGCCGGCTCACCTTCCTCGCCGACGCCAGCGCCGCCCTGACGGCGTCCCTCAACCATGACGAGATCGTGCGGCTGCTGCCGACGCTTCTGGTGCCGCGGTACGCCCGCACGGCCGATGTCTGGCTGTTCGACGGGGACGACGACGCGCACCTGGGCGGCCCGCGCCCGGGGGCCGCCGTCATGGCCGCCCGCCGCGGTCGCCCCCAGTACGCGGCCGACCATCCCGGCGGTCTCCCCGGGGTCGACGACCAGCCGCCCTCGGCGCTGGATCCCGAGCGGCCGCTGTTGTGCGTGCCCCTGATGGCCCGTGGGGCTCCGCTGGGCGTGCTGACCCTGTCGCCGCCGGGCGAACGCTGGGACGCCGACGACGCGTTCATGCTGATCGAGCTCGCCCGCCGGGCCGGTGTCGCCCTGGAGAACGCCCGGCGTTTCGAGCACAACCGGGACATCGCCGAGACGTTGCAGCGTGCCCTGCTCACCGAGCTGCCCCTGACCCCGGGGCTGCGGCTCGCGGCGCGCTATCTGCCGGCCACCCGGGGGCTGAACATCGGCGGAGACTGGTACGACGCCTTCCGCCAGCCCGACGGCAGCCTGATCACCGTGATCGGCGACGTCACCGGGCACGGTCTGCGCGCCGCCGTGATGATGAGCCAGCTCCGCACCGCGCTGCGCGCCTACGCGGTGGACGGCAAGAGCCCCGGCCAGCTCCTGACCCAGCTGCATCTGTTCCTGCACCATCTGCAGCCCGACCTGTACGCCACGGCCGTCATCGCCCGCTTCCATCCGCACGAGCCGACCCTGACCTGGGCGGCGGCGGGGCATCCGCCGCCGGTGCTGCGCTCGCCCGACGGCGGGGTGCGGGTGCTGGACGCCAAGCCGGGTGCGATGCTCGGCATCCCGCTGCGCCAGGAGATCGCCGACCACACCGTCCCGCTGCCGCCCGGATCGACGCTCGCGCTGTACACGGACGGTCTGGTGGAGCGCCGCGCCCAGGGCATAGACCCGGGTATCGACCGTCTGGCCACGGCACTCGGCGCCCTCAGGCCGGCTGCCCTCGACGACGATCTCGAGGGCTCCGCCGACCTGCTGCTGCATCCGCTGCTGGACGACTCCGAGCACGAGGACGACGTGTGTCTGCTGCTGTGCCATGTCCACAGCGGCATCGAGAAGGCCGTGGCCGCGCTTCAGTGAACCGGCGGGGCAGGACGGCACGCCCCGGGCGGAGGCGTCACGGCTTGTACGCCACTCCCCCGTAGACGTCCGTCGGCTCGGGATTCGTGCCCGGCTCGGGGCGCCACAGCGGGCAGGAGACGATGCCGGGTTCCAGCAGTTCCAGGCCCTCGTAGTACGCGCTCAGCTGGCGGGGGCTGCGCAGGACGTACGGGACGGCGCCGGTGTCGTCGTAGCCCTCCTGGGCGCGCTTGAGTTCGGCGTCGGTGTCCGTGCTGTCGTAGTGGACGAAGTAGCTGCCCGAGGGGAGCGCCGCCTGCAGCCGGCGGACGATGTCCTTGGCCTCCTCGTAGTCCTGGACGTGGCCGAGGATGCCCATGAGCATGAGGGCGACGGGCTTGCCGAAGTCCAGGATCTTCCCGGCGTGTTCGAGGATCGCGTCGGGGTCGTGCAGGTCGGCGTCGACGTAGTCGGTGACGCCTTCGGGGGTGCTGGTGAGCAGGGCCTGGGCGTGACGCAGGACCAGGGGGTCGTTGTCGACGTAGACGATGCGGGACTCGGGGGCGACCTTCTGGGCGACCTGGTGGGTGTTGTCGTAGGTCGGCAGGCCGGTGCCGATGTCCAGGAACTGGCGGATGCCACGCTCGCGGGCCACGAAGGTGACCGTACGGATCAGGTAGACACGGGAGGCGCGTGCCATCGTCTCGATGTTGGGGGCGATCTCCCGGTAGGCGTCACCGGCGATCCGGTCGACCTCGTAGTTGTCCTTGCCGCCCATCCAGTAGTTCCAGATACGGGCCGAGTGCGGCACCGTGGTGTCGATCTTCGACAGGGCTTCCTGGTCGGGAGTGGGGTGGCCGTCTGGCATGGGACTCTCCTGCCTCATCGCATGGTCGTCGCTAACTTATCGTCAACTGCTCTGACTCGCCCCAGAGTTGAGGCTGAGGGGAATCAGGTGCCCGGATGGGACAGCCCGTCTCGCCGACCCGGACGGTCACGACCGTGACATGCTGGGCGAGGGTGTCGAACGCGCGGGCGTAGGCGGTGGCGGCATCCGCCGCCTCGGTGTCCTGATCGTCGCCGGGCCCGTGGCCCCGCTCGCATCCGGTGTGGTCCGTCGTGGTCAGGTGGAGCATGGCGCCGTCGCGTTCGGCCACCGCCTCGGCGAAGTCGAGGGCCTGGATCCAGGTGACCCGGGACCGGCCGCGACGCAGCGGTCCGTGGATCAGCTCGGCGATCAGGCCGCTGTCGACGGCCAGCCGGCCGGGACCGGCGAGGAGTTCGCGGTAGGGCAGTGCGGGGTCGAGATGGTGCAGGCCGGACGGCATGTGCAGGACCTGGAAGCCCAGCCTGGCGAGCCCGGCGATCAGCCGGGCCCGGCCCGGTCCTTGGTGCCCCTCGACGATCAGGGTGCGGTAGCGGGTGAACGCGGACGCTGTGATCATCCCCGCCTCTCGGGAGCGGCCCGGCCCGGGCGGCCGGCGTGTCGGCCGGCCGGCCTGGGCCGACCGGGGACACGTGGCGGCGTGCGCATGCCGCTCCCTTCGGGTGGTGCGCCTGCGGGTGAGTACTCGCCCCGTGCGGACAGGGGCTCCCCAGTGTGCGCGGAGGCGGGGGATGCGGGGAGTCCGTGCGGGCGTTGTCCGGTTGTGCGGGCGTAGTGGTGCGGGGGCGCACTGAGGGCTCTTCTGATGGATCTCCGTGGGAGAGGAAGGGGCGTGCCGGACGACGACACGCGACGGAGATCCATCAGAAGGGCCCTGGCCCCCCTCACCCGTTCAGGCGATGAGGAAGTCGGCCTGTCCGGCCTTGGCGCCCTCCAGGAACGCCACCATCTCCTCGCGGGAGTAGACGAGGGCGGGACCGTCCGGGTCCTTGGACTGACGGAAGGCCACACTGCCGTCGGGCAGGCGCTTGGCCTCGACGCAGGAACCGCCGTTGGTGCCGCTCCAGGGCTTGCGCCAGCCCTCGGCGCCCAGTGCGGACGCGGGCATGCCGCTGTGGGCGGGGCCGTCGGGTGTCCTTGCCATGTGTCACAACTCCTTGCGTAGTGCCGCCAGGATGTCCCGGGTCCGAGCCACCGGTTCCGCCTGCACGGACATCCGGTCAAGGACCTCCAGGTAGGTCACGACGTCCGAGGGCTGGTCGACGTACTGGGCGCCTGCGAGGCCCTCGGTGTAGACGATGTCGGGGAGTTCGGAGAAGCCGAAACGGAAGTAGTGGAAGGGGCCGTACGCGCCGGGGTGCGGTCCGGCGGCGAAGCGCATGACCTGGATTCTGATCTTGGGTCGCTCCGTGGCCTCGACGAGCCGGTCGATCTGGGCCCGCATCACCTCGGGGCCGCCGACCGGCCGGCGCAGCACGGTCTCGTCGAGGATCGCCCAGATGGCGGGCGCCTCGGGTTTGACCAGCAGGTCCTGGCGTCTGAGGCGTAACGCGACCCGGCGGTCGACGTCCTCGGGGCTCGCGTTGGGGAAGCCGACGCGCAGGAGCGCGGCGGCGTAGTCGTGGGTCTGCAGCAGGCCGGGGACGTACTGGGGTTCGTAGAGGCGGATGACCTGGGCCTCGCTCTCCAGGCTCACGTACGCGCTGAACCAGTCGGGCAGCACGTCGCGGAACTTGTGCCACCAGCCGGGTTGGTTGGCCTCCCGGGCGAGGGAGAGGAAGTCCTCGATCTCGGCGCCGGAGACTCCGTAGGTACGCAGCAACTCCTTCACGTAGGGGATGCGGAGGCCGACTTCGGCCTTCTCCATGCGGCGGACCGTCAGCGCGGTGACCTCGATGGCGCGGGCGGCCTCGTCGAAGGAGACTCCGGCCTGCTCCCGTAACTGACGGAGCCGCTTTCCGAGAACCATGCGCAGGACTGTGGGCGCCGCCGGGGCGCTCCCTCCGACGCGGGTCTCACTCACGTGCAACCTCCCGGGCGGGATTCACAGCGTGCAGTGTGCCACGCGATCCGTTGACAAGGACAGGTCCTCGGAGTTCATTCTGAAATTATCAGAACGCCGGTTGCGGGCTGAGTTGTTCGGCCACCATAGTGATCGAGTGACCTGCCGCACACAGTTGGCAGAGTCCGTCGAACTCCTCCGGCCCGCCCCGGAGTTGGCGCAAGGGCGGGTACGGGCTTCACACAGCCGCGCGCCGACACGATGCGACACCTGGATGGCCGCCGTGACGAACGGATTAGCAAGGAACCCGGTGAAGACGCCCGGTGGGCCCAACAAACCGCTCGCGGCCGCGCTGAAGGAGGCCGGCTGTTCGTACGCCTCCCTCGCTCTCCGGGTCAATGAGCTGGGCCGCTGCCAGGGTTTGGAGACCAACTACGACAAGGCCTCGGTGACGCGCTGGTTACAGGGCCAGCAACCTCGGGGCAACACACCGGAGTTGATCGCCGCCGTCCTCGGTGAACGACTGGGCCGTGCCCTGACTCCGGCGGATCTCGGCTTTCCGCTCGACCGGGGACGGCCGGTGACGGGGCGGGCGCTGATGTACGGGGAGAACGTGGCGGAGACCCTGCACACCCTGGCCGAGCTGGGCTCGACCGACATCTCGCGGCGGAGCCTGCTGGGTTCGGTGCCGTTCGTTCCGGGCGCGCTGACGAATCCTCAGCGGGCCTGGCTGCTGTGGCTGGTGGAGAGCCGTGACACGCCCCGGCTGGCGTCCGTGTCCGGTGCGGGGCCGGTGGAGCAGGTCCACGCGATGATCCGCATGTTCGACGAGATGGACAACCAGTACGGGGGCGGCGGGGTCCGCACGAGCATCGTGCAGTACCTGACCACCGAGGTCATCCCGATGCTGCAACAGCGCGGGACACCGGCCAACCAGCGGCGCGAGCTGTTCGCCGCGGCGGCGCGACTGGCCGCCATGGCGGGCTGGAGCTCGTACGACGCCGGGGAGTACGGCCTGGCGCAGCGGTACATGACGCAGGGGCTCAGGCTGTGCGCGGAGGGCCGCGACCATGTGCTCGGCGGGCAGATCCTGGCCGGGCTGTCCCATCTGGCGACCAGTCTGGGCCGCCCCGACGAGGGCGTGGCGCTGGCTCGGGCCGGTGTCGCCACGGCGAGGGACGCGGGCAGCCCGCTGGGGCTGATGCGGCTGTACGCCATGTCCGCACGGGGCCACGCGGCCCTGGGGCGGCCCCGGGAGACCGCCGAGGCACTGCGCGCGGCGGAGAAGCAGTTGGACGCGAGCCGGGGTGCCGCCCAGGAATCGCCGTGGGTGCGGTTCCTCGACCACCACTATCTGCAGGCCGAGTCGGCTGTCTGCTTCCGTGATCTGGGCCTGGCCGCGCAGGCCGAGCACACCGCGAGCGAGTCGGTGCGCGCCCATGCCGACCGGCGCCGCCGTCAGGCCATCAGCCGGTCCGTGCTGGCGACGGCCCATCTCCAGCAGAACCGCCTCGACGAAGCCGTCGCCACCGCCACGGACGCGCTGGAGGCGCTCAGCGGTGTGCACAGCGAGCGGTCGATCCAGGCCCTGCGCGACTTCCGGGGGCGGCTCGCGTCCCGTCGGCACGAGCCGGTGGTGCAGGAGTTCGAGCGCCGGTCTCGGGTGGTGCTGGGTGCGGCGGCCTGAGGGGCAGCCGCGGTACGGCTGCCCCTCGTCGGGACATCGAGAGTCCCACGCCGACCGGGCGGGGAGACGCCTGGTCGGCGGATGACGACAACGCGGCAGATGCGCGTGCCACGCCCCGCGGCCCTGGCGTGATCCAGACGACAGGCCCTACTTCGGGGTGAAGGTCACCTGCGTGCGGTAGCCCGGTCCGTGCCCCGGCGGGGATGCCGAGGCCGTGGTCATCTTGTAGTTGAACTTCAGCGTCACCGTCGTCGTCCCCCGGGTGCCGTTGACCGCCGAGGGGAACGTGCACCGGGCGTTGAGGACGTACCAGTAGCTGGTGTTCACCCGGTGCTGCCCGGGCACCGTGGAGTGCCATTTGTAGTCGACGGGGATGCTCGGGTGGTCGTCGTTGTAGTCGGGGAAACTGGGGACCCTGGCCGTGCACCGCATGTTGCCGGTGGCGGTGCGTTCGAGCGCGGGGTTGATGTCGAGCGACCACGCCAGCGGCTTCCTGGTGGTCGGCCATGTCACCTGGGCGTTGAACGTCCCGTTGGCGTCCGACCTGGTGAGGTAGTTCGCGCTGGAGGTGAAGGTCTTGTAGTACTCGCTGGTGCCGGCGGACGCCGTGCCGCCGAACAGCAGCGACATGGCGGCGGTCAGGCTCGCCGTCGTCAGGAGTACGTGGCGTGGTGGGGTCCTGAGCGCCATGTCAGGACCTTCCCATGTTGACCTGGACGCGAGCGGCGCCCGCGGGGGCCGCGCGCGACACCCACTCCCTGGTGGTGCCGTCGCAGGCCGCCGCGGAGCGCTGGCTGCCCAGGGAGCCCCCGCTGGAGTTCCACCACTTCACGACGAGGAACGCACACTGTCCCTCCTTGCCGTGGATGGTGGCCGTGGTCATGCCCGGACGGCATGCCTCGCCGGTCGACCAGCCGTACCGCTGGTCGAAGGACCAGGGGAAGCAGGCCAAAGTGCCCACCTCGCCTTCCGCTACCACGGTCAGCTGCTCGAGCGGTCCCGAGGTGGTGAGCGGCGGCTGGGCCGCGGACCGGGCCGTCCGGGCCTCCGGAGGTGCCCCTGACGCAATGGCCTGAGCCGGTACGGCGGCTGCGCCGAGAGCGAGCGCCGCTCCCAGGGCGCTGCTCACCAGGGCGTGACGGACATGCATGGTCGATCTCCCGTCTCTTCTCGTGGAATGGTCCGGTCGACTCCCGTTGGCGCGGGGCTGAGCCGCCGTGGCGGGACAACCGGTCCGCGGGGTATGTCGGCTGCGCCCGTTCGGTCGGCGGTGCGCAGCGGTGCGGAGTCGGCCGGCTGCCCAAGAGACTGCTGTCATGGACGGGGCGGAACAACGGGCTGAGGCTGTCCCGGACAAGCTGCTTCTGTCCGGGCTGGTCAGGGACTTGTCCGGAGTTCCTGTCCGCCGAGGGGTCGACCGCGAGCGCTCCCTCGCTGCACGCCATCCCCGACGCCGGACCCGGCCCGCACGAGACGGTCGTCGACCAGCGTGCCGTCGCGCGACCGCCTCGCAGCCACTCCCCCGCGCGGCGGTCCCCTGTCGGCGTTCCCCGTGGTGGTGACCACGCGCAGCCCGCGTCACTACCCGCCCGCAACTGCACAACCCCTCCACCACCTGGTGTTTCGTGTGTCCGGTGCTGTTGTCTTCGACAACAGCACCGGCGGTCCGTCAGCGGCCGCCCCGAGCATCGAGGAGGAGCCCGATGACGGCCGTCCGTGTCCGCGCGACCCGCCGACGGATCCCTGCCGCACCGGCACACGAACCCAGCTGGAGCGTCCGTGACGCCCCGTCCGGCGGGGCTGCCTCGGGAGCGGACGCGGCGGTGCTGCCTTGATCTCGCTGCAGAGAACCCGGCTCGTCCGCATGGCGGTGCCCGCGCGTCCGTCGTGCGCCGCCGGGGTGCGGCGTACGGTGGCCGCGCATCTCGCACGCTGGGACCTGTCCACGATCGCCGACGACGCCGTGCTCGCCACGGACGAACTGTTCGCGAACGCGGTCCGGCACGCGAGCGCCGGACCCGCCGACACCATCGCCGTCACCCTCGAATGCTCGGAGCGCGCCCTTCGTGTGACACTCGCCGATTCGTCGCCCGCACTGCCCCGGCCCAGGGTGGTGGACGGCGCCGCCGAATCGGGGCGCGGGCTGGCCATCGTCGCCGCGCTGGCCGACGACTGGGGAACCGATCCGCCGGACACCGGCGACGTGGGCAAGCGCGTGTGGTTCTCACTCGCCCTACGGGAGCCGACGTGAGAGACGCCCCGGCCAGGGAAGGCACCTCCCTCACCGCCGACCCGCCGCGGCGGGTCCTCGCCGCCGAGCTGATCCGCAGGGCGGAGGACGAGCGACGGCTGGCCCACGAGGCGCAGTCCGCCCCGACCGCCCGGGCCCGCGCCCGCATCGCCGAGTGCCGGGCCGGCAACGCGGAGGTCCTGCGCTCGATCGTCGCCCGCCACGGCTGGCCCACGGCCGCTCTCGTCGGCGAGCCGGCCTCGACGGCGGCCCTCATGATCCTGCTGCACTCCCCCGACCTCGGGTTCCAGCTCAGCTGCCGCGATCTGATCGCCGAGGCCGTCGCGGACGGCCGCTGTCCCGCCGTCCACCACGCGTATATCGCCGACCACTGCGCGGTCGAGCTGAGCCAGCCGCAGTTCTACGGCACCCGCATCGATCCCGGCACGCTCTTCCCGTATCCGATCCGCCATCCCCAGACGGTCGACGAACGCCGTCACGACGTGGGGCTCGGTCCCCTGGCGGACCATCTGCGGGCGGTGCGGTTGGGGGTGAGCGGGGCGTTCTGAGCGGTGTTCCGGCGGATCGGCCGGTGTCCGTCCGCTCCGCGCGCCGGGCAGGGAGTTGCGTCATGGGCGTTCACGCGGGCACGGGCTCACGTCACGCTCGTGCTCGCGGGCAGGGTGAGGGCCGAGTGGGCGGGCCGCCCCTCCGGGGAGGGCGCCGCCCCGAGTGCGCGCAGCATGTCGTTTGCGCCGCGCCAGGGCCTCGGCGGTGGTCGGGAAGAGGGTGGCGTCCGCGTCGCCGACCTGGTTCTGGTTCCTCTGGTCAGCTCGTCGATACCGAGAGGAGCCATCTGACGAGCATCAGTTCCAAGGTTCCCGGTAAGGACTTTCCCCCAGCAGCCTCGCTGCGGCCACACAGAGGTCCTCGCCGAAGAGCTGATTGCTGCCCCATTCGGAGCCCCACAGATCGGACGCGGCCTGGGCTACAGCGCGCCAGGAGTAGTCCTCTTCACACCGCCACCTGCGGATCTGAGCAGCCATCTCCGGTGTGATCGTCACCGGGTCACCAGTGTTGTGTGTCATCCCAGCGACCCTAGGGACGTTGCGGAGAAGGTGGCCACCGGATTACACCCTCGCCCGCCCGGCGGACATGCCCAGGACTTCGCCCTCAGAAATCGACAGGCGCACAGCTTCGGGGCGCTCCCAGCCCCAGGAGGTGGGAGCGCCATCCAGTGAGCTCGCCAAGATCCGAAAGAGAGACCCTGGTGGCACCGGCGCGCTCCTCCTCGGTCGAATTCCCTTCGCGCGTCCGCGCGGCAGGCGTTAGGGTGCGCCGATGTCATCGATCAAGAAGGTTCAAGTCACCTTCGACTGCGCGGATCCCGAGCGTCTCGCCCGCTTCTGGTGCGAGGTTTTGGGGTACGTGGTACCGCCGCCGCCCGAGGGATTCGCGACGTGGGACGATTTCGACCGCTCACTGCCGCCCGAGCGGCAGGGTCAGGGGTTCGCATGCAGCGATCCCACGGGCGTGGGTCCGCGCCTCTACTTCCAGCGCGTCCCCGAAGGCAAGGTCGTCAAGAACCGGGTGCATCTCGACGTACGGGTCGGCACCGGGCTCGTGGGGGAAGAGCGCCTGGCCGCCCTCGAGGCCGAGTGCGCACGGCTGGTCGCGCTCGGCGCGGTCCGCGAACGACTGCTACGGGCCGACGGTGTATACGAGTCGTGCATCGTGATGCAGGACATCGAGGGCAACGAGTTCTGCCTCGACTGAGCGTCGGCGGGGTCGCGCGGACCACCGCCGAGTGCCCGGAGCCCCCGCTGGTATTCGCTCGCGGTACGGCCCGAGATCACATCACGTCGGCCCGAGGCCCGAACTGCGGACCGACCGGCTCCCGCTGCGCGCGGGGCGGTGGTCCGACCTCGCCCCCTGGGCGGCCATGAAACCGGACCCCGAGGTGCGCGAGTACTTTCCGGGTCTCCTCACGACCGCGCGGAGCGACGCGTCCGTGGTCCGGTTCAAGGCCGACCTCGACCGTCGGGGCTGGGGATGGTGGGCCGTGGAAGTGCGGGCCACCGGCGAGTTCATCGGCTTCACCGGGCTGGATCCGGTGGAGGGCGGCATGCCGTTCACCGGTGTCGAGGCGGGCTGGCGCGTACGGCGTGGGGGCACGGCTACCCCACGGAGGCGGCGCGTGCCGCCGTGGGCTTCGGGTTCCGGCGTCTCGGCCTGGACGAGGTCCTCGCGGTGACGGTGGCCATCAACCTCCGCTCGCAGGCGGTGATGCGACGCATCGGGATGACGCGCGACCCGGCCGGCGACTGCGACGACCCGAGCGTGCCGGAGGGCCCGCTGCGGCGCAGCGTGGTCCACCGGCTCGGGCGCGTCGCGTGACCGCCGGGCGGCCGGCGGGACTTCGCCCTACGCGCCCGGCGGCTCAGCCCGCGGCCCAGCCCGTGTAGAAGAGGCCGAGGCCGACGATCACGCAGATCCCCTGGATGGTCCAGAAGCGGACGACGACCAGGACCTCGGACCAGCCCTTGAGTTCGAAATGGTGTTGCAGCGGGGCCATCCGGAAGACCCGCCGTCCGGTCAGCTTGAACGAACCGACCTGGATGATCACGGACAGGGTGATCAGGACGAAGAGCCCGCCGAGCACCACGAGCAGCAGTTCCGTGCGGGAGCAGATGGCGAGGCCGGCCAGGGCGCCGCCGAGGGCCAGCGATCCGGTGTCACCCATGAAGATCTTGGCCGGTGAGGTGTTCCACCACAGGAAGCCGAAGCAGGCGCCCATCAGCGCGGCGGCGACGACGGCGAGGTCGAGTGGATCGCGCACCTCGATGCAGGAGGCGGGGTCGGTGAGTTCCAAGGCGTTGGCGCACGAGTTCTGGAACTGCCACAGACCGATGAAGGTGTAGCCGCCGAAGACCATGACGGACGCGCCGGTCGCCAGTCCGTCCAGACCGTCGGTGAGGTTCACGCCGTTCGACATGGCGAGGATCATGAACAGTGCCCAGACGACGAACAGCACGGGCCCGATGGTCCAGCCGAAGTCCGTGACGAAGGACAGCTTGAGCGAGGCGGGCGTCTGGCCCCGCTCGTCCGCGAACCGGATGGCCAGCACGGCGAAGACGATGCCGACGATCAGCTGTCCGGCCATCTTCGCACCGGCCCGCAGACCGAGCGAACGCCGCTTGACGATCTTGATGTAGTCGTCGAGGAAGCCGACGACGCCCATGCCCGCCATCAGGAACAGCACCAGGACACCGGGGTAGGTGGGGCTCTCACCGGTGAGGATCTTCGTCAGGGCGTAGGCGACGAGGGTGGCCAGGATGAAGGCGATGCCGCCCATGGTCGGAGTGCCGCGCTTGCTTGCGTGCTCGCGGGGGCCGTCGTCGCGGATGTACTGGCCGTATCCCTTGCGGGCCAGCAGCTTGATCAGCAGCGGGGTACCGATGAGCGTCAGGAACAGGCCTATGGCCCCGGCGTACAGGATCTGGTTCATGGGTCGGCGGTCTCCCCCTCGGCCTCACTCTGGTCGGCGACCGCCTCGTGGGATTCGCGGGCCGTCGCGGACGACACCCTATGCCGACGCTCGATCTTCGTCGGACGGTGGGTAGTTGGCCATACGGCCGGGCTGCCCGAAGGCGGGCGGCAGAGGCGATCCCCGGGGGCCGACGCCCGCGGGGGCCGATGTGACCCGCCGTCAGTGCGCGGCGGATTCGGCTTGGGCCGTCGGTCGTTGAGCTGCGACACTGCACGTCATGGCCTCGCTCACTCCCGCACGCGCCCTGCTGATGCTCACCACCGGGCTGACCTGCCTGCTCATGGCGGGCGGCGCCCTCATCGGCGCGTTGCTCGGCGGCGGCCTCGTCGCGCTCGGCGCGGCCGTCTGCGCGGGTCTGGTGGGCATGGTGGGGTCGCTCATCGTGCGGCGGCGGGCGATGGCGCACTTCGCCGTGGCACAGCGGCAGGCGGGCCAGCGCGGGTACGCCGAGGGGATCGCGCACGGGGTGCTCATCCATGTGACGGCGTACGAGGCCGCTGTCTTCCCCCGCACCGGGCCGTCCGGGGTCACAGCCGAGGAGCGTGAGGCCCGGCGCACGATCGCCTATCGGATGGCCGCCCTGGACGAGGTTCCGCAGCGGGTGCGCCTGGCCGCGGCGGACGCGCTCGCCCTGCTGGACCGGACCGATCGCGAGGGCGCCGAGGAAGCACTGACCCGGCTCGCCACGACCGTGCGCCAGGAGTACACCCGGCCCTGAGGCGCCGGTCGGGCGGGCGGCCGCGCGCCGGTCCCGCGACCGGTGCCACGTGGCCGCCCGCCGTTCGTGCGGGTGCCGCTCAGTGGCCGCTGATCGCACGGGGCGTGTAGGGCCTCTCCAGCTCCTCGATCTCCTTCTCCGTGAGGGTGATGTCGAGGGCGGCCACGGCGTCGTCGAGGTGGTGGGGCTTGGTGGCGCCGACGATGGGAGCGGCCACGGTGGGCCGGCTGAGCAACCAGGCGAGGGCGATCCGGGCGCGGGGGACGCCGCGCCGGCCGGCGATGCGGGTGACCGCGTCGACGATCTCACGGTCGCCCTCCTGGTAGAGGGTCCTACCGAAGTTGTCGTTCTCGGTGCGTTCGGTGACGGTGCCCCAGTCACGGGTGAGACGACCGCGGGCGAGCGGGCTCCAGGGCAGCGTGGCCACGCTCTGGTCCTCGCACAGCGGCAGCATCTCCCGCTCCTCCTCGCGGTAGAGGAGGTTGTAGTGGTTCTGCATGGACACGAACCGCGTCCAGCCGTTCATCCGGGCCGTGTACTGCATCTTGGCGAACTGCCAGGCGTACATCGAACTCGCCCCGATGTAGCGGGCCTTGCCCGCCTTCACCACGTCGTGCAGGGCCTCCATCGTCTCCTCGACCGGGGTGTGGGGGTCGAAGCGGTGGATCTGGTAGAGGTCCACGTAGTCGGTGCCGAGACGGCGCAGGCTGTTGTCGATCTCCGTCATGATCGCCTTGCGTGACAGGCCCCGGGCGTTGGGCCCCTGGTGCATGGCGCCGTTGACCTTGGTGGCGATCACGACCTCGTCGCGCCGCGCGAACTCCGCGAGGGCGCTGCCGACGATCTCCTCGCTGGTGCCGTCGGAGTAGACGTTCGCCGTGTCGAAGAAGTTGAGTCCGGCGTCCAGCGCCTGACGGATCAGCGGGCGGGACGCCTCCTCGTCCAGGGTCCACTCGTGCGTGCCCCGGTCGGGGAGCCCGAAACTCATGCAGCCCACACAGATCCGGGACACGTCCAGACCCGTCGAACCGAGCTTCACGTACTCCATCGTCAGTACTCCTGCCTGTGGGGTGTGCGCCTGGTGGGCAGCGTACGCAGGATCAAGGGTGCCCCTCCTCCTATATCCGGTAGCGCCGCAGGGCCGGTGTCACCGTCGCGAGGAGCAGAACGGCGGCCATGACCAGGAGGCCGCCGCCCACCACGGCCGTACGGGCGCCGAACGCCGAACCGGCGGTGCCGTGCAGGACGTCGGCGAGGCGGGGGCCGCCGGCCACGACCACGGTGAACACGCCCTGCATACGGCCGCGCATGTCGTCGGTGGCGGCGGACAGCAGGATGGCGCCGCGGAACACCATGGAGACCATGTCCGCGGCACCGGCGGCGGCGAGGAACGCCACGGCGACCCACAGGCTGGTGCTGAGCCCGAAGCCGACGATGGCCGCGCCCCAGGCCAGGACGGCGAGGATGACCATCAGACCGTGCCGGGACGAGCGGGAGAAGGTGCCGGACATCAGCCCGCCGAGGACGGCCCCGATCGGGATGGCGGCGAACAGCAGGCCGAGGGCCAGACCTTCGCCGTAGGAGGCGTAGGTGGTGTCGGCGAGCTGCGGGAACAGGGCGCGGGGCATGCCGAGGACCATCGCGATGATGTCGGCGAGGAAGGACAGCAGGAGCACCTTGTGCAGGGAGATGTAGCGGAAACCGGCGGCGACCTCCCGCCAGCCGGCGCGGCGGGTCGTGGAGGAGTCCAGGGGCGGCAGGGCGGGCAGTTTGAACACCGCCCACAGCGTGACGCACAGGGCGAGGGCGTCGATCAGGTACAGCTCGGCGAGGCCGATCACCGGGATGAGGGCGCCGGCGAGCAACGGCCCCGCCACCAGGCCGAGTTGCATGACGGTGGAGCCGAGGGCGGCAGCGGCGGCCAGTTCACCGGCGGGCACGAGACGGGCGATGGAGGCGTTGCGGGCCGGTGAGTTGAGACCGAAGAACGCCTGCTGGACGGCGAGCAGCACCATCAGCACCCACACCGATGCGAGGCCGGTGACCGCCTGGACCCAGAACAGCACCGACGTGACGGCGATCCCGGTGTTGGTGACCAGCAGCAGGGTGCGGCGGTCCACGCTGTCGGCGACGGCGCCTCCCCAGAGCGCGAAGAGCACCAGGGGGAGCAGTCCGGCGAGGCTCGCATAGCCGACCCAGGCCGAGGAGCCGGTGATGTCGTAGATCTGCTTGGGCACGGCGACGGCGGTCAGCTGGCTGCCGATCGCCGTGACGACGGTGGAGGACCACAGGCGTCGGTATGCGGGGCGGCGCAGCGGTCGGGTGTCCATCGCGAAGCGGCGCCAGCCGCCGCGGGGCGGGTCCCCCGAGTCCCCCTCCGGGGCGGTGTTGTCGCCGGTGCTCTTGGTGGTGTCCACGCGCATCCTGGTGCTCGATACATCTTTCGATACGGGCACCACTATCGCGGAGATCACCACCGCCGGGACAGCGGGTTTCGCCGCCGTCTCACATGCTGTCGCCGCCGCTTCGGCCGCCGTCTCCCGTGCTGTCGCCGCCGCTTCGGCCGCCGTCTCCCGTGCTGTCGCCGCCGGTTCGGCCGCCGGTTCCGCTGCCGTCGTGGGGGCACCGCTCCCCCGCTCACGCCCCGACGATCAGCATGCCGCCGA
Organism: Streptomyces sp. NPDC030814; assembly: GCF_055572155.1. Lineage (NCBI taxonomy): Bacteria > Bacillati > Actinomycetota > Actinomycetes > Kitasatosporales > Streptomycetaceae > Streptomyces > Streptomyces sp. NPDC030814. The sequence continues at coordinate 82,941 of NZ_JBVIDX010000030.1, forward strand.
GCACGAGCATGGTGACCGCGACCAGACCGTCCAGGGCACGCCATGCCTCGGGGCGGGACAGGAAGCGGCTGAGCAGCCGGGCACCGAACCCGAGGGCGGCGAACCAGCACAGGCTCGCCAGGGCCGCACCGATACCGAAGGTCCAGCGCAGGGGGCCGCGGTCGGCGGCGATGGAGCCGACCAGGAACACGGTGTCGAGGTAGACGTGGGGGTTCAGCCAGGTCAGTGCCAGACAGGTGAGGACGGCACGGCGCACCGAGCCCGCCGTTTCGCTGCCGGCCCGCAGCGCGTCACCGGCGGGCTTGAGCGCGCGCCGTGCGGCGAGGGCGCCGTAGACGATGAGGAAGCCGCCGCCGACGAGGGCGACCGCGGTGAGGGCGGCCGGCCAGGCCACGACCACGGCCCCGACCCCGGCGACACCGAGCGCGATCAGCGCCGCGTCGGACAGGGCGCAGATCGCCACGACCGGGAGCACCGCGTCCCGGTGCAGTCCCTGGCGCAGGACGAAGGCGTTCTGGGCGCCGATGGCGACGATGAGGGAGAGGCCGGTGCCGAATCCGGCGCTGAGGGCGGTCATTTCGCTGATCACAGGGTCGACGCTACGAAACACGGAGCCGTTCGTACAGCTAAGGATTCTTACGTATCATTAGCACTCGTGATGTCTCAGCTTCCGCTCGATCTCGTCCGGACCCTGTTGGCCGTGGTGGACGAGGGCACGTTCGACGCCGCGGCCGGCGCGCTGCACGTGACGCCGTCGGCGGTCAGTCAGCGGGTCAAGGCGCTGGAGCAGCGTGTGGGCCGGGTCCTGCTGATCCGGGAGAAGCCGGTGCGGCCCACCGAGTCCGGCGAGGTGATCGTCCAGTTCGCACGCCAGCTGTCCCGTCTGGAGCACGACGTGCACGCCGCGCTCGGCATGACGGGCTCCGGAGAGGCGACACGGGTGTCGATCGCGGTGAACGCCGACTCGCTGGCCACCTGGTTCCTGCCCGCCCTGACCCGGGTGCCGGAGGAGCTGCGGCCCTGTTACGAGCTGCTCCGCGAGGACGAGCAGCACACGGCCCGGCTGCTGCGTGAAGGGCTGGTGATGGCCGCGGTCACCTCGGCGCCGGACGCCGTGGCCGGCTGCTCGGTCCGGACCCTCGGGCGGATGCGGTATCTGCCCGTCGCAGCTCCGGCCTTCGCCCGGAGGTGGCTCGGCACCGGATCGGACGTGCCGCTGGAGGAGGTGATCGTCGACGCGCCGGTGGTGTTCTTCGACCGGCGGGACGAGTTCCAGGACGCCTTCGTACGGAGGCTGACCGGGGGCCGCCCGGCCTCGGCTCGACGGCATTACGTCCCGACGTCGGAGGGCTTCATCGACGCGGTGGCCGACGGGATGGGCTGGGGCATGGTGCCGGCCACCCAGGCGGAGCCGCTGCTCCACGTGGGGCGGCTGGTCGACCTGGCGCCGGATCGGGCCATGGCCGCCCCGCTGTTCTGGCAGCAGTGGAAGCTGGACTCCCCCGGGCTGACGGCCGTCGCGGAGGCTGTCGCCGCCGAGGCCGCCGAAGCACTGGAAAGTGCCTGACGGCCGCGGCGTCGACGGGGTTCATGCCTTGAAGGGACCCTCCAGAGCCGCCCACTGCAGCAGCATGATGGTCTTGGCGTCGGCGATCTCCCCGCTGCGGATCATCTCCAGGGCGCGCCGGAAGGGCAGTTCGACGAGTTCGATGTCCTCACCCTCCTCGTCCAGACCGCCGCCCTCATGGGTGCGGGTCGAGGGGCCGTACGGAGCGGCGAAGAAGCTGACCCGCTCGGTGACGGAGCCGGGGCTCATGTAGACGTCGAAGACGTGCTGGATCTCGCCGATGGTGTGGCCCGTCTCCTCGACGGCCTCGCGGCGCACGGCGACCTCGGGGTGCTCGTCGTCCTCGTCGAGCAGACCGCCGGGCGTCTCGACGAGCATGCCGTCGCGGTGGCCGTTGACATACACGGGATAGCGGAACTGCCTGGTCAGGAGGACGGTTTCGCGTTCGGTGTCGTAGAGCAGGACGGTGGCGCCGTTGCCCCGGTCGTGCGTCTCGCGCTCCTGGGTGCTCCAGGTGCCGTCGGCGTGCTGGAAGTCGAAGGTGGTGGTGCGCTCCACGTACCAGTGACAGGAGAGCAGTCTCACGTCGCGCACCCTGACCCGTGGGTTGCCGGTGAGGCCGAGGCCCGTCCGGTCGAGTCCGGTGCGGCCCCGGCGGTCGGGGATGTCGACGCCGACGTTCTTGTTGGTCATGCCCGCTTTTACCACTCCGGTCAGGACGGTGCCAGGCGCCGCAATGTCCCTGCGCCGCGCGTCGCTTGGCGGAATCGGATGCTCCGGGCCAGCATGCCCGTATGAAGAGCGATCTTTTTTCGAACGAGCACATGGTCCAGCCGGCGTACGCGCCGGGAATGACTGTGCAGAACGCCAAGTCCATCAAGTACGCCGTCAACGGCGAGATGCTCGCGCGGCAGGGCGCGATGATCGCCTTCCGGGGGAACCTCCAGTTCGAACGCAAGGGCCAGGGCGTGGGCGGCATGCTCAAGCGCGCGGTCACCGGGGAGGGTCTGCCGCTGATGACGGTGCGGGGTCAGGGGGAGGCCTGGTTCGCGCACGAGGCGCAGAACTGCTTCATCGTCGACATCGAGCCCGGTGATGTGTTCACCGTCAACGGGCGCAACGTGCTGTGTTTCGACTCCACGCTGGCGTATGAGATCAAGACCGTGAAGGGCGCCGGAATGACTGGTGGCGGGCTGTTCAACAGCGTGTTCACCGGCCAGGGCAAGCTCGGGCTCGTCTGCGACGGCAACCCGCTCGTCATCCCGGTCTCGCCGCAGCTCCCGGTGTTCGTCGACACGGACGCGGTGGTGGGCTGGACGGCCAGTCTGCACACGTCGCTGCACCGGTCGCAGTCGTTCGGCTCGATGATCCGCGGCGGCTCCGGTGAGGCCGTGCAGCTGAAGCTGGAGGGCGAGGGGTTCGTGGTCGTCCGGCCGAGCGAGGTGACGCCTCACGCCCAGCAGCACTGACGAGGGGCGACGAGGGAGCCGCACCGTGCCCGATGCACCACAAGCACATGATCGAACATGTTTTCTAATATGCGGGTAGGCTGCTGGTATGGCCACGCACCTCCAGGGCTCCCTCTTCGACCAGTCCGACGACCTGCGCCTCGGCCCCCTCGACGGGCTGCGCCGACGCGAGCTGGGCTCGGGGGCCTGGATCGATCTCCTGCCCGGATGGCTCACCGGCGCCGACGCGCTGTTCACCCGGCTCGCCGAGGAGGTGCCCTGGCGGGCGGAGCGGCGCCAGATGTACGAGCAGGTGGTCGACGTCCCCCGGCTCCTCGCCTTCTACGGCGCCGGCGACCCGCTGCCGCACCCCGTTCTGGAGGAGGCCCGGGAGGCGCTCTGCGCACACTACGGCGAGGAGCTCGGTGAACCGTTCGCCACGGCGGGGCTGTGCTACTACCGGGACGGCCGGGACAGCGTGGCCTGGCACGGTGACCGGATCGGTCGGGGCGCCCGGGAGGACACCATGGTGGCCATCCTGTCCGTGGGAGACCCACGCGATCTGACCCTGCGGCCGCACGGCGGCGGCCGGACACTGCGGTTCCCGCTGGGGCACGGCGACCTGATCGTGATGGGCGGCTCCTGCCAGCGCACCTGGGACCACGCGATACCCAAGTCGACCCGAGCGGTGGGTCCGCGCATCAGCGTCCAGTTCCGGCCGCAGGGCGTCCACTGAAGGGTGTTGCAGAAGGTCGTGATCTTGCAGGTCCGGGCCTGACGACGGCTGTTCTGGCCACACGGCCAGGGCGAGGTTGCGCATGCGGGCGCCCGGCACGCCCCGTCGAGCGGTCTACTCGCGGGTCGTGAGCGCGCGGGACTGGGAGGTCCGCGCCAGCTTCGGGCCCAGCCGGCGCTTGAGACGGCGCAGCGCCTCCAGCCGGCCGGCGGCGCGGTCGAGACGGTAGTAGAGCCGCGGCGGCACGTACGGCAGCAGCGGGGAGTGCCTTTGGCCGAGCAGCGCGAACATCCGGTCCGGGGGGAGGTGGATGTAGCGCTGGAGGTTCTCGTACCACTGGGCGCTGTAGCGGGCCGCGCTCTGGAGCCGGAGGAGGTCGGCCTTGCGCCGGCGCTCGTACACGGCGAGCGCCGTCTCCCGGTCGGGGTGCGCGCCGAGCGCTGCGGCCAGGCAGATGGCGTCCTCCAGGGCGAGTGTGGTGCCGGCGCCGATGGAGTAATGGGTGGTGTGGGCGGCGTCGCCGAGCAGGACGACGTTGCCGTGGCGCCAGGTGCGGTTGGTCAGGGTGCGGAAGTGCAGCCACTGGGGGGTGCCGTCGCCGTGCTCCCGGCCGATCAGGGGGTGCCCGTCGAGAATGCCGGCGAAGACCTTCTCCAGCCGGGCCAGTCCGTCCGCCCGGCCCAGCCCGTCCGCCTCACCGTCCAGGCCGAGGCCGGTGAGGGTGTGAGGGGAGCACTCGATGACACAGGTGCTCCGCTCGCCGCTGAACGGGTAGCCGTAGGCCCAGATCCAGCCGTGGTCGGTCTCCTGGAAGGAGAAGGTGAAGGAGTCGAAGACCTTGGTGGTGCCGAGCCAGGTGTAGGGGTTGCGGCCGAGTGCGATGGCGCTGCCGAACCGATCGGCATACCGCTCGCGTACGGCGCTGTTGACGCCGTCGGCCACCACCACGAGGTCGGCGTCCGGCAGGTCGTCGGCGGTGACCTCGCGCTCGTACTCCACTCCGACCCCGAGGAACTGGGCGCGGTCGGCGAGCAGTTGGAGCAGTCGGTGCCGGCCGATGCCGAAGCCCTGGTCACCGGGCTGGACCGTCCTGCGGTCGCGGACGTGAGCCACCCCTCTGGTCCAGCTGACGGAGTTCTCGCCGATGGCGAGGGCCGTCTCGGGGTCTTGTCCGCGGAGCTCGTCCAGCAGCTCGGACCAGTACGTCACGCCCCAGCCGTACGTCGACCCGGCGGGGTTGCGCTCGTGGACGGTGATGTCGTGGGACGGGTCGTGCCGCTTCATCAGGATCGAGAAGTACAGGCCCGCGGGTCCGCCGCCGACGCACGCGATCTTCACGCACCCTCCCGCTTTGCCACGTCAAGCGATCAATTGACCACGAAGAGTAGCAGCGCGGGGAGAGTCCTGGTTCGCGTCACTTTGAGCGGGTGACTCCGACCACTGGAATCACCCCGACGCCGCAAGATCATCGGCGGATGCCGCTCCACGGGGCGGAATATCTTCCTCCGCGTCCACTCGCGGGTTCACCACAGCAAGATCATTTTCGTTCAAGCTTGTACGACATTTACTTAATTGTCCGGTTCGGAGCCAACCGACTTCCTGCGATTTCTTTGATGATCCACTCGATCGATAGGCATGACGGGTCACGAAATCCCCTCTTCCCAGGAGGTCTTCGCATGTCCGACATCACCCGTCGCCATGTCCTCGGAGCCGGAGCGGCCGTCGCGGCGGCCATGACGGCCGGCGCCGCCGCCCCGGCCGCGGTCGCCGACGACCACGACCACCACGGCGGGCCCGAGGCGTTCGACGAGGTCTACCGCGGCCGCCGGATACAGGGCCGGGCGACCACGGGCGGCGGTCACCATCACGACGGCGGTTACGCCGTGTTCGTCGACGGGGTCGAGCTTCACCTGATGCGGAACGCCGACGGCAGCTGGATCAGCGTCGTCAGCCACTACTCACCCGTGCCGACCCCGCGCGCCGCCGCGCGCGCCGCGGTCGACGAACTCCAGGGCGCCCGTCTCGTGCCCTTCAACTGACCACACCCGCAACACCACGAGCACGACCAGCACCACGAGGAGCCGCGCACCCATGACCATACGCAAGAACCAGTCCGCCCTGACCGCCGACGAGAAGCGGCGCTTCGTCGCCGCGCTGATCGAGCTGAAGCGCTCCGGCCGCTACGACGCCTTCGTCACGACGCACAACGCGTTCATCCTCGGCGACACCGACAACGGCGAACGGACCGGACACCGTTCGCCGTCCTTCCTGCCCTGGCACCGCAGATTCCTGCTGGAGTTCGAACGGGCCCTGCAGTCCGTGGACCCCACCGTCGCCCTGCCCTACTGGGACTGGACGACCGATCGGACACCCCGCTCCTCGCTCTGGGCACCGGACTTCCTCGGCGGCACCGGCCGCGCCCGCGACGGCCAGGTGATGGACGGGCCGTTCGCCGCGTCCACCGGGAACTGGCCGATCAACGTGCGCATCGACGGACGCACCTACCTGCGCCGCTCCCTCGGGACCGGGGTACGGCAGCTGCCGACGCGGGCCGAGGTGGAATCCGTCCTCGCCATGCCGACGTACGACATGGCGCCCTGGAACAGCGCCTCGGACGGGTTCCGCAACCATCTGGAGGGCTGGCGGGGCGTCAACCTCCACAACCGCGTGCACGTCTGGGTGGGCGGCCAGATGGGCACCGGGGTCTCCCCCAACGACCCGGTCTTCTGGCTGCACCACGCCTACATCGACAAGCTGTGGGCCGAGTGGCAGCGCCGCCACCCCGGCTCGACGTACCTGCCGAAGGCCGGCACCCCGAACGTGGTGGATCTCGACGAGACCATGGAGCCGTGGAACGACACGACCCCGGCCGCGCTCCTCGACCACACCGCGCACTACACCTTCGACGCGGTCGGCTAACCGGCTTCGGACCGCTCCGTCGTGCGGCACTCCGGGTGGCCCCAGCCCTGGTCGTTCTTGGCGATGGGCTCGCCCGCCGCGTACGAGCGGCCGCACACGCAGCGGCCGGGGAACTTCGCCTTGATCGTGCGGGACGAGGACGACCCCGCCCGGCCGCCGGCCTTGCCGGGCCTCTTCTTCGCCGGTGCCCGGCGGGCCGGGGCCGTGTCGGGGGCGGCCGGGGGCTCCGGGGAGCCCAGCTCGCTGCCGGCGGCCTCCTGGACGGTGGCCGCCTGGCTCGCGGCGCGGTCGGCGAAGTCGTTGAGGCGGTCGCCGTCGACCTGGTGGGCGGGGACGTAACGGAACTCGACCGTGCGGCCGGCGAGCAACTCGTCGATACGTACGACCAGTTCCTGGTTGGCCACCGGCTTACCGGCGGACGTCCGCCAGCCGTTGCGCTTCCAGCCGGGCAGCCAGGTGGTGACCGCCTTCACCGCGTACTGCGAGTCCATCCGGATCTCGATCGGCACGTCCGGGTCGGTGGCGGCCAACAGCCGCTCCAGGGCCGTCAGTTCGGCGATGTTGTTGGTGGCCCTGCCCAGCGGGCCGGCCTCCCAGCGGGAAGGGATCTCGTCGTCCTCGGCCACCACCCAGGCCCAGCCCGCTGGTCCCGGGTTTCCCTTGGACGCTCCGTCACAGGCGGCCACAACACGTTCCGGCATGGCGTCGATCATGCCATGAGCGGGGGTGGGGGGGGGGGGGGGGGGGGAAAAACCCCCCCCCCCCCCCCCCCCCCCCCCCCCCCCCCCCCCCCTCCCCCCCCCCACCCCCCCCCCCTCCCCCCCCCCCCCCCCCCC
>NZ_JBVIDX010000030.1:90455-101339 GCF_055572155.1 Streptomyces sp. NPDC030814
AGAGAAAAAGGAGGGGGGAGGTGGGGGGTTGGGGGGGGTGGGGTGGGGGGGAAGGGAGGGAGCGGGGGGTTCGGGGGGGGGGGGGGGGGGGGGGGGGGGGGGCCCCCGCCCCCCCCCCCCCCCCCCCCCACCCCCGTCCGTCTCGCGCCACCCGCTCAGTCCACGGCGGTCAGCTTCGGCATCTCGCCCTGGGTGTTGGTCACGTCGATGACCGAGAACGAGGCGCCCTGCGGGTCGCTGAGCGCCGCGAAGCGGCCGAAGGGGGTATCCATCGGGCCGAAGCGCAGGACTCCGCCCAGCTTCGTGGCCTTGGCGACCGCGTCGTCGCAGTCGGCGACGGTGAAGTAGACGTTGATGTACGACGGGACCTCGGGCGGGAAGTCGTCGGTCATCTTCATCCGGCCGATCAGCGGCTCCTCCCCCAGGTCGAAGACCCGGAAGTCCATGCCGGGTTGGTCGTGAGCCTCCATCTGTCGGGCCCGGAAGCCGAAGACCGCCGGGAAGAACGCGTCGGACTTCTCCGGCTCACGGCTGAAGATCTCGGCCCAGGCGTACGCGCCGGGCACACCCATCGCCTCGAAGCCCTCGTGAAGGCCCGCCTGCCAGACACCGAAGACGACACCTTCCGGGGAACGGGCGAGGAGCATGGAACCGAAGTCGCCGACCTGCATCGGTTCCATCAGCAGTTCTCCGCCGTTGTCACGGATCTTCGTGGCCGTGGCGTTCACGTCGGGGGAGGCGAAGTACAGGCACCAGGCGGACTGGCCCTCCTGTCCGGGCATCGGCGGGACGACGGCGGCCACCGCCTTGCCGTCCGCGTAGGCCTGGGTGTAGTTGCCGTACTCGGAGGACGCCTCACCGAACGTCCAGCCCAGTACGTCGCCGTAGAAACTCTTGGCCCCCTCGATGTCGCCGAACATCGCGTCGGCCCAGCAGGGAACGCCCTCGGGACGTGCGGCCATGACTGCCACTCTCCTCGGTTCGACGGGTGGTTTCCGCGGATCTCACGCTAGCCAGGGGTCGCCCCGATCGCGCGCCGAGCAGGTCGCACCGCAAGAAATCGGCCCTGCGGGGACCGGGCGCGCCGGGACGGAACCACGGCGATGGGTCTTCTGATAATTTCAGCGACGCTCGCACTCCTGTTCACTCGACTCATCAGGTGCGCCCCATGCCCCGCCGACCGCTCCGACGTACGGCGATACCGTGCGCCCGCGGCCGGTGGACCTACGCCATGGTCGTCGTCTCGCTGGCGCTGGCCGCGTTCGTGCTGTCCTGTGTGGGCGCGCCTCCCGGTGAAGGAGTGCGGCGGGCGGGGCCGGCGTTCATCGGGCCTGTGTACTCCGCCGAGGTGCCGGTCGAGGCGTCGGTTGTCGCGGCGCGGGCCGACCGAGCCGACCATCACCCTTGCGAACAGGGCCCCGGACACGACTGCCACTCGTCCGACCCACGGGCTGTTCTCGGCCATGCGCCGCTGCCAGGCGCGGACCACAGCACCGTGCCCTGGCCGCCCGCCGCCGTGCCCGCCCTGTCGGCGCTCGACCCGGCCCGGGCCCCCGGGCGGGCCCGCCCGCCCGATCTCCACGAACTGCAGTTGCTCCGGGTCTAGTGCTGTGACCGGAAAGGTTTGCCGGACAGCTCGCGGCGTCCGGTGCTGAGGGCACCTCCCACGCCGTTCAGGCAGTGGGGGAGCAACGCAAGGCGGAGTATCACCCGCGTACTGGATTTACGCGGGTGATGCGACAACGCGGCGAGGTGCCGTGCCGGGCGTCGCGAGCCGGTGAACCTTTCCGGTCACAGCACCAGGCGGCCATCCCGCACCCGAGACACCGAAGACGACTCGCAGCACCGTCTGCCCCGGCGAGGGCACGGCGGGGAGAAGGACATCCTGTGGCTACATCCAAGGCGAAGGCCGGCAAGAACCCCAAGGGCAACAAGGAGAGCGCGAAGAGCAGGGAGGCGGCGCGCCGCGCTCGCGTCGAGGAGATACGCAAGGCCGAGCAGGCCCGTGAGCGCCGCATGCGTCTGATCACGCTCGGCGTCACCACCGTGATCCTCGCCGGGCTCGTCGGCGGCGGCTGGTATCTGATCGACGCCGCGCAGGACAAGGAAGAGGCGAAGGCCGCGCCGGTCGAGGGCGTGAAGAGCTGGTCGAAGCTCACCCAGAACCATGTCAACGGAACCGTGGACTACAAGATGAGCCCGCCGGTGGGCGGCGACCACAACCAGGTGTGGGTCAACTGCGACAAGCAGGTGTACACCAAGGCCGTGCCGAACGAGAACGCCGTGCACGGGCTGGAGCACGGCGCGGTGTGGGTGACATACAACGACAAGGCGGCGAAGGCGGACGTCGACTCGCTCTCCGACCTGGTGAAGAAGACGTCGTACACCTTCATGAGCCCGTACGAGGACCAGTCGTCGCCGATCGTGCTGAGCGCCTGGGAGCACCAGCTGAAGGTGGACAAGGCGTCCGACCCCCGGGTGCGGAAGTTCCTCGACAAGTACGTCCAGGGCGAGCAGACGCCGGAGCCGGGTGCCGCGTGCACGGGCGGTATGACGCCGTGAGGTGAGCGTGTGTTGGGGGCGTCCGGCCGGGCCGGGCGCCCTCGTGGCCGGTGAAGGGCTTCCCCCTGGTGCCGGGCTGTGCTTGCCTGGGGAGCCGTTTCGGTGGCCGGGGCGGGAGTCGCGTATGCGCAAGCCGTGGATCGTGGGAGTGGCGGCGGCGGTGCTGTCCGCGCTGCTGCTCGGCGGGTGCGGGGATCCGCAGTCGTCCCCGCATGAGGCGCCCTCGGCGCCCTCGGCCGCGGACGCGTCGCCGACCACACGCCAACGGGCGGCCACCGCGTCCCCGGGCGCGCCCGCCGCGAAGCCCGCGCCCGAGGTGCTCTACCTCGGGGACTCGATCGCGACGGAGAACCAGAAGGTTCTCGGGGAGTTGCTGAAGGACGAGCTGGACGCCCGGTACACGAGCGTCCCCTACTCCGGCACCACGCTGTGCGACTACCTGGAGGGCACCGCCGACCGGTCGCTCGTACCAGCCGCCGACAAGGCGGCGGCGCTGGTACGGCGGCTGCGTCCGGACTACGTCGTGCTCCAGTTCTGGGGCAACGCGTGGGACTACACGCCGTGCATGGACGGCGTGACGTACGGCGGGGACCGCACCGAGTACTTGGCCCGTTACGCGGCCGCGGCCGAGCGGCTCACCGAGCAGATCGCGGGAGCGGGTGGCACGCACCGGCCGACGATCGTGTGGGTGCTCCAGGGCCCGGACCCGATGACGCCGGACCGGATCCGACAGGTGAACGCGCTGTACCAGAAGCAGGCCGAGGCCTCCGGTGACATCGTCGCCGACGCCGGCAAGGCCGTCAGCCCGGCGTCGGGGCGCTACACCTGGGCGCAGTACCTGCCGTGCACCGCTTACGAGCGCGCCCACGACGGCTACTGCACCCGGCCGGACCAGGACCGCACGGCCGTACACCACGACAAGGACCTGCTGCATTTCTGTCTGGCACCCACGACGTCGAAGCCGAGACCGTGCCCGGTGCGCTCCCCCGGCGTCACAAGGATGGCCCGCGAGATCACCCGGGCGATCGCGGAAGCGAGTTCCTGAAGACCAGGTGCCTCAGGTGCGGGCCGCGGAGATGGATGGTGTACGGCGGAGACGGTCCGCCGTACGACGCCGGGGATCTTCGCAGAGCCGCCCCGCGCCGGCGGTCAGCCCCGTGGTGCCGCCAGATGCGAGGTTCCGGACCGGATGACAATCTGGACAGAAGGACAAAGAGCGATGCGAGAGGTGCGTCATGGGTGCTGAAGGGATGAGGCAGCGCGCCAAGGACATGGCCGAGAAGTTGCGCCAGATGAGCCAGGGTGGGCAGAGCAGCAAGTCTCGACACAAGGACCAAGGGCACGGCAAGCGCATCGTCGAGGAGCAGATGAGGAAGCTCCAGGAGCGGCGGCACCGGCATCGGTGACCGATGGTCCAGCCGACGGAGCCGACTCGAACGGGGTTCACCCCGGGATCAGGCCCTCGTCCGACAGCAGTGCCTGGACGTCGTTCAGGCTGGCGTCCTGGTCGGGGAGCACGAGGTCGGACGGCATGATCGTTTCCTCGGACAGCGGGGTGCCCAGGCGGCGCACGGTGTCCAGGAGGTCGTTGAGCGCGGTGTGGAACGCCGCCTCGTCATCGGCATCTGCCGCGGACTGCAGGGCCGAGTCCGGCTTGTTCAGTTCGTCGAGGTGAGTATCGGTGACGTCGTACTGGCCCTCGCCGAGAATCCGGATGATCATGGCGCCTCCTGGTCCGGCGTACGGTTCGAGCTGCCGCCTTCCACGGCCGCCGGCCGCGCTGTGGATGCGGGGAGTCGGGCCTTCATCCGGGCCAGCTCCTGCTCGATTTCGGTGCCGGAGCTGAGGGCCTCCAGTTCTGCCTGGATGTCGTCGCGGCCGGCGGGAAGGGTGGCGTCCGCCAGGACCCCGGAGTCGATCAGCTCGTCCAGGGCGCCGGCGCGCGCCTGCATCTGCTCGGTCTTGTCCTGGGCGCGCTGCATGGCCAGGCCGACGTCGCCCAGCTCTTCACTGATGCCGGTGACGGCCTCGGTGATGCGGGTCTGGGCCTCGGCCGCGGTGTAGGTGGCCTTCATGGTCTCCTTGCGGGTACGAAATGCGTCCACTTTGGCCTGCAGGCGCTGCGAGGCGACGGTGAGCTTGTCCTCGTCGGCCTGCAATGCCGCCTGCTGGCCCTGCAGGTCGGTGAGCTGGGAGGACACCGCGGCGCGCCGGGTCAGCGCCTCCCGGGCGAGGTCCTCGCGGCCTGCGGCCAGTGCCTGCTGGGCCTGGGTCTGCAGCTTCCCGCCGTACTGCTGCAGCTGTACCACCTGCAGATCCACCCGCTTGCGGCTGGTGGCCACATCCGCCACCCCGCGCCGCACCTTGCGCAGCAGCTCCAGCTGCTGGGCGTAGGAGTAATCCAGTACCTCCCGGGGATCCTCAGCCCGGTCCAGGGCCTTGTTCGCCTTGCTCCGGAACAACAGGGTGACGCGGTCCGCGATGCTGCTCACAGCCCCGCCTCCTCTCCTCAAACAGAGGCGTACACCTTCAGGCTCCGCCCGACGGCGGATGGCCGCAAACCGCCCGGCTGCGGCGATCCGGGCCGCGGGCCGTGCGGTGCGAGAGAAGGCGACAAGGAGGGATTCATGAGTGGCATGGCGATGAGGGTGCCGGACGTGCTCAGCAGGCCGGGCGGACAGCGAAGCAGGAGGCGTCGGTCCCGGCCGACCGCATCGCCGCCCCCCTGACGAACCGTCTGCTCGCCGCGGCTGTACAGCCGCCGCGCCCCGGCACACGTGGTTGACCGGGCGACGCGGACGACCGAGGAGGATCAGATGCCGCCGGTGTTGAGCAGTCGGTTGGGAGTGCCGGAGGGGACACCGCGTACGACACCACGGGTGGCCGTACGGTCGAGCCAGACGTGGGCCTCATCGGCCGTGGCGTGCGGGTGCGCCGACAGGTACAGCGCGATCACGCCCGTCGCGTGCGGCGCGGCCCAGGACGTCGCGCCGGCGTCCTCCGTGTATGTACCGCCGCCGGCGAGCGCGGCGGTGACCTTCTGGCCCGGGGCGTACAGGTCCACGCACCGTCCGTAGCCCGAGCCGTGGGACCCGCTGTCCTTCCACGCACGGTCCTTCGAGGTGGAGGCTGCGACGACGATCGTGCCGGGGACGCCGGCCGGGGAGTGCTTGCAGGCGTCGTCATGGAAGTTGCCGGCCGACACCACCGTAGGGATCCCCGCGCGGACCATCTTCTTCACAGCGGCATCCAGGGCCGGCGACCGGTGGTCGAGATTGAGCGACATGTTCACCACCGCGGGCTTCTGGGCGTGGGCGGTGACCCACTTGACCGACTTCACCAGGGCCGCCTCGGCCGCCGCCGGGGAGCCGCCGCCGTCACTCTCGCACAGGATGCCCTGGACTCGTACGATCTTCGCCTTGGGAGCCACTCCGTACTTCGCCCCGGCGATGATGCCCGCGACGAAAGTGCCGTGGCCGACCCCCACTTCGCCGAAGCAGTCACCGGAGTCCTTCGGGCCCACGAAGTCGGCGCCGAGACGTGCGCGTCCGCCGAACTCCTTGTGGGCGATGTCCATCCCCGTGTCGATCACATAGATGTGAACGCCCTTGCCCGTGGCGGTGGTGGTAAGCCTGCCGTTCAGAGGCCGCGACCGCTGGTCGAGAATGTCCAGGTTCCACGGCACCTTCCGGGTGACGCGTGCCCCCGCGGGCTCGGCCGGCCCGGCCGACCGTCCCGCAGCGTCGGAAGATGTCGAGGCCAATCCGGACGACGCCGCGTCCCCGGAGGGCGCCAGCGACTCCCCCGCCCGGTGCCTGGTCAGCGTCCCGCGGCTGTCGTCGGCCGCCGCACCGACGTCACCGCTGCAGGCCGAGGCACCGAGCACCGTCACCATGGCAACCGCCACCAGCCCGGCCTTTGTCACATTCCATGTCACAACGTCACCCACCGTCCTCTTCGTTCACGGTCAGCGCACAAGACGACGACCGGGGGCGGGCGGTTCCGGCGAGGCCCGTACCGGTTCGGTGCGCCGCTCGACGCAGGTGCGTCCGGCCGGGCGACACCGTATTTCGCCCAGGGGTTGAGCGAGGGGGTGATGGTTCGGGGCCAGGGGCCGACGTGCCCTCGCCGGGCGGCTCATGCCTTCACAACGTCCCCTCAGCGGGCGTGCCCTGGCCAGAGCCACTCAGCCGCCCGCTGCCGGTCCGCAGGCCTTTTCGAGGAGCGTGAACGACTTGGGGGCACCGCCCGGCTGTGGCTTACCCGCCTTGTGGCCGACGACCCGGTAACCGGCGTCCAAGTAGTAGGCGTTCAGGCGGGCGTTGTCGGCCAGGCAGTCCAGACGTACGAACGCCCGCCCGGCCCGGGCAACGCGGCACTCCGCAGCACGCAGCAGAGAACGCCCCGTCCCCGGCTCGGCGGTGCTGCGGTCGACCATCAGCCGATGCACATAGCCGGCCACCGGCGGCTGCGGTCCCCAAGCGTCCTCGTCCTGCCACCACAGCTCCCAGGCTCCGACCATGCGGCCGTCGGTCTCGGCGAGCCAGACCTCCCCGTGCGCCATGGACTCGCGGAAGTGGTCCTCGTTCAGTTGGCCGGGCTGCCACTGGCCGGTGATTCCCTGGGCGAGCATCCAGCGGGCGGCGTCGTCGCGCAGACGGACGAGAGCGGCGAGGTCGGCGTCGACCGCCGGCCGGAAGTGCGGATCATTCACCTCGCGATCCTCGCACTGACCCGTACGAGCACCCGACGCGCTGCCCCTCCGGGCCGAGCACCGGGGGCTGCCTGCCCGAGCAGAACCTGGTGCTGGAGCAGACCGCGACGGCCCCGACGACAGCGAGGTGAGACTCGTGGTACGTGGAGCGGCTCCACCAACGGCGGGCGGAACTGCGCGCCGGCGACCACCCGGCACTCACGCGGCAACGACGGGACCCTCGACGACGCCGCCACCGGATGGTGGTCCTAGGTCGTGTCCGCCGCGGCGCAGGCGGGACTTTGCGGACACGACCTGACGCCTGACCGACCGCGACGGCGCCCCCACCGGCCTTGAGGATCCCTGCCGCCCCGTCACGAAGAGGGGCGCTCAGCGGCAGCGGTCACCGTTTCGGGGGCCACGCCGGTGAGTTCGACGACGCGGTGCGGTGGCACGCCGGCGGCCAGCGCACGTCCGATCAGGCCGTCCCTGCTACCCGCGCAGTCACGGTAGGCGAGCAGCTCCTCTTCGATACGGGCGAGCGGCTCGGGTGCCATCCGGTGGCGGAGCCTGCTCAGTTCCTCGTCGCTCAGCGGGACGGGCAGCCGCTCCGCTCCCTCGGGAATGGCCCCGGTTTCCTCCGGCGGCAGCAGGCGCAGGGTCGGAGCAGTCGGCGAACTCCCGTGCGCTGCCAGCCACGCGCGTACCGCGGGAGTCTCCATGCACGCGAGATCACCGACGGCGGCGGGGGCCGCACCGAGCGGCGCGGCGGCGTCGTCAAGCAGGAACAAGTAGGCGTCGTCCGTCATCCTCGACTCCTTCTCGACAGCTGGTGGTCGACGTCCCACTACCCCGCCGCGCCCTTATTAGCGCCCTTCGTGTCGCGCCGCCCCTGCCCGTCATCGGCCTGTCCCGTGATCTCGCTCGGGGCCGCGGGGCTCAAGGCGCTCGTAGCAGTCGTAGTTGCGCTGGGCGATGATCTTTCCATCGCGGAATTCCAGGAACGCCGCGATGTGGGCGCGCAGCACCTGCCCCGCGGCCAGGTCGCCGACGGCTGCGGCCAGCGTGCCGGACCACGTGATTTCCAGGGCGACTTGGGCATCGGCGGCGACCGCGTTGATCACTTCGAAGTGCTGGTGGGCGAGCAGTGTGCGTCCTTGCCGCGCGGCGGCGATCAGGTCGGGCAGAGGGCGGACGGTGCCGTCCGGGAAGAGGGCGTTGGGCAGCTGCGTGTGGACGGCGTCCGGGTGGAAGAAGGCTGCGAGTTCCTCGCCGGGGGCGAAGCGGGACACCGCCTGGTGGTAGCGGACGGCGGTACGGACGTGGGGGTGCTCAGGGAACTCCGGCATATGCACAACCCTAGTTGCACAACTGAGGTTGTTCAATGGCAGAGTGGGCCTCATGCAGCAGCCACTCGACCCGCGCGACCTCGACACAGGCACCCTCGCCCTCTTCGCGGGCTTCGCCGCCGCCTCCGCCGTCCAGGACGAGCTAGCCGCCCTCGGCTTCCCCGACCTGCGCATGTCCCACGGCTATGTCTTCCAGCACCTCCTCGACGCCCGGCCCACCATCGGCGACCTCGCGGCAAAGCTCGACATGACCCAGCAGGGCGCCTCCAAAGCAGTCGCCGAACTCGAGCGACTCGGCTACGCCGAACGCCTCCCGGACCCGCACGACGCCCGCATCCGGCGCGTCGCTCTCACCCCTCGCGGCCACGAAGCCGTCGCCGCCGCCCGCCGTGCCCGGACGGCGTTGGAAGAACGCCTTCGGAAACGCTTCGGCATCCCAGCCCTCGACTCCGCCCGCACTCTGCTCTCCGACCTGCTCGACGACCTCGGAGGCACCGCGGCAGTCCAGCGCCGGGAGGTCAGACCGCCGCGCTAGGTCGTGGCCGACCAGGTGGCGGTGGTGCTGATGCTTCCGACGCGGGCGACCGCTGTCGTCCTCGTATCCGGGAAGGGCGGCGGCCGCGTCGTGGGAGGCGAGGTCACCGAAGCCGTGTCCACCGGGCGGTCACTCTCACACAACCGTTCGTACACCTCGGGAGTCACATCCCCGTAAGCCTTCGCCCTCTTTTCCTGCTTCGACCATGGGAGTTCACCGTGCGCGCACGCACCCTGGCCGCCACCGCTGCCGTAGCAGCCCTCACCGCAACCGGCCTGACCCTGCCGCTCGCCGGGAGCGCCGCGGCTGCGACGACCCCGCGGTTCGACTTCAACGGCGACGGATACGCGGACATCGCGGTCGGCATGCCGGACGCCACGGTGGGCGGCAAGGCCAAGGCCGGCTACGTCAGCGTGATTTATGGCGGACCGCAGAGCCCCAGCCAGTCCACCGGCGTGATCAGCCAGGCAGAGGCCGGCATACCCGGCACGCCGGAGGCAGGGGACCGCTTCGGGTCCTCCCTGGCACCTGTCGACGTGGACGGCGACGGCGTCTTCGAGCTCGTCGTCGGCGCGAGCGGCGAGTCGCTCACCTCGGACCAGCTCAAGGACGAGGGCACCATCACCGTTCTGGACGGCTCGGGGTGGAACATCAAGGGCACCACCGTGGCCAGGGGCACGTCCGAGTACAGCAGGATCGGCCGCACCATCGCCACGGGTGACTACGACGGCGACGGCGACACCGACCTCGCGTACGGCGAGAACGGCGAGGAGAACGGTGCGCTCCGGTTCCGTCCGGGCCCGCTCACCGCCGACCCGGTGACCACCACCACGGTGCGCAGGTACAGCATGGGCGGCAGCACCCGCGCCCTGGCCACCGGCGACTTCGACGGCGACGGCCGGGACGACCTCGCGGCCACCTGGCAGGCCTTGGACGACTCCGGCACCTTCATCACGCGCTGGGACGCCCAGGCCAAGCCCGCCCAGTGGTGGGCCGACGCCGACCGCGGCAGCGCGCTCGCCGCCGCCGACTTCGACCGGGACGGCACCGACGACCTCGCGGTCGGCCTCGTACAGCCCAACACCGAGTCGGAGACGACGCATTGCGAGGACCGGCTCGGCGGTGCGGTGCTCCTGCTCAAGGGCTCGAAGACCGCACAGTTCGGTACCGAGAATTACTGCATCACCCAGTCGAGCCCGGAGGTCGGCGGTACCGCCGAGGAGGGCGACGACTTCGGCGCCGCACTGTCCGCCGGCGACCTGAACGGCGACAGCCGTCCCGAGCTGGTGGTCGGCGTGCCCGGTGAGGACGTGGGCACCGTGAGGGACGCGGGCGGATACGTCGTCATGAACGACACGGAGCACGGCCTCCACGGCGGTCTGGCCCGCAGCCAGAACACCCCGAACATGCCCGGCACGGCCGAGGCCGGCGACCGCTTCGGCGCCCAGGTGGCAGTCGGCGACTACAACCGCGACGGCCTGTCGGACACCGCGGTGAGCGCGCCCGGGGAGAACGCCGGTGAACCCAGATCGGGTGGCGTCTGGTTCGTGCCGAGCAGCACCGAGGAGACGTACCCGCTGGGCAAGTCGCTGACCCCGTTCGGCTTCGCGCTGCCCCACGGCGCCATCAAGTACGGCGAGGTGCTGGGGTTCTAAGGGCTGTCCCGTAATCCCCGGCGGGCGCACGACGCCGGCTACGGCACCTCGCCGCGTTGTCGGAACGCCCGCATACATCCAGTATGCGGA